>CAYUBQ010000028.1:15228-49428 GCA_964443135.1 uncultured Desulfobacterales bacterium | reverse complement strand
TTTACCGTGAAAATACCCCTCGACGTGCCGGGCGATAGGGTAGGAGAGCCCGGTCAACCGGGCTTTCCCACCCTATCGAAAACAACTGCTTTCATCAGCGGGGGTGACCGGAAACCGGACGCCGGTCATGGACGTTCGAAATAAGTATGGTGTCCCCGATTACCAAGTCACCGGTGACCCCGCAGACGGCGTCTATTCCTGATGGCGCCGGGGGCTTCGCTCGACCTTAACATTTCGTCCCCCGAAGATCCACCGGACCCTCCGGCGGGAAAGCCCCCCGAGGCCTTGCCAAGGGGGGCTTTCCGTGACCGCGCCGGGGGGAAGACGGCGGCGCGGATCCTAGATGTCGTAGTACAGGGCGAACTCCCAGGGGTGCGGCCTCAGGTCGACGGCCTGGACCTCGTTGACCGTCTTGTAATCGATCCAGGTCTCGATGACGTCCGACGTGAACACGTCCCCCTTCAGGAGGTAGTCGTGGTCCGCGGCCAGGGCGCTCAGGGCCTCGCGCAGGGATCCCGGCGTGGTGGGCACCTTGGCCAGCTCCTCGGGCGGGAGATCGTAGATGTCCTTGTCCAGCGGCTCCCCGGGATCGATCTTGTTCTGGATGCCGTCGAGCCCGGCCATGAGGATGGCCGAGAAGGCCAGGTAGGGGTTGCAGCTCGGGTCCGGGCAGCGGAACTCCAGCCGCTTGGCCTTGGCCGAGGTGGAGTAGAGCGGGATCCGGACCGCCGCGCTCCGGTTCCGCCGGGAGTAGGCCAGGTTCACGGGCGCCTCGAACCCGGGGACCAGCCTCTTGTAGGAGTTGGTCGTGGGGCTCGTGAAGGCCAGCAGGGACGGCGCGTGCTCGAGGATGCCGCCGATGGCGTACATGGCGTCCTGGGAGAGCCCCGCGTAGCCGTCCCCGGCGAACAGGTTGTCCCCGTCCTTCCAGAGGGACATGTGCACGTGCATGCCGGTGCCGTTGTCGTTGAACAGGGGCTTGGGCATGAAGGTGACGGTCTTGCCGTGCTTGCGGGCCGTGTTCTTGATGACGTACTTGTACTTGAGCAGGTTGTCGGCCATCTCCACCAGGGGGGCGAAGCGCATGTCGATCTCCGCCTGCCCGCCCGTGGCCACCTCGTGGTGCTGGCACTCGATGAACACCCCGATCCGCTCCAGGGTGAGCATCATCTCGGTCCGCAGGTCCTGCATGCTGTCCGCCGGCGGCACCGGGAAGTACCCCTCCTTGTACCGGGGCTTGTAGCCGAGGTTGGGCGACTCCTCGCGGCCCGTGTTCCACCGCCCTTCGACGCTGTCGATGTGGTAGTACCCTTCGTGGGCGTTCTGGTCGAACCGGATGTCGTCGAACACGAAGAACTCCGCCTCGGGCCCGAAGAAGGCGGTGTCCGCCACGCCGCTCCCCTTGAGGTAGGCGGCCGCCTTCCGGGCGATGTTGCGGGGATCCCGGGAGTAGTCCTCGCCGGTGACCGGATCGCAGATGTTGCAGACCATCACGATGGTCTTGGCGGCGAAGAACGGATCCACGAAGGCGCTCTCCGGAACCGGCTTGACGAGCATGTCCGACTCGTTGATCACCTGCCAGCCCCGGATGCTCGAGCCGTCGAAGCCCAGACCGTCCTCGAACGTGCCCTCGTCCAGCTCCCGCGCGGGGATGGAGAAATGCTGCCACAGCCCCGGGAAATCCATGAACCGGAGGTCCACCACCTCGATCTCTTCCTTCTTCACGTATTCCAGCACCTCTTTGGCCGTCGTGAGCTCCCTGGCCTCTTTCATGACCTTCCTCCCTGGTTGTTGGTTGTGTTGGGGTGATCGTTTCCGCGCCCGGTGTTCGCGAGGGGCGGAGGGTCCGCGGCCGAACCGAACCCGGTTGCGACCGCCTGCCGCAAGCGGGTGGATCGACGTACGCCCGAGGAGAGAGCAATGGGCATGCCATTTCGATCAAATCGCGCGCATTCAACGACTTACCCATCCAAAGCAACCGCCGGCGATTCAAAGCGGGGCGATTTCACACGTTTTTGTACGGCACAGGGCGCGCATCCGACAAAAACGTAGTCGTTGGACAGCCGGGGTGAGGTCGACGTTTGTCGAGCGTTGAGAGACGATCCTGTTCCCGCCTGCGTGCGGCTCCCTAAGCTGGAGGCGGAGGAGGTCGGGGTTTCCCGGAGCGGACATTGCGGGAGGCCTTCGTCATTGCGGCGGTTACGCCTGGGGGAAACCGCGGCCATCGACCGCATGAGCAGAGCAGGACAGGCCAAATCGTTCGCACAAGAGCAACCTGCCTGGACGATGCAGCGTTCGAGGCGGTCGTGGAACGCGGAGGGGGCAGGAATGCCCCCGGGCGTAACCGCCGGACAATGACCAGGCCGGGAGCGGAGGGAGCGGAGGAAGGCCCCGGCCTCCGGAGTCGGTGCGAACGGAAAAAAGTCAAAATTCAAGACCTGACCCCATGTTCCCCCCTGTTCGGCACTGCAGTCGGCTCGGTATTTGCAGAAATCGCGGGGAAAAAGGCGTTGATCCTGCGGATCGAATCGGGTAGAGGTGTAGGCGCCCTCGGCCGGGTCGAGCCCTCGGCCCCGCAGGAGGCGAAAGGACCTTGAGACAGGGAATGGACTGGAAAGAGAGAACATACTGCGGGGACCTGGAGGCGGCCCACGCCGGCCGGGAGGTCCTGCTCATGGGCTGGGTGGACGCCGTGCGGGATCACGGGCACCTCCTCTTCGTCCACCTGCGGGACATCCGCGGCATCGTCCAGGTGGTGTTCGACCCGGCCGCCGGGGACGGGATGTTCCGGCGCGCCGATCAGCTCCGAAGCGAGCACGTGGTCCAGGTGCGCGGGACCGTCGCCCTCCGGGCACCGGGCACCGGGAACCCGAACCTGCGAACCGGCCGCGTGGAGGTCCGCGCGCGGGAGCTGGTCCGGCTGTCCGAATCCCGCCCCCTGCCCTTTCCGGTCTCCGAGAAGGCGATCGTGTTCGGCGAGGAGGTCGAGTCCGTCCCGGACCAGGTGGACGAGGACCTGAGGCTCCGATACCGATACCTGGACCTGCGGCGCCCTTCCAGGCAGTCGTTCCTCCTGAAGCGCTACGAGATCTACAAGACCATCCGCCGCATCCTGGACGAGCACGGGTTCATCGAGGTGGAGACGCCCTTCCTCACCCGGAGCACGCCCGAGGGGGCCCGCGACTACCTGGTCCCCAGCCGCGTCCACCCCGGCCGGTTCTACGCCCTGCCCCAGTCGCCGCAGCTCTTCAAGCAGCTGCTCATGATGAGCGGCCTGGATCGCTACTACCAGATCGCCCGCTGCTTTCGGGACGAGGACCTGCGCCCCAACCGCCAGCCCGAGTTCACCCAGCTGGATCTCGAGGCCTCCTTCGTCGACGAGTCGTTCATCTACGAGGTGATCGAGGAGCTCGCCGTGCGCATGTTCGAGGTGGGCGGCATCACCCTGAGCCGCCCCTTTCCGCGCATGACCTGGTCCGAGGCCGTGGAGCGCTACGGAACGGACCGTCCCGACCTGCGCTTCGGGCTGGCCTTCGAGGAGGTCACGGACCTCCTCCGGGAGACGGGCTACGCCGTCTTCCGCGGGGTCATCGAGCAGGGAGGCGTCATCAAGGGTTTTTGCGTCCCCGGGGCCGCCGGGGCCCTGAGCAAGAACGTCCTCCAGAACGAGTACGCCCTGAAGCTGGTCCCGTCCTTCGGGGGCCGGGGAATGACCTGGATGAAGCGGGAGAAGGGGGCGCTCCGGAGCAACATCGCCCAGTTCTTCACCGGGGAGGAGCTGGAGCGGATCTCCTCCCGCTTCCAGGCCCGGGACGGCGACGTCCTCATGATGGTGGCCGACCCGGACCGGTCCCTGGTCAACGAGGTGCTGTGCAGGCTCCGGCTCCACGTGGCCGACCGCCTCGGTCTCGTCCCCCGCGACCTCTACCGGCCCCTGTGGGTCACGGACTTCCCGCTCTTCGAGCTCAAGGACGGGGAGCTGGGCTCGCAGCACCACCCCTTCACCATGCCCGACCGCACGGACTTCGACCCGGACGACCGGGGCGACCTGCTCTCCCTCCTCTCCCGGGCCTACGACCTGGTGGTGAACGGCGAGGAGCTGGGCGGGGGGAGCATCCGCATCCACCGCATGGACGTGCAGGAGAAGGTGTTCCGGGCGCTGGGCCTCGGCGCGGAGGAGGTGGAGGAGAAGTTCGGGTTCTTTCTCAAGGCGCTCGAGTACGGCGCGCCGCCCCACGGCGGCCTCGCGCTCGGCCTCGACCGGGTGACGGCCATGATCCTGGGGACGACCTCCATTCGGGACGTCATGGCCTTTCCCAAGAACCGGAGCGCGCTCTGCCCCCTGACCCGGGCCCCGTCCGAGGCCGATCCGGCCCAGCTGGAGGAGCTGCACATCCGGTTGAAAGAGGCGGAGGCCGGCGGGGGGCCGGCCGGACTCACGGAGGAGGGCGGCCGGGCCCGGGCGCCGGAGACCGTTCGCATCACCCGGGCCGAGGTGGATCACGTGGCGAGGCTGGCCCGCCTTCGCCTCGACGACGAGGAGGCCGAGACCTTCCGCGAGGACCTCAGCTCCGTGCTGGAGTACGTGGCCTCCCTCGGGGAGCTCGACACCGGGGAGGTCCGGCCCATGAGCCACGTCCTGGAGGTGAGCAACGTCTGGCGGGAGGACGAGGAGGCCGTGTTCCCCGATCCGGCGAAGATCGTGGAGGCCGCCCCGGACCGCGAGGAGGGGCAGTTCAAGGTGCCCAAGATCCTGGAGAAGACCCCGTGAACCTCTGCGACGAAAGCGCCGTGACCCTGGCCCGGCGGCTCCGCGCGGGGGAGATCTCCTCGCGGGAGCTGACCGAGTCCGTTCTCGGGCGGATCGAGGAGCGCGAGCCGGACCTGAACGCCTTCATCACGGTGACGCGGGACGAGGCCCTGGAGGCGGCCGACCGGGCCGACCGCCGGTTCCGGGAGGGAAAGGCCGTGCCTCCCCTGAACGGCCTGCCCGTGGCCGTGAAGGACAACCTCTGCACCCGGGGGGTCCCCACCACCTGCGCCGCCCGCATGCTCCAGGGCTGGGTCCCGCCCTACGACGCCACGGTGGTGGAACGCCTGAAGCGCGGGGGCGCGGTCATCGTGGGGAAGACCAACCTGGATCAGTTCGGCATGGGGTCGTCCACGGAGAACAGTGTGTTCGGCCCCACCCGGAATCCCCACGACCCCGGCGTGGTGCCCGGCGGCTCGAGCGGCGGCTCGGCCGCGGCCCTGGCCGCGGGGGAGACCGTCCTGGCGCTGGGCACGGACACCGGCGGGTCCATCCGGCTCCCCGCGGCCTACTGCGGGGTGGTGGGCGTCAAGCCCACCTACGGGCGGGTCAGCCGGTACGGCCTCGTCTCCTACGCGTCGAGCCTGGACCAGGTGGGCGCCCTGGGCCGGCGGGTGGAGGACTGCGCCCTGCTCCTGGGAGCGCTCTGCGGCCGGGATCCCCGGGACTCCACCTCGGCCGACGTCCCGGTGCCCGACTTCACCGAGGGCCTGGACCGGGGCGTCCGGGGTCTCCGCATCGGGCTTCCCGGCGAGTACTTCGTGGAGGGCCTGGACCCCGGCATCCGCGCGAGCGTCCGGGAGGCCGTGGCCGTGCTGGAGAGGGAAGGGGCGGAGATCCGCGAGGTCAGCCTGCCCCACACCCCTTACGCCATCAGCGCCTACTACCTGATCGCCACGGCCGAGGCGAGCAGCAACCTGGCCCGGTTCGACGGCGTGAAGTACGGCTTCCGCGCCTCCTCCGGCGGCGGGGATCTCTCGGGCATGTACGAGGCCACCCGGAGCGAGGGGTTCAGCCGGGAGGTCAAGCGGCGGATCATCCTGGGAAGCTACGTCCTCTCCGCGGGCTACTACGACGCCTACTACCTCAAGGCCCAGAAGGTGCGCCGCCTGGTCAAGGAGGACTTCGACCGCGCCTTCGAGGAGGTGGACTGCCTGGCCGCGCCGGTCTCCCCCTGCCTCCCCTTCCGCCTGGGGGAGAAGATGGACGACCCCCTCCAGATGTACCTGGTGGACGTCTACACCGCCCCGCTCAACATGAGCGGGCTCCCCGGCCTGAGCCTGCCGTGCGGCCGGGTGAAGGGCCTCCCGGTGGGGCTCCAGCTCATCGGCCGGGCCTTCGACGAGGCCGCCCTCCTCCGGGCGGCCCACGCCTACCAGGAGGCGGCCCGAAGAGACGGCGGCCGGTGAGATGCTCCGGTCCGCGGGAAAAGGGACGGTATGGAACACGAGGTGATCATCTGCTTCGAGGTGCACGCGGAGCTCTCCACGAGGAGCAAGCTCTTCTGCGGGTGCCGGAACGAGCCGGGTGCGCCGCCGAACACCCACATCTGCCCGGTCTGCACCGGGCAGCCCGGCGCCCTGCCGGTCTTGAACCGCCGGGCCGTGGAGTCCTGCGTCCGCGCCGGGCTCGCCCTCAACTGCGAGATCAACGCCGGGTCGCGCTTCGCCCGCAAGAACTACTTCTACCCGGACCTGCCCAAGGGGTACCAGATCTCGCAGTACGAGCGTCCCTTCTGCGAGAACGGGCACCTGGAGATCGACGGCGACGACGGAAGGCCTTACCCGGTGGGCATCCGCCGGATTCACCTGGAGGAGGACGCGGGCAAGCTGGTTCACGGCGCCGAGTCGTTCGAGGAGGCCGACTTCAGCCTGGTGGACTTCAACCGGGCCAGCGTCCCCCTCATCGAGATCGTGGCCGACCACACCCGGAACCCCCTCCGATCCGTCCGCGAGGCGCGGGCCTTCCTGGAGAAGATGCGGCAGCTCCTCCGCTACATCGGCGTGAGCGACTGCAGCATGGAGAAGGGGCAGCTCCGCTGCGACGTCAACGTCTCGGTCCGCCCTCCCGGGGACGCCGGGTACGGCAACCGTGCGGAGATCAAGAACATGGCCTCCTTCCGCTTCGTGACCGAGGCCCTGGAGCACGAGATCGAGCGCCAGTCCGAGCTCCTGCGTGCGGGACGTCCCGTGGTCCAGGAGACCCGGCTCTTCGACGAGGAGCGCCGCATCACCCTCCCCATGCGCAGCAAGGAGGACGCCCCGGACTACCGCTACTTCCCCGACCCGGACCTGGTGGAGATCGGGCTCGAGCGCGAGACCGTGGAGGCCGTGCGCCGCGCCATGCCGGAGCTTCCGGACCGGCGGGTGGGCCGCCTGGTGAGCGACCTCGGCATCCCCCGCGACGAGGCCGCCGTCCTGACCCGGGACCGGGCGGTGTCGGACTTCTTCGACCGGTGCACGCCTCTCTGCGAGGACCCGACGCTCCTGTCCCGCTGGATCATCAAGGATCTGTTCCGCCTCCTGAACCAGGCGGACCTGGACGTTTCGGCCTGTCCCGTGGATCCCGAGGCCTTCTCCCGGCTGGTGAACCTGGTGGCCGCCGGAGAGGTGACCGGGCAGGCGGCGAGGAGCGTCCTGGACGACATGTTCCGGACCGGGAACTCCCCGGACGCCCTGGTGGAGGAGAAGGGGCTCCGGTCCATCCGGGACGGCGACACGCTGGAGCGGATGGTGGACGAGGTGCTGGCCGAGCACCCGGCGGTTGCGGACAAGATCCGCGGCGGTCAGAAGGAGCCCGTCAACTTCCTCGTGGGCATGGTGATGAGGAAGAGCTCGGGCCGAGCGGACGCGGCCCGGGTCCGGAAGCTCCTGGAGACGAAGCTGTAGCCCCGCACGCCTACAGCTGGGCCGCGATCGCCTCGAAGATCGTCCGCTCCACGTCCGCCAGCTCCCCCGGCCGTTCCGTGTCGAACCACTCCAGGCCGCCGGCGATCCCTTTCTGAAAGAACGGCCGGATGGTCACGACGGTCTCCTCCGGACCCTCCTCCCGGACGGTGAGCTCCACCCGGTGGCGCTGCCCTTCCAGCAGGGCCTCGGGGTCCCGGGTGATCCTCTGGGCCGTCCGAATCACGCCCGTCTCCCGGTTGACGAACTCGACCAGGTAGTCCCGGTTGACCAGCCCCTGGATGGCGGCCGCCACGACCGCCTGCTTCGAGGCGGGGTAGGTCTGCCTGGCCGGCGGCTGCGCCTGCCCCTTCACGGCGGCCCGGTCCCCTCCGCAGGAGCCCGCGGTCAGCAGCGCGAAAACCAGCAGGACCGTCCCTGTGGCCGTTGCCGTGGATGCTCGCATGACGCTCCTCCTTCCTGTTGGTGATCTTCGACGGGTTTCTTCCTGCGTTTTCCTCGATCCCGGATCTTGCCCCAGGATACCGGAGCGGGAGAGGAGGGAAATGGGGTGGATCGTGTAATCGCCCTGCTCCCCGTACCTTGTCGTACTCGTACTCGGATCTTCTTCCCGCGGCCGACGATCGTTGCTCGAATTCGAGAACGAGGATCTCGAGCCCAAGACGAGCCCGATGACGGCCCGTGCAGGCCGGGGTACCGTGCTCACCGGCCGGAAATGGGGTGAGGAAACCATGGACGCCGGGGCCGGATTTGTGGTTTGCAGGGAACCGGGGGGACCAGGTCTACTCGTGGTTCGTCAAAGGCGCTATCATGATCCGGTCGGCAATCCCGAAGAGGGCCCACGACGGCCCCTCCCACCCCGCAGCGGGAGGCCCGATTCGCGGGGGCGTCCAGCCGGGCCGCAGACGACCGGCAACGAAAAGAAGAAGGAGGGAAGCAGATGAAGGTCCTGGTGCTGTTCTATTCCATGTACGGTCACGTGGAGAAGATGGCCCGTGCCGTGGCCGAAGGCGTTCAGTCCGTGGAGGGCGTGGAGCTCGTCCTTCGCCGGGCGGCGGAGTTCCAGGAGATCCTGGACGAGAAGGGGGAGGACAAGCACTTCCGGGAGGCCCGGAAGCGTCAGGAGGACGTCCCGGACTGCACCCTGGACGACCTCGAGCAGGCCGACGGGATCCTGCTGGGCACGCCGACCCGGTACGGCAACATGACCGCCCAGATGAAGCGGCTCCTGGACTCCACGGCCTCGCTCTGGACCCGGGGTGCGATGGAGGGCAAGCCGGTCGGCGTGTTCACCTCCACCGCCACCACCCACGGCGGGCAGGAGACCACCCTGCTGAGCTCCATGATCCCCCTCCTCCATCTGGGCATGATCATCGTGGGCGTTCCCTACTCCACGCCCGGCATGCTCCACACGGAAGGGCGCGGCGGCACGCCTTACGGGGCCTCCACCCTGGCCGGATCGGACAACGCCCTCCAGCCCGCGGAGGAGGACCTGGAGATCGCCAGGGCCCAGGGCCGGAGGGTGGCCGAGGTGACCAGGCGGCTCCGGGGCTAGGCCTGCGGCCCCAGCGCCTGCACCAGCGCCGACCGGATCCGGTCGCCGTCCGGACCGGGGAACGCGCCGGAGAGCAGGACCGCGAGGGGACGGACGAGCCCCTCCGGCGGCCCCCCTGCGAGGGTATCGTCCCCCTCGGGCAGGCAGGCCTTCAGGCCGTCGGCCAGGTTGGCGGCGGCCGCGGACAAGCGAGCCCCGTCGTCCGTCTCCTCCCGGGTCCGGACGGGTACGGCTTCGGCCAGCCGGAGCTGCTCCATCCGCTCCGCGTCCAGCTCGGCCGCGACGAGGGCCTTTCGCAGGGCCTCGGTCCGCTCGGCCGGAAACGCGCCGAAGCCCCCCTTGAGGCGCCACCGCGCCCGCCAGACCGGGCGAACCACCTCCTCCTGCCACCCGGCCACGGCCTCCACCGCTTCCTGCAGCCTTGCCGGGCCGAGCGGTCTCCCCTCGCACACGGCGGACCAGCAGCAGAAGAAGAGCAGGTTCACGTCCAACGCGTACCCGCGCTGGAGCTCCAGGCAGGCCCCGGGCACGCCGGGCATCCCGTGGACGCGGAGGCTGAAGTTCCAGAACGGATGATCGGGCTGCTGCACGGTTCTCCTCCCGGGAGTGATCAACGGCGTCCCTCCGATCTTATCTCTTCCGCAGGAAAAAAGGAACCGGGTGATCCCCGCAACGTTTCCAGGTCATTGTCAACCCCGCTCCTTACACCCGTTGACATTCCGGGCGGCCGGTGATAGGAAGCGGGGACCGGATCGCGCCGGCCCGGCGAATGGACGCCGGGACCGCGCACGAGCCCGGCCGGGGGGACGAGGCCATGTCCACAACGGAGCGCATCCTTCGGCAGCTGAGGGCCGGGCCCGGGACGTGGACCTCCGGCGAGCGGCTGAGCCGGGAGCTCGGCGTCTCCCGGTCCGCCGTCTGGAAGCACGTCCGGGCCCTGAGGCGGGACGGCTACGGCATCGACGCCTCGCCCCGGAAGGGCTACCGGTTGACGGGGACGCCGCCCTGGCTCCTGCCGGCCGAGATCCGAGAGGGGCTACGGACCCGGATCCTCGGGCGGGGGGAGATCGCCTACCACCGGGAGACGGACTCCACCAACACCCGGGCCAAGGCCCTGGCCGCCTCCGGCGCCCCGGAGGGCACCGTGGTGATCGCAGAGACCCAGACCGGAGGCCGGGGGCGCAAGGGCCGCACCTGGTTCTCCCCCGCAGGCGAGGGCGTCTACCTCTCGCTGATCCTGCGGCCGCCCATCTCCCCCGTGGAGGCGCCCAGGATCACCCTGATCGCCGGGATCGCCGCGGCCGAGAGCCTTCTGGCCCGCTACCCCGACCTCGACGTCCACATCAAGTGGCCCAACGACGTCCTGGTGGGCCGGAAAAAGGTGGCCGGCATCCTCACGGAGATCTCCAGCGACATGGACCGGGTGGGCTTCGTGGTGAGCGGCGTGGGCCTGAACGCGAACGGCCGCCGCTTTCCGGAGGAGATCGAGCCCGTCGCCACCTCCCTGGCCCTGGAGACCGGCGGGCCCGCCCCGGACCGGGCCGCCCTGGTGCGGGGGTTTCTCGAGCGGTACGAGCACTGGTACGGCCTCTTTCTCCGGGAGGGGGCCCCCCAGGTCCTGGACCGCTGGAAGGCGCTCTCCAGGACCCTCGGGAGCCGGGTGGCCGTGGACGGGCCGGGAGGCCGGGTGACCGGGGTCGCCAGGGAGATCGACCGGGACGGCGGCCTCCTGGTGGAGGACGAGCAGGGGAAGGTGCACGCCGTCTACTCCGGAGACGTGGAGGCCCCGTGAACCGCGAAGACGACGTTCATCCCGGCGAGCCCGTGCGCGGCATGGTGTACGCCGCCATGTTCGGCGCCGCCACCGCGGCCGGGGCCTGGCTGATCGTCCCTCTGCCGCCGGTCCCGGTCACCCTCCAGACCTTCTTCATGGCGCTGGCGGCGACCCTGCTGGGCCCCCGCCTCGGGGCCATGAGCCAGGGGGTGTACGTCCTCCTGGGCATCATGGGCCTCCCCGTCTTCTCCGGCGGCAAGGCCGGGCTCGGCGTGCTCCTGGGCCCCACCGGGGGGTACCTGGTCGGGTTCGTGGCCGGGGCCTGGCTGATCGGCCTGCTGGTCCGGAGCGGAGGGCGGCCGGGCCCCGTACGCATCGCCCTGGCCGTTGCGGCGGGCTACCTGCTGGTGTACGCCCTGGGCGTCTCCGGCCTGTGCCTGATCGCCCGGCTCTCCCCGGTCGAGGCCGTGGCCGTGGGGGTTCTCCCCTTTCTCGTGGGGGACGCCCTCAAGGCGGCGGCCGTGACCGTCCTGACCGTGAAGCTCCGGGACCGTCTCCGGCTGTGACCCGGGCTCGAGGACTTTTTTCGTGATCGAGATCCACCACCTCTTCCACCGCTTCGAGGACCGGGACCGGCCGGTGCTCCGGGACGTCCACCTGGAGATCGCCGACGGGGCCCGGATCGCCGTGGTGGGTCCCAACGGCTCGGGCAAGACCACGCTGCTCCGGCATCTCAACGGCCTGCTTCGCCCCTCCGAGGGGGAGGTCCTGGTGGACGGCCTCAGCACGCGCGACCGGCGCGCGCTGCCGGAGATCCGCCGGCGGGTGGGCATGGTGTTCCAGAACCCGGACACCCAGATCGTGGGAATGACCGTGGAGGAGGACGTGGCCTTCGGGCCGGGGAACCTCCGGCTCCCCCCCGGGGAGATCCGGCGACGGGTGCGCGACTCCCTGGAGACCGTGGGCCTGGCCGGCTTCGAGAAACGGGTGCCCCACGAGCTCTCGAGCGGGGAGAAGCAGCTGGTGGCCGTGGCCGGCGCGCTCGCCATGGGACCCCGCCACATCCTGCTGGACGAGCCCGCCGCCTACCTGGACCCGTCCGGGCGCAGGCGGGTCATGGAGGTGATCCGCAACCTCCACCGCTCCGGCATGACCGTGGTCCACGTGACCCACGACATGGACGAGATCCACGACGTGGACCGGATCGTGGTCGTGGAACGGGGCGCCGCGATCCGCGAGGAGCCTCCCGCCGCCCTCTTCCGGGACCCGGACGGGCTCCGGCGGCTGGGGCTGGACCTCCCGGCGGCGACCCGGCTCATGGCGTCGCTCCGCGCCGAAGGGTTCCCGCTGCCGTTGGACGTGTACACCCTGGACCAGGCGGTGGAGGCGCTGAAAAAGGCCCTCATCACGTAATCGTGCTCAGCCCCGCAGGGGCGGTACTCGACCTCGCACTCGAGAGACGTTCTCCGGCCGCGAGAGAAAAACCCGAGTACGAGGACGAGAGGAAAGGCAAGGCGATCGGACCGTGGCCCGCTCCCTGTTCGGACAGTACCTCCCGCGGCGGTCCCCGCTGCACGCCCTGGACCCCAGGGTCAAGATCGGCGGCGCCGTGATCATGAGCGTGGTGGTCCTCCAAGGCGCGTTCTTCACCGTCGCCTCGACCAGCGTGTGGACGGGGGTCCTGCTCTGGGCCTCCCAGGTCCCGTTCCGCCGCTTTCTCGAAGCCCTGGCCCCGGCCCGGCTGTTTCTCGCCCTCCTCTTCCTCCTGCACCTGCTGTTCACCGAGGGGACCCCCGTTCCGCTCCTGGAGAACGGGGTCGTGACCGTGACCTTCGAAGGCCTCCTGCGGGGGTCGCTCGTCTCGTGGCGGTTCGCGGTCCTGCTGGCCACGGGGGCCCTTCTCACCATGACCACGTCGCCCGGGGAGCTCGTGGACGGGCTCGAGCGGCTCCTTCGTCCCCTGGGCGTGGTCGGGGTCCGGTCCCACGACGTCGCCCTCACGGTCTCCCTGGCCCTGCGGTTCGTCCCCACGCTGCTCGAGGAGATGCGCCGGGTCCGGGAGGCCCAGGAGGCGCGCGGCGGCTCGTTCCGGGGCGGTCCCGTCCGCCGGGCCCGCCGGACCGCCGCCCTGCTCCTGCCGGTCGCCCTGGGCGCGTTCCGCCGGGGGGACGAGCTGGCCCTGGCCATGGAGGCCCGCGGGTACCGGGGCGGTCCCAGGACCGGTCTCCGCGAGCTCCGCCTCGCGCACCGGGACTACGCGGCCGCCGCCCTGGCGATCCTGGTCCCGGCGGGGATCGCCGGGGGCGACCTTCTCCTGTTCGGCGCCTGAGGAGGACGGGGCCCCACCGGCAAACGTCCGTGACCGGCGTCCGGCCCATCGAGGGGCATGTTCACGGTCAAGAAGCGGAGGAACCGTCATGAAGGGAATCACCGCCTGCATCCGGGCCGCCCGGGGCATGAGCCCCGGCGAAGGCCGGGGCCGCGGGATCGCGCGGGCCCTGATCCCGGGGGTCCTGGCGTGGGCGCTCCTGGCCGCGGCACCGACCGGCGCCGCCGGATCCGAGCCCCTTCTCCTGGACCGGGCCCTGGAGGCGGCGGCCCTCGGCCGGGACGACGTCTCCGTCCGCCTGGCGGATCGCAAGCCCCCCAGGGGGTCGCCGCTCTTCGAGCATTGGATGGCCGCCCCCCTGGAGGCCCCGGCCGAAGCCCGGCGACTGGCCATGCATCTCCTGTCCCTGGCGGCCGAGCCCCATGCGTGGCCGGCCGCCCTGCCCTTGCTCGAGGGCCGGGACCGGCCGGTGCCGGTCCCCCGGCCATCTGCCTCCGCGGTCGGCGCCCGGCTCCCAGACAGCCTCTCCCCCACGGTCCGGGGGGCCCTCTCCGCGCTGCTGGGGGCGGTCTCCGCGGCGGAGGCGGATCTCCGGGCCGCCTTCCGAGGGATCGCGCCCGGGGAGATCCGGCGGATCGAGCGACGGCTGTTTCCGGAAGACCTGGGCCCCCTCCCGGGGGAGGAGGAGGTGTACGACCCCGAGGCCCTGGGGGAGACCCGGGAGGCGCTTCGGGCCGCGGAGCGCGTGGACCGCGAGGCCCTCGTCCGGGCGGGCGCGGTCCTGCTCCGCGCCGCCTGGGACGCGGCCCGGGTGCTCTCACGGGACGAGGCCTTTCTCGCCCGGAGGGAGACCCTGCAGTTCCCCACCCCGTGGGGCGACGTCCGCATCGGGAGTGCGGGGCCCGACGTCCACCGGGGACCCGCCCTGCTCGTCCTGGACCCGGGCGGCGACGACGTCTACCTGGGTCCGGTGGCCTCGGCCGGTCCGGGCGGGTGCGGCCTGGTCATCGACCTCGCGGGGGACGACGCCTACCTCGGGGGCGACCGCACCCAGGGGGCCGGCGTCCGCGGCGCGGGCCTCCTCCTGGACATGGACGGGGCCGACCTCTACCGCGCGGGAAACGGGGCCCAGGGGGCCGGGGTGTTCGGCGTGGGGCTGCTCGTGGACGTCCGGGGCGACGACCGGTACGTGGGCGGCCGCTTCGTGCAGGCGGCCGCCGCGTGGGGCTGGGGCGGGCTCCTGGACCTGGGGGGAGACGACCTCTATCAGTGCGGGTCCCGGGGGCAGGCCTTCACCCGGCTCCGCGGAGGCGCGTGCCTTCTCGACGCCTGCGGGGACGACCGGTACGTGGCCGGGCCGGGCCGGCCGGACCCCCGGGAGCCGGACATGAGCCAGAGCTTCGCCCAGGGCTTCGCCATGGGCCTCCGCAACCTCTCTCCCGGCGGCACCGCCCTGCTGGCGGACGGGGCCGGAAACGACGTCTACCAGGGCGACTACTTCGCCCAGGGCTCGTCCTACTGGATGGGTGCGGGCGTCCTCTACGACCGGGCGGGCCGGGACAGCTACCTGGCCCGGCGGTACGCCCAGGGCGCCGGGATCCACCTCTCCTTCGGCATGCTCCTGGACGAGGAAGGCGACGACCGGACGGTCTCGTGGGGGGTGAGCCAGGGGTGCGGGCACGACTACGGGGTGGGCGTCCTGGTGAACGGGGCGGGCAACGACGTCTACGCGGCCGACTGGCTGAGCCTGGGGGCGTCCGAGGCGAACGGCATCGGGATCTTCGCGGACAACCTCGGCGACGACGGGTACGAGACCCGGGCGGGAGCGGGCTTCGGCGGGCTCACCCCGTCGCGGAGGTCCGGCGGCCTGGGCCTCTTCCTGGACGCGGACGGGCGCGACCGGTACTCGGAGCGGGGCTCGAACGACAACGTCTGGTTCTCGAACCGCTGGGCCGTGGGCCTCGACGCGGAGGCCGGCGGGGCGAGCGGGATCCTCCCTCCCCCGGAGGAGGAGCCGGACCGGTGCGGGGCCGGCGCGGCCGAGCGGGAGCGTGCCGAGGAGGCGCGCCGGCTGGCAGGGGTCCTGGAGGCCTCGGAGGGTTTGCCGCCGCCCGGCAGGGTGAAGGCCCTGCTCGCCGCGGCGGCCCACTGGGGCCTGGAGCGGGACCTCCCGGCCGAGGCCCGGGAACGGCTCCTGGCCCTCGACCCGAGGCTCTCCGTGCCCGTTCTGGTGGAACGCCTGGACACGCCCGGCATCATGGAGTGGGTCGTCATGACCGAGCTCTTCTCGGTCCACGCCCACGCCGCGTTCCCCCTCCTGTACGGGAAGGCCCGAGACGGGGAAGGCGCGGAGCGGGTGCGGGCCCTCCACGCCCTGGCCCGGCTGCGGGACACGCGGTCGCTCGACGCCTGCTCGAACGGGTTGGGGGATTCGGAGCCGGCGGTCCGGGCCGCCGCGGCCCGGGCCCTGGGGGAGATGCTGGAGCGGGGACGGCTGGACGCTCTGGCCCCCCTGGCGCAGGCCCTGGAACGGGCCGGGGAGGCCCGGTCGATCGATCCCCTGGCCGCTCACCTGTCCGAAACGGGGCGGGTGCAGGCCGCGCTCTCGGTGGCGGCCCGGTGCGTGGGCATGCCCTACGGCACGCACCGGCGGTTCTCCCGCCTCGATTCGGGCGGGGAGGCGACCGGTTTCGCCCGCTTCCTCCTGGATCGTCGGGAACCCCTCGAGAGGGTCCTGGGAAGGTGGATCCGCGACATCCGCCGCCCGGGTCGGGCCGGGCCGGCCCTGCGGGCCCTTCTCGAGGACCCGGCCCCGTCCGTCCGCGCTGCAACGGCCTATGCCCTGGGCCAGATGGAGGAAGCCTCCGCCCTGGAAACGCTTCCGCCCCTGCTCCGGGACGGGAGCGCGTCGGTCCGGGACGCGGCCGCCCTCTCCCTGGCGTTCTTCGGGGACCGGGCCGTCGGACCGGTCTCGCGGATCATGGACCCGGCGGAGGCGGGGATCTGCATCCTCGGGCTGGACGTCCTCGGCCGGATCGACACCCCGCGGGCCCGGGCCGAGGCGTCGGGCTTCCTGGACCACCCGGACCCGGTGGTCCGAAAAGCGGCGGAGCAGGCCCTGGGCCCGAGGTAGCCCGGCTGCGGCCTACCCCTTCTCGACCGGTGAAGGGATGGTGAGCACGGGGCAGGGGGCCAGGCGGACCACCTTCTCGGCCACGGAGCCGAACACGAACCGGCGCCAGCCGGTCCAGCCGTGGGTGGCGATCACGATCACGTCCGCCTTCTCCTCCTCCGCGGCCGCGGCGATCTCCTCGGCCGGGATGCCCCGAACCACCCGCGACCTCGCCCGGATCCCCTCCGACTTCAGCTGGGCGACCGTCTCCTCCAGGGTCGTTCCGGCGCCCTCCTCCAGCTCCTGCATGACCGTGGACATCTCCAGGCCCGAGTGGGCGGGAGGGCCGCTCGGCGGAATCATTCGAACCGGTGCGACCACGTGGATCAGGATGCACTCGGCCTCGTCCCGGCGGGCCAGCATCTTCGCCGCCTCGACACCGTTGTTCGCGGGCTCGGAGAAGTCCGTGGGGGCCAGGATCTTGTGAAACGGTACCATCTGTCCGCCTCCTGTTCCGGTCCCCGGCCCGCTCGGCGGGATCTCCGGGGTACCTGAAGCGTGACGGCCTCGCGGAGACCCGCTCAGCCGCCGCTGGGAATGGGATCGACCATGGCCCCTTGACGGCGGATCTCGCGGGGCGGGGTTCTTTGCGACTCCGCCGGGATGGGGGCCATGTGCTTCGGGTTACGCTCCATGATAATCACGGAAGCCCGTGCCGCACAACGCCGTTTTCGGCGGCGACCGGCTCCGGCCTCACGCGGACCCGCCGAAGTGGGAGGCCGCCTGCTCCGGAGAGACCGGGGGCGACGAGGAGAGGAATCGATCCAGCACGCGTCGAACCCGCCCGATCGACCGGTGCAGCCTTCCCATGGGGATCCCCCCGTGGAGAAGCCTGGAACGGATGACGGCCTGCGCTTCCCCGAGCAGGCCCTGGTCCTCGCACACCAGGAGGATGTCCGCACCCGCGGCGAAGGCCGCCGCAGCCCCCTCGGGAACGCCCCATCCCGAGGCGATGGCGCCCATCTCCAGGTCGTCGGTGATGATCAGGCCGTCGTAGCCGAGCCTTTCCCGCAGCAGCCCGGTCAGAACGGCCTCGGACAGGGTTGCGGGCGTACCCGGATCGATGGAGGGGTAAACGGCGTGGGAGGTCATCACCGCGGCCACGCCCTCCTCGACGGCGGCGCGAAAGGGGACGAGGTTGACCGTCTCCAGCTCCCCCTCCTCCAGCAGGATCTCGGGAAGGCGCACGTGGGGGTCCTCGGCCGTCCGGCCCAGTCCCGGGAAGTGCTTGGCCACGGCCATGACCCCTCCGGCCTGGAGGGTCCGGATCACGGTGCACCCCAGGTCCGCGACCCGGCGGGGATCCTCCCCGAAGGTCCTGCCCCGGAGGTGCTCCTCCACGGGTCCGCGGCCCACGTCCAGGACCGGCGCCAGATCCATGTTCAGGCCGACCAGTCCCATCTCCAGCGCCGTGGTGCGGGCGAACGCTTCCGCCTCCGCCGCCGGGCTCCCGGACCTTCCGATCGTTTCGTTGCCCGGGAACTCGGTGAACGGGGCCTTCAGCCGCGCCACCCGGCCTCCCTCCTGGTCCACGGCCAGGATCAGCGGCATCCCGTGGGCGTCCAGCGCGATCTCCTGAAGCCTCCGGCAGAGCCCGGCCAGCTGGACCGGGCCTTCCACGTTCCGGCTGAAGAGGATCACGCCGCTCGGGTGGAGCTTGCGGATCAGCCGTTCGGTGTCCCGGTCCACGCGGGTCCCCGGCATCCCGCACATGAAGAGCCGGCCGATCTTCCGGTTCAGCTCCGCGAGCTCGAGCGTCGTGTTCACGTCTCAGGCCACCTCCGGTCTCGGTTCCTCCCGCAGGGCACCGCTTTCGTTGCCCCCCGTCGCCTGCGCTTCGGTGGAAACAACAGGCTTGTTTTTCATGCGTAAGGAACTAACCCGAATCGGCCTGAAATGCAACGGGAATCCGGAGCGTGCGCCCTCCTGCGCGCTCCCGAGAGCCGCATCCCGCAGCCCTCCGCCCATCTCCGGGCGCGGATCAGGACGGCGGGGGATCCTCGAGCAGGTCTTCCAGGAGGCGGGAGAGCTCGGCCATGTCGATCGGCTTGGTGAGATAGCCGGCAACGGCCCGCCGGGTGCGGGTGTCGATGCCGTGCGGTCCGTCCTGATCGTAGCCCGAGAGGAGGATGATGCGTGCCCGGGGGTCCACCCGGAGCATGTGCTCCATGCAGACCACGCCGTCCATGCCGGGCATGTTGCGGTCCATGATCACGAGGTCGGGGCGGTTCTTCCGGAAGGCGTCGATGGCCTCGCGACCGGTCGTGGCCGACCGGGCCTCGAACCCCAGGGAGTCCAGAAGTTCCTCCAGCGCTCGGGCCATGGCCTCCTCGTCGTCCACCACCAGAACGGATCGCCCCTCGCCCCTCACGGCGATCCTCGGCACGCCGTCCCGGGTCTCCTCCGGGTCGAAGCCCGCGGGCGGCAGGACCACCCGGAAGGTCGTGCCCTCCCCCGGCCTGGACCGGACGCGGATGCTCCCGCCGTGGTTCTTGACGATGCCGTAGCTCGTGGACAGCCCCAGGCCGGTCCCCGCGTTGACCTCCTTGGTGGTGAAGAACGGGTCGAAGCAGTTCTTCCGGGTCTCCGGGTCCATGCCCACCCCGGTGTCGGAGATCTCCACGCTGACCCGGTCCTCATCGCGCTCCGCCCGGATCCGGAGGAGCCCGCCGCCCGGCATGGCGTCCCGCGCGTTGGTGCAGAGGTTCATGAACACCTGGCGCAGGGCGGGGTCGTCCCCCAGGATGGGAAGGCTCCGCGGCACCTCCAGGCGAATCTGGACCTTGCGGTCAAAGGACTGGCTGGCCAGCTCGTGGGTCTCCTCCAGGACCTCCACCAGGTCGACGATCCGAAACCGTTCGTCCCTCGGTTTGCGCGCAAACTGCATGAGCCCCTCGACCAGCTGGGAGCCGCGCGCTACATACCGGTCCAGGCGGTTCGAGATCTCCGCCAGCTCGGGCGCGTCTCCGTGCTTCAAATGGAGCAGCTGGCTGTTGACGGAGATCCCGGCCAGGATGTTCCTGAAGTTGTGGGCCACGCCGCTGGCGATGGTCCCGATGGACTCCATCTTCTGGGCGTGCTGGAGCTGGGCCTGGAGCTTCCGGGTCTCGGTGACGTCCCGGAGCACCATCAGGATTCCGGCCGGACGGCCCTGGTGGTCGTTGTAGCGCGAGGTGCTGATGCTCACGTCCAGGATCCGGCCGTCCCGGGTGGACCTTCGGGTCTCGAAGCCCTGGAACCCCGTTCCCTGCTCCCTGAGGGCCCGGAGGATGGCCACGGTGCGGTCCTTCTCCTCCGCGGGGACGAAGGACATGGTCCGCCCCCGGACCTCCTCCGGCTCCCACCCGAAGGTCCGCGTGAAGGAGGGGCTGACGTACCGGACGCGGCCTTCCAGGTCGAAGAGGACGATCGCGTCCGCAGACGAGTGCAGCAGCGACCGATACTCCTCCTCCCGCCGGCGGCTGGACTCGTACAGCTCCCTGTACTCCTCCCTGCTGACCCGCAGCTCCTCCTCCGCCCGCCGCCGATCCTCGACCTCCTTCAGGAGCTGCTCGTTTGCGGCGAGGACCTCCCGGGCCCGCTCCTCGACCAGCTCCTCGAGGTGATCGCGGTGCCTGCGGAGCTCGTCCTCGATGAGCGCGCGTGCCGTGACGTCCCGGACGATGCCCCGGAACCCCGATCTCCGGCCGCCGTCGTCCCGCATCAGGGAAACGGAGGCCTCGATCTGTATGGGCACGCCGTCCTTTCTCCGGAGGGTCCAGGCGAACCCCTGGTCGGCCAGGCCCGTCTCGTAGACCCGGTTGAAGACCCCGGACACCTCCTCCGTCATGGCGGCGTCCATGAACCGGATGCTGTTCAGGCCGGTGAGCTCGCCCCGGGAGTATCCCGTCAGGCGGCACATGGCGTCGTTGAAGAAGGTCAGGTTCCCCGCCGGGTCCACCTCGTAGTACCCGTCCTCGATGCTGTCCAGGATGGTCCGGTACCGCTCCTCGCTCTTTTTGAGGGCCTTCTCGGCCCGCTTTCGCTCGTTGATGTCCCGGAAGATCCCGCGAAAGCCGACGGGCCGGCCTTCGGCGTCGCGGATCAACGAGACCGAGCTCTCGATGTAGATGGAGGTGCCGTCCCTTCGGATCAGCTTCCAGTCCACGCCCCGGTCGGGCTTGCCGCTGCGGTACACCCGGTTGAATGCCTGGAACACCCTCCCGGCGTCCTCCTCGGGCATGAAGCGACGGTTGTTCATGCCCGTGAGCTCCTCCCTCGAGTACCCCAGGATCCTGCCCACGGCATCGTTGAAGAAGGTCAGGTTCCCCGCCAGGTCCACCTCGTAGTACCCGTCCTCGATGCCGTCCAGGATCGTCCGGTACCGCTCCTCGCTGACCCGGAGCGTTCTCTCCGCCTCGAGGCTTCCGGTCGTCTCCCTCGCGGCGACCCGCTCGTAGTCCGCGCGAAGCTCGGCCAGCTCCCGTTCGAGCCGCTCGATCCGCTCCCTGGATTCGTCCGGGTGGTCGCCTTGCCTCACCGCTCGCCTCTCCCCCCCGCACTTCGGATCTTGACCTTCCTCACCCCTCACCCCTCACCCCATAGGCCTTGACCTCGACCGCCCGATCCTTTAACCGTTAAGGCCTGTTCCTTGACCCTTCGGGAGGTGCACGGTCGTGAAGGCGATGATCCTGGCTGCGGGACTGGGGACCCGGCTGCGTCCGCTGACGGACGTGTGCCCCAAGCCCCTCGTTCCGGTGGCGAATCGACCCGTTCTCGCGGGCACCATAGCATATTTGAAGCGCCATGGCATCCGGAGCATCGTCGTCAACACCCATCACCACGCCCGCCGCATGTCGGAGTTCCTCCGACAGGGGGAAGGGTTCGGGGTGCCCGTCGAGCTCCGGCACGAGCCCTCCATCCTGGGGACCGGCGGCGGCCTCCGAAACGTCGCCGACTTCTGGGCGCGGGACACGCTCCTGGCGATCAACGGCGACATCCTGACGGACATCGACCTGGGGAAGGCCCGGGCCTTCCACCGGTCGTCCGGCGCGCCGGCGACCCTGGTCCTCCACCGCTGCCCCCCCTTCGACCAGATCGTCCTGGACGACGCCGGCCGGGTCCGGGAGATCGGCTCCCGCGCCCGGCCCGGGAGGGTCGCCTTCACCGGCATCCACTTCCTGGAGCCGTGCGTCCGGGACTGGATCCCGCAGGAGGGCTTCGCAGACATCGTGAGCTGCTACCGGCGGATGATCGCGTCCGGGGAGCCGATCGCGGGCTACCTGGCGGAGCGTCCCTACTGGAGAGACATCGGCACGCGGGAGAGCTATCTTCAGGCCAACCGGGAGCAGTCCACCGAACCGGTTCTCCTCGGTCCCGGCTGCGACCTGGCGCCGTCCGCCGGGGTCTCGGACTGGGCGGTCGTCGGCCCGGGATGCCGCCTGGAGGCCCGTTCGGCCGTGGTTCGTTCCGTGCTGTGGGAGGGGGTGACCGTCCGGGAAGGGGTCCGGGTGGTCGACAGCGTGGTCACCTCGGGCCGGAGCGTGGAGAGGGACCTCACGGGAGAGGCCCTGTAGCGGGGCCGGTCACTGCGAGGAGAGGTTGTCCGCCCAGGCCAGGGACTCCAGGAAACAACCGGGGAGCCGCTCCTGCTCCAGGCCGAGCCGGGCCGCGGCCTCGGACACCCCGCCCCAGCACCCCCGTTCGTAGCTCTCCAGGAGCTCGAGATAGGGGGCCAGGGGCCCGTCCCGTCGGACCAGCGCCCCCTTGATCGCGCCCGAAAGGGGGAGCCGCTCCATGAGCGAGGCCATGGCGTCGTCCATGACGGCGTCGATCAGGGAAAACAGCCCCAGCGTGAAGAGCTCGGCCCGGTCCGCGCCCGGGGGGCCGATGTCCCCGAGGATCTCGCAGAATCGGGCCCGGACGATGGAGGCGCGGATCAGCTCGTCCGGCTTGTCGGCCGCCAGGCTGGCCATGGCGACGAGGGAGAGAAAACGCCGGATGCCGCGCTCCCCCATGAGCACGATGGCCTGGCGAATGGAGGTGACCTCGGAGACCCGCCGGAGGTAGGCCGAGTTGATGTAGCGCAGCAGCCTGTAGGAGATCGCCACGTCCCGCTCGATGATCTCCTCGAGCTTCCGGAAGGCCACGTCGTTCCGGTTGGCCTCGGCCATGAGCTCCAGCAGGTTCATCCGGGGGGCGGAGACGTCCCGCCCCTGGAGGATCTCGGGCCGGCTGAAGAAGTACCCCTGAAAGCAGGTGAACCCCATCTCCACGGCCCGGTCGAACGCCTCGTGGGTCTCCACCTTCTCCGCCAGGAACTCGATGCCGTTTCCGGAGAGCTTCCCCAGCAGGGGTTCCAGGGTGTCCAGGGGCGTGGCCGTCAGGTCGAACTTGATGATCCCGGCGGTCTGGATCAGCCCGGCCATCTCCGGGCGGAACAGGAAATCGTCCAGCGCGATCACGTATCCGTTCTCGGCCATCTCGCGGCAGGCCTCCACCACCTCGTCGTCCGGCTCGATGTCCTCCAGGATCTCCACCACCACCCGCTCCCGAGGGAACATCATGGGCACCCGCTCGACCAGCAGGTCCCGGGTGAAGTTGACAAAGGCCCGACCCTCCCCGCTCACCTGCTCGATTCCCATGGAGAAGAAGCTGTTGGAGAGGACCCGGGAGGTGGCCTCGCTCCCGTCGATGTCGGGGAAGGCGTTGGTCAATCCGTCCCGGAACAGGAGCTCGTACCCGAGAAGCGAGCGGTTCTTTCGAAAGATGGGCTGCCTGGCGACGTAAATGTCCATGGGTCGGGCTCCTGGGGTGGGGGTTTCGGGACGTCCCGCTTTGCCTGGACTTTGCAAGAACCATTCCCTAGAATGGTTTCCGCCCGAAGGGCTCCCGGGCCGGCCCGCGTGTGGGAGCCCGGATGTTGCGAATGATCGGCGGGTTACAGGATATCTCAATGCGAAGCCGTGACGACTGGAGCTCGAGAGAGGCCCTTTTCGCCTTTGCCGCGTCTTTCCTGGAAAACCGGGGGGTTCCCCGGCCGCGGGAGCTCGACGTCGTCCCCCTGCCGGCGGACGGCTCCCAACGGGCCTTTTTCCGGATACGGCCACGACACGCCCCGTTCTCTCTGATCGCCGTCGAGAATCCGCCGGACACCCCGTTCTTCCGACGGGAAAACGTCGCCTACCTCGAGATCGGAAACCACCTCCGGCGCCGGGGCGTCCCGGTCCCCGAGCTCCTCGACCGGGACCTGGACCGGGGCTGGTTCCTGATGGAGGACCTGGGC
This sequence comes from uncultured Desulfobacterales bacterium, assembly GCA_964443135.1. GTDB lineage: Bacteria > Desulfobacterota > DSM-4660 > Desulfatiglandales > HGW-15 > JAIPEI01. Next base: position 25,618 of record CAYUBQ010000028.1, on the reverse strand, counting down.
GAGCTCCGCCTCCAGGACGCGCTCCGCCGGGGGGACGGAACGGGGAACCTGGTCCTGGAGGTGCTGTCGGCCCTCTTTCACATGCAGACCCGGGGGGCGGTCGGGTTCGACCCCGCCTGGTGCTGCCAGACCGCCCGCTACGACCGCGGCCTCATGCGGCGGTACGAGTCCGACTACTTCCGGGACGCTTTCCTGACGCGCTACCTGGGCCTGGACCGGGACTGGGAGGAGCTGGAGGAGCCGTTCGACCATCTGGCCGCGACCGCCTCCCGGGCGGAGGACCGGTTCTTCCTCCACCGGGACTTCCAGAGCCGGAACATCCTGGTGGGCGACCGCGGCCCGGGGTTCCTCGACTGGCAGGGAGGACGGCTCGGGCCCCTGGGGTACGACCTGGCCTCCTTCCTGATCGACCCCTACACGGGGTTCTCCGAGGCCGAGCAGGAACGGCTCTACTCGGCCTACCTGGACCGGCTCCGGGAGCACGATCCGCAGGGAGTGGCCCGGTTCGAGGAGACCTACCCCTACCTGGCCGTGCAGAGAAACCTCCAGGTCCTGGGCGCCTTCGCTTTTTTGAGCCGGGTCCGGGAGAAGCCCTTTTTCGAAGCCTTCATCCCCCCGGCCGGCCGGACCCTCCGACGCCTGCTCGCCTCCCTGGGGGATCCCCGGCTCCGTCCCCTCCGGGACGTCGTGGAGGAAACCCGCGAACGGTGGGAGCGGAAGGCCGCCCCCGCTCTCCGGAGCTGAAACCCCGGCCTGCGGGCGCCCTGCGGCGGCCTCTGAGGCCGTTCCCTCAGCCTCGCTCCCCCCTTGCCCGCCTCCGCGGCTCGCGGCGGAGGAGGGCGGGGCCTCCCGGAGCGGACATTGCGGGAGGCCTTCGTCATTGCGGGCGGTTACGGCTGGGGGAAACCGCGGCCATCGACCGCCGAAAAGAGTTGGATCGCGGTGAGGCGTTCGAACAGGAGAAGCCTCCCTGGACGGTACGGCGCTGGAGGCGGGCGTGGAACGCGGAGGGGGCAGGAATGCCCCCGGCCGTAACCGCCCGGCAATGACCAGGCCGGGAGCGGAGGGAGCGGAGGGAGCCCCCGCTCTCCGGAGCTGAAACCCCGGCCTTCGGGGAGGCCCACAGCGACGTGCGCGGTCCTTGCCGCCATACCCGTTGCAAAACGCCCGGCCGGTGGGGTATAAACAGTCCCTCCGGCCTCGTGCCGAGCATCCCGGAACCGTCTTTTCAAGGAGCACACCCATGAAGCAAGATTCCACCGGCACGCTCTCCATCCCCGAGGTCCCGCTCTTCCGCCTTCTCGAGGAGACGGCCTCCTGTCACCCGGGCTACGTCGCCCTCACCGTCGAGGGCCGGAACATGACCTACGGCGAGCTCCTGGGCGCGAGCCGCGCCTTTGCCCAGGGACTCCGGGACCTGGGCGTGAAGAAGGGGGACCGGGTGGGCCTCGCCCTCCCCAACCTGCCCCAGTACGCCATCGCCTTTTTCGGCATCCTCCAGGCCGGCGGCGTGGTGGTCAACCTGAGCGTCATGACCCCCGGGGAAGGCCTCCTCGGCCTGCTCCGGCACGCCGGGGCCGCCACGGCGGTCACGGCGGACGTGTTCGCCCGCCCCCTGCTCGAGGCGTCCGGGGAAGGCGGGCTGCAGAGGCTCGTCCTCGTCCCGCTCTCGGGGAAGGATTTGCCCCGGGGCGGACCCGGGGGGCCGGACTGCCTCCCCTTCGACGCGGTCTTCCGCGAGCCCTCCCCGGAGACCCCCGCCCCCGACATCCAAGGGAACGATCCGGCCGTGATCCAGTACACGAGCGGCACCACCGGCCGCCCCAAGGGGGTCGTGCTGACCCACCGCAACCTGGTGGCCAACGTCCATCAGATCGACCGGGCCGTGGACGTCTCCGTGCCGGAGAACGGGGCGACGGTCTGCGTGATCCCCTTCTTCCACGTGTTCGGAATGACCGTCTGCCTCCTGCTGAGCGTCTTGAACGGCTACCGCATGATCCTGGTGCCCCGGTTCGACTGGTCCTCGGTCCTCTCCATCCTGGAGATCGTCCGGACCTACCGTCCGGTCTCCTTCCCCGCGGTCTCCTCCCTCTGGGCGGCCCTCGTCTCCCACCCGGAGGCGGCCGACTGCCCGCTCGACTGCATCCTCGTCCCCAGCGGCGGCGGATCCCCGGTCCCCGCGTGGGTGCAGGACCGGTTCGCGTCGCTCACCGGGCGGAACATCATGGAGGCCTTCGGCCTGTCCGAGGCCTCCTCCACCACCCACATGAACCCGCTGGACCGGGTGGTGCCCGGCAGCATCGGCGTGCCCGTACCGGGCACCGAGGCCCGCATCGTGGACATGGAGGACGGGGAGACCCCCTGCGAGGCGGGCCGGGTGGGGGAGCTGATCGTCCGGGGACCGCAGGTCATGCAGGGGTACTGGCGGGACCCGGAGCTGACGGCTCGCGCGCTCCGGAACGGCTGGCTCTACACCGGGGATTTGGCAATGAGGGACGAGAGCGGGACCTTCTACGTCGTGGACCGCAAGGACGACCTCATCATCTCGAGCGGGTTCAACGTCTACCCGAGCGAGGTCGAGGATCTGCTGACCGGCCATCCGGCCGTCAAGGCGGCGGCCGTGGTGGGGGCGGATGACCGGCTGCGGGGGCAGGTGGTCAAGGCCTTCGTGGTGCCGGAGGCCGGGGAGGAGCCGACACGGGAGGAGCTGCTCGACCTCTGCCGGACCCGGCTCCCCGAGCACAAGGTGCCCAGGGTCCTGGTCATCACGGAGGAGATCCCCCAGTCGCCCACCGGCAAGCCCCTGAGGAGGGCGCTGCGGGAGGCCCCTCAGCCCTGCCGCTCCCGGACGTAGTCGGCCAGGACCGACACGGACCGGAATGCGAGGCGGCCCTCCTCGGCGCTCCGGATCTCCACGCCGAACCGCATCTTGACCAGCAGGACCAGCTCGATGGCGTCCAGGGAGTCCAGGCCCAGGCCCTCGCCGAACAGGGGGGCGTCGTCCTCGATCTCCTCCGGCCTGAGCCCCTCGATGTTCATCTCCTCCGCAATGATCCGCTTGATCTCTTCACATAGGGGACGTTTTTGCATAATTCGATAACTTTCTACCGGGCCTCCCGGATGCGCCGGCGACCGGTTTCCTGATGTGGCGAGCTGTCGAATTGTGATGGCGCCGAAAAAAGCCCGAATCCTCCAGATCTGCCCCCGGGATTTCAACAGCTGATATCGTCCCCAGCGGCGCGTGAGCGGGGTTTTGCGAACGCGTCAATTATGCAAGAACGTCCCCTCACACGCAACCACTCATGTCGAGAAACGAGGGGACGTAGCTGCATAATTCGATAACTCTTTCCAACGAAGGGGCAGATCTCCAACGCTGCAGAGGAGCAGCCTCCGCGGGATATGGCTATCCCGTTGCAAGAGTTATCGAATTATGCAACTACGTCCCCTTTCTTTCCAACGAAGGGGCAGGTCTCCAACGCTGCAGAGGTGCGGCCTCCGGCGCATCCGTCTATCCCGTTACATGAGTTACCGAATTATGCAACTACGTCCCCTTTCCCCCGAACCACCAGGGCAAGGAGGTAAACGATTCCCGCCACCAGGAGCCCCAGGGCCGGGCCCATTACCAGGGCCCCGATCAGCCACTCGTAGAGCCGCTCCACCGCCTGGTAGCCGAGGGTCTCGAGGGAGACCTCCGTCAGGAACCGGCCGTGGCGCAGGAAGAAGCCCGCCTCGATGCAGAGCGCCGGGACCAGGGGCGGCATGCAGAGCTGGCTGGCGGCCACCGCCCCGATCCGGTTCAGCCGCAGGTAGCCCGCGGCAAAGAGGATGGTGACGGTGTGAAACCCGATGAGCGGAAGCGCGCCCAGGAACACGCCCAGGGCCGCGGCCGCCGAGATCCGACCCGGGGAGGCGTCGCCCTTCAGGAGGAGCCGGAGGGAGCGCACCGGGTGGAGGGGGCTGACGCGCTCCTCCTCCCGCTCGGGCGCACCCGGCCGCTTGACGTGGGGCCAGGGCAGCACGGAGCGCATGGTGAGCCGGGCGTTGAGCAGGCTCAAGCGCGCGTTGTCCCGGAGGAAGCGGAAGTGGGAGACGTACGCCTCGCCCTGGGGGTAGTGCACGGACACCTCCACGTCCCGGATCTCCGCGCCGGCCCATGCCGCGCGGACCAGGACCTCGATCTCGAACGCGTAGCCCGGCTCGCGGAGGGGCAGGTGGAGCAGGAGGTCCACGGGATAGGCCCGGAACCCGCTCTGGCTGTCCCCCACCGAACGGCCCGTCTGGACCCGGAACCAGAAGTTGGAGAAGGCCCGGCCGAACCGCCTCGCGGCCGGCGCGCCGGAGCCGGAAAAGTCCCGCTTTCCCACCAGGACCGCGCCGGGGTGCTCCGATACCAGGTGCAGGAACCGGGGGATCTCCGCCGGGTCGTGCTGGCCGTCCGCGTCCAGGGTGACCACGTGGGTCGCCCCCAGGTCACGGGCCGCACGGGCGGCCGTCAGGATTGCCGCCCCCTTTCCCCGGTTCCCGCCGTGGCGGATCACCCGGACCGGCAGCCCCTGGAGCACGCCCGCCCCGCCGTCCGTGCTCCCGTCGTCCACCACCAGCACCCGTTCGTGGTGCTCGAGGGCCCCCTTCACCACGTCCCGCAGCGTGGCGGCGTGGTTGTACACCGGAATGACGATCAGGATGGCCATGGGCGAGAGTGTAGGGGAGCCCCCCGGAAAACACAACTCCTCTCCCCAGTTCACCCTGTGTGGACAACGGCGGCGCTTTGCGCTACAACCTTGTTCCGGTATGAAGGCCTTCCTCGTGAAACTCCTGCTCCGATCCAGCCGCCTCCTCGGGGGGTGGTTTCTCCGGACCGTGGCCTACGGGGTGACCGCCGGCTACTTCCTGTTCCGGCCCGGACGGGTCCGGGCGAGCATGGCGCTCTACCGGGCGCTCTTCCCCGGGAAGGGCCGGCTTTACCACCGGTACGCGGCCTGGCGCCAGTTCGCCGACTTCACCGCCGGGTACTGCGACCGGCTGGAGCTGGAGCGGGGCGGGGGGATCCGGAGGACCGACGAGGGCTGGCCCCTTCTCGAGGAGGCGGCCCGGACGGGCCGGGGAGGCATCCTCCTGGTCTCCCACTTCGGCAACCCGGAGATCGCGGCCAGGCTCTTCCGGAAACGGGGGCTTCCCATGCTCCTGCTCATGGGGGAGCGGGACCCCCGGCAGGTGGCGCGCCAGCAGCGGGAGGCCATGGAGGGGGACGGCCTGGACGTGCAGGTCTCCTCCCCGGGAGAGGACTCCCTGTTCGACGGCCTCGAGGCGCTCCGGATCCTGAGACAGGGGGGGTTCGTGGGCATGGCCGGGGACCTGGCCTGGCGGGAAAACCCCCGGCTCGTGGAGGCGCCCTTCCTGGGAAGGACCCTTCGCCTCCCCGAGGCGCCCCACGCCTTCGCCCTGCTGACGGGCGCGCCGCTCTTCACGGTCTGGATCTTCCGCACCGGGAGGGCCGCCTACCACATGTCGGTCTCGGGGCCGAGGTACGTGAAGGCCCCGTCCCGGAAGGACCGGCCCGACGCGATTCGGGAATCGGTCCGCCTCTACGCCCGGGAGCTGGAGGCGGCCCTGGAACGCCACCCCTGGCAGTGGCACGTGTTCGAGCCCGTGCTGGAGTGACGGCCGTACGGACAGGCCGCGGCCGGCCCCCCAGAGGCCGGAGAGGAAAGGAGGAAGCCCTTGGCGACAGCCCTGCGAAACGAGAGCAAGCCCCCCGACCCGGCCCTCCGGCTCCGTGAAGGCCGGGCCGAGGGCGCCCGGAGCCTGGTGATCTGGGCCGACGTGCTGGACCGGATCAACGTGTTTCCGGTGGCCGACGGGGACACCGGCCGGAACCTGGTCCTCACCCTCACCCCCCTCCAGCGGGAGCCCTCCGGCCGGGAGGAGCTGAAGACCCGCATCCTGGCGTCGGCCCGCGGGAACTCGGGGAACATCGCCGCGCGGTTCTTCTGCGGGTTCCTGGAGGCGGAGCGTCCCGGGGATCTCCCCGAGGCCTGCCGAAAAGGGCGCGATCTGGCCTACGGGGCCCTGAGGAACCCGAGGCAGGGCACCATGCTGAGCCTGCTGGACGCGCTGGTGGACGCCCTGGACCGATGCCCTCCCGGCGGCGGGGGCGACGCCTGGACCCGCGGTGTGATCCGGGATCTGGAGTCCGCGCTCCTGGCCACCCGGCTCCAGCTCCCCGAGCTGGAAGCGGCCGGGGTGGTGGATGCCGGCGCCCTGGGCCTCTTCCTCTTTCTCCGGACCTGCTTCCGGGTCGCGACCCGCGGCGCCGGAGAACCGGAGCGCCTTCCCCCGTCCCTCAAGCACTTCCTGACGCCGGCCGAGGGCTGGCGCGCGGCCCCGGTCCAGGGGTACTGCCTGGACGCGGTGGTGCGCTCCGCCGATCACCGCTCCTCCGCGGACAGCGTGCGCGCCCTGGGCGGCGACGCCATGGCCGCGTCCCGGGGAGAGGTGTTGAAGGTCCACCTCCACACCACCGACCGGGAGCGGGCGCGGGAGGCGCTCGGAAGAATCGGGGAGATCGTGACCTGGGCGTCGGACGACCTCGGGCTTCAGACCCGGGCGTTCAGCCGGCCCGCCTTCCGCCAGGCCCTCCACGTGGTCACCGACGCGGCCGGCTCCGTCGAGCCCCAACAGGCCCGGCGCCTGGGGATCACCCTCCTGGACAGCTACATCCAGATCGACGGGGAGAGCCTGCCCGAGACCTGCGTGGACCCGGAGCGCCTGCTCCGGTCCATGGCCGGCGGAAGCCGGGTCTCCACCGCCCAGGCCTCCGACTGGGAGCGGGCCCGCGCCTACGGCAAGATCCTGGACCTCCACCCGCGCGCCCTCTACATGACCGTGGGCTCCTTCTACACCGGGAACCACGGGGCCGCGGCGGACTGGAAGGCGGACCACGACCCGGAGGACCGCCTCCTCCTGATGGACACGGGCGTGGCCTCGGGCCACCTGGGCCTGGCCGCCATGGCCACGGCGCGGTTCTCCATGGCGGCGGAGGAGCCCGACGAGGTGGCGGCCTTCGCCCGGCGGGCCGTGGAGGCGTGCCGGGAGATCCTGTTCCTGGACCGGCTCCAGTTCGTGGCGGCCGGCGGGAGGATGTCCAAGACCAGCGCCTTCTTCGGGGACATGCTCCGTCTCAAGCCCGCCTTCCGGCCCACCCCTGCCGGCGCCCGGAAGGTCGGCGTCTTCAGGGACCGCAGGGACCAGGTCCGGCTCGCCTTCGATCGCATGGCCGAGGGGGTCGACCCCGGACGACCGTCCGTGATCATGCTCCAGCACACGGACAACCGCGCCTGGCTGGAGTCCGAGCTCGCCCCCCGGGTTCGGGAGCGGTTCCCGCGGGCGCACGTCTTCGTCCAGCAGGTCTCCCTCACCTCGGCCGCTCACATGGGCCCGGGGTCGTGGGGGTACGCCTTCCTCCAGCTCGAGGAGCTGGAGCGGATGGAGCCGTTCTTCCCGTGACGGGCACGGCCGTCAGGCTGGCCAAGGGGCTGGGCATGGGCTTCATGTTCCTGAGCTTCGGCCTGGGGATCCTGGTCTTCCTCTTCGGGGTGATCCCCCCGGCCCGGCTCCTGAACCGCCTGTCCGGGGACGAGCCCCGGGTGGAGCGGGCGGCCCGGAAGGGGTTCGGGTGGTGGCTGGGGTTCATGGGGGTGCTGGGGCTGGTGCGGAGCCTGCCGGCCCGGGGGAGGATGCATCCCGGCCCCTGCGTGGTGGTGGCGAACCACCCGGGGCTCTTCGACGTCCTGTTCCTGATCCGGGACATCCCCGCGCTCACGGTCCTGGTCAAGACGTCGCTGGCCCGGAAGCTCCCGCTGGGTCCCGTGCTCCGGGACCTGGAGTACGTGCTGGTCCCCGACCACGAGCGGGTGAGCCCGCTGGACACGGCCGAGGAGGCCCTCGCAAAGATTCGAAAGGGACGCAAGGTGCTCCTCTTTCCGGAGGGCACCCGCTCCCCCAAGGGGGCGCTCCGTCCCTTTCGGGCGGGGGCCTTCAAGATCGCCCGCCTGACCGGGGTGCCCGTCCAGCCCGTGCTGATCCGGAACGATCCGCCCTTCATGCCCAAGGAGGACCCCTGGTATTTCCCGCCCCGGCGGACCTCCCGGCTGGAGATCGCGTTCTGGGATCCGCTCCCTCCACCGGAGCGGGGGGAGGAGCGGGCCTTCGCCCGCCGCCTGGAGCAGCGCTACCGGGAGGCGCTCGGGTCGGCCTGAGCCGCCTTCTTCTTCCGGAACACCCGCCTGGCCCTGGGGTTGTGCCGGCGGTAGGTCCCGTCCAGCATCTCCCGCTCGATCACCTTCATGAAGAGATCCCCCATGCGGGCCTCGTAGGGGCGATCCGCGTAGAAGGTGTCCCACGCGTAGTAAAAGAGCTCCTCGAGCTTCTCCGGGCTCATCCGCTTCGGCTGGAACACCACCTTGTCCGCGGTGTAGTCCAGCCAGTGGTTGCTGAAGATGCGCCCCTCCCGCTCCAGCTGCTCCCGGATGGGGGAGTGGGGAAAGGGCGTGAGCACGGTGAACTCGGCGATGTCCAGGTCGATCTCGAAGAGGAAGTCGATGAGCCGCTTGAGGTAGTCCTCGTCGTGGTGGTCCAGCCCCATCAGGATGGTGCCCTCCACGGAGATCCCGTGGTCCTTGTACCGGCGGATCCGGCGGCGCATGGCGTCGGTCGTCTCGAAGATGGCCTGGTAGACGTACCAGCAGCCCGCGTCCGCGGCCAGACGGAGGATCTTGTCGCTGGAGAGGATCGGGTGGGACACCCACTTCTTCTTGAGCGGGATCATGGCCCGGAACAGATCCTCGAGCCACCGCTTGTCGTTGGCCAGGGAGTTGTCCACGATGAAGAGCCGGTTGTTGGGGATGGACGCCATCTCCTCGATGACCTTGTCGACGGGGCGGGGACGGAACTTGCGCCCGCCGAGGTACGCCACGCAGCAGGGATCGCAGTTGAACCGGCACCCGCGGGAGGCGTGGACCAGGTCGAGCATCTGGACCCCCCGGTAGTTGTAGAGGTCCCGGTCCAGGATCTCCCTCCGGGCCGTTCCCACCCGGCGGATGTCGGGCGGGTCCCCCAGGTGGTCGTAGACCGGCTGGAGGCGCCCGGTCCGGAGGTCGTCCAGGACCCGCCCGAACCGGCCCTCCACCTCGCCCAGGAAGACCGAGTCCGCGTGGGCGGCCGCCTCCTCGGCGTGGAGCATGGCCCCGATCCCGCCGAAGATCACCGGCACCCCCATGGAGCGGTAGGCGTCGGCCAGCTCGAAGGCCCGGGGCAGCTGGCAGGTCAGCATCACGGAGAAGGCGGCCAGGTCCGCGGTCGGGTCGAAGGCCACCTCCTCGAGGTTCTCGTCGGTGAAGACGATCTCCACCTCCTCGGGGACCTCGGCGGCGAACACCACGGGCCCGTGCGGGGGCAGGTGAAACTCGCGCTGCCGCTCCAGCTTGGGCCAGCGGGGGTAGATCAGGTGCATCTTCATGGGTGGATTCTTCCCTCCCTCCACCGCTCCAGAAAGGATTCGTAGAACGGAGGGGGGATCATGCAGAGGTTGCGGTCCCGGTCCAGCATCATCTGGACGGTGAACCCGGTGGTGGCCACGGCGCCCTGCCGGTCGCGGATCACGAAGGCGTGGTTGATGCGGGCCGCCCCCGAGTAGTGCAGGGTCGCCTCCACGGTCACCTCGTCCTTGAGTTGGAGGGGCCGGTGAAAGTCGGCGTGCAGCTTCTTGATGGGTACGAGGATGCCGTGCTCGTAAAAGTCCATGTACCCGATGCCGTACCGCTCGCCCAGCGCGTCCCGGGCGTCCTCGAAGTAGCCGGCGTACCGGCCGTGCCAGACGATGCCGATGGAGTCGACCTCCTCGAAGCGCACCCTGCGCCGGACCTCGGCGCGGAGCGGCGGGGGGTCGCCTTGGCGGGTGGGAAAGTAGGGCTTCATCACGGTTCGGCCTCCCCCAGGGTCACGGTGAACGAGCCGGCCAGGCCCTCCTCGCCGTGAACCCGGACCGACAGCTCCGATCCCCCTGCCAACTCCCTCCTGGTGCACCGGACCTGGATCTCCTCGCCGGGTCCGATGGGGAGCAGGAACTTGGCCCGGTCCACGGAGACGGCCTCGACGGCGGCTTCGCCCCAGACCTCCCCGGCCACCAGGAGCGCCGCCGTGATCTGCGCCACAGCGGGCAGCAGGGGCCGCCCGGGGAAGTGGCCCCGGAACCCGGCGAAGCCCTCCTCGAAGCGGAAGCGCCCCATTGCGGACCCGGTTCCGGTCACATGGACCCGCCCCAGGGCCGACGCTCGAATCTCCTCCTTCAACGGCTCATTTAGGGGACGTTTTTGCATAATTCGATAACTCG
>CAYUBQ010000028.1:0-15128 GCA_964443135.1 uncultured Desulfobacterales bacterium | reverse complement strand
TAGGGGACGTTTTTGCATAATTCGATAACTCGTGTATCCGAGGTGTCTGAAATGCGGATGCTGTCATATGAGTTATCGAATTATGCAAAAACGTCCCCTAGTTTTTCCCCTGGTTTGAGCGCCGGGATCACCCACAGGGCCGCGGGCACGGCCGCGCCGACGCCCAGAAGCACCGTCACCCCCATGGCGTGGAGGGCCGGGTGGGAGGCCAGGGCCAGCGCACCGAATCCCGCCAGGGTGGTGAGCCCGGAGACGAGCACCGCTCTCTCCGTGCCCCGCCCCTCCGAGCCGGTCCCGCGCATGGTCATGAACACACCATAGTCTACACCCAGGCCGATAATCAAGACAACGGCCACCATGTTGAACGCGTTCAGGGAAACCCCCAGGAGGGCCATGCCGCCGAACGCGGCCACGAGCCCGGTCGCCACGGGAACCAGGGAAAGGCCCAGCCGGACCGCGCTCCGGTGCAGCAGCCCCAGGAGCAGCAGGACCGCGCCCGCAGCGCCCAGGACGAAGAAGAGGAAGTCCCTCGACAGGGCGCGGCCCAGGGCGTCCCCGAACCCGGACGGGGAGATCACCTGCACGTCGCCCGGCCCCTCGAGCAGATCCCCGAGACCCGCCCTCAGCCCCCGGGCGTCGGGCGCCAGGTTGAGGAGACGAACGCCCGCCTCCGAGCGGAGCACGAAGCTCTCCAGGATCTCCCCCAGCCCGGCCCGGGCCAACTCGCCCGGTTCCACCAGGGGCGCGTCGGCCTGGAGCCAGTCGAAGAACGGATCGAAGGCGTCCGGGGAGAACCCCAGGTCCCGGCCCGCATCCAGGAGCGCCCCTCGGGTCGCCCGCACCCGATCCTCGGACCAGAAGGCCCGCCAACGGGCCCGGTTCTCCTCCTGAACGGCCCGGGAGGGCAGCAGGGGTGCGAGGCTCGTGACGGCGGTGGGCGGAAACGTCGCCGCGAGCCGGTCGAACACCCGGTCGTTCACCGGGAGCGCCGACGCGAGGTCCCGGCCCCCGGCCGTCACCAGGGCCCGTCCCAGGAGCCCCCCCCAGGCGCGGTTCAGGCGGGCCTCCCGCTCCAGGATCTCGGCCGGGGCCCGGTTCAGTCTGCGCAGGTCCCCCTCGAACCCGAGGCGGGTCGCCTGCCACCCGGAGGTCAGGAGAAACACGATCCAGATCCAGACCACCCACCGGGGCCGGGAAGCGGGCGGCCCCGCGGCCCCGCCCGGCGTACCCCGGCCGGGGCGGATCCCGTGCGGCAGGGCGACCAGGGAGAGGACCAGGGCGCAGGCCAGGCCGATGAGGGAGAACACGCCCAGCTGCTGCTGGCCCGGGATGCGGCTGAGGAGGAGCACGCCGAAGGCCGCCATGCTGGTGAGACCGCCGAACAGGACCGGGACGGCCACCCGGCCGGCGGCCTCCGCGGCCCGTTCCGGGGCCGCCCTTCGAAGGGCGAAGTAGACATGGATCCCGAAGTCGATGGAGATCCCCAGGAGCACGGCCCCGAACCCCAGGGTGATCGCGGACACGGGCTCGTAGACCAGGCCCGTGCCGGCCGAGGCGACGAGCAGCGTGGAGGCGGGCACCAGCAGGATCAGGAGCCCGTTCCAGGACCTGACGAACACCAGAAAGAGGAGGACCAGGGCCGCGGACGAGACCGAGAGGACCAGGAGCAGGTCTTCACGGACCGTCTCCGCGTTGGCCACGGTGTAGAGGTGCCCGCTGTAGAGAAACGCGTCCACGGACGGCGGCAGGCCGCGGGTCAGCTCCCGGAACCGGGCGATCAGCGCCTTTCCGCCCTCCGCGTCGGTCATGGGCACGGGCGTCTCGGCGACCAGGAGCACGTGCCGCCCGTCCGGGCTCACGAAGTGGCCCTTCTCCACGCGCACCTCCGGGATCGGGCTCACGTGCCGCAGCTTCCGGAGCGCCAGGAGCCTCAGGCCGAGCGGATCCCGGCCGTGGACCGCGCGGGTCGCCCACCCCTCGGGCGACCGCAGGTCCCGGAGGATCCCCTCCAGCCGGTCCCGCACCCGGTCCGGGGCCAGGAGCTCGACCGCGCGCCCGCGGTCCCGCTCCGTGAAGAGGGCCGGGAGCGCCCGGATCAGGAAGGGCAGGAAGCCCTCTCCCCGCTCCACCGGGGGACCGGTCACCACCCGGCGGAACAGGGGCGGCCCCATGTCCCGGGCCAGCCGGTCCGCGGCGCGCAGGAGCCGGTCCCTGCCCGCACCCTCCCGCGCACTCACCTGGACCAGGACCTTGCCGGAGAGCGGAGACGCCTGGAGGAACTCGAACTGCCGGGCCAGCTCGGGGGGGTCCCGGGGGATCATGGACCGGATGTCCTCGTCCACTCTCAGGGCCGCGAGGCCCGCCAGGGAGGCGACCCAGAGGAGGACGACCAGCGAGGCCAGCAGCCGGCGCCGGGTGGAGAAGAAGGAAAAGAAGGTGTTGAGGTGTCGAGGTCTCGAGGTGTTGAGGGAGGAGCTCATGAGACACCACGCCGCCCGTGAGAACCGGCCGTCCGGGAGTTCGTCACCGACACCGACACAGTCACGTACCCTTGTCCTTCACCACGCGGGTGTCCTCGAAGGTGACGACCGTGCGGTCGCCGCCCGTCTCCCGGATCTCGATGGTCTCCACGTGTTCGAGGTCGCCGGCAAAGGTCACGCGGATGCGGTCCAGACGTTCCGCCGCCTCGCCGGAGAGCGGCTCGAGCTCGAGGACCACGGGCGACTCGCTCTCCACGGAGATCGCGAACCGCTCCTCGAGCCACGCGAAGTCCGCCCGCACCCAGGCGAAGAGCTGCCCGGCGAACTGCCGGATGCCCTCCCCCGCACCGGGCGGCGCGCCCTCCCGGTCCTCGCCCCGGCCCTTCCAACTGGTCACCCGGTCCCCGTCCACGGAGAAGCCGAACCGCTCGGGCGACACCACCTCCCACAGGAGGCGGTCCGGGGCCCGGTACTCGAACCGCCCGCGGGAGCGGAGCGGTTCCTCGAGCATGGACGAGCGGCTCTCCTGGACGAACCCGCTCTCGATGGAGACGATGCCCCGGGAGGCCTCCCGGACCCGTTCCAGGACCTCGGCCTTGCGGCCGGCTGCGGGGTCGGAGGCGGCGGAAAGACCCGGCCCCGGGCCGGGGCCCAGGCAGAGGAGGGCCAGCAGGGCGGTGAGAAGAAAGCGGCGGAACGTGCGGGATGAACGTCTCGTCATGGGGGGCTCCAGACCTTGATGACGGCCGAGGCGATCTCGCGGCCGGCCCGGGCCACCGTGCCCCGGGCCACGGAGAAGTCGCCGAACGACCTCTCCGTCCTCACATCGATCTCCAGCCGGTCCCCGGCGGCGGCGCTCTCCCGCACCCGGCCCGCCCGGATCCCCACCAGGTAGCCCCCGCGCACGGGCAGCCCGCGGACCAGGTTCCCGTAGCCCTTCACGGCCGCGTAGGCCTGGGCGATCATCTCGAAGAGGGCCGTCGGGTCGAGCCGGCCGCCGGCCGCCGTGAACAGGCCGTCCTCTCGCACCCGCGTCTCCACGCTGCCGCTCCCCGACTCGGGATCGCAGGCCGTCAGCCGATCCACCAGCTGCATGGGCGGGCGGTGGGGAATGACCCGCTCGGCCGGTATGGGAAGAGACAGAGACAGGGGACGTTCTTGCATAATTCGATAACTCCATTGTCCAATCGCAGGCCGGCGGGGTGCAGCGGGAATGATATCCTGATCATATCATCATATGGAGTGAGTTATCGAATTATGCAAGAACGTCCCCTGTCTCCCCGGCCTCCCGGGCCTTGCCGATGACGAACCGGTGGATGTCCCCCAGGGTCCGGATCTTGCGGATCTCCTCCTCGTCCCGGATCTTGATCTTGAAGGCGTGCTCCAGCGCGATGACCATGTCCACCATGTCCAGGCTGTCGAGACCCAGGTCGTCGAACAGCGTGGCCTCGGGCTTCATATCGGCCCGGTCCAGCTCGAACTCCTCCTCGAGAGAGGCATCGATACGTTCGATGATCTCCTGCTCAGTCATGCTCGGCTCTCCGTAGAACGATCGATGAGTTCACCCCGCCGAAGGCGAAGTTGTTTTTCAGGGCGCAGGCCGTCTCCTCGAACACCGTTTCCGTGACGTGCCGGATGTCCGCGCAGGCCGGGTCCACGTTGTCGAGGTTCAGGGTCGGGGGGATGCAGGAGCGGTTCATCGTCTCGATCACGGCTGCGATCTCCAGGGCGCCGCTCGCCGCCATGGTGTGCCCCATGTGACCCTTGAGGCTGCTCACCCGGGGGCGGCCGCCGAACACCCGGTGGACCGCCTCGCTCTCGGCCCGGTCCCCCTGGTCGGTCCCGGTGGCGTGGGCGTTGACGTAGTCGACCCGGTCCGCCGGCTCCCCCGCGTCCTCCAGGGCCCTGCGCATGCAGATCTCCATGGAGTCCGCGCTCGGGTTCACCATGTTGGAGGTGTCGGACACCGTGGCGAACCCCGCCACCTCGGCCAGCACGGTCGCGCCCCGGCGCCTGGCGGAATCGAGGGACTCCAGGACCAGGATGCCGCAGCCGTCCGCGCACACCACGCCGTCCCGGTCCCGGTCGAAGGGCCGCGGCGTTCGCTCCGGCGCGTGGTTGAACCCGCAGGACGAGGCGTTCATGATGTCGAAGGTCGCCGTGATCAACGGGTGGTACTCCTCGGCCCCGCCGCAGACCATGATCTCCTGCCGCCCGAAGGCGATCATCTCGGCCCCGTAGCCGACGGTCTGGCAGCTGGTGGAGCAGGCCGAGGACGCGGCCAGCACCCGCCCGGTGATGCCCAGGGCGTGGCTCACGTTGGCCGCGCAGGAGTGGTTCATGATCTTGAAGAAGCCGGTGGAGCGCATCTTCTCCAGGCTGTTGAAGTTGAAGAAGTCCGAGTAGGACTGCTGGGTGCTGATGGTGCTTCCGACGCTCGAGCCGATGGAGACGCCCATGTCGCCGCCCGCGCACTGCTCCGTGCCCAGCCCGGCCTGGCGCAGGGCGTCGCCGGCGGCCAGGACGGCATAGACGGACATGGGGGACATGGTCCTGCGGTGCTTGCGGGGGATGACCTTCGGGTCGATCTCGGGGACCGGCGCCGCGACCAGGCTTCTCAGCCCCTCGTACCGCCCGAGCTCGTCCACGAGCCTCACCCCGCTCCTTCCCCGGAGCAGGGCCTCGACCAGGGTCTCGATGCCCCTGCCGAAGGGGGAGACCGCCCCCATGCCCGTGACCACGACCCGCCTTGGCTTCGCCATGCGCCTCTCCCACGCTCCTCGTTCCCGCGTCATCGGTAACCCCCGAGATGCTTCCGCTTCCGCCGCGGACGAAACCGTCGTCCCTACACGCCGGGAGGCCGGAGGCGGGGGTTCAGGGTATCCTAGAGTTCCGGAAGTCCAGAATCAAGCAGGAATTCGTGCCGCCGAAACCGGCGGCGTTCAGAAGGGCGACCCCCGGGGGCCGGTCCAGCGGCTCTCTCAGGACGGCGAGCCGGCGGGAGCTCTCGTCCGGCTCCTCGAAGTTGATGTTCGGGGCGAGAAACCCCTGCTGGGCCATGATCGCGCAGTAGACGGCCTGGGACGCGCCGGACATCCAGAGCTCGTGTCCGGTCATGGACTTGAGGGAGGAGACCGGCGGCGTCCGGTCGCCGAAGAGCGCGGTGATCTGCCCGGCCTCGGCACGATCCCCCGCCGGGGTGGCGGTGGCGTGGGCGCAGATGTAGTCCACGTCGCCCGGTCCCAGGCCGGCGGTCTTCAGGGCCGATCCCATGGCCCGGAGCAGGCCGTCCCCGCTCGGAAGAGAGATGTGTCCCCCGTCGGACGAGAAGGCATAGCCCAGCACCTCCCCGAGGACAGGCGCGCCGCGGGCGATGGCGAGGTCGTGTCGCTCCAGGACCAGGGCGGCGGCCCCGCCGCCCGGGACCAGGCCGTCGCGGGACCGGTCGAACGGGCGGCACGCGGCCTCGGGCTCGTCCACCCGGACGGAGAAGGCACCGAGCCCGTCGAAGCTGCACATGGACTGCCAGTTGATCTCCTGGGCCCCGCCACAGATGACCCGGTCCTGCCTGCCCAGGGCGATGAGGTCGGCGGCCTGACCCACGGCGTGGGCCCCGCTGGCGCAGGCCGCACTCACGGTCCAGCAGGCGCCGCGGGTCTTGAGCAGGGTGTTGAGGTTGACCGTGATGGTGGAGGTGATGCACTGGAAGGTGAGCCCGCTCCCGATGGACGTCGTGTCCCCGAGATCGAGGAGACGCTCGACCTGCTCCACGTTGGCGGTGCAGCTGGAGTCGCACCCGAAGATGAGCCCGTTCTCCGGGTTCTGGATCTCCTCCAGGGCCAGCCCGGCCCGGTCCAGGGCGTCCCGGACCGCGGCGTAGGCCTGCCGGGCGAACTCGGGCATGGCCCTGCGCTGCTTCCGGGTGAGACGGGACGAGCCGTCGAACCCCCGCACCATCCCGGTGAGCGGGCTTCGAAACCCGAGCTCGACGCGCCGGGGATCCACCACCACGCCGGATTTCCCGGCCCTCAGGGCGGCCCCGACGCTTTCGGGATCGCACCCCAGGCAGGAGACGACCCCGATTCCTGTGACGGCGACTCGGTGCATGGAGCGCGTGTCCTCCGAAAGAAGGTTTGGTTTGACACCCCGCCGGTGCCCGCTCCCCAGACACCGGCGTTCGTCACCGGCGGCATCCGAAAGGCCGCCCTACAGAACCGGCCGTTCTAAAGGGGCCTGGAGACCGGAATCCGGCCACCCCGCCTCCGGAGGAGGAGAGGAGCGCCCTCCCGCCCTCGCGAGCCCGTCGTTTCCTGCGGGAAATATAGATTGGGAAAAAGGACCATTTCCCGCGGAAACGACTTCCGCGGAAACGACTACATCATGTAGACGCCGCCATTGACCGAGATCACCTGCCCCGTGATGTAGGAGGCGGCGTCGGAGCAGAGGAACCGAACCGCCTCGGCCACCTCCTCGGGCCTCCCCAGCCTCCCCGCCGGGATCATCGGAAGCACGGCCTCCATGGGGAGGTCGCCGGTCATCTCCGTCTCCACGAACCCCGGCGCCACGGCGTTCACCAGGACGTTCCGCCTGGCCACCTCCCTCGCCAGGGTCCGGGTGGCGCCCATGAGCCCGGCCTTGGCCGCGGCGTAGTTCACCTGGCCCGGCAGCCCCATCTGCCCGGACGTGGAGGCGATGTTGACGATCCGCCCCGCCCGCCTGCCGAGCATGGATCGGAGCACGAGCTTGGTCACGTGGAAGAAGCCGTCCAGGTTCACGGCCAGAACGTCCCGCCACTCCTCCGGGCTCATCCAGACCATGAGCGCGTCCCGGGAGAGGCCGGCGTTGTTCACCAGGGCGTAGGGCGTCTCCCGCTCGAGCAGCGGCTCCAGCTGCGCTCCGGCCCCTTCCGGGTCGGTCACGTCGAAGGGCACGAGACGGCAGTCCCCGCCGGCCGCCCTCACCCGCGCCTCGGTCCGGGCCGCGGCCTCGTGGTCCCGCCGGTAGTTCAGCCAGATGTCGTACCCGTCCCCGGCCAGGGCCTCGCACACGGCCGCACCGATGCCCCGGCCCCCGCCGGTCACCAGGGCGATCCTCCGCCCGGGGCTCCCTGGGACCTTGCGGTCCCGCTTTCCTGCCCGCCTCCTGCTCATGTCCCCCTTTTCGCGGCCCCGCATCAGCGCAGCCGCTTACCCACGGAAAAGGCGCGCCCCAGGTAGTCCCCGAGCTTGTAGTAGCACCGGCTCTCCGGGGCGAAGACCAACGGCTTCACCCTGGCCATGTCCGGCACGCCGTCCTCGCCGAGCACGTCCTCTTCCGCCTTGACGTCCAGGACCTCTCCCACGAACTGCGTGTGAAGCCCGAGCTCCACGGTCTCCACCAGCCGGCACTCGAGCACCACCGGGCACTCCGCCACGTAGGGGGCCTCCACGTGATCGCCCCGGACCGGGGTCATCCCGGCGGCGGCGAACTTGTCCTCCTCCCGGCCCGAGGCCATGCCGAGGTAGTCCACCTGCTCCACCATCTCCTCGGACGGGATGCTCAGCGTGTAGGCCTTCCGTTCCACGATGTTCCCGTACGTGTAGGTGGCCTTTCTGAGGGAGACGTACACGCAGGGCGGCTTGGAGCAGCAGATGCCGGTCCAGGCGGCCGTCATGCCGTTCGGGTTCATGATCTTGTCGTAGGTGCCCACGATGAGGGCCGGGGTGGGATAGAGCAGGGTCCTGGGGCCGAGGGATGTCTTCATGAAGGACCTTCCTTTCCATGTCTGGGTGGATCACGGGTCCAGGATCTCAGGTTCCGGCGTCACGCCGAACTGTGCGGCGATCTCACGCAGCGCCTTCTCCTCCAGCCGCACGGCGGGTCCGCCCGCCGCCGCGGCCTTCAGGTAGATCTCGCACGCCTTTTCCGCGGTCTCGATCAGTCCGATGGCCTCGTCCAGCGACCGCCCCGCGGCGACCACGCCGTGAAACGGCCACACCACGATCCTCCGCTTCTCGAACCCCCGGGCCGTGGCCCTGGACAGGTCCTGCGAGCCCGGAAGGCACCAGTCCGCCACCTCGATCCCTTCCGGGAAGAGCGCCATGCACTCGGAGTGCATCGACCAGAGGAGCCGGGTGAGGGAAATCGTATCCGGGCTCAGCGCGCAGGTCAAGGCGACCAGGTTCGGGGCGTGTGCGTGGGCCAGGGCGCACCCCTCCCCCCAGGTCCCCGCCCGGACCCTGGCCGCGTGACCGGCCAGGTGGGACGGGATCTCCGATGAAGGGGCCCCGGCCGGCTCGAAGCCCCGGATCACACGGTATCGCCCGCCCCGCGAATCGAGCTCGATCACGCCGCAGCCCTCCAGGGGCCGCTCCCGAACGCACCGGAAAAAGCTCCCCCGGGCACTCACCAGGAAGGCGGCCCCGGCCAGCTCGGGCAGCTCGAGCCCGGCCTCCGTCCAGGGGGCGTCTTTCCGCACCCCCTCCGCGCCGCCCGGCCGCCCGGGGTCCACCCAGACGCTCAGGTTCCCGGCGCCCCCCTCGGCCCAGCCGTGGAGCCACATGTCCCGCGCGCACCGCACGGTGCGCGCCACCAGCGCGTCCAAAGACGAATCAGCCACTTCGATTCACCCTCTTCCCGATCCCGGGCCTCTCTGTCCTGGTTTTCTCATTCCTCTTCTCTCTCGTCTCTTTTCTTTCGGCCTTCCCTCACCCCTCATCGACCTCCTCTCGTCTCTCCTGCTTTTTGATCGACAGGTCGTAGAACCGGTAGAACAGGATGGTCAACGTGGCGGAGAGGACCATGAACACCATGGAGGTGACCACCGCCGCGACGAAGCCCTGGAGGGAAAACCTGGCGAGCGCGTAGCTCGAGATGATGTCCACGCCGATGAGCAGGAACGAGAGGACCACGGTGCAGGCGATGATCTCGCCCGTGAGACCGCGGGCCCGCTCGTTGCTCCTGACCAGGGCCTCCCTGGGGTGCATTCCCTCGAGCACCACGCAGAACTCGGCCAGTGCGAGCCTGGCGAAGAAGATCAGCCCCGGGATGACCAGTGCCAGCAGACCTCCGAAAATGATCACCGTGCTGATGAGGTAGACGCCCAGCAGGTCCATCCAGCATCGGAACCCCACGGCGAGGCACTCCCCGATGGATCGCTCCTCCCCTGCGGCCAGCCCCGAGATCAGCCAGATCAGCCCCGCGGTGTAGACCGGCCGGAACAGGAAGTTGATGCCGAAGGGCATCCAGTGGATCAGGCCCGCGGCCTCGGTCTCCACGGCCCGGAAGGCGACGTAGGTCTCCAGGAGCACGATCGGCAGGGTGACCGGGACGAGAAATCGGGCGATGTCCAGGATGAACGTCTTGAAGAACGCAAGGGTCTCGAACAGTCGTCGGAACATGAGGCGGCACCGTCTCCACGAGAAGGGATCAATGACCCGAGAATAGACGGCCGCCGCCCCGCTGTCAAAGGAGACTAGGGGACGTTTTTGCATAATTCGATAACTCTTCTCTCCGGACCATCGAAGGGACCCGGCCTCCGAGCCTGACTTCCTCATGGCAGGCAGCCGAAGGAGTTATCGAATTATGCAAAAACGTCCCCTAGTCTCCCCGGACCATCGAAGGGACCCGGCCTTCGAGCCTGGCTTCCCCATGGCAGGCAGCCGAAGGAGTTATCGAATTATGCAAAAACGTCCCCTAGTTTTTCAAAAGGCCTCGACATCGCCGGTTCGGGGAGGCTATGATCGACGGCCATGGCACCCAGGAGGCTTTACCATCCCGAGAGGAGGAGGGAGCCGATGGAAGACTGCATCTTCTGCAGGATCGCGAAGGGCGAGCTGCCGTGCCACAAGGTGTACGAGGACGACAAGGTGATCGCCTTCGAGGACATCAGCCCGGTGTCCGAAGGCCACACCCTGGTGGTGCCCAAGCGGCACGCGGAGAACCTCTTCGAGATCGCCGACGAGGACCTCGTCGCCGTGCACCTGGCCACCCGGAAGATCGTCAAGGCCGTTCGGAGGGCGCTGGATCCGGTCGGCGTGGCCGTGCTCCAGCTGAACGGCCGGGGCGTGAACCAGATCGTCATGCACTACCACGTGCACCTGATCCCCAGGGCGGCGGACGGTCCCGCGCTGCCGGTCAGCGACTGGGGGGCGCAGGAGGGGGACCCGGAGGCCCTGGCCGGGACGGCGGAGAAGATCGCCGCCGCGGTGTGAGGGGGAACGAGGGGTCCGGCCGCTACTGGACCAGCTCCACGTTCCAGTAGAGATAGTCCCGCCAGGCGGAGGGGATCTCCTTGACGCCGATGGTGATGCGGACCGAGGGCACCCAGTCGGGGCGGCACGGCTTGCGGATCAGGCGCATGCGCGCCTCCTCGGGCGTCCTCCCGCCCTTTTTCCGGTTGCAGGTGACGCAGCAGGTGACGATGTTCTTCCACTCGGTCCGGCCCCCGCGCGATCGGGGCAGGACGTGATCGTAGGTGAGTTCTTCCGTGGGGAACTTGCGGCCGCAGTACTGGCACCGGTGCCGATCCCGGGCGTAGATGTTCTGGCGGGAGAAGCGGACGGGGCGCCTGGGCCGCTTCACCAGCCTGAGAAGGCGGACCACCGAGGGGAGCCGGATGGTGACGCTGACCGAGTGAATGTCCCGTCCGTACTCCTCGATGACCTCCACCTTGCCGAGGCAGAGCAGCGTGATCGCCTTCCTCCAGTCGATGACCTTCAGAGGCTCGTAGCTCAGATTCAGGAGTAGGACCTGCTCCATGTCGAGTCCCTGCCGTTTGCGGGTTCGCAAGGAAACGGTTCACCCGAGCGACCGTGTGGACATGGTCATAAAAAAAAACGCACGAAAAGACAAGAGATAAAATGGCACTCGTCGGATGGATCGCAGGAGGCGCCGCCTCCTACCTGGGCCTGGCCCTGGTCATGACCTACGGGGTCCACCGGATCCCCCGGAGGCCCGTGCACGAGCCGCCGGACTGGGGGCGCGTGACCGACGCCCGCATCCCGGCCGCGGACGGCGGCTCCCTCGAGGTGTGGCGGGTGGAGCCCGAGGGCCCCTCGCGGGGGACCGTTCTCCTCGCCCACGGCTGGAGCCGGAACCGGGACCGCATGGTGGGGCGGGCCCGTCTGTTCGGGAGTCTGGGCTACACCACCCTCCTCCACAGCGCCCGGGACCACGGGGGCTCCACGCCCTACCGGTTCATGAACGCCTTCCGCTTCGCCGAGGACATCGAGTCGGTGATGGCCTGGGCCGGCGGGCCGGTGATCCTTTACGGCCACTCCGCCGGGGCGGCCGGCGCGATCATCGCCGCGCACCGGAACCCCGAGGCGGTGCGCCTGCTCTTCCTGGAGGGGTGCTACGAGCGCACCCGCAAGGCCCTCGTGCGCCTCTACGGGCTGCACATCCCGGTGGTGGGAAAGGCCTTCGCCCCGGCCGTCGTGACCTGGATGCACATCTTCTACCTGGGGGGCATGGACAGGGTGGACCCGGTCCGGCTCGCCCCGGACCTGGACCTCCCCGTGCTCCTGATCCAGGGGGAGCGGGACGCGGCCTTTCCGGTCTCCTGCATCCGGGAGCTCCGGGACGCCTTTCCGGCCGGACGGGCCGAGCTGTTCGTGGCGCGCGGCTCGGACCACAGCGGCTCCAGCCTGACCCCGGACTACCCCGTGGCCGTGCGGGCCTTCCTGGAGCGGCACGAAGGCGGTGAAGGTGGAGGTGAGAGGTGAGGAAACCTTTTCCCGGCCGGACATGAGCCGTTTTCTTCGAGACCATGGCCCTGCTCCGGCCGGAGACAAGATGGAGTCGTAAAAAGCCCGAATCCTCGAGATCTGCCCCTGGGATTTCAACAGGTTATATCGCGCCCCGCGGCGCGTGAGCGGGTTTTTGCGAATGCGTCAAACGAGGCGTTCTTATGAGAGTGCTCGGCATCTACGGCAGCCCCCGCAAGGGCGGCAACACGGATCAGCTCCTGGACCGCGCCCTGGAGGGGGCCCGGTCGGCCGGCGCGGAGACCCACGCGGTCTACGCCCGCAAGCTCCGGATGTCCGGCTGCCTCGAGTGCGGCGGCTGCGACGACACGGGCGCCTGCGTGGTCCAGGACGACATGCAGACCGTCTACCCGCTCCTGGAGGAGGCCCGGGTGGTCATCCTGGCCTCCCCGATCTTCTTCTACGGCCTCACCGCCCAGGCCAAGGCCGTGGTGGACCGCTCCCAGGCCCTCTGGTCCAAGCGGAAGCTCCGAAAGCCGTTCGAGGAGTGGAAGCACCACGAGGGCGGCCGCGGGTACCTGATCGCGGCCGGCGCCACCCGCGGCAAGAACCTGTTCGAGTGCGTGCAGCTGGAGGCCAACTACTTCTTCGACGCCCTGGACATGTCCTACGAGGGGGGCATCTTCTTTCGCCGGATCGAGGAGAAGAACGCGGTCCGGGAGAACCCGGAGACCCTGCAGGAGGCCTTCAACCTGGGTCTGCGGGCGGTGCGGGACGAGGCCTCCCCCCCGCCGGACCAGGCGATCTGAGCCTCACGCTCCCCGGAGGGCCCCCAGGGCCCGCAGGTTCGACCGGATCTTCCCCAGACCCGGCCGGGCCAGGGCCGTGCGGCCGAAACGCTCCGAGAAGGCCTCCTCGTCCATCCGGAGGAGCTCCCCCGAGGGCGGCAGCAGGACGCGCCGGGTCTCCTCCCCGGGGTTGTGGGGGCACGCCTCCTGGCAGCGGTCACAGCCCAGGAAGCAGTCGCCCATCCGCCGGGCGGTCGCCGGATCCACCTCCCCCCTCCACTCGACGGTCCGATAGGAGAGGCATCGGGACGCGTCCAGCTCGCGAGGGGCCGTGAGAGCGCCCGCGGGGCAGGCGTCCAGGCAGCGCGTGCAGGTCCCGCAGAGATCCTCCACCGGCCCGCGATCCGGCACCGGCAGCTCCGCCGTGGTCAGGATCTCGGCCAGGAAGACCCGGGACCCGACTCCCGGGACGACGAGCATGCCGTTCTTCCCGATCCAGCCCAACCCGGCCTCGAAGGCGAAGCTCCGCTCCAGCAGGGGGGCGGAGTCCACGCAGACGCGGGTTCTGCTTCCCGGGAAGGTGGCCTCGATCCAGGCGGCCGGGCCGCGGGCCAGCCGCTTGAGCTCGCGGTGGTAGTCCTCGGCGTCGGGACGCGCGTAGCGGGAGACGGTGTAGCCGTCCGGGGTGGCGGGCTTCTCCCACGGGTAGGGGAAGGCCAGGCTGATCAGGGTCCGGCAGCCGGGCAGGAGGCGGGTCGGGTCCTCGCGGACGTCCAGGTTCCGCTGGAGCCAGCCCATCTCTCCGTGCCGCCCCTGCCGGAGCCAACGGAGAAAGGCGTCCATGCGGGCCGGCCGCCCGGGGCGGGAGAGCCCCACGGCGACGAAGCCGGCGGATCGGAGCCGTCTGGTGAGATCGGAGAGCATGGCGGGTTGGGTCAAAGCTCGTACGGCGTCAGGCTCTCGTACCCGTCCTCGGTGACCAGGAGCGTCTGCTCGAACTGGGCCGACAGGGAGCAGTCGTCGGTCACGGCCGTCCAGTCGTCGTCGAGGACGTGGAGGTCCTTCCCGCCGAGGTTGATCATGGGCTCGATGGTGAACACCATGCCCGGCACCAGGGTGAGCCCGCGGCCCTTCCGTCCGTAGTGGGGCACCTGGGGGGGCTCGTGGAAGTCGAACCCCACGCCGTGCCCCACGAACTCGCGGACCACCGAGCAGCCCTCCCGCTCCGCCAGGTCCTGGATCGCCCACCCGATGTCGCCGAGCCGGTTCCCGGGCTTGACCATCCCCATCCCGGCCTCGAGGGAGTCGCGCGCCACCCGCACCACCTTGCGGGCGTCCGGACCGGGCTTCCCCGCGAAGAAGGTCTTGCTGGCGTCCGCGTAGTAGCCGTCGAGGATGGGCGTCACGTCCACGTTGACGATGTCGCCCTCCTCCAGGACCCGCTCCCCGGGGATCCCGTGGCAGATCACCTCGTTCACCGACACGCACACGCTCTTGGGGTAGCCCCGGTAGTTGAGGGGGGCCGGCACGGCCCCGTGACGGATGGTGAAGTCGTGGACCAGGGTGTTGATCTCGTCCGTGGAGACGCCCGGGCGGATCCGCTCCTCCACCAGGTCGAGGGTGGCCACGGCGAGGCGTCCGGCCTCGCGCATGGCCTCGACGTCCTTCTCCTTCTTCAGGCGGATGCCGTGCTCCCGCCGGTAGATCTCCTCGAGGTCGGGCCCCGGCGGGTCCACCTTGCCCAGGCAGCACTTCTTGTACTTCCTGCCGCTCCCGCAGGGGCAGGGATCGTTTCGGCCGATCTTGTTCATGGTTCTTCCTTGTTTGCCGTCATCGGGGGATGCCCCGCATCATGGCACCCCGCCGCCCCGAACGCAAGGGCGATCAGCCCCGCCGCCCGACCGGGGCGCGGACCCTGTCATGGACGACAAGAAGTTGTTCACACCGAGGCGCAGGCGGCGGGGGACGGGGGTTTCCGGAGCGGACATCAGCGGGAGGCCTTCGTCATTGCGGGTGGTTACGTCCGGGGGAAACCGCGGCCATCCCCCGACTGAAAACCGAACGGAGCGCCTGACCAGGCCCGCAAACGCAAGGCCTTCCCTCCCGGGAAAGCCTTCGGGGCGGGGGTGGAACGCGGAGGGGGCAGGAATCCCCCGGTCGTAACCGCCCGCAAT
>CAYUBQ010000027.1:0-49435 GCA_964443135.1 uncultured Desulfobacterales bacterium | reverse complement strand
TTCCTCTCGGCCAAGCCCCAGCTCCTGATCGTCAACAACGCGGACGAGGACGAGGAGGCGCCGGCCTGGACCTCCCCGCCCGGGCACGCCGAGGTGATCGTGGTCCGAGGAAGCCTCGAGAAGGAGATCACGCTCCTTCCCCACGAGGAGGCCGAGGAGTTCATGAACGCCTACCACATCGAGACCTCCGCGCTGGACCGGGTCATCCGCACCTCCTACCAGATCCTGGACCTGATCTCCTTCTTCACCGTGGGCGAGGACGAGGTCAAGGCCTGGACCGTCCCCGAGGGCACCACCGCCCTGAACGCGGCCGGCGAGATCCACTCGGACATCCAGCAGGGCTTCATCCGGGCGGAGGTGATCTCCTTCGAGGAGCTCGTCCGGCTGGGAAGCCTGCAGGAAGCCAAGAAGGCCGGTCAGGTGAGGCTCGAGGGAAAGGAGCACCTGATCCGGGACGGGGACATCGTGCACTTCCGGTTCAACGTCTGAAGGGCGGTGAGGAGTGGCGGTGAGGGGTGAGAGAAAAGGACAGGAGATATGAGGAAAGGAATGGAGCCATGACGGTGAAACCAGTGCGCGCGGGCGTCATCGGCGCGGGGGGATACGGCGGATGCGGGGCCGTGGAGATCCTGAGCCGTCACCCCCAGGCCGAGATCGCCGCGCTGATCGACACACAGGACGTGGGGGCGCGAATCAGCGACCTGTATCCCCATCTCCAGGGTTTCTGCGACCGGACCATCCTGGCACCGGACGACCCGGACGTTCCAGACGATCTGGACGTGGTCTTTTTCGCCACGCCCGACGGCGTGGGGCAGAGCGAGGCCGGGGCCTGGCTCGAGCGCGGCGCCAAGGTCATCGACTACAGCGGGGACTTTCGGTTCGACTCCCCGGACGTCTACGGCGGGTACGCCTCCCGCATCGGCAGGAGCCCGGAACACGCCGCCCCCGGGCTCCTGGAGGAGGCCGTCTACGGTCTGGCCGAGCTCCACCGGCGGGAGATCTCCGGCGCGCGCGTGGTGGGCAATCCCGGCTGCTTCGCGGTGAGCTGCACCCTGGGCCTGGCCCCGGCGGTCCGGACCGGGCTCGTGGACCCGGGCTCCATCATCTGCGACGCCAAGACCGGCGTCTCCGGCGGGGGCAAGAAGCCCTCGCCCACCTTCCACTTTCCCGCCCGCTACGAGGCCATGAACGCCTACAAGGTGTCCGGCCACCAGCACGTCTACGAGATCGAGCGGGAGCTGGGGCTCCTCGCGGGGCGGGAGATCGTTCTGACCTTCACCCCCCACGTGGTGCCCCTCTGCCGGGGGATCCTCTCCACCCTCTACGCCCGTCTCGCACCGGGCAAGGACCTGGCCGCGGCCGAGGAGGCCTACCGCGACTTCTACAGAAACGAAGCCTTCGTCCGGGTCTTCGGGCCGGGCGCGGCCCTGACCTCGACGCACGTGCGCGGCAGCAACTTCTGCAACATCTCCGTGAACGCGGACGAGCGAACGGGCAGCCTGATCGTGGTGAGCATGATCGACAACCTGGTCAAGGGGCAGGCCGGCAGCGCGGTCCAGAACATGAACATCATGTTCGGCCTGGAGGAGACCGCCGGCCTGTTCCAGCCGGGGCAGTACCCTTGAGCCCCGGCCGTCCCTCCTCGTCCCCGGTCCCGGAGGCCGGTCCCCGCCTTTCCCGGCCGCAAGAGGGAGGTGATGCAGCGGGCGCAGCTCCTGGCGAACCGCACCCCGAAGCCCAGACCGAGCGGGGCATCGAAGGCAGGAAGCTTTGTTCAACGGGTGCCGCTGAGGGGTATTGATCTTCTACCAGGGGATCTGCTGAGCGGGCCGTTTCCGAGCAAAAAGCCCGTCCATTCTTCCAAGGTCAAGGAGTCCAAGGGATGACGCGGAGGCGTACGGTGTTGTACGCCGCACAAGGAATCCTGCAGAACGACGCAGAGATTGACGGATTCGAAAAACCCGCTCACCCGCCGCTGGGGACGATATAACCTGTTGAAATCCCAGGGGCAGATCTGGAGGGTTCGGGCCTTTTGCGACGCCATCAGAGATTGGCAAAAAAGACCATGTTTGGCCGGAAACCCCTACTTGATGCAGACCTTGCGAACCTGCACCAGATCCGTCTGGCCCAGGAGGGTCTTTCGAATGCCGTCCTGCAGGAGGGTCGTCATGCCGTCCTTCACGGCCTGGGTCCGGATCTCCTCCATCTTGGCGCGGATCTGGATGAGCGTCTTCACGTCGTCCGTCCCGTCCAGGATCTCGTGGAGACCCGTTCGGCCCCGGTACCCGGTGTTGCCGCAGTTGGGGCAGCCCTTGGGGCGGAACAGGGTGAAGTCGCTGTTGTGCTCGTACCCGAGCTGCTCGAACCCCTCCCCGTAGGTCCTGACGAGGTTGTCGAACTCCTCCCGGTCGGGATGATACTCCTCCTTGCAGTCCTTGCAGAGGGTTCGCACCAGCCGCTGGGCCAGCACCCCCAGGAGGGCGTCGGCGAAGTTGAAGGGGTCCATGCCCATGTCCAGGAGCCGGGTGATGGTCTCGGGGGCGCTGTTAGTGTGGAGGGTGCTGAAGACCAGGTGGCCGGTGAGGGAGGCCTCGATGCCCGTGGACACGGTCTCGTGGTCGCGCATCTCACCCACCATGATCACGTCCGGGTCCGCCCGGAGGAAGGACCGCATGGCCGTTGCGAAGTCGAACCCGATCTTGGGAAGCACCTGCACCTGCCTCAGACCCTCCTGGGTGATCTCCACCGGATCCTCGGCCGTCCAGATCTTGGTCTCCGGCTTGTTGATGTGGTGAAGGGCGGCGTGCAGGGTGGTCGTCTTTCCGCTTCCGGTGGGCCCCACCACGAGCACGATGCCGTAAGGCTGGGTGACCTGGTTGAGGAACACATTGTAGTTCCGCTCGCTCATGCCCATCTTCTCGAGCGGAATGGGCTCTCCCGCTGCCAGGATCCGCATGACCACGTCCTCGTTACCCCCGGAGGTGGGAATGGTGGCCACCCTGAGCTCGATGTCCAGCGGGGCATAGCGCTTGAACTTGATCTTACCGTCCTGGGGGAGCCTCCGCTCCGAGATGTCGAGATCCGACATGATCTTGAGCCGGCTTGCAATGGCGCGCTTGAAGGTGTGGGGGATGGTCTGGTAGACCTGGCACGAGCCGTCGATGCGGAAGCGGATCACGGAGTTCGCCTTGCCCGGCCGCGGCTCGATGTGGATGTCCGAGGCGTTCCGGTTGTAGCCGTCCACGATCATTTTGTTGACCAGCTGGACGATGGCCCCGTCCTCCTCGCTGACCCGCTCCATCTCGTCGTCCTCTTCCATGGCTCCGCCGTCCAGCTGGCCGAGGATGTCCTCGATGCTCCCGGAGTCCTCGATGAGCTCCGAGCGCTTGATGTCGAAGAAGAGGTCGATCATCTGGTAGATGTCCTCGCGCATGGAGACGCAGTAGTCGAACTCCTTGGCCGGGATCAGCCGCTTGATGGTGTCCCTGGCGGGCAGGTAGTTCGGGTTCTCCATGGCGATGGTCACCACGTTTCCGGACTGGTGCACCGGCACGAACACGTTGCTCTTGAGGAAATTCACCTTGAGCCCCTTCAGGAGCTGCCCGGGAATCACCATCTTGTCGTCGAAGGGGATGAACCGGGTGTTGAAGAAGCTGGAGAGGGACTTGCCGATGTCCTCCTTGCTCACGTGGAAGTCCGACATGAGGACGGACTCCACGGTCTTCTTCATCTTGCGGGCCGTGACCATGGCGATCTGGAGGTCTTTGTCCGTGATGATGTTGTTGCTGATCAGGTAGTCGAACTTGGTGGGCTTGGCCTTCTTGGCCGCCTTCTGATTGTTGAAGAAGGCGAGCCCCAGGACCTTGGCGATCTCCAGGACCGACGCCTGGTCCTCCAGCGTGTAGTGGTCCCCGCTCTTCTTGTTGATGAGCTGGATGACCCCCAGGAGGTACTTGTTGTAGAGGATGGGGGCCGCCAGGACCTGCTGGGTCCGGTAGCCGGTCTTCTCGTCCCAGGTCCGGTCGAAGCGGAGCTCCGGGTTGATCCGCTTCAGCTCGTTCTGGTCGTAAGCGTTGAAGATGCTGACCACCTTGCCCGAGGCGGCGCAGTACCCGGAGATGCTCTGGTTGGCGATGGGCACACGGATCTCGTTGACCTCGTCCCCGCTCTTGACCTTGGAGACGATCTGCTTGTTGGCGCCGTCCACGATGTAGATGGTGATCCGGTCCGCATCGAACAGCCCGAGGATCTCGGACTGCATGTTGATGAGAATGTCGTTGGTATCCTTGGCGGAATGGATTTTGTTGGTGATCGCATTGAGCCTCTTCTGGAACTGCAGCTGTTCCTCGAGGCTCTTTTCCCTTCCGGCGTCAGCGCTCGCCTTTTTCGGTGTGGCCGCCATGATCCCGGGTCTCTTCCCCCGTCCTGCTGGTTGATATCAGTGGCACATTCTAAGGGCTTTCGCCGATTATGCAACCGTTTTGTTGAGTTTCCGGGGTCGATGCTCTATGATCCCTCCCTTTCGAAAACCGCACCCCCGGCCGGCGGCCGGGGCTCCGCACCCAAGGAGGCTTCATGCTCATCGACAGCCACGCCCACCTCGACATGCCCGATTTCGCCGATGACCTCCCCTCGGTCCTGAGCCGGGCCCGCGAGGCCGACGTGATACAGATCGTCACCGTGGGGATCGATCTTGAATCTTCTTGCGCGGCCGCGGAGCTGGCCGGAAGGCACCCCTTCCTGTTCGCCACGGTCGGCTGCCACCCTCACAACGCGGACCGTTTGAACCCGGAGGATCTGGACCGCATGGCCGAGCTGGCTTCGAGCGAACCCAAGGTGGTCGCCTGGGGGGAGATCGGCCTGGACTACTTCCGCAACCGATCCGCCCGGGAGAATCAGATCCGGGCGTTCGAGCGGCAGCTCGAGATCGCCTCCGGGCTCGACCTTCCCGTGGTGATCCACGACCGGGAGGCCCACGACGACGTGCTCGCCTGCCTCGAGGCCATGGGATCCGACCGCCCCGGGGGCGTGATCCACTGCTTCAGCGGGGACACTGCGCTCGCCCGCACCTTCCTCGACATGGGGTTCTTCCTCTCCCTTCCCGGCACGGTCACCTTTCCCAAGGCCGAGACCGCCCGGGAGGTGGCCCGAACCGTTCCGCTGGACCGCCTTCTGGTGGAAACCGACGCCCCGTTCCTCGCGCCCGTGCCCCGGCGGGGCAGGCGCAACGAGCCCGAGCTGGTGGTCCACACCGCCCGGGAGATCGCCCGCCTCCGGGGCGAGCCGTTCGAGGAGGTGGCCCGTCTCACCTCCACGGCCGCACGCCGGGTCTTCGGCCTTCCGGAACCGGGCGACTCCGGCGAGAGCGCCCCATGACCCCCCCTTTCATCCATCGCGCCTCCCCGCTGGTCCTGGCCTCGGCCTCCCCCCGGAGAAAACGCCTCCTCGAGCAGGCCCGGATCCCCTTTCTGGCCGAGCCGGCCGACATCCCGGAGGAACACGAGGGGGCCCGCCCGGCAGCCACCGCCCGACGTCTCGCGGGAGAAAAGGCCCGCGAGGTCTGCAAGCGCCTCTCCGGTCGATGGATCCTGGGAGCCGACACGGTGGTCGTGCTGGAGGATGCGGTCCTGGGCAAGCCGCGGGACCGGGCCGACGCAATCGCCATGCTCGAACGGCTCGGCGGCCGGGATCACCGGGTGGTCACCGGCTTCTCCATCCTCTCGCCTTCCGGCGGGGAGGTCCACTGCGAGTCCGTGTCCACCGTCGTACGGTTCAGGCCGCTCCAGGAGCGGGAGATCGAGGGGTACGTCGCCACGGGAGAGCCCTTCGGCAAGGCGGGAAGCTACGCGATTCAGGGAATCGGGGCCTTCATGGTGGCCACCATCTCGGGGTCCTACACCAACGTGGTGGGTCTTCCTCTCTGTGCCGTGATCCTGGCCCTGCTGGAGACGGGCGCCCTGGAGCGGTTTCCCCTCCCGGGCTGAGCTCTCCATCGGGCAGCCGTCGAGAAGCCCGGCTCCCAGCGGAGGTCCGTCCCCGAGCCTCCATCTGTCGCGCACTCTTCGATAGGAGGGCAGAGCCATGTACAAGGGGAAAAAGGTCCTCGTGGTCACGCCCGCGTACAACGCGGCCCGGACCCTTCGCAAGACCTACGACGAGATCATGAACCAGGAATTCGTGGACCGGGTCATCGTGGTGGACGATGCCAGCAGGGACAACACCGCGACCATCGCCAGAGACCTGCCCGGCACCATCGTGCACGTGCACGAAAAAAACCGCGGGTACGGCGGAAACCAGAAGACCTGCTACCGCCTGGCCCTGGAGCACGGCGGTGACATCGTGATCATGGTCCATCCGGATTACCAGTATACACCCAAGCTCATTCCGGCCATGGTCTCGCTCATCGGCAACGAGCTCTATCACTGCGTGCTGGGTTCCCGCATCCTCGGCGGCTATGCCCTCGAGGGCGGCATGCCGGTCTGGAAATACGCGGCCAACCGCTTCCTGACCCTGGCGGAGAACCTGCTCACGGGGGCCAAGCTCTCGGAGTACCACACCGGCTACCGCGCATTCTCGCGCGAGCTCCTCGAGAGCCTGGACCTGGAGATCAACTCCGACGGCTTTGTTTTCGACAACCAGATGCTGGCCCAGATCCTCTGGAAGAACTACCGTATCGCCGAGGTCACCTGCCCCACGGTCTACGAGCGGGATTCCTCCTCCATCGACTTCAGAGGGAGTGTGCTCTACGGCCTCGGCTGCATGAAGACCGCTCTGGCCTTCCGCCTGGCCCGGCAGGGCATCCTGAGAACCAGGATGTTCAACAGGCATGCTTGATGGGCGGCCCTTCGGCGACCCTGCCATGCGTTTCAGCTGAACCCGCGGACCGGCTCCGTCCCTCAGCGACGCTTTTCAGGGGTCGAAAAGGCTCGCATGTCCAGGAGCTTCACGCCTTCCATGATGTGTACGCCCGCGAAACGATCCCGAAGAAGGACGAACTCCCCGTGGCTCGCGGCCTGCGCGATCAGCCCGTCGAAAGGAGAGAAATACGGGTGGTCCGAAGGCAACCCCTCGCCGCCCGCGCGCACCTCCACCCTCCAGTGCGGACCCAGCCGGGCGAAGAACCCGTTCAGCCCCAAAGGCAGGTCCACGGCCTTGTGCCAGGGAATGAACGCCCTGCTTCGCTTCAGGAATCCGGGCGTGAAATCCCGCTCCCGAACGAGCATGTAGTCCACACCATACTCGAGGCAGAACGCTTCCACGATTCTCGGGTCCGCAGCATAGTAGGCCCCGAAAAACTCCTCCAGCATGGGTTTTTGTCTGGCCCAGAGCCCCACGCTCCAGGGATGACTCAGCTCGTAGGTCAGGAAGGCCTTACGCCCGCCGAAGGTCTGCACGTTGTCCATGAGAAAGGGGTGCCCGGCGATGAGCGCATCCCCGGGCAGCTCCTGCACGGCCTCGTACACGGGCCTGTAACCAGAGTAATCGCTGAGGCCCTGGTTGTGGAGCCGCATGGTCCCGAGGACCGCGCACGCGGTCACGAGCAGGGGACCTCCTATTCTGCCGAACCCTCGCCTCCACAACCCCGTCGAGCACATGGCCAGGACCAGGCACCAGCCCAGGGCCACGGAGTATTCCAGATAGCGTGAAGGGATGAAGAGCTCGACCAGCAGCATGCGCGCCGCGAAAAAAAGCAGGAGCGACGCAAGGGCCAGGGACCCGAGCGCCTGCGCCGGCCCCCTGGGCACCCGCCAGTCCGCTCGCCTGCCGCCGTGGAAGAGCAGAGCGGCAATCCCGATCACCCCGAGGATCCCTCCATAGGCACCGTACTCCTCGAAAGGCGCGATGCTCCCCAAAGGCCTGCAAAGGATTTCGTAGAGGACCGACGGCGCGGGAACGACGTGGTAGCGTCCCAGCGCCGTGTACTCCGCGTGTCCGAACATCTGTTCCAGGCTCGCCAGCGGCCCGAAGCCCGCGGCTTCCATGCTCCTGTTGAAGGCGAAGACCAACACACCGGATGCAAGAAGCAGGGCCCAGTGCCGGGTCCGGTTCAGGAAGGGGGGTGGGAGCGTGCACCCGATGACCCCGCCGAGCCGGCCCAGGACCAGGGCCGTGCCGCAGAGCAGGAAAACATAGGGTATGAGCAGGGCCTCCAGGACGAGAATCAGCCCCATGACCCGGGCACGGCGGCGCATCCAGGAGAGCAGGAACAGGGCCAGGAGCGGGGCGGCGAAGGCCCGGGCCAGTCCGCCGGCGATGTTGTTCAGAAAGACCGGCATGAGCCAGAACGTTCCCAGGAGCCCCCAGGCCAGGCGCCGGTCGCGCAAGGTCCGACCCACGGCGAAAAGGGTCCCGCCGAGAATCGTGAACAGGAGACCCGCAACCACCTTGCCGAACCAGAAAGGGTGCAGGAAGAGCGCGCCCGCGCGGTAGAGCCCACGTACGCCCCAGGAGGTGTATTGACGGGCGTACTCCGTCAGCCAGTGGTCCGGGTAGAGCCCCGGGTCCAGCCAGCGCTGCATCCAGTAGACCTGCTGGCGCACGTCCTCGTTGATGCGGAAGAAATTGGAGAAGCCGCCCGCGTGGGCGGCCAGATAGACGCCGAGGGTGAGCAGCGCAGCCCCGGCCGTGGCTTTCCAATTCAGGCTGGGCAGCGCAGGGGCGGCATCGCCCGGATCCGGCGTGTGGTCTGAGTTTCCCTGTCGCAAGGCCGCCATGGGGATGAGCTTCTGAAGCAGAGAAGGAACGCCCGCATGGGCAAGGAAGCGGGCACCGAGCCCGGTGCATGTCCGGATCGCTCGTCGATATGCAGGAGCACAGGGACCGGGACCGCTCAGCGGACCTCCGCGCGCCGCCTCTGGCGCGCGATCTCCGAGAGGATCGCCCCTGCGGCCACGGCCACGTTGAGGGACTCCACCCTACCCGACCCCGGAATCGCCACGACCTCGTGGCAGTGGGCCCGCACGTTCGGGGCCAGCCCGCGGTCCTCGCTACCCACCACGAGCACGGTGTCCCGGAGCCAGTCGAACCCGTAGACGTCCAGCGCGACCTCGCCGGCCGCCCCGATGATCCAGAATCCCGCGCGATCGAGGCGGTCCAGGGCACGGACCAGGTTGACCTCCCTGGCCACGGGAAGGAAAAGGCTCGCTCCGGCGGACCGTTTGGCCACTTTCTCGCCGAGCCCCGCGGAGCGGTCCCTGGGGATGACCAGGCCGCCGGCCCCGAAAAAGGCCGCGGTCCGGATCAGCGCCCCCAGGTTGCCCTCGTCCGTGATGTGGTCCGCCGCCACCAGGAGCCCCCGGCCCGGCGTCTCCCGGGACGCCTCCACCAGCGCCTCGAGGTCGGCGTAGACCGGGGCCTGAACCAGGACCGCAAACCCCTGATGGGCGGTGTCCGGAAAGCGGGCGTCGAGCTCCCCCGCGGTTCGGACCCTGACCGGGACATTCCTCTCGGCCGCCAGTCCCAGGACCGTCCGGGCCCGTCCGCTCCGCCGGTCCCCTGCGACCCAGACCTCGGTCACGCGGCACGCCGGGCGGGAAAGGGCCTCGCGCACGGCATGGTATCCCGGGACGGCGGCCGGTTCCTTCCTGCGGCTCATGGGTCTTCGCCTGCCGGAGCGTCCGGGTCCGCCGGCGGGCCGAAGTCGAACCCGGCCTCGAGGCCGGGGAGCCTCCGCTCGGTTCGGCAGCGATCGGCCCGGACGATTGAGGTCATCTCCTCCACGGCCTGGGTCAGGCGGTCGTTCACCACCAGGTAGTCGTAACGGGGAGCGCGGCGGATCTCCATCCCGGCCGTCTCGATCCGCCTCGTCACAGCCGCGGGGTCGTCGGTACCCCGTTCGCGGAGGCGCCGCTCCAGGACCGCCATGGAGGGAGGCAGGACGAAGACGAGGATGCAGTCCTCGACCGCCCGGCGCATGTTCCGGGCTCCCTGCACGTCCAGGTCCATGATCAGGTCCAGCCCCCGGAACGTCTTGTCCTCGAGCTCGCGATACGAGGTGCCGTAGTAGTCCCCGAACACCTCGGCCCACTCGGCGAACGCGTTCCGGTCGATCATGTCCCGGAATTCGCCCCGGTCCACGAAGTGGTACTCCACGCCGTCCGTCTCGCCCCCCCGGGGGCTGCGGCTGGTGTGGGAAACGGAGTATCCGAGGCGATCCAGGCGCTCCCGGACCTTCCCGATGATCGTGGACTTGCCCGCACCCGAGGGCCCCGAGATCACGAAGATGCGCCCGCTCATGCTACTCCTCGAGATCCTCCCGGCTCAGGGCGCCGTCCGGGCTGAAACGCTGGGCGATGGTCTCGGACTGGATCGCCGAGAGAATCACGTGGTTGCTGTCCGTGATGATCACCGAGCGGGTCTTCCGGCCCTGGGTGGCGTCGACGAGTCTTTGGTCCTCCCGCGCCTCGTCCCGGAGTCGCTTGACCGGCGCCGTGTTGGGCGAGATGATGGCGACGACGCGGCGGGACACCACGGAGTTTCCGAAACCGATGTTCAACAGCTTGGGGCTCATGGCTCAATCGCTCCCTTTCACTCGACGTTCTGCACCTGCTCCCTCAGCTTCTCCAGCTCCCCCTTGACCTCCACAACGGTGGCGGAGATGGACGCGTCCGAGGCCTTGGAGCTGATGGTGTTGGCCTCCCGGTTCATCTCCTGGAGCAGGAACTCCAGACGGCGGCCCACCGGCTCCCCCACATCGAGGTACTGCTCGAACTGGTTCAGGTGGCTGCGGCTTCGAACGATCTCCTCGGTGATGTCGCACCTCCCTGCGAACGTCGCCACCTCCTGGGCCAGCCGGTTCCGGTCCAGATCGATCTCTCCGGCCAGCGCGGAGATCCTCTCACGGAGACGATGGCCGTACTCCTCCACCACCAGGGGCGCTCGGCCTTGGATCCGCTCCAAATGATCGCGAAGCATGCGGATACGCCGGCGGAAGTCCTCCTCGATGGCCCGGCCCTCCTCGACGCGCATCCGGTCCATGGCGCCGAGGGCCTCGCCGAGCGCATCCAGGGCGGGCCCCTTCAGGCTCTCCGTGTCCCGCTCCACAGGCCGGACCTGGAGCACGTCCCGGAACTGGCACAATGCCTCCGCGCGCACCGCAGCATCGGCCCCGAACCGCTCCTGGAGCTCGCGGAAGGCCCGGACGTAGGCCTGGGCCAGGGGAACGTTCAGCTCGACCTCCAGGTCCGGCTGCTCCCCCCTCGTCTCCAGCTGGAACCCGATCTCCACCCGTCCCCGCCCGACCCTCTCCGCCACCCGCGCCCGCAGCGCTTCCTCCAGCGGCTGGACCGCCTTGGGCAGCCGCATCAGGACGTCTCGAAAACGGTGATTCACGGACCGGATCTCGACGTTGATCAGCGCGTCCCCGGCCTCCACCTCGCCGCGGCCGAACGCCGTCATGCTCTTGATCATGGTGACATCTCCTCCTCGGGGGAAACGACCCCCCTGAGCTGCATCTTGTACCGGTCCCTGACCTCGTTGAACATCTCGATCGCCCCGGGGTCGGCATAGTCGGGATAGGTCCAGGGCAGGGAGCGGAAGGTCCGCCTGTGAAAGACGAGCGTGAGATCCGCGTACACGCCGCGGGAGAGGTAGATTCGGTGGGTGTAGTTCTTTCCGGTGGCCAGGACGAGGCGCTCCAGTCCCACGTACCCCGGGTCGATGTTCACGGTCCGCCTGTTGTCGCGCCGGTGCCGGTCCTCCAGCCGATTCGTCTCCAGCTTGTCCCCGACGATCGCTTCCGGACGCATGAGCCGCAGGAAGGCGGCGAACCGCCGCACCAGGGGAGCGCCCATCTCCCGCTCGTAGTAACGGGTGCGGTCAAAGGAAAGCAGGGGGCTCTTCCAGTCGGCCGGTCCGAACCCGGTCTCCAGCTCCCGGAGCGTGCGGTCCACGATCCCGCGGTCGCTCGAGATCAGGCTGACGATCCGCTTGACGTCCTCGGGTTCGCTCGGGATGCTCATCTCGCTCCGTTCGGGCCGGCCCCCGGGGACGGATCACCCGAAACGTCCGTTCACGGCGGACTTCAGCTCCTCCGCCGTTACCGTGGACGTGCCGAGCTCACCCACCACGATGCCTGCGGCGAAGTTGGCCATGACCGACGCGGACCTGAGGTCCATGCCGGCCGCGAGGCTCATGCAGAGCGTGCTGATCACCGTGTCCCCCGCGCCGGTCACGTCGAACACCTTGCGGGCCACCGTGGGGATGTGGACGACGGCCCCTTCCCGCTCGAACAGGGTCATGCCGTCCTTGCCCTGGGTGATCAGCACGGAATGGGCCTCCAGTCCCTCGAGCATCCGCCGCCCGGCCTCCAGGAGGCTCTCCTCGTCCTCGATCTCGATCCCGCAGTAGGCCCCCGCCTCGTGATGGTTGGGGGTGAGCACGTGCACACCCCTGTAGCAGTCGAAGTTGCCGGTCTTGGGATCCACCCCGAGAATCGTGTCCGAGTCCCACGCCAGGGACCGGAGCCCCTTCATCATCCCGTCGGAGATCATCCCCTTGCCGTAGTCCGCCACGATGATCGCGTCGATTTCGTCCCTGGTCCGACCGATGAAATCCAGGATTGTCTCGATTCCTTCATCGGAGATCTTTCTCCGATCCTCGCGGTCGAACCGGACCACCTGCTGATTGTGGGCCACGACCCGGGACTTCACGCTGGTGGGACGATCGGTCACGGTGATGATCCCATCGGCCGGAAGCCCCATGCTCCTGACCCGCTCCACGATCTCCCGCCCCGCGCGATCGTCCCCCACCACCCCGCAGAGGACGGCGTGCCCGCCCAGGGAGGCGATGTTGTTGAGAACGTTGGCCGCTCCGCCGAGTCGTTTCGTCTCCTGCTTGACCTCGACCACGGGCACCGGCGCCTCCGGCGAGATCCTGGAGACGTGTCCCCACACGTACTGGTCCAGGATGATGTCGCCGATGACCAGGATCCGGTTCTTGCTGAACCGCTCGACGTACGCCTCGAAATCGCTTCCACTGAGCGAGATGTCCGGTTCCGGAATCATGCTGCCTCGGGGTTGGTTTTCTCTTGAAGGCTCGACCCGAAACGTTTATCACCTTGGCAGGCGATTGTCTAGAGGCTTCGGGCTTTTTGCGACGCCGGCCGGTTCGTGTGGATCGAGATCCCGACCCGCGGCTGCCCCGGGTCGGACGACCGTCCGATCGGGGTGCCCGGAAATCGGCGGCCCCTCCCGGCGAAAGAGGAGCCGCCGACGCAATCTCCCGGAAGGAGGGTGAATTTGGCCTGGCTTCCGCTCGCCTTGACCGCGGCGCTCGCAACGGCGGTCGTCGACGCGCTGTCCAAGAACTACTTCAGCGGTCTCAGGGCCTTCGAGATGGGCCTGATTCGACTGGCCTACGCGGCTCCCTGCCTGGTCGCAGGCCTCTTACTGATCCCCCGCCCCGAGCTGGACACCACCTTCTGGCTCTGCATCGCCGCCGGACTCCCCCTGGAGGTGACGGCCCTGCTCTGCTACATGCGGGCGATCAAGGTCTCGCCGCTCTCCCTCACCGTGCCCTTCCTGGCCTTCACCCCGGCCTTCGTGATCCTGACCGGGTACCTGTTCCTGGGCGAGGTTCTGACGTGGCGGGGGATCCTCGGGATCGCACTCGTGGTGGCGGGTTCCTACGTCCTGAACCTCTCCCGTGCGCGCGAGCAGTGGCTTGCGCCGATCACCGCCGTCTTCCGCGAGCAGGGCTCCTGGCTCATGCTCCTCACCAGCTTCATCTTCTCCTTCACGGCCACCATCGGGAAGGTGGCCATCCTTCACTCCAGTCCCCCCTTCTTCGGCGTCACCTACTTTCTCTGCCTGCTGGTCCTGATGCTCCTCATCGCCCCGGCCGTGCCGGGAGTCCGTGCCGGAAACCTGTTTCTGCGGCCCCTCCCCGCGGTGGCGGCCGGGCTGGCGACCGCCGCCATGGTGTTCAGCCACACCTATGCCATCTCTCTCGTGGAGGCCGCCTACATGCTCTCCGTCAAGCGGACCAGCCTGCTCTTCGGGGTCGTCCTCGGCGGGCTCGTCTTCCGGGAGACGCGGATCCGGGAACGCCTTCTCGGGGCCTCCATCATGTTGACGGGCGTGTTCCTGATCGCCCTGACCTCGTGACGGACGGATCCCCGGGCACCGACCGGTCGCCGCCGCCGGCAAGCTTGACCCCTTGTGGATGCGACAGGGCGGATCGGCGGATCCCGGCTGTACGGAACGCCCGTATTGACAACTGCCCGGGCCCCTGCCTAAGATGCCCCTCGCCGGACAGCCGGTCCCCGCAGGGAGTCGGGTGGGGCGCGGCCGGACGCACCTCTTTTGCAGGAGAGATCGCCTTGAAGATCATCATCGTGGGTGCCGGAGAGGTGGGGTTTCACATCGCCCAGCGCCTCTCCAGGGAGAACCAGGACGTCCTCCTGATCGACAAGGACCCGGACAAGATCCACCGGATCAACGAGGAGCTGGACGTGCAGGCCATCCTCGGCTCGGGCACGAGCCCCGGCATGCTCCAGCGTTCGGGGATCATGGACGCCGACATGCTGGTGGCCGCCACGGACAGCGACGAGGTCAACCTCATCGCCTGCATGCTCGCCCGGCAGCTCAGCCCGTACCTCCTGAAGGTCGCCCGCCTGCGCAACCCCGAGTACCTGGGGATGAAGGACCTCCTGGCCCGGGACACCCTGGGCATCGATCACATCATCAACCCCGAGTCCGCCATGGTGGACACCATCCGCAACCTGATGCTGGTCCCGGGGGCCTCCGACGTCATCGACTTCGTGGACGGCCGCATCAAGCTCATCGGCGTGACCATCCGCAGCGACTCCCCCTTTGCCGGGAAAAAGCTCCTCTCCTTCCAGGAGATGACCGACAAGCTCCTGGTGGGCGCCATCGTCCGGGGGAACAAGGTCCACATCCCCCACGGCGAGGACACCATCCAGGCCGGCGACCTGGTCTATGTGGTGGCACGGTCCGGCGAGCTCCAGAGGATCTTTCGCTTTTTCCAGATCAAGGAGGAGGAGCTGAGGCGGGTCATCATCGTGGGCGGCGGCCAGACCGGGACGGCCCTGGCGGAAGCGCTCGACAGGACGAAGATCTCCACCCGGCTCATCGACCGGAACCCGGCGCGCTGCGGGGTGCTGGCCGAGGCGCTCGACCGGGTGATCGTCATTCACGGCGACGGGACCGACCGCGACCTCCTCCTGGAGGAGAACGTGAAGAACGCCGACTTTCTCGTGGCCCTCACCGGCGACGAGGAGAGCAACGTGCTCATCTCCCTCCTGGCCAAAGGGTTGGGCGCCCGCAAGACCATCACCCGGATCAACAAGCTCAGCTACATCCCGCTGGTCTCCTCCATCGGGATCGACACCGTGGTCAGCTCCAGGCTGTCCGCCATCCGGGCCATTCTCCAGCACATCCGCAGGGGCAAGATCATCTCGGTGGCCCCGCTCAAAGGGGAGCACGCCGAGGCGATCGAGGCGGAGGCCCTCGGCACCTCGGACATCGTGAATGCGCCGCTCTCCCGGATCAAGTTCCCCAGGGGGGCGCTCATCGGCGCCGTGGTCCGGGGAGACGAGACCATCATCCCCCGCGGGGATACCCAGGTCCAGGCCGGGGACCGCTTGATCATCTTTGCGCTTCACAAGGCGATCCCCAGGCTGGAGAAGCTCCTGACCGTCAAGCTGGACTACTTCTGATGCATCCCAGGCCGATCTTCAACTTCCTCGGGCTCCTGGTCCTGTTCCTGGGGCTTTCCATGGCCGTGCCCCTGGCGGTCTCCATGGTCTTCGAGGACGGCAGCGCCGGGGCCCTGGCGATCTCCATGGCCGCGTCGACGGCCGCCGGGCTTCTTTTGTTCCTCTCCACGAGGAGCAGCGAGGAGGTCCAGCTGGGGCACAGGGACGGCGCGCTCATCGTCACCCTGGGCTGGGCCCTGGCAGGACTGGTCGGCACCCTCCCCTACCTCCTCTCGGACGCCGTCCCGGGCTTCACGAACGCCTACTTCGAGTCCTTGTCGGGGTTCACCACCACCGGCGCCTCGATCCTGTCGGACATCGAGGCGCTCCCCGAGGGGGTCCTCCTGTGGCGCAGCCTCACCCAGTGGTTCGGGGGCATGGGCATCATCGTCCTCTCCGTGGCGATCCTCCCCTACCTGGGCATCGGCGGCATGCAGCTCTACAAGGCCGAGGTGCCGAGCCCCGTGGTGGACAAGCTGAAGCCGCGGATATCGGAAACGGCCAAGACCCTCTGGAGGATCTACATCCTGTTCACGGTCGTGGAGATCCTCCTGCTTCTGGGGGGCGGGATGTCCCTCTTCGAATCCGCGTGCCACGCCTTCTGCACCATGCCCACGGGCGGATTTTCTCCCATGAACGCGAGCATCGCCCATTACGACAGCGCGTACTTCGACGGGGTCATCCTGGTCTTCATGCTCATGGCGGGGATCAACTTCTCCCTCCACTACCGCTTCATGAAGGGGAACGCCTCGACCTCCTCGAGGGACCCGGAGCTCCTCGCTTTTATCGGCCTCTTCGCGGTGTTCACCATAGCCGTCACCCTCGACATCCACGGAAGCGTCTACCGGAGCCTGTCCGAGGCGTTCCGGTACGCGTCCTTCCAGGTCGGCTCCATCCTCACCACCACGGGGTTTGCCACGGCCGACTTCGACCGGTGGCCCGCCTGCTCCAGGCTGATCCTCCTCCTCTCCATGTTCATCGGGGGCATGGCGGGATCCACCGGGGGCGGCATCAAGGTCATGCGCGTCGTCCTCCTCGCCAAACACGCCTACCGGGAGGTGCTGAGGATCATTCACCCTCACGCCGTCATCACCGTGAAGCTGGGCGGGAAACCCGTCGCGGAGGACGTGCTGAGCAGCGTGTGGGGCTTCTTCCTGCTCTTCGTGGGGCTCTTCGTCCTGTCCACCCTGGTCATGGCCGCCCTCGGCCTGGACCTGATCACCGCCGTCTCCTCCGTGGCCGCTTCCATCGGGAACATCGGACCCGGCCTCGGGGCCGTGGGGCCGGTCCGCAACTACCTCGGCATCCCCGAAGCCGGAAAGTGGGTCCTGATCTTCTGCATGCTCCTGGGACGCCTCGAGGTCTACACGGTCATTGTGCTTCTCGTACCCGAGTACTGGCGGAGATAGAAGCGATCGGCCGCTATCCCGAGACCCAGAGAGCCGCGTTCTCCATCTCGCGGAACAGGGACATGCTGACCGACCCCATGAACACCTTGTCCATGAAGCTCTTTTCGCCCCGGGCCACGGCCACGGCCGCATACCCTCCTTCCTCGGCCTCCCGGAGGATGGCCCTGGCGGGGCTGGAGGCGTCCACGGCCGAGGCGCTCACCCGTACGTTGGGCACCTTGCTCTCGGCGAGCAGCTCCCTGGCCCGGGCGATGACGGCGTCGGGCGCATCCTTGAGGGATCGGTTCTTGACCACGAAGATCTTCACCGGGTGGCGCTGCTCGGTTCCCAGGATCAAGCCCGCGTGCCCGGCCATGCGATACGATCCCTCGGAGCCGTCCATGCAGAGAAGGACCCCTTTCCGCTCCGGGTCCGGCCGCCGGCAGATCCAGAGGGGACAGCCGAGGTTCGACTCCAGCAGCTCCTTGCTCACGCTCCCCTCGAAGGCCTCCTCGAACCAGTTCAGGCCCCGCTTCCCCAGCACGATGGCATCGTAGAGACCCCGCTCTCCCTCCTCCAGGATGTCCTTGACCTTGCCGAACTGCCTCATCTGGAGCCGTACGTCGATCCTCTCCTCGAGGAAACCCAGCTTGACGACCTCCTGCTTGGCCTCCTGAAGGGCCTTCTTGGCCTTGGCCTGCCCCTTCCTGGCCGCATCTTCCTGCTCCCGGACCTTGGCCTGTGTCTTCTCGCCCGTCCAGACCGCGGGCGGCCGGGGCATGGTGTAGAACAGGGTGAGCTTCACCACCTCCTTGTTCGAGAAAAACCCGGCCAGAAACCGCGCTCCATGAAGGGAGCTCTTCTGCTCGCTCACGGTCAACAAAAGGTGCTTTTCCATGCCTTCTCCTCCGATGTTGCGTCTTTCATGGGACAGGGTATGTGCCGTGTCCAAACGGTGCCAATGAGCCCCCGACCTCGAGCGCTCTCCGATCCAACCGTCAGGGTAAGTCGATCCGGATGGGATTTGCAACGGAAAACAGGCCGGCCCTTCCTTCTTGACGCCTTCACACTCGACCGGTATTCTCGAACAATACCGAAGCGATTGGAGCCCGGAACCTACGGAGCCCCGATCTTCCGGAGCCTGTTCCGGGCTCCCGCGCCGGAAGTAAAGAGACAGGAGGCCTCATGAGCGCACCACAACGCGGTTTCTGCCCCTATAAACGAGCCACCGAAGAAGCGGAATCCGCCCTGCGCCACGTGGACTCCCCCCAGACCCGCTCCCCTTCCTACCGGCTCGCCTACCAGGATCCCGACTTTCTCCTCCGGGACGACCTGCGTTCGGTGAGGCTCCAGCTGGAGCTGCTCAAGCCCGACCTGATCCAGCAGGAGCAGAGGATCGACTCCACCGTGGTGGTGTTCGGAAGCAGCCGGATCCCCGAGCCGGGTGCCGCCAGAAAGGGCGTCGACGAGGCCTTCGCCGAAGCCGAGCGGGACCCGGAGAACGCCCTCCTTCAGCAAGGACTCCGAACGGCCAGGCGGGTCCTGGCCAACAGCCGCTACTACGACGAGGCCCGCAAGCTGGGTCGCCTGATCTCCGCGGAGTGCAGGGCCGGGGAGAAAAACACCCACGTCGTCACCACGGGAGGCGGTCCCGGCATCATGGAGGCCGCCAACCGCGGAGCGCACGACGCGGGAGGAAAGACCATCGGGTTGAACATCGTGCTGCCCATGGAGCAGGCCCCGAACCCTTACATCACGCCCGAACTCTCCTTTCAGTTCCACTACTTCG
Source organism: uncultured Desulfobacterales bacterium (assembly GCA_964443135.1). Taxonomy (GTDB): domain Bacteria; phylum Desulfobacterota; class DSM-4660; order Desulfatiglandales; family HGW-15; genus JAIPEI01. Next base: position 30,540 of record CAYUBQ010000027.1, on the reverse strand, counting down.
CCGTGCGCAAGATGCACTTTCTCATGCGAGCAAAAGCGCTCGTCGTCTTTCCCGGGGGTTTCGGGACCCTGGACGAGCTGTTCGAAACGCTGACCCTGCTGCAGACCGAAAAGGTGAAGCCCTTTCCCATCCTGCTCTTCGGCAAGGAGTTCTGGGACCGCTTCATCCGGTTCGAGATCCTGGCGGAGGAGGGAACGATCTCCCAGGGGGATCTGGAGCTCTTCCGATTCGTGGAGACCGCCGAGGAAGCCTGGGAAATCATCCGGACCTTCGACGCTTCCGCCGGGAACGGGTGAGCGGACGGGGGTGCCCGACCCGCCCCTCCGGCGAAGATCCGGTAAGCCGCGCCGGGAAAGGCATCTCCCCCATCGCATGCGACGGGGAGCGGCCTCGGTTGACCAAGGGCGGAAGGAAAGGGCCGTCCGCCGGGGTGCGGTTTTCGTACGCCTCACGCAAGGAAAGGAACCCAGACATGTTCGACTACAAGAACGTGAAACCCGAGCTGGAAGGCCTGGGCTTCAAGAACCTGGGGACGATCTACTGGAACCCCTCCACTCCGCACCTCTACGAGCTGATCGTACGCCGCCGCGAGGGCGTGATCGCCCATCTCGGGCCCATCGTGGTCCGTACCGGCCACCACGTGGGCCGCTCCCCGCTGGACCGGTTCTTCGTCAAGGAGCCCTCGAGCGAGGACAAGATCTGGTGGGGGGACGTGAACCGCGGCATCGACGAGCCGCACTTCACGAACCTGTTCTACCGGCTCACCGCCTACCTCCAGAACAAGGACGTGTTCGTGCAGGACTGTTACGTCGGGGCGGAGCGCTCGCGCAGGATTCCCATCCGGGTGGTGACCGAACGGGCCTGGCACAGCCTCTTCGCCCGGAACATGTTCATCCAGATCCCGAGCCGGGAGGACGCGGACCAACACGCCCCCCAGTTCACCGTGATCACCGTCCCGCGATTCAACGCCGTCCCCGAGCTGGACGGTCTCCACTCCGAGGCGTTCATCCTCATCCACCTGGGCAGAAAGCTCGTCCTGATCGGCGGGACCAGCTACGCCGGGGAGATCAAGAAGTCCGTCTTCACCATGCTCAACTACTTCTATCCCCAGGAGTCCGTGCTCCCCATGCACTGCTCCGCCAACTTCGGGGAAAAGGACGACTCCGCCATCTTTTTCGGGCTCTCGGGCACGGGCAAAACCTCCCTCTCCGCCGACCCGGACCGCACCCTCATCGGCGACGACGAGCACGGGTGGGGCGACGAGGGCATCTTCAACTTCGAGGGAGGGTGCTACGCCAAGGTGATTCGCCTCTCCAGGGAAGCGGAACCCGAGATCTACGAGACCACCCGGCGCTTCGGCACGATCCTCGAGAACGTGAGCATCGACCAGGACTCCCGGCGCCTGGACCTGGACGACGACTCGCTCACGGAGAACACCCGGGCCGCCTACCCCATCAGCCACATCCCGAGTGCCTTTCGCGGAGGCGTCTGCGGCCACCCCGAAAACATCATCATGCTCACCTGCGACGCCTTCGGTGTCATGCCCCCGGTGGCCCGGCTGAGCGTGGAGCAGGCCGTGTTTCACTTCCTGAGCGGCTACACGGCCAAGGTGGCCGGCACCGAGCTGGGCATCAAGGAGCCCCAGGCCACCTTCAGCGCCTGCTTCGGAGCTCCCTTCATGGCCCTGCCTCCGACGGTGTACGCCGAGCTTCTCATGAAGAAGATCCTGGAGCACAATGCCCGGTGCTGGCTGGTGAACACGGGATGGGCCGGCAAGCCTTACGGCGAAGGCGAGCGAATCCGCATCGCCCACTCCAGGGCCATCGTCAGGGCCATTGTGAGCGGCGCCCTGGAGGAGGCGTCGTACGAGACCGACCCGGTGTTCGGGCTTCAGATGCCCAAGTCCGTCGAGGGCGTCCCCCCGGAGATCCTCAACCCCAGGAACGCCGCGGACGACGCCGCCGCTTACGACGAGCGGGCGAGGAAGCTCGCCCACGACTTCCGGGAAAACTTCAAGGCCTTCGAGGACGGGGTGCCCGAGGAGGTGCTGCGGAAAGGAGTCCTCCCATGATGAACTACCTGATCGTCGGAAACGGCGTGGCCGGAACCACGGCCGCCGAGCAGATCCGCAAGCAGGACCCCCACGGCGCCGTCACCATCGTCACCGACGAGGATCTGCCTTTTTACTGGAGGATCCGGCTGAACGAGTTCATCGCCGGCGACATCGACGAGGAAGCCCTGGTCTCCAAGGGACGGGACTGGTACGAGGAGAACGATCTCCGCCTGGTCCTGAAAACCCCGGTCACGGAGGCCGACCGGGAGGCCCGGGTCCTGACCTCCGAGGCGGGTGAGGCGTTTCCCTACGACCGGCTCCTGCTCGCCACGGGAAGCCACGCCTTTGTCCCACCCATTCAGGGATCGGACAAGGAGGGCGTGTTCACCCTGAGAACGGCGTCCGACGCCCGGGCCATCGCGGGCTATGCCGCCGGCGTGGAGGACGCGGTCCTCATCGGCGGCGGGCTCCTGGGCCTCGAGGCCGGAAACGCCCTGCGCCGGCTGGGGAAGAGGGTCACCGTTGTGGAGTTCTTCCCCCGGCTTCTCCCCCGCCAGCTGGACGACAAGGGCGCGTCCCGGCTCCAGGCCATGATGGAGGCCATGGGGTTCTCCTTCGAGCTCGGCGCCAAGACCCGTGAGATCACCGGGGAAAAGCCGGCGGACGGCGTCCGGCTGGAAGACGGCACGGCCCTCGCCGGCGGCATGGTCCTGATCTCGGCCGGTGTGCGCCCCAACCTGGGGCTGGCCCGGTCCCTGGAGCTCGAGACCGACAAGGGCGTCCAGGTGGACGAGACCCTCCGCACCAACCGTCCGGACATCTTCGCCGCCGGGGACGTGGCCGAGTTCCGGGGCATGCCTTCCGGAATCTGGCCCGCGGCCATGGAGCAGGGGAAAATCGCCGGGGTCAACATGACCGGCGGCGATCTGACCTATGGAGGGACCACGCCCTCCAACGTCCTCAAGGTGGTGGGCATCGACCTGGCCTCGGCCGGGGAGATCGACGCCGAGGGGAAGATGGAAACCCGGGTCCTCGAGAGCGATGAGGTGTACAAGAAGGTGGTGTTCGACGACGGCCGCATCGCCGGCTGCATCATGGTCGGGGACACCAAGGGGTTCAACCGGATCACCCGGGCCATGCAGGACCAGGAGGACGTCTCCGGACATCGGGACCGCATCCTTTCCAAGTGGGCCTCCTGATCCCCAGGCGCCCGGCGGAAACGGCCGACGGACCGCGAACCGCCCGGCTTGAACCGGGCCGGCGCTTCGACCGAAGAAAACCAACAAACGATCGAGAAAGGGAATCCCATGAATGCAGTCGCCTCGCCCCAGACACGGCTGGCCGTGCTCATCGATGCGGACAACGCCCAGCCCTCCATCACGGACGCCCTGCTCACGGAGATCGCCAAGTACGGCGTCGCCAGCGTCAAACGCATCTACGGAGACTGGACCACCCCCAGCCTGGGAGGCTGGAAGGCCGTCCTGCTGGAGCACTCCATCCAGCCGGTCCAGCAGTTTCGCTACACCGTGGGCAAAAACGCCACGGACACCGCCATGATCATCGACGCCATGGACCTGCTCTACACCAAGCGGTTCGAGGGCTTCTGCCTCGTCTCCAGCGACAGCGACTTCACCCGCCTGGCCTCCCGCATCCGGGAGGAGGGCCTCCTCGTCTACGGGTTCGGCGAGAAGAAGACGCCCAAGGCATTCGTCTCGGCGTGCGACAAGTTCATCTTCACCGAGGTGCTCCGGTTCCAGGTGGACGAGGAGCCGACCGTCAAGAAAAAGTCCCCCAACGAGCTCAAGGGGGACGCCCGGCTGGTCAATCTCCTTCGGACGGCGCTGGAGGCGGCCTCGGACGAGAGCGGCTGGGCCAACCTGGGCGCGTTGGGAAGCAACATCGCCAAGCAGGCCCCGGAGTTCGATCCCAGGAACTACGGCTTCAGCAAGCTCGGCGAGCTGGTGGCCGCGACCAAGCTGTTCGAGGTGGACGAACGGGTGCAGAGCGACGGGCACTCCCGTTCCATCTACATCCGGGACAAGAAGAAGGGAGAGAAGAAGGAGGAGAAGAAGGAGGAGAGGGGAAAGAGGAAAGAGGGAAAGCCCAAGGCCAAGAGCGCCAAGAAATGAAGGAGATGAGAGGGGAGAAGGGGGGGGACAGGGATTCCATGGAGGCCGTACGGATGTACGGAGAGCCGCCCTATGTCGCGGTGGTGCTCCACGGTGGCCCGGGCGGCCGCGGCGAGGCTGCGCCCGTGGCCCGGGAGCTCGGCCGGAGGCGGGGGGTGCTGGAGCCCATGCAGCAGGCCGTCTCCGTGGAGGGTGAGATCCTGGAGCTCGAAGGTCTCCTGGAGGCCCATGCCCTCCCCCCCGTCACGCTGGTCGGCTTCTCATGGGGGGCCTGGCTGGCCTGGTTGTTCGCCGCGCGTTATCCCTCCCGCCTGCAGAAGCTGATCCTGGTCTCGAGCGGACCCTTCGAGGAGTCGTATGCCGGGGCGATCTCCCACGTCCGGTTCGACCGGTTGACCCCGGAAGAGCAGGCCGAGGCCGGCCGTCTCATGGAGGCCATGGACCGTCCGGGCGGCAACGAGGCCGAGGCGGCCTTCGCCCGGCTCGGAGAGCTCCTGGCGAAGGCCGACGCCTTCGATCCGATGCCGGAGGCGATCGAGCCCGTGGAGCACCGGCTCGAGCTGTTTCAGCGGGTGTGGCCGGAGGCCGCGGAGCTGAGAAGGAGCGGCCGTCTTCTCCAGCAGGGCAGGCAGATCGCCTGCCCGGTGGTCGCCATCCACGGCGACCACGATCCGCACCCGGCCGAGGGGGTGAAGAAGCCCCTTTCGGGCGTGCTGGAGGAGTTCCGGTTCATCCTCCTGGAACGCTGCGGCCACAGGCCCTGGATCGAGCGTCACGCCCGCGACGCGTTTTTCGAGGCCCTCGAGTCCTCCATGCCCTGACGTGCCGGACCGCAGTCCGGGCAGGCGGGTATGACGGGCACCGGGTACTCGGATGACCCGGTGGTCGTCCTGAGCAAGCGGCTCCGGAAGGGTCCTTCCCTGAAACGGGGCGAAACATTTCATTCTCGGGAGGGAACGTCATGACCATGGAGCACATCACCGTGGACGGCCTGGCCAGGCTGCCCGCCTTCTGTCACGCGGTCAGGGCCGGGGAGTTCATTTTCGTCTCCGGCACCCTGGGGACCCGGACCGGAACCATGGATCTCGTGGAGGGCGGAGCCGGCCCGGAGACCGAGCAGACCCTGCGGCACATCGAGACCATCCTGGCGTCCTGCGGGGCGACGCTTCGCGACCTGGTCAAGGTGAACGTCTTTCTCGCGGACATGGGGACCTTCGACGACATGAACGCCGCCTACCTGTCGGTCATGGGAGACGATCCGCCGGCGCGCATCACGGTGGGGCGGGCCGACCTGGCCCTGGGAGCCGCCGTGGAGATCGACGGGATCGCCTACCGACCGGCCGGCGCGAACTGATCAGAAGCCGGACGGCGGAGGGAACACGCCGGACGGCATGAGCGATCGCGAGCAGCCCGGACCGTCAGTTCGGGGCCGAGCTCGATCCCGGCCTACACACAACGGAGAACCGACATGTCCCACATCACCCGCGTGGCCGTACTGCTCGGGGGCAGGTCCGCCGAGCACGAGGTCTCGCTCCAGTCCGCAAAGAACGTGATCGAGGCGATGGATCGGGATCGGTACGAACCCGTGCCCGTCGGCATCGACAAGACCGGTGCGTGGTTCCTGTGCGACCCGGACCGCTGCCTGATCCACCCGGACGACCCCAAGCGAATTCGGCTGATCTGCCGGGAGGAGGACCGCCTCGCCCTCGTGCCCGGCCGCCCCGGACACTTTTTGGCCAGGGTGGCGGGCGGTGAGGCCATCGGTCCCGTGGATGTGGTGTTTCCCGTTCTTCACGGACCCATGGGGGAGGACGGCACCGTCCAGGGCCTGCTCGAGATGGTCGACGTGCCCTTTGTAGGCGCGGGTGTGCTGGGTTCTTCCGTGGGCATGGACAAGGTGGTGATGAAACGGCTCCTCGAGGACGCCGGCATCCCGGTGGCCCGGTACCGGACGGCGGCGTGGCACGAAGCGGGCCACCTGGAGTTCGAACGGATCTCGGCGGATCTCGGACTGCCTCTCTTCGTGAAGCCCGCCAACCTGGGCTCCTCGGTGGGCGTGAGCAAGGCGGGCGACCGCGGCGCATTCGAGCGCGCCGTAGAGGAGGCGTTCCGCTTCGACATCCGCATCCTGATGGAGGAGTGCGTCCGGGGACGCGAGATCGAGTGCTCGGTCCTGGGAAACGAGCGGGTCTCGGCATCCCTGCCCGGGGAGATCCTGCCCCGGCACGAGTTCTACTCGTACGAGGCCAAGTACATCGACGAGAACGGCGCCGGACTGGCGATCCCTGCGGATCTCCCGGGAGAGACGGTGGAACGCATCCAGGCCCTCTCCATGGAGGCCTTCAAGGCGCTCAGGTGCGAAGGCATGGCCCGCGTGGACTGCTTTCTCCTGGAGAGCGGCGGGGTGGTGATCAACGAGATCAACACGATCCCGGGGTTCACCCGGATCAGCATGTATCCCAAGCTGTGGGACGCGACCGGCGTTCCGTACCCCGAGCTGATCCACCGTCTGATCCAGCTCGCCCTCGAGCGGCACGTGCGCAGAGGATCCCTGGAGACCAGCTATCCTCCGGGCTAGAGGAACGGGAAGGACGCCGCCATGCCCCTGAAATCGGTCGTGATCGATGAGGCACGCCTCGTGGTGACGCAGGTCTCGGGCGTGTTGAGGCTTCCGGATCTGGAGGAAAACCAGGCGTCCCTTCTGGCGGACCCGGACTTCGACCCCTCCTTCGACCACCTGTTCGACCTGCGGGGGGCCGAAGCGCTCAACTTCCCGTCGGAGGACGTGGAGCAGGCGACCCGCTTCCGCGCCTTCTCCGAGACCAGCCGGAGGGCGGTCGTCGCCCCCCATGACCTCTCTTTCGGTCTGGCGCGCATGTACCAGTCCCACCGGATCGATCTCTCCCACGGCATCCGCGTCTTCCGGGAGGTGGACGGGGCCCTGGAGTGGTTGGACCGGGATCCGGAAGCCCCCTGCCTCCGCGAGATCCGAAATCCCGAGCCGCGGAAGGTCTGATCGGCTACTCCCGCATCCACCCCACCCAGCGGTCGTTGTCGGGCCGTTTCTCCGCCTTCCCGGGCTTCGCGTCCGGCCGGTGAAGCAGCTTGAACCCGGTGGGACCCGACAGGCAGGTGATCACCGCCAGGAGCACGATGGCGTCCTTGAACTCCACCGAGACGAACCCCGCCTCGAGTCCGATGGACGCGGCCACGATGATCAGGCTCAGCCTCGAAGAGAGCAGGATCCCCGCGTTGAGGGCCTTGCGCAGCCCCGTACCCAGGAGCAGGAAGAGCAGGGCCGGGATCAGCTTGACCCCCACCGCGAAACCGAAGAGCGCCAGGGTGAACAGGATCCGCTCCGGCGACAGCACGTTGCCCAGGTCGAACTGCATGCCCACGTGAATGAAGAAGATCGGGATCAGAAAGCCGTAGCCGATCCCCGAGAGCTTGGCCTCCAGGTACCCCTTCTCCCGGAAGACCACGCTGAGAACGGCGCCGCCCAGGAAGGCGCCCAGCACGGGTTCGATATGCACCAGCTCGGAGAGCGCGACAAAGAGAAAGAGCAGCGCCAGGGAAAGCCGCACGCCCAGCTCCTGGTCGTCCCGGTCCGACAGCAGGCGACCGGCCGCCTCCGGGTGCCACCAGGCCCACAGACGCCCCAGCTTGAGCAGGAAGCCGAACCCCAGGAACAGGGGGACGGGACCCAGGAACCGCCAGCCCAGGCCGTACTCGTGGTAGAGGAGGAAGAAGGTGATGCCGAACAGGGTCAGGAAGTCCGCGATGGTGGCTGCAATGAGCAGCGCCTGGCCGTGCGGTGTCCGGCTGATCCCGGTCTCCTTGAGCGTGGGAACCACCAGCCCGAGAGAGGTGGTCATGAGGATCAGGGCCACGAACAGGCCGCGGTCCAGCAGAAACGCGGACAGGACGGAAAGGCCCAGGGTGGCGCCGAAGAGTGCCAGGTGGAACAGGATGTTCCTGCCGCTCTGCCTGCGCAGCGCAAAGAAATCGATCTCCATGCCCGCCTGGAACATGAGCAGGAGAAAGCCCAGCTCGGCCAGGAAAGAGATCCAGTCTCCGCTGAACTGGATCTGCAGCAGGCTCTCTCCGAGAACCACGCCGAACAGGATCTCCAGGACAATGGCCGGCAGCCGCAGCGACCGGCTCAGGCCGGGAAGAAGGGCTGCGGCCAGGGAAACGAGCAGCAGGGACCATGCCTGGTTCAGGACCATCGCGCAGTGAGCTCCCCGGGGAAGCCGCAAGAAGGGCCCGCCCCCGGAAGGGTGTCATGTGGACACGATCAGAACGGAGCAGGGAACCTTCCTGGCCAGAAGCTCTCCCACGTGCGGTGAGAAGAACTCCTTCCCCCGGGTGGTGCTCCCCAGGACCAGGAGATCGAAGTCCGCGGCCAGGGCGGAGATCTCCTTGACGGGATTGCCCTTGCGGACCTCCTCGTGCAGCTTGGTCTTGAGGATGTGGGTCCGCTCCCGGACCCGTCCCAGGACGGTCTCCAGCCAGCTCGTTTCGTCCAACGCCTCCTCGTGAAGGAACCCCGGCTCCTCCACGACCGCAACGGTCACGGAGCCGCCCAGCTGGGTGGCCAGGTCCACGGCCACCTCCAGGCTCCGGTTCGAGGCCCTCGTGCCGTTGTAGGGGACCAGGATGTTTTCGTAGGGGTGGGTTCCGCGGGCCACGAGCAGGGGGCACGGGAGCCGGTGCGCCAGGGCGATGAGGACCGGCTTGGCCAGAGAGTCGAACCTGGGCGCCGGGAGGGGTGGGAGAACGACCACTCCGGCGCTCTCTTTCTTGCCGGTCTCCTCCACCGCGTGGATGACGTCCTCATCGGTCGTTCGAAGCTCGATGTCCAGGCTGCGCGCCCAGCGCTCGATCTGCTCCCGTTGCTCGCAGGTGTCCTGATCGCACAGGACCAGCACCCGCTGGATCTTCACGTTCTGTGCCAGGTGGATGCCTTCGTTGAGGATCGCGTCCCCCTCCCCGCCCGCACCCGACGGCATCCCCAGCACCAGGTCGTGCCCGTAGACCCTGGGAAAGTGTCCGTCCGAGCACTCCAGAAGCGAGCAGGCCTCTTCGTAGAGACCGGGACCGCCCAGCAGGAGGAGGCGATCGCCGCGCCGGAACACGGTGTCCTGCTGCGGGAAGATCAAACCCTGGTTCCGCAGAATCCCCACCACCCGCCAGGTCTCGCCCTGTGCCACCTCGATGCGACGTCCCTCCAGATCGGGATTGGTGTCCACGTCCACCTCCATGAACTCGGCCTCGTCCCGGCCGATGGGAAACACGTTGACGCGTGGATCCAGGAGGTACTGGTGGATCCTCCGCGCCGCCCGCGTGGCGGCCGTCATGGTTCTGACCTCGAGCTTCTGGAAGTCGGGAAGGTGGTCGGGGTCGTACACCAGCGAGAGGATGTTCTGAATGCCCTTCTCCCGGGCGAAGGTGACAATGGCCAGGTTGCTCGCATCGTCCCGGGTCAGGGCCAGCACATAGTCCTGGTCGCCGAGCCCGGCCTTCTCCAGAACGACGGGGCTGGAGGCGTCTCCCCCCAGGACCCGGACCACGCTCACGAAGCGCGAGGACATGTCCCGGAGAATCGACTCGTCCTTGTCCACCAGGGTCGCCTTCCAGGTCTCCCCCAGCCGCTTGAGAAGCTCCTGGGCGATGTAGCCGGCGCCGCAGATCAGGATATTCACGGGTTCACTCCATCTCCCGGATCTTCTTCAGGTCCTCGGAGTAGCCCAGCAGCACGAGGAGGTCGTTCTCCTTGATCTCGTACCGGGGGGACGGCACCAGGGTGAACTTGGCCTTGTCCGCTTCCTTGACGGCGATTACGTGAACGCCGTGGGCGGCCCGCAGGTCCAGGTCCTCGAGGGTTTTCCCCACGAACGAGCCCGGGGGCGACACCTGGACGAGATCGTACTCCTCCTCCAGGGGCATGTAGTCCATGATGTTGGGCCGCGAGAGGCCCCGGGCGATCCGCGCGGCCATGTCCCGCTCCGGGTGGACCGTGGAGGAGGCCCCCACCTTCTTGAGGATCACGGCGTGGTCGTCGTCCAGGGACTTGGCCACGATGCTCTCCACCCCCATCTCCTTCAGGTGGTAGCAGATCAGGATGCTCGTGCTGATCTGGGTGCCCGTGCTCACCACCACGGTGTCCACCTCGTCGAGCCCCAGGGCCTCGAGCCGCTCCGTGTCCGTTGCGTCCATCACCACGGCCTGGGAGCAGAACTTGTCCATGGCCTGGACCCGATCCCGGTTCCGGTCCACCGCAATGACCTCGTTGCCGTCCTCGAACAGGCTCTTGGCCACGTGGAACCCGAACTTCCCCAGGCCGATGACCGCAAACCGCTTCATGGCTCCCCCTTATCCGATCATCAGGTTCTCTTCCGCGTACTCGAACCCGCTTCGTGCCTCGGTTCCCGCGATGATGTAGGTGAACGCCGGGATTCCCACCCGGCCGATGAGCATCATGATCACGATGATGACCTTGCCCGGAACGCCGAGCCCGGTCGTGGCGCCCATGCTGAGCCCCACCGTGCCGAAGGCGGAGACCACCTCGAACAGGTAGCCCAGAAAAGTCTGTCCGGGCGCCATCCCGTGGGTGGCCCGGTCCTGCTCCGCCCAGAGGAGGAGAAACAGCGCAACGGCGATCAGAGCCACGGAGAGCAGGGTCACGGTGATGCACTTGGTCACCGTGTCGTACGGCACGCTCTTGTAGAACATGTTCACCCGGATCCGCCCCCGGAGGCGGCTCAGGGAGAAGGCCGCCAGCACGGCCAGGGTCGTGGTCTTCACACCGCCCCCGCACGACCCCGGCGAGGCCCCGAAAAACATGAGAAAGATCATAAAGGCCAGGACCGTCGGATTCAAGGCCCCGATCTCCACGGTGTTGAATCCGGCCGTCCTGCAGGTCACGGACTGGAAAAGGGAAGCGAGGACCCGCCCCGCGGCGCCCTCTCCCCCCATGGCCTCCCCTCCCGTGGCCAGAAAGACGGCCGTGCCCGCAAGGACGAGGACCCCGCTGGTCAGGAGCACGGCCTTGGTCTGGACCGACATGCGGGGACGCCCTCCCGTCCTCCTCCGCGCCAGCGACCACAGCTCGTAGACCACGGGGAAGCCCAGCCCTCCCAGGATGATGAGCCCGCTGGCCGTGGCGTTCAGGAAAAGGGAGTCGCGATAAGCGGTGAAGCCGGTGCTCAGGAGGGAGAACCCGGCGTTGCAGAAGGCGGAGACCGCGTGAAACCCTGCCATGGCCAGGGCCCGGGGAAAGGGCATCTCCTGCCACCAGTGCGCGAGAAAGAGGAGCGTCCCGATCCCTTCCGCCAGGACGGTGAACACCACGATGGAGCCGAGCAGCGGATAGATGTCCGTCCTGGGGGTGTGGCTGAAGAGCTCCTGCACGGCCATCCTGTGCCGGAACCCGATCCGCCTCCGTACGAGCCGGAACAGCACCACCGAGACGGTCATGATGCCCAGCCCTCCGATCTGGATCATGCAGAGGATGACGCCCTGGCCGAAGGCCGTGAAACGGCTTCCCGTGTCCACGACGATCAGACCGGTGACGCAGATGGCGGACGTGGCCGTGAAGATCGCGTCCACCAGGGAGAGCGGCCCCTCCGTCGAGGACCAGGGGAGGAGCAGGAGCGCGGTTCCCAGGCCGACGGCCGCGAGGTAGCCCTCGAAGAGCAGGACGGCCGGATGGCTTCTGTATACCCGGCTCAACTGCATGCCGAACGCGCCGCCTTTCCCCGTTCTCCCATCAACCCGATGCGCCTCCGTTCATCCATGGACCGCCCAAGAGGGGCGAGGGCTCCACCCCGCGTAGTGTATCGCAGGCCCACGGGGGGTTCAACCCTCGGCGGGAGTGAAGGCCGGCGGCCGCGGTGGAGGACGGCAGGATCAGTCGTAGGCGGTGAGGAGGACGATCTCGTCCGTATCGCTGAGGTCGAACGCCTCAGATTTGGCCGGGTTCAGGTGAAAGGTTCCCACATCCAGCCCGTACCCCCGGCGGTGCACGCCCAGGGCCGTGCTGCCCCGGATGCGAAGGTCCCTCTCGATCTCGGCGAAGGTCACGCTCTTTCCCTGCCACGCCCCCCCGACGACCGGCTGGAACACGATGTCCGCCCCCTTGGTGGTGAACAGCTCGTCGAAGACGCAGGCGAGCTCCCGGCGAAGGGCGATCTGGGCCAGCATGTGGCTCAGGATCACCGGGCTGACCAGGACCTCGCAGGCGTGCCTGCCCAGGAGGCCCACGTTCTCCGGGTCCATGAGCTCCACCAGGAGTCGGGTTCCGCGGGTCTCCTCGCTCAGGATCTCCTGGAGAAGGAGGTAGCCCACGATGGTCCGCGCGTCCGACTCCTCGCCCGAGGGGAGCCGATCGCTGCCGACCATCACGATGTGGTCGTAGCTCGCCGGCTCCAGGCGCTCCAAGTCCTGCCTCACGGTGTAGTCGGCCTCCTGCTGCCGGACCGGAAGCTGGGTGCAGCGCTCGCCGTATTGTTCGACAGCCGCCTCCCGAATCCCCGCAGGGACGGTGGAGGCCACGTCCACGAGAAAAGACTCGTCCGGGTAGCTGGCAAACTCGGCGACGAGCCTCGGCACCTTGTGGCTCCAGCCCAGGACAAGGACCTTCTTCGCCCCTTCGGGTCTCTCCCAAGGGACCCCCGCGCTTCCGGGAGGCCATGCAACGGCCGTCCCCCCACCAGAAGGACGGGTGTCCTCGTACGCGTGTGCCATGATCACCAACCGATCCTCCCCCTCGACCGTGAACCCGGAGGGCGGGTTGAGGTGGGGGCGGAAGGCCCCTTCCTCGCTTCTCACCACCCCCAGGAGAACGGCGTCCGCGAAACGCCGACCGACCTGCTCGAAGGCCTCCCCTGCGAACTCCGGGACCTCCCGCACGAACAGCTCGCACCCCGAGGCGTGGGTCAGCAGCTCCGAGTAGACGTGGGAGAGCCCCGGATGCCTCACGGTCTGTGTGATCAGGCGGGCGATGACGGCGCTCCCGGCAAGCACCTCGATGGGCCCCCGGTAGGCCTCTCGTGCGATCTCCTCCTTGCGCGCGTCGAAGACCTCCGCCACGGCCAGAGGCAGCCCGGCCGCGTCCTCCACCACCGGGTGATTGCTGAGGGACAGGAGGGTCTTGATGGTGCGGGTGTCCGCATTCTCGGGACCCGCCTCGGAGAACTCCCCGGCCGGCAGGAGTATCGCCGAGGCGCGAAGAAAGTCCACGCGGGTCAAGTGGGCGCCGCGCAGGGCCGAGCCGCTCCTCAGGGTGATCCGCCGGGGGTTCCAGGAAGCCCCGACGCGGCTGCGGATCTCATGCATCAGGTGGAGCCCCACCTCCTCGGCCAGGAGCACGATGTGAAGCCGCCGCGCCCCCCTTCGCTGGAGGAAGCGACGGACCCGCCCCTCGGAGAGAAACAGGTCCCGGATCACGATGCCCGCGCGTGCGGTCCATCCCAGGATCAGGATGTGGTTCCTCCGGGCGACCGGGGTGAACCCCGCCTCGAACCGCCGCATGGTGCTGTTGAGCCACTGGGTCAGGACGGCCACCAGCGAGCCCATGAACAGCACATACCCCAGCACGGTCAGGACCGTGGAGATCGTCCGGCGGTAAAACCCGGCGTCGTCCCCCAGGTATCCGGGGTCCGTGAGCCTCAGGAAGGCCCACCAGATGGACTCCGAAGTGGTTTCACCCCCGGCGCCCCACCCTACCAGAACGCCCCCCAGGACCGAGATCACGCCGATCAGGGCGGCCACGGCCAGGAGCTGGTAGTGGGCGCCTCGGATGAGGTAGCGCTCCAGAGCGAACCGGAGTCTGTTGGCCAGCCTCATGTTCCCGATCTCTTCTCTCCCCGGATCAGTTCACGACCCGGACGGCCAGGCCCCTCGCCATGGTGACCACCTTCTTGTCGACCCTGCCCATGAAGAACTGCTGCAGCCGGGATGCAGCCGGGAGTGGCCTTTCAGCCCGAGCGCAATGGTCTCGTGACCAGGGGCCCTTCCAGAGCTTGTCCTCCATCCCGCCCAGACGTTGAGGGAACCGGTGCATTTTCTGCAATTCCAGTGAGCACGAGGAGCTCGGGTCGGACCCATTTGGGGACCGCAGATTCCCTCCAACCGCAGTTGCGAATAACGAAAACCTACATTGCTATCCACCAAACCCTCAAAAACCGTTTGCGGTCCTCAAACGATCTTGCGGCCTTCTGCAATACGAAGCAGGTCACGAAACGCCACAACCGCCGAACTGCGGCCCTTTGCTTTTCTCAGTTCTTCGAACATGCCACTATCTTGAAGCTTTTTGATCACTTTTTTTGCAGTATGCTCTGGAATCCCGGAATCGTGCACAAATGAGGAGATCGAGAAAACGGGGCGTGCGAACAGAAAATCCAAAGCCTTCATGGCGTACTGGGAGCGGGTCAGGTCGATGATTCGATCCCGCTCCCTCTCGTAGAGGGTCAGGACAGCCGCGGCTTTCTCCTGGTTCTCCACGGCCTGATCGGTCAAGGCCTGCAGAAAAAACAGGCACCACCCTGTCCAGTCCCCATCCCTGGATACGGCCAGGAGCCGCTCGTAGTAAATGTCCCGACGGGCCTCCAGATAGGCGCTGATGTAAAACATGGGGCCTTGCAGCTGCTTTTGGCTGAAAAGAAAAAGCGGCACGAGCATTCGACCCAGCCTGCCGTTGCCGTCCAGAAACGGGTGCAGGGACTCGAACTCCGCATGGAGCAGGGCCAGCTGCACCAGGGTATCCCGGGAGGACTCATGGATGAACCGCTCCCATCGGCCCATGGCCCCGGGCAGCTTCTCTGCTGAGATGGGGACATAAGTCGCTTCTTCCATGGGGGCGCCGGGAGGCCCGATCCAGTTGGGCACTTTCCGGTACTCCCCTGGCGCCTTGCCCTGCCCGCGCACCCCCTCCATCAGAACGGCGTGCGCCTGCTTGATCACCCGCTGGCACAGGGGCAGCTCCTTCATCAGATCCACAGCCCTGGCCATGGCCCTACGGTAGTTCAGCACCTCGTGGATGTCTTCCGTACGACCCGTTTCTGGAGGCATTCCCGCCTCGTACTCCATCACGTCCGCCATGGTGGCCTGGGTCCCCTCGATCCGGGACGAAAGCACGGCCTCCTGGGCCATCAAGGGCGAGAGGAGCACGGCCGGGTTGGGTACGGCCGTCAACGTCCCGTCGTATCGGGCCAGAGCCCGGTTTGCCGGTCCGATCAGGGGAACCAGGCGCTCCCATTCGAGTTGCTCGGGCGGGAAACCGCCTTCGTGATACATCACGGGGTATTTGGCCATGGGCTCCTCCCCCAGATCTTGCGTACTTCTTCATCAGTCCCGATGCCTCCAGATCGAGACCGTTGACCCGGATCTCGGCGGCCATGAGCTGGTGAAGTAGGCTTTTGCGTCTTCTGTGAAGTCCGGCGTCCGATCCTTTTCAGCATCTGTCTCCATCCGGCGCAACAGGTATTCAACCTGTCGTCAGTCCTCGAAGTCCTCCGGGAATGCGTTTTCGTAATCCCCCGCGAATTCATCGTGGTAGCCCCATCCAATGGGGGAAGAAGAGGTCATGATCCTCTTCAGGCGATCCTTGAAAGCGGCTCGTTGATCGGCCGGAAGCTTCACCACCTTTTTCACAGCCCGTTCATACATGGAATTGAGGGCATTGTAAAAGGGCTCGTCGATGTCCCCATAGTCCAGTGTGAACTGATTCCATGGACCCCATCATCTCTTTCCCTCATCAATCCCCACGATCGGCAGCAGAACAGAATCGGCGCCTCAGCACACGACCCAGACGGCCAGGCCCCTCGCCATGGTGACCACTTTCTTGCCGACCCTGCCCATGAAGAACTGCTGCAGCCGGGAATGGCCTTTCCGCCCGAGAACAATGGTTCCGTGGCCGCCGGTCCTCGCCTCGTTTACGACGGCTGCGGCCCGGCTTTCGACGCCGGAGACGATCCGGGTCGAAACGTCGCGCTCCCCGAACCCCGCCTTGGCGAGGCGGGCCTTGGCCTGCTCGAACACCTCGCCGATCGCCCCCCTGGTCATCTCCACGAGCTTTTTGTCATCTCCCCGGATCGCGTGAAACAGCGTAATCCGCGCGTCGCTTCCTGCCATCATCCGGGCGACGTAGCCCACCGAACGCATGGAGTTGGGCGATCCGTCCAGTGCCAGCAGAACGCTTTCGGCGTCCGAGTCTTTGCCCACCAGGACGACCGGCGCGTAGTCCACCTTCTCCAGCAGCTTGGTCGAGACGCTTCCCAGCATGAGCTCCTTGACCCGACCGCTGCTGCGGCGGCCGATGGCGACGGTCTGATACTTCTTTCCCTTCCGCCGCAGCCTGCATTTCCACAGGCTCACCCCCGGACGATCAAGTAGACGAGATAGGCCGCGTAAGCGCTGAGCAGGAGCACGCCCTCCCAGCGGTCCAGGGTGCGCTTGCGTCCCGTGAACATGGCAAAGAACAGAAGCAGGCTTCCGAGCACCGCCACGCCGACGTCCGGGTTGTTTGCCTCCCGAAAGGGAAGCGGCCGTACGGTCGCGCTGATTCCCAGGACGAAGAAGACGTTGAAGATGTTGGAGCCCACCACGTTCCCCACAGCGATCTCCACGTTCTTCCGCGCGGCGGCCATGGCCGATGTGGCCAGCTCGGGGAGCGAGGTGCCCACGGCCACGATGGTCAGTCCCGCCAGGGACTCGCTCATCCCGAGGGTCCCGGCCGTGTACACCGCGCCGCGCACGATCCAGTCCCCGCCCACGGCGAGACCTCCCAGGCCCAGCAGGACGAACAGGACCGATTTGCCCGTTCCCATGACCCTGTCGGGGACCTCCTCCTGCATGCCCTCGACCCTCCCGGCGATGGAGGCGGAGTAGAAGAGAAACACGATGAAGAACGCGAGCAGGACGATCCCGTCGACCCTGGTGAGGGCCGACGCCCCGACCCGGTCGATCCATCGGTCGTTCGCCAGGACCCCGAGAAGGCAGACCGCGAGAAGGCTCAACGGGATCTCCTTCCACACGGTCCCCTTGCCCACGCTCAGGGGGTACACGATGGACGAAACACCGAGAATCAGAAAGATGTTGGCGATGTTGCTGCCCAGGACGTTGCCGATGGCGATGTCCGTGTTCCCTCTGGCGCTGGCCATGAGGTTCACAAAGAGCTCCGGACTGGAGGTGCCGAAAGCCACCACGGTGAGCCCGATGACCAGGTCGGAGACGCCCATGCGCCTTCCCAGAGAAGAGGCCCCGCCCACCAGGAGATCGGCGCCCTTGATCAGGAGAACGAACCCGGCGACCAGAAGGAGGTACGGCAGATAGGAGGACACGGCTTCTCCTCTCGACGCGGGATGTCGATCGACCGCCGCACCGGAAGGAGGGAGCGGACCGATCGAAGCCACCGGACGCTTTTCATTCGAGCCGGTTCATTGTAGCATAGGGCGTTTTCAGGCCGCGATCAAGCGCCGCGAACCCCTTATCCACAGCGAGGCCCGACATGATCTTCCCAGACGGGAAAGCGCTTCCTGGAGTCCTCCTCGTCCTCACGCTTCTCACAGGCCTTTGTCTTTCGGCGTCCCCGGTCTTCCCGCAGGTCACCTCATCCCCGGGCAAGCCGTTACCGGAGTCGTCGGGGGAGGCGGAGACCACCGTTCAGGACCTGGAGTCGCTCGTGCAGACCATCGAGGACCCGGACAGACGAGAGGTGCTTCTGGACCAGCTCCGGGCCCTGGTCGAAGCGAAGAGGTCCGGCGAAAAGCCGGAGGCCGCCGGGAAGAAGCCCCCCGCCGAAGCCGGCGCCGCCCGGTTCTCGGAGCTCGTGTTCTCCCGCTTCGAGGCGTACCTGTCCCAGGTCGCGGCCTCGGGCCGGAGGACGGGCGAGCTGCTCTCCAGGGCGCCGTCCGCCCTTCAGAACGTCCGGCGCTATCTGGCCGAGCCCGATCAGCGGGGGGGGCTCCTCAGGCTCCTCGCCGTGGCGTTCGGGGCCTTCGTCGTATCGCTGCTCTCGAGGCCTCCGATCCTTCGGCACCTGCCCGAGCCGCCTTCCAGGGAGGCTTTCTGGCCGCGCCGCGCATCCGCCTCCGTGGGTTCGAGCATCCTCCGCATCCTTCCCTCCGGATTCGCCCTCCTGGCCCTGTTCCTGCTCTTCCGGGCCGTGCCCGGCCCGGCCATGGGCCGCTCCATCGTGTTCCACGTCTTCATCGTGCTTTTCGGTTACCGCGTGGTGATGGAAGCGGTCCGTGCCCTGCTGTCCCCGGAGGAGCCCGGGCTGCGCATCCTCTGGATGAAGGACGAGAGCGCTTACTACTACTGGGTCTGGCTCAGGCGGTTCGCCGACTACACGGGCCTCTACTTCCTCGTGGTGGGGATTCTGTCCCTGGTCCCCTTCCCCGAGTCCCCGTTCCTGTTCATCCGGGGGCTCCTGCTCCTCGTGTATCCGTGCATGATCACCGCCCTCGTCCTCCAGGTCGCCAAGGACCTGCGTAGCCGGGTGAACGAGTCCCCGCCGGAGGGGGAGAGCGCGTACGGAAGCTGGACGCGCCTCGCCGTTCGACTCTTTCCGCCCCTGGCCGTCGTCTATGCCTGGGCCTTTTTCCTGGTCCTGATCGCAAGCCGGGAGGAGGGGTTCGATTTCGTCTCCCGGGCCACCCTGGGGACGGTCGTGACCATTCCCGCCCTGGTCGCCGCGCTCCATGTTCTGGACCTGCTGTTCGACAAGCTCTTCGACGTGCACGAGCGGATCAAGGAGCAGGTGCCGGGTATCGAGGAACGGGCGGATCGCCACCTGGCCATCGTCCGCCAGGTCTCGGCCGGCGCGCTCGTGGTCATCGCCTCGGGCGTGGTGGCCGAGTTCTGGGGCATCCCCGTGAGCACGTTCGTGGTCTCCGAGATCGGCTCCACCATCCTCATCCGGGCGGTCACCATCTCCATCACCCTGAGCGTGGTGCTCATGGTGCTCCAGCTCAGCCGCATCCTGGCCGTCTACCTGATGCGCGAGGCGGAGGGGCGTGTGGTCACCCAGAAGACCAGGACCCTGGTCCCCATGATCCGCACCGCCTTCAACATCACCGCGGTCTTCGTGGGCGGCATCGTCATCCTCGACCAGATCGGCGTGGACACCACCCCGATCCTGGCGGGCGCCGGCATCCTGGGCCTGGCCGTGGGGTTCGGGTCCCAGACCCTGGTCAAGGATCTGATCAACGGCCTGTTCATCCTGTTCGAGGAGAGCATCCGCGTGGGGGACTGGGCCCAGGTCGGGAGCAAGGACGGCGAGGTGGAGTCCGTGGGTCTCCGCACGGTCCGGCTGCGGGACCTGAAAGGGAACGTCCACGTCATCCCCAACAGCTCCATCGATGTCCTCACCAACTTCAGCAAGGAGTTCTCCCGGAGCGTCATGGACATCGGGGTGGCCTACCGGGAGGATATCGACGAGGTCATCGGGATCCTCGAGGAGCTGGGGGAGGAGCTCCGGAACGACCCGGAGTTCGGGGACCGGATCCTCGGTCCCCTGGAGGTGTTCGGGCTGGACCGATTCGAGGACTCGGCCGTCGTCGTGCGCATCCGGTTCAACACCCGGCCCATGAAGCAGTGGGGGGTCAAGCGGGAGTACTACCGCAGAATGAAACGCGTGTTCGACGAGCGCGGCATCGAGATCCCCTTTCCCCACCGGACGCTCTACATGGGGGAGCCCAAGGAGGGTCCTGCGCCCCCGGTCTACGTGCGGGTGGACGGACAGGCACAGGAAACAGAGGATCGGGAGGGGGATCAGGGCCTGCCGGCCCCCATGGAAGAGGAGAACCAGGACCCGGATCGCGGGGAGTAGAACCCCACGCGACGGAACGCCTCGGACTCCCCCAGGTCGGGCAGCGTGTCGGCCTCCATCCCGTGGACCCTGCGATAGCCGAACGTCTCGTCGATCCGCACCCTGGATTCCGCCACGAGGACCCGGGATGCGAGCAGCGGGAAGGCCTCCAGCAGGGGACGGTTCTCGCGGTCGTACAGCAGATCCGATGCCAGAAGGAGATCGGCGGTCCCCCGAACCGCCTCCAGCGAGCCGCACACCTCCAGCTCCACGCCGTTGAGCCGTCCGTTGGCGCGCACCGCCTCCAGGGCGTCGCCGTCCAGGTCGCACGCCGTCACCTCGCGGGCGCCCGCCATGGCCGCGGCCACGGCCGCCACCCCGGACCCTGCGCCCACGTCCACCACCCGTCTGCCCTTGCAGAGCGCGGGGTTTTCCAGGAGCAAGGTGGCCAGGGCGTGGCCCGCGGCCCAGCAGAAGGCCCAGTAGGGCGTGTTCTTCAGGATGGAGCGCACCTCGTCGGGCGAGAAGGCCCGGTCCATGTTGTCCGGCGCGACCAGGTGGAGCCTGATCGTGGGGCAGAGGTCCAGGGGGCGCACCTCCGTTCCTGCCTCGGGCAGGGTTTTCCTGAGAAGGCGCGTGAGGCGCTCCATGTCGGGTGATTCCACTGCCATGCGCCCTGCCCCCCCTGTGCCGTGATCACACGGATGAACCGCCGGACCTCATGTCCCCCGTCTCCAGGAATCGCTCGTGAAAGGCGAAGGCCTCCCGCAGGATGTGGGGCTCGTGCCCCCCGCGCTCCCGGACCGCTCTCCGGTAGTAGTCCCGCAGCGCGTCCCGGTAGTCGGGGTGTGCGCAGGTTTCGATGACGGCCTCGGCCACCTGCCTCGGCGTGAGCGGCCGGGTGTCCACCAGCCCCTGCTCGGTCACCACCACGTCCACCGAGTGCTCGGAGTGGTCCACGTGGCTCACCATGGGCACGATGGAGGAGATCTTCCCCCCCTTGGCCGTGGAGGGCGTGACGATGAAGGAGACGGCCCCGTTCCGCAGGAAGTCGCCGCTCCCGCCGATGCCGTTCACGAGGTGGGACCCCATCACGTGGGTGGAGTTCACCTGTCCGTAGATGTCCACCTCGACGGCCGTGTTGATGGCCAGGACGCCGAGCCGCCGGATCACCTCGGGGGCGTTGGAGATCTCCACGGGGCGGAGCACCACCTTTTCCCGGTAGCGGTAGAGTTCCTTTTGGAAGCGGGCGCGCCCCCGCTCGGACAGGGTCATGGCGGAACCGGAGGCGGCCCGGACCTTGCCCATGTCGATGAGATCCAGCACCGCGTCCTGGAGGACCTCGGAGTAGACGTCGAGATCCTGGTAGAAGTCGTCGTCCATGAACCCCGTGAGCACGGCGTTCGCCACACCGCCCACGCCCGACTGCCAGGGCAGGCCCGGGGGCAGACGCTCGCGCCGGATCTCGTGGCGGACGAAGTCCAGAATGAGCTCGGCGATCCGCCGGGAGGTGTCGTCGGGCTCGGGAAAAACGGCGCAGCGGTCCTGCTCGTTGTGGGAGATGACGGCCACCACGCGGCTCGGGTCCATCTCGATGTAGGGCTTCCCGATCCGGTCCGCCGTCCGGTAGATGGGAATGGGCATCCTGTAGGGCGGGTCCTCCGGGATGAAGATGTCGTGGATGCCCTCCAGCTCGGGCGGCTCGGCGCTGCTCATCTCGATGATGATCTTGTCGGCCATCTTCACGTAGGTGGGCGTGTTGCCCACGGACGTCGAGGGGACCAAATGCCCCTTCTCGGTGACGGCCACGGCCTCCACCACGGCCACGTCCACCCGGCCCCAGTCCCCGGCCCGCACCTGGGCCGAGAGACGGGAGAGGTGATCGTCCTTGAAGGCGATCTCCCCGCGGTTGATCCGCTCCCGCATGATCCGGTCGCTCATGTAAGGCCGCCGCCACCCCACGACCCCCGCCTGGGCCAGGACGCCGTCCACGCAGTCGCCCGTGCTCGCGCCGGCGTAGAGGTTGATCTTGAACCGCTCTCCCGCCCGCGCCCTCTCGGCGAGCTGCTGGGGGATCATCTTCGGGTACCCGGCCGTGAAGCCGGAGATGAACAGGTTGGTGCCGTCCCGGATGTGGGCGGCCGCCTCGGCCGGGTCGGTCAGCTTTCCCCGAAGGGCATCGCAGCGGATTCGTTCTCGTCTCATCGCTATCTCCTGAACATGGAGGGAACATGGGGTCAGGTCTTGAATTTTGACTTTTTAGTAAAAAGTCAAAATTCAAGACCTGACCCCATTGTCAGTAGTCCCACTTCCACTTGAGCTCCACGCCCCCTGCGGCGTCCGCACCCACCTCGGTCTCCACGGTGATCCTGGGTGTCACCTCGACCTCTACCGAGACCTTGCCCTCGTCCGCCCCCAGCCCCTTTTCCACCTCCACGTAAGCCTCCTCGCTCACGTACTTGCCCACGCTGAGGGCGGTCGACCCGTCTTCCTCGTCCGGCTGGACCATTTCGACCCGGTCCAGCCCGACCCCGCTCTGGGCCCGGTCCAGAAACCCGAGCCTCCCGCCCCCGGCCAGGGAGTCGAGGGCCCGCGCCAGCTTCAGCGCTTGAATGGGGGTGATGCTCGAAAGGCTCCGGTCGAAAAGCAGCCTCGCCATGACCTCGTCTCTCGGCATGGGCGGATCCGAGGCGACCTGAACGCTCAGGGAGGACGGGGTGCCGGAGAGGATGACCCGTGCCGTCATGCCGGTCTTGCGACGCTCGGCCGTGATCTCCAACAGGGGTTTCGGCGGGTGGGAGCCGCCGAAGAACACCGTGCCCGAGGCCAGGGCAAACCGCTCGCCGAAGAAATTGTAGTGCCCGCGGACGATGGAGAGCTCCCCGCGCACCTCGGGAACGGCCACGGTTCCGCCCACGCGGAGCTTCCCCTTCCACTCCGAGTCCAGACCGCGTCCGCGGACAAAGGCGCGGCCGGGGACCTGGACGTCGAGGTTCAGGTTGATCTCGGGCGCGTCCGGAGAGGTCCCCGACGCAGGGCTTTCGTTCTCCGGAGCCGTCTCTCCGTTCACCTCCACCACCTCGAGCTCGTGAATCTTGGGGGGCATCCGATCCGGAATGCGCACCTCGGCGGAGGTCACCCGCACGTTGCCGGACAGGTCGGCCTCCCGGACGGTCCCGGAGATCTCCAGCCCGCCGCCGGTGACCGCGGTGAACTCGTCCAGGCGGACCAGACGAAACCCGTCCATGGAGACCCGACCCTCGAAGGGGAACCCCTGCTCCGGAAGAGGCTGAAGACGGCCCTCGGCCTCCATGCTCCCGCCGTTTCCGTCGTCCGCCCGGGCGTGCTCCAGGACCAGGGAACGGCCGTCCACGCGAAGCAGGACGTCGACGTTTCGAAACACGCTGCCGCTCTGAAGGATTTCCAGGGATCCGTCCCGGACCCGCGCATCCCCCCGGACCTCGGGAGCGGCCAGGGTGCCCGAGATCGACAGGTCGGCCTCGAGCCGTCCGGACAGCCGCCGGCCCTCCAGGGCCAGCCACACGGGAAGGGGTTCCAGGTCCAGATCCGCCGCGACGCGCCCCTGGATCTCCCGGTCCCCGGGCCAGTCGACGGACAGGGGGGAGAGAGACACCTTCGCCGGCATCCTCAGCGTCGCTTCCAGGGGGACCCCCTTTTCCTGCCCGGCCACGCTCAGTCGGCCCTCCAGAAGATCTCCCGCCAGGCCGGCCGTGGCGGCGATGCGAAACCCGGGCAGCTTCTCCAGGGAGGGATGGCCGGACCGCACGCCTTCCCCGGTGAGCTCCGCCTCTGCTCGGGGTGCCCGGGGCGTGCCGGAGACGCGCACCCGGCCCACAGCGGTCCCCTGCACGGACGGGGCTCCGGCCAGGGAAAGGAGCGAGAGGGGAAGCGCCTCCACATCGGCCCTCAGGTCGATCTCGTTCCCGTACGCACCCTCCAGGGCCAGGCGCCCTCCGCCCACCCGAACCGTCAGGCCGGGGGTTCGGAACCCGCCCTTCACCGGGAAGCGGATCTCGGCCGGTCCCGCAAGGCTCACGTCGTGGGGACCGAATGCGCCCTCCAGGGTCTCGAGCGCCAGAACCCGCTCCGCGGCGGAGCCTTGGTATCCCCCGCTCGATGAGACACGGAAAGGAAACCCGGCCTCTCCGTCCCCCCGGACGTCGAAGGAGAGGTCTTCCATGGCTCCGCCGGCGTTCGCCTCCAGCGTCTCCAGGCGCACAGAGCCTGACCGAAGCCCCTCCACCCGGGCGGTGACGGAGCCCGCGGGTTCCGCGAAGAGGCCTCGAGCGTTCGCTCGAACGGTGATCCGGTCGGCGTTCCCAACGTCGGAGGCGACGTTGTCGACCCGAAGAACCAGTGTCGCGGCCTGCTCGGTCCCTTCGCGGGAGAGGTGCAGAGCGAGCCCGGCGCGTCCCCCCAGGTCTCTTCCCAAAAGGGCACCGACCGATGCCAGGTCCCGGACCGTGCCGTTCAGATCGCCCTCCACCGTCCCTGAAGGCAGGTGGAGGTCCAGGCCGCCCGAGACGCGCACCCCGGCCCCGTCGACGGAGACGTTCCCGAGTGCGACCACCGGCCGGTCCAGGGTGACGTCGGCGCGGGCGGACAGGGTCGTCCGGTCGTGCAGGACCTCCAGCCGCAGCCGGCCGGCCGGCGCCGGCAGGAGGCGGCCCTCCTCGAAGGACGCGGTCACCTCTCGAACGGAGAGGCCTTCCGCCTCGACATCGCGGGCGGTCAACACGGCATCGAGCCGGGGGTCACCGAAGGGCCCCTGCGCCTCGGCCCGAACCACGGCACCGCCCGCGAGGGAGTACCCCACGGGGCCGGAGAGCACACCCAGATCGGGAACCTCGACCCGGACGGAGAGCCGCCCCGTCCTCCCGGCGAGGTCCGCCTCCCCCTCCAGGCCGATCTCGGCCCGGTCCATCACCACACGGAAGCGGGGCACCTGCACGGTCCGACCGCCCAGCAGCGAAACACGCCCCCGGAAGGTCCCTCCCTTCCCCACCAGGGACGCAATCCCGGACGGCACGGGCCCCTCCCCCTCCAAGCGGCCCTCCACGTCCGCGAACACGGAGCGGCCGATCCCGTCCGCCTGGACCCGGGCGGTCAGCGAACCCTTCCCCTGCACACCGGTCCCTTCGAGAAGGGGCGCCCGCGCCAGGTCGTCGACGGTCAGCTGCAGGAGGCCGTCCAGGGACGACCCAGGGAGCCGGACGTCGCCGTTGAACACCGCCTCGAGGCTCGGGTCCGCCACCCGCAGGGAGGCGATCGACAGGGCTTCCGGAGAGGAGAAACACGCGTCCGCGCTCCAGTCCACCCGATCCCGGCGAAAGATCGGCGTGGCGTCCCGGATCGCGAGATCGTGGAAACCGCCTTCACCCAGGATCCTCAGCCCCTCGAGGGAGGCAAACGAAGCCCCCTTTTCGGGGCGGACCCGGACCGAGGCCGTGGCCGAGCCGGCCCCCACGCCGGCCAACCGAAGCCCCGACACCTCCAGTTCCAGGTCGGCCTCGAGGGCGTCGAGCGGGCCCCGGACGGTCGCCCGGGCCTCCAGCCGGCCGGCCGGGTCGTCCAGGCCGGGCCATTGCATCCCTGCGAGAGCCGGGACGGTGAGCTCGACCCGGGCCTCCCCCGTCCCCTCCCTTTCCTGGAATCGGCCGGAGATCCGGGCCTCGATTCCCTCCGCAGTCAGGGCGAGTCGATCCACCGTCGCCACACCCTCCCGGGTCACGGAACCCCGAAGGGAAAAGCCGGCGGTCCCCTCCCCGAGAAACCCGTCCGCCCGGCCCGGAAGAAGCGTCTCCCCGACCTGCAGCTCCCCCTCCGCCTCCAAGGCCAGGCGCTTTCTGGAAGCGTTCATGCGAAGCCCGGACCGGATCCCGCCCCACGCGCCGCTCTCCGCTTCGATCTCCCCGTGCCAGCCGTCCGGCGGGCCCGTGCCCGAGAGCCGGAGCCGCAGCCCATCCGGGCTCATCCCTGCGAGGCGGGGTAGCAGGCCGTTTTCCGGCGCCGCCACCCGGAGGTCCAGCTCCAGGCGGAGCGGGTCCGTCTCCAGCACCCAGCGCACCCCGGCCCGCTCCTCCGAGACGTCCAGCCGCCGCACCCGGAACTCCCCCCGGATCGTGCCCTCCGCCCCGGTCGCGGCCACCCGCCCCGAGGCCGTGAGCCGGGCCGATTCTCCCAGAACGGCCGGGTCCACGGAAACGAGCTTCACGAGAAACCGGTCCAGGAGGACAGGGGGAAGGGACGGCGGCCAGGTGGCTCCCGGTTCGGCCGCCGCTTCTCCGGCCCCCTCCGGGGGGCGGCGCAGGATCTCCACCTCCTCCGCCTGCACGTAACCGAGGTGGACCCGCCCCTTCAGAAGATCCTCGGGGAACCAGAGGATCGAAAGGTTCTTCACCCGGAGCCACAGGTCGGCCCCGTCGCCCAGGGTGGCCGATCGAACGGAGAAGTCCAGGGGCACGAGCCCCTCGATGCCGTCGATGCGGACGTCCGTGTCCGTGACGGCCTCGATGGCGGCTGCGGCCCAGACCGCCAGGAAATCCTTTCCGGTCCGTGTCTGCAGGAACGCAAACAGGGTGGCGAGCCCGAGAATCGCGCCGACGCACGTCCACACGGTCCAGCGCACGATCCTGGACCGCAGGGGACGTCTTGCGACAGCCTCGCCGCCGGCCCTCTCGGCGGGGGGTGGCGGGAACGACCCTGGGCTGCGTTCTTCGGGTGGTGGCGGATTCTGCGTCATGCCCACGCTCATGGTCCGACAACGGGAGACCCGCTCGGAGGCTCAACCTGCAAGGCGACGAAAAGCCCAACAAAAACGGCCGCGGTCTCGCCTCGAGCACGGCCTTCTCTCCGGGATCTCCTCTTGAAACAGTTACCTCAACCATAATGTTCGGAGGCCGCAAAGTAAAGGCCGGCCGGGGCGGGCCATCGGAATTTCCCGTGACGGACGGGTTCAAAGCGGTTATCCTTGAAAGAGGTCTCGTGGAACGAGACCGCAGTTCTCGAAGGAGCGTTCGAATGGATCTTCGCACCGTGTTCTCGCCTGCAACCATGGCGGTGGTGGGCGTGTCCAGCAGCAACGACCTCCATCCGGCCAACGTGATCTATCGGAAGAACCACCTCCGGTACCCGGTCCGAACCTTTGCCGTGAACCCGAAGGGCGGAACGCTCCAGGGGGATCGGGTGTACACCCGGGTCTCGGAGATCCCCGAGACCGTGGACATGGCCCTGATCGCCGTTCGTGCGGACCACGTCCCGGACGTCCTGTCCGACTGCATCGAGCACGGGGTCAAGGGGGCGGCGGTGATCTCCGGCGGGTTTGCAGAGACCGGCCGCACCGACCTCCAGGACCGGCTGGCCTCCATGGCCGCGGAGGCGGACTTTCCACTCATCGGCCCCAACTGCCTCGGCTTCTTCGCCCCGGGCGTGGTGGACACCTTCTTTCTTCCCAGCGAGCGCATGGTCCAGCCCGTCCGGGGAAACGTCTCCGTTGTGAGCCAGAGCGGCGGCATCCTCGTGGACCAGATGGTGAAGTTCGCCGGGGAAGGGATCGGGCTCTCCCTGGCGGTGAGCATCGGCAACAAGGCCGTGGTCCGCGAGATGGACCTGCTCCATTACCTGGCCGAGGACCCCCGCACCGACGTCATCGCCTTCTACGTCGAGGGGTTCGGCCGGAACGAGGGCCGGGAGTTCGTCCTGGCCGCCTGCGACTGCCCCAAGCCCGTGATCGTGCTGAAGGCCGGCAAGAGCCCCGGGGGAAGCCGCGCCGTCACCAGCCACACGGCCTCCATGGCGGGGGACTACCGGGTCTTCTCCTCGGTCCTGGCCCAGCACGGGGTGGTGGAGGCCAAGAACGAGTTCGAGCTCGTCGCCTTCTGCGAGGCCTTGAGCTACTACCCCCGTTCCATCGACGGACGGGTCGGGATCATCACGGGGAGCGGCGGCCACGGCGCCATCGCCGTGGACACCTGCTCCAGCCAAGGCCTCTCCGTACCCGGCCTGGACCACGGCCTCCAGGAAGAGATCCGAGGCCGGCTCTCCCCGAGCATCCAGGGCATCGCATCCCTGAGCAACCCCCTCGACCTCACCGGAAGCGCCGTGGACGACGACTTCTATGAGGCGGTGGAGAGCCTGAGCCGCAGCGAGCAGGTGGACTGCATCATTCTCCTGCTCCTGCCTTACCTCCCGGGGATCACCTCCGACCTGGGAGCGCGTCTGAGCCAGATCACCCACCACACGGGCAAGCCCCTGGTGGCCTACGTCCCTCACGTGGACAAGTATCGCATGCTGATCGAGGGGTTCGAGCTCAACCACGTCCCGGTCTCCCCCTCCATCGAGGGGGCCGTGCACCGCGTGGAGGCCATGAAAAGGAGCCGGCCGTGCTGAACGACGAGATGAAGCAGATCCTGGAATCCGCCCGCCCCAGGGGGTGGGTGCTCGAGCCGGACGCCAAGCGGCTCCTGGCCTCCGCCGGCCTGGACGTACCCCGATTCATTCGCACGAGCGATCCGGAAGAGGCCGATCGCTTCGCCGGAGAGGTCGGGTATCCCGTGGTGGCCAAGGTGGTCTCGCCGGCGATCCTGCACAAGTCGGACGCGGGCGGGGTGAAAACCGGCATCCGGGACGCAGGCGGCCTCCGCGAGGCCATGGACCGCTTCGCCTCCCTGGACCGGTACGAGGGCACCCTGGTGGAGGAGACCGTCCGGGGGCTCGAGCTGATCGCCGGGGCCAAGATAGACGAGCAGTTCGGGCCCGTGATCCTGCTCGGCATCGGGGGAACGGGCGTGGAGATCTACCAGGACACCGTCATCCGCATGGCTCCCCTCGAGCCCCGCGACGTCACATCCATGGTGAACGGGCTCCAGGCGCACAAGCTGCTCGAGGGATACCGGGGCGGGGACCCCGTGGACATGGACGCCTTGACAGGGACCTTCGTCGCCTTCTCCAACCTGGTGATGGAGATGGCGGACCGCATCGAGTCCGTCGACCTGAACCCCCTCATCTGCTCGAAGGACCGCTGCGTCGTGGCGGACGCACGCATCCTGTTCGTCTCCGGGGACTGACGTCCTCTCGGGTCCGCCGGCAGGCCCCGGTGAAACCATCCGCCCGAAACTCCCGAGGCGGGCTGAAGCTCGAAACCCCCTCGCGCTGATGTCCGCTCCGGAAAACCCCGGCCTCAGCATGAAAAGCCTCTTGTCCTTTGTGACAGGATTTCATGAGTAAGACACTCAAGAACTTTCAGGACGACGCGGGGCTCTTGACAGACCCGGATCGGGTCTTATTGTCCAGAAAAGGAACCCTGACGAAAAGAGCTTTTGAACCGCATACGGAGAAAGGAGGTCGACATGGCACTTCCGACCAAACGAGGACCGAGACCCTGGTGGATGACCCCGTCCGGCCGCGAGCCCATGGGGGACGTGTTCTTCGACCGCCTCTGGCCGGAGTGGCAGAGGGACATGGGGGAGGAGTGGAGCCCGGCGATGAACTTCTACGAGAAGGACAACCAGTACGTCCTGACCGCCGAGCTCCCCGGCATGAACAAGGATGACATCAACGTCACGGTGGACCAGGGCGTGGTCACCGTGACCGGAAAACGGGAGAGCACCAAGGAAGAGGAACAGGCCGACTACTATCTCAAGGAGAGCAGCTACGGCTCCTTTTCCAGGAGCTTCCGCCTTCCCGGCGAGGTGGAGGAGGACCAGGTGGACGCTACCTTCAAGGACGGCGTCCTGACCCTGACCATGCCCCGCAAGAAGGAGGCGGGAACCCGCAAGATCTCCATCAAGTGACCTCCTGATGGGGAGACCGGAGAACGGCCGCACCCGGGAATCCGGATGCGGCCGTTTTCATTCGTTCCGGCCGCCGGACGAGCGTAGAACGGATCAAAGGGTGGCGTCGGCCAGCGTCTTGAACACGTACAGGGTGGCCCGCA
This sequence comes from uncultured Desulfobacterales bacterium, assembly GCA_964443135.1. Taxonomy (GTDB): domain Bacteria; phylum Desulfobacterota; class DSM-4660; order Desulfatiglandales; family HGW-15; genus JAIPEI01. Next base: position 589 of record CAYUBQ010000027.1, on the reverse strand, counting down.
TGACGTCCCGCTCCGTCACAATGCCCTGAACGGCGCCGTCCTTCGTCACCGGCAGGCGCCGGACCTTCTTCTCGGCCATCAGATCCGCGGCCTGTCCAATGGCCGCCCTTCCGTCGATGGTGACCAGCGGGCTGCTCATCACCTCCTCCACCCTGGCCGTGGCGCAGCTCGCGTCGAAGCAGAACTTCTTCAGCACGTCCCGTTCCGTGAGGATCCCCGCCATCTCCCCGTCCCGGGTCGCAATGACCGAGCCGATGTCCTTCTCCACCATCAGCCGCATGGCGTCACTCAGGGAGGCCTGGCTGTCCACGGACACGAGTTTCTCGGACATGATGTTCTCCACCGCGTAGGTCACTGCCATCTCCCTCCTCCGTTGCTTCAGGGTGCGCGATCGCCTTGTCTGCTATGGCACTGAGTATACTTCATTCCCCGGGCGCAATAAAGGGTGAAACCTGTTTCGGGGACACCATACTCATCTCAAACGTGATGGCGTCGCAAAAAGTCCGAAGCTTTGAGATCTGCCTGTATCATTTCAAAAGGTTACAGCGTTTCCAGCGGCGCGTGAGCGGTTTTTGCGAATGCGTCAAGC
>CAYUBQ010000026.1:0-53010 GCA_964443135.1 uncultured Desulfobacterales bacterium | reverse complement strand
ACCCGGACGTGGTGATCGGGTGTGCGGGCGGCGGGAGCAACTTCGCCGGCAACTGTCTGCCTTACGTTCGGGACAAGATCCACGGCAGGGAGATCGACATCATCGGCGTGGAGCCGACCTCGTGCCCGACCATGACGCGGGGGCCCTTCGCCTACGACTTCGGGGACACCGTGCAGATGACGCCGCTCCTCCCCATGCACACCCTGGGACACGACTTCGTGCCTGAGCCCATCCACGCCGGGGGCCTCCGGTACCACGGCATGGCGCCCATCATCAGCCAGCTCATCGTGGACGACCTGATCCGGGCGGAGGCCGTTCCCCAGCTCGAGACCTTCCAGGCGGGCATCACCTTCGCGCGCACCGAAGGGTTCATCAGCGCGCCGGAGACGAACCACGCCGTGGCCGTCACCATCCGCGAGGCGCTCAGGGCCAAGGAAGAAGGCAAGGAGAAGGTGATTCTCTTCAACTGGAGCGGGCACGGCCTGGTGGATCTGGCCGCTTACGAGGCGTACCTCCGGGGACAGCTCCAGGACCACGCCCTCCCCGAGGGGGAGCTCCACCGGGCCCTGGCCGCCATCGAGAACCTGCCCAAACCCAGGCAGTACCAGGCGCCGAAGTAGCCGGCCGGAACCGTGGGGCCCCGGACGGGGCGCTGCGCGGGATGGAGCCCGGGGTCGCAGTCGGGCGGCGTGCCGGCTTGACGCAAACCGGCCCGCCGGGGTACAGGGGTATTTCGGGCCGGGTCGACTGGGAGGGGATCGACGGAAAACCCCGGCGCCTGCGGCCTCGGTGTGAAAAACTTCTTGTTTTTACCGTGAAAATACCCCTCGATGGTCCGGGCGTAGGGCGGCATTTCATATGCCGCCGCAAGGTTTTCGACAAGCACGGCGGGGTGTAAAACCCCGCCCTATCGAAAACACCTGTTTTCATCAGCGGGGTTGACCGGAAGCCGGACGCCGGTCATGGACGTTTGATGACAGGATTACATGCGCAGGCACTGCTAATGGGGAACGTAGTAGACGGCCCGGCCGGGTTCCTGGGCCCTTCGGATGACCCAGAAAGCCAGGAAGACGAACAGGATGTCGTGCATCACGGGGGGGCCCAGGTGGACCATGTCGAAGCGCTCCCGGCCGAAGGCCGCGAGAAGGTGAAAGACCGACGAGGCCGCGGCATAGAGGCCCATGGCGATCAGCAGGCCCTTGGTCCATTCGGCCTTTCTCAGGAGGAGGCAGATCAGGAGCCCGGTCCCGAGGGCGGCGTGGGAGAACCCGAGCTTGATCACGAAGGGGCTGGCCGGCCACGAGAGCCGGGCGGCCGCGACCGGCCAGCCGAAGACCAGGGCGTAGGCGCTGAACAGCGCGTGGAACGCGGTGAAGACACCGAAGAGAACGAGCAGGGCCTCCCCGCGTTTTCGAAGCGGCGGAACCGCTCCCCAGAGCGCGATCGGCAGAAAGAGGGGCGCGAGCTCCACCAGGAGCCGCACGGTGTCGGCCCGGGTCCATTCGTTCAGGAATGCCTGGATGACCTGATGGATCATGTGCGGACCTCGCTGACTGCCGGAAGGGGTGAAAATGCGGCCTGGAGCCACTCACGGGGACCGGTGAGCCCCGAACCTTGCAGAGTCTACGCATCATACGGAAATCCGCGGGAATGTCAATGGGGTAGACGAAGATGCCGTTCAGGGTGACGGGCCGGACCGCCGGGATCGTTCTGGCGGCCGGCGAGTCGAGCCGCATGGGACGGGAAAAACAGCTTCTCACGGTGGGGGGCGAAACGCTGCTGGCCCGGGTCGTGGATGCCTGCCTGGCCTCCGGCCTGGACGAGGTGGTCCTGGTCCTCGGACACGAGGCCCGTCGGATCCGGGCGTCCCTGGGGCGTTTCCAGGACCATCCCAGGCTCACCGTCGTGGTGAACCCGGCCCATGGTGAAGGAATGAGCACGTCTCTCATCGCCGGCCTTCGTGCCGTGGAGGAGTCCTGCGACCGGGTGATGGTCCTCCTGGGAGACATGCCCCACGTCACGCCGGAGGTGATCGATCGCCTTCGCCTGGAGGCGGCCGCATCGGGCTGCTCCCTGGCCGCCGTTTCGGTCCGGGGGAGACGCGCTCATCCCGTGGTGATCGGGCGCGAGCATTTTGAAGCCGTGCGCTCCCTGGCAGGCGACCGGGGGGCGAGGGAGCTGTTTCGAGATCACCCCGATGATCTCCGCCTGGTGGACGCGGGAGAGCATTATCAGGCCCTGGACATCGACACGCCCGAGGCGTTCGAGCGGTTCCGCAGGTCGGAGGCCCGGCGTTCGGCGCGGAACCGGGTCGAACGCCCGGGCGGATCTCCCCTGCTTCAAGGCGATCGACTGCGGCTACGATCGGTTCCTCGTGGAGGAATACTTTCGGGAGACCCTGGAGCCGGGGGAGTGGGAAGCGGCCTTCGAGCAGGGGCCGAAAGGCCGGTTGAGCCGGCCCATGGAGATCATCGAGGAGACGAGGTCATGGAGATGAGCCCGGACGAAGCCCTCCCCCCCTGCCTGATCCACATCGACAAGGACGGGCGGTGGTTTCACGAGGGCAGGGAGATGATTCACCGCGAGTTCATCCGGCTCTTCTACGAGCACATGGAGTTGGACGAGCAGGGACGCCACGTCATCCGCTGGAAGGGCGAGCGGTGCGTGGTGGATGTGGAGGACACCGCCTTCGTGGTGCGGCGTGTGGACCGGGATCCGGACGGGCTGCGCCTCTTCCTGAGCGACGACACGCAGGAACCCCTCCGGCCGGACACGCTTCGCGTGGGGAAGGACCACGTGCTCTACTGCCGGGTGAAGGGGGGGCGCTTTCCCGCCCGGTTCGCGCGCCCCGCCTACTACCAGATGGCCGGGGAGATCGAGGAGCACGAGGGAGGGTACGCCGTGCGGCTGGGGGGAACCCTCCACCCCCTCAAAGGGTTGGCGTAGACCGCCGCTCCTCTCACAGGCTCTGGAGCTGCTCGATCTCGGCCTCGGCTCGCAGGTTTTCCAGCCAGGCGTCGAAGATGACCTGGTGCTTCGTGTTCCGCAGGGTCCGGCGAACCTCCGCCTCGGCCTCCTGAAAGGCCTCCTCCTCGATGCCCTTGGACGCCTCCCACCGGATCACGTGGTAGCCGTTCCCGCTCTCGAACACACGCTCGGGGAAAGGGTTCTGCGCGTCGAGGGCAAAGGCCGCATCTTCAAGGTCCGGGGCGGTTCCGATTCCCTGGATCCGTTCGCCGCGCTTGAAGAAATCCGAGGTCTGCGGCTCCAGACCCTCATCCGCCGCCAGGGTCTCCCAGCTCTCCCCCTCGCGCAGCCGCTTCAGGAGACGCTCCGCTTCGGACCGGGCCTTCTCGCGGGCCCGTTCCAGGACCAGGTCCTCGCGCACCTGCTCCGCCACCTCCTCCAGCTCCGGCAGATAAGGGTCTTTCTTCTCGATGACCTGGAAGAGATAGAACCGGCCCTGGTGCTCGATGACGTCGCTCACGGCCTCGGGCTCGAGCGAAAAGACGACCTCCTGCAGCCGGTCCCCGCCCCCCAGCCCCGGGATCTCGTCGTTGCGGCTGAAGAAGGGCGATGTCTCGACCGGCAGGTCCTGCTCTTCCGCATAGGCCGGCAGGTCCACCTCGTAGGGCATCTGGTCGATCAGGGTGAGGGCCTGCTCGTGGGCCAGGTCCGCAGCGGCGAGCTCCAGGAGGTTTTCACGGATCTCCTCCCGGACCTCTTCCAGGGGCTTGGTCCGGGCCTCCCGAACGTCCTCCACCTCGATGATGTGGTAGCCGAACCGGGTCTTGACCGGGTCGCTGATCTCCCCGGGCTTCATGCCGAAGGCCGCCTCCTCGAACGGCTCGACCATCTCTCCGGACGAGAACCATCCGAGCTCTCCCCCCTCGTCCCGGGTCGGCCCCTCGGAGTGGGTCCGGGCGAGCTCCGGGAAATCGCCTCCCGCTTTGACCTGCTCCAGGACCTCGAGGGCCCGTTTCCGGACCTCCCCCTCATTCTCCTCCGAGGCGTCCTCGGGCAGCCGGAAGAGGATGTGCCGGGCCTTGACCTGCTTCTTCACCTCGTACCGGTCGAGGTTTTCCTCGTAATAGGCCCGCATCTCCTCCTCCGACGCCTCCACCTGGTCCCGGAACCGCTCGGGGTCCACCTCGATGTAGGCGATGCGAACCTGCTCCGGGACCCGGTAGTCCTCCCGGCGTGTCGAGAAGTAAGCCTCCAGGTCTCCGGGCTCGATCTGCACCGACTCACGGAAGGTCTCGGGCGTCAGGGTCACGAAGCGAATGCGGGTCTGCTCGTTGGTGTAGGTGTAGTACTCGCGCGTTTCCTGCTCCGTGATGGGCAGAAACGCCGTCATGAACTGGCTCACCTTGTCCTTGAGAAGGACCTGGCTCACCGTGCCCTCGAAGTCCTCCGGGGTCATGCGATTCTGGTCGAGCACGGCCCGGTAGCGGCGCTCGTCGAACCGCCCCTGGAACTGAAACGCCGGGTAGGCCATGATCTCGCTTCGCACCTCCTCCTCCGTGACTGTGAGGCCGATGCGCCGGGCCTCCTGGCTGAGCAGCTTCTCGTCGATGAGGCCTTGGAGGGCCCGCGTCTTCAGGTCGAACATTTCGATCAGCGAGTCGCTCCACATGTTCCCGTACTGGCGCTGGAGGGCGCTCAGCATCTCGCCGTAGGCCTTGCGGTACTCCACGCCCGAGATGGGCTCCCCGTTGACCACGGCCACCTTGGTGCTCTTGTCGCTGTGGAAGGAGTACCCGAAGTAGAAAATGAAGACGAGGGCGATGATGGCGATCAGGAACTTGATCAGGTAAGACTTGGCGTGCCTTCTCATCAGACTCAGCAGCATGCGCTTCTTCCTCCCGAGGCCTGTGGGCCTCTTGTTTTCTTGACGGGTGCGCCGTCCCGGGTGGATCCGTGGGAGCGGCTCCCGGTTTCGAGCAGCACGACCGGCCAATTTACCATGGGCCCGTCGGCCTGTCCAATCAAAATCTCGCCCCCGACACCCTGAGGGATTTTCTTGACTTGAGAGTCACCGGAACATACACCTTCACCTACACGCACCCCATGGGAAACGGGAGGAGGGGAGACGGTGGCGAAGGTGGCCTCGGGCCTGGACTGTTTTCGAGAAGCCGGATGGGAGCGATTTCGAGGGGCGCGCCTGGGTCTCCTGTGCAACCAGGCGTCGGTGGACGCCGGCCTCCGGCCGGCCGCCCGGGTCGTTGCAGAGGCCCTGCCGGGACGACTTCGCGCGCTCTTCGGGCCCCAGCACGGGTACGGCGGCGTAGACCAGGACAACATGGTCGAGACGGAGCACGGTTACGATTCCGGCCTGGACGTGCCCATATACAGCCTTTACGCCGACCGGCGGGAGCCCCTGCCCGAGATGCTGGAGGAGATCGACGTCCTGATCGTGGACCTCCAGGACGTGGGCACGCGGGTCTACACCTTCGCCTCGACCCTCCTCAACTGCATGCGGGCGGCCGCCCGAGCCGGGCGGGAGGTGGCGGTCCTGGACCGGCCCAACCCCCTGGGAGGGGACGCGGTGGAGGGAAACCTCCTCGCCGCAGACATGCAGTCGTTCGTGGGACCGGCTCGCATCCCCATGCGCCACGGCCTGAGCATGGGGGAGATGGCCCTCTACTTCAAGGACGCCCTCCGGATCGATGTGGACCTGGACGTGGTCCCGATGGCGGGGTGGCGGCGGGAGATGCTCTGGAAGCACACCGGGTTGCGGTGGATCATGCCGTCGCCCAACATGCCCCTGCCGGAGACCGCTCTGGTCTACCCGGGCCAGGTGCTCTGGGAGGGGACCAACGTGTCCGAGGGACGGGGGACGTGCCGGCCCTTCGAGATCTTCGGAGCGCCCTTCCTGCACCCGGAAAGGCTCCGGGACCTGGTTCCGCCCGGCGCCGTGGAGGGTGCCCTGCTCCAGCCCTTCTCCTTCAAGCCGACGTTCCACAAGTGGGCGGAGCGGGAGTGCCGGGGCTTTCACATTCACGTGCTGGACGCGGGCTCCTTTCAGCCCTACCTGGCCTCCCTGGCCCTGCTGAGCGCGGTCCTTCGGGAGGGGGGGGAGGCGTTCGCCTGGCGCGAGCCGCCCTACGAGTACGAGACGGAGCGGCTTCCGATCGACCTGATCCTGGGGGACACGGGGCTGCGAAGGGCCGTGGAGGGGGGGGCGGAACCGCTCGATCTTCGTGAGGGCTGGCAGGGGGATCTCTCGGAGTTCAGGGAGGAGCGCCGGGCCTTCCTCCTCTATCCTCCCTGACACCGCATTTCACGGGTTCCCTTTTTGACACGCCCCGGGAAAGGCCACAATCTATTGACATTCTGGAGGCGGATCTGGAGGCTACGGGCCCTTTGCACGCCGTCACTTTTTCTGCTCGCCGCTGATCCACTTGTCGATGGCCTCCTTGTCGAACCGCCACACCCGCCCGATCCGGATGGCGGGTATCTTTCCCTCCGCGGCGTATTTGCAGATAGTAATTTCATGAAGTTTTAAGTATTTGGCGAGCTCTTTCGTTGTCATGATTTGAGGCATGGCTGACTCCCTCGAATGCTCCTTGGATTTCTTCACAAAGGTTGATGGAACCGAAAAAAGCCAGAAGCTTCGAGATCTGCCCCTGGGATTTCAACGGGTTATGGCGTGCCCAGCGGCGGGTGAGCGGGTTTTTGCGAAACCGTCAAAGGTTGCCAAATCAAGTCGGATTATATATAGTTTCTAAGAACGACAAAGTCAAGTATAACCGTCTTATCGAAGGCCAAGCGTTCTTATCCTTCTACCCCTAACGTGTCTCTCCCCTTCTCCGAGCCCCATTCTATAAAAACAAAAAGCGCTGTCGGTTATGAAACACCATTCCATCCCAATCTTCCTCTTCGCTCTCTTGTGGTTCCCGCTCCTGGTACACGGCGGGAGCGAGGTTCGCTTCGTCTACGACGGGGACACGGTCGTTCTCGAAGACGGCCGGCGCGTTCGATACCTGGGCATCGATGCGCCGGAGATGGGATTCGAAGGGGAGCAGCCCGAGTTCCTGGCCGAGTCCGCCCGCAGCTTCAACGAGAACGCCGTCCTGGGAGTGCCCGTCCGCCTGGAGTTCGACCGGGAGAGGAAGGATCACCACGGACGGTGGCTGGCCTACGTCCACCTGCCCGACGGCCGCATGCTCAACGCCGAGCTCCTCCGGAGGGGGCTCGCCCGGGTCTTGGCGGTTCGGCCCAACCTCGAGCATTTCGACCGGCTGGTCGAGGTGCAACGGGAGGCCATGAGAAACCGCGCAGGGGTCTGGAGCCGGGAGGTTCCCGGCGGGGGGCCCTGGGTCGGGAGCCGGAGGTCGCACCGCTTTCACCGGCCCGAATGCCCGTACGCAGGGAGGATTCACCCGGAAAACAGGGTCCGGTTCGAAACGAGACGGAGCGCCTTCTGGGAAGGGTACAGCCCGTGCAGCGGATGCCTGCCCTGAGGACCGGCCTCAGGCAAGTTCCTTGACGGCGACCGCGGCGGAGGAGTATAAGCGGCCTTTTTGGAATTCGATCAAAGTCGGGTTTCCCCAGCCGGGAGTCCCGGTTCGAGGGGCTGCGGATGTTTCGTCTGCTCAAGAGCGCGTTGCTCAACCCCCGCCTGAGCATGGCGGGGAAGCGGATGTTCTACTACGTCCTGATCGGCATCATCGCCGGCCTGGGCTCGATCGTCTTCCACTACCTGTGCCAGCTCGGATCTTACGGTTTCATGGAGCTCCTGGCGGGGTACCGGCCGCCGGCCCCTGCGGGAGAGCATCACCTGTTCCAGCCTGCGGGCGTTCCGTTCCGGCGGTGGATGCTCCTCTTCCTCCCGGCCATCGGAGGGATCATCAGCGGATGGCTCGTCTACACCTTCGCGCCCGAGGCCGAGGGCCACGGGACGGATGCCGCCATCGAGGCCTACCACAACCGCGGCGGGCTCATCCGCGGCCGCATCCCCATCATCAAGACCATCGCCTCGGCCGTGACCCTCACCTCCGGGGGATCGGGCGGCCGCGAGGGCCCCATCGCCCAGATCGGGGCCGGGTTCGGCTCCTTTCTGGCGACCCGCCTCCATCTCTCGGACCGGGACCGGCGGATCATGCTGGCCGCCGGCATGGGGGCCGGGGTGGGCAGCATCTTCCGGGCCCCCATGGCCGGCGCCCTGTTCGCGGCGGAGGTCCTGTACAAGGAGCCCGAGTTCGAGTCCGAGGTGATCATCCCGGCCGGCATCTCCTCCGTGGTGGCCTACTGCCTGTTCTGCCTGGTGTTCGGCTGGGGCTCCCTGTTCGAATCCCAGGACTTCCTGTTCAGGAACCCGCTGGAGCTAGGCCCCTACGTGGTCCTGGCCTTCGTACTCGTGGGCGGGGGCGCACTGTACGTCAAGAGCTTCTACGGGGTGCAGCGGTTCTTCCGCCGGCGCGTACCCATCCCGAACCACCTCAAGCCCGCCGTCGGCGGGCTCTTGACCGGCCTGATCGGGTTCTTCCTCCCACAGACCCTGGCCTTCGGGTACGGCTTCGCCCAGATGGCCCTGGACAATCAGCTGCCGACGCTGTTCCTGCTGGGCCTGGCCTTCGGCAAGATCCTGACCACCTCCTTCTCCATCGGATCGGGGGGAAGCGGCGGCGTGTTCGGTCCCTCGGTGGTGATCGGCGGGGCCTTCGGCGGCGCCGTGGGGCGGGTCTTTCACGGCCTCTTGCCCGGCGTGGTCACCCAGCCGGGCGCTTTCGTCATCGTGGGCATGGCCGGGTTCTTCACGGCCGTCTCCAACACCCCCATCTCGACGATCATCTTCGTGAGCGAGATGACGAACTCCTATCACCTCCTGCTGCCCAGCCTGCTGGTCTGCTCGCTGGCCTTTCTGCTGTCGAGGCGGTTCACCATCTACGAGAAACAGGTTTCCTCGCGGGTGGACTCCAACGCGCACCTGGGGGACTTCTTCGTGGACGTGCTGGGGGCCATCCGGGTCAAGGAGCTCATGCCCCAGATCCGTAAGGTGGAGACAATCCCGGAGAACATGCCCTTCAGCGCGTTCAGGCGTGTGTTGAGCTCAACCCAGCAGCACTATTTCCCGGTGGTGGACGAGGACAAGCATTTGACCGGGATCTTTTCCATCAACGACATCCGCAGCGTGCTCTTCACCCAGGAGATCGGCGATCTGGTGCTCATGAAGGACATCGCCACCACGGACATCATCGCCACCACCCCGTCCGAGGATCTGAACGAGGTGCTGAAGAAGTTCACCGGCCGGAACATCCGGCAGCTCCCGGTGGTCCGTGAGGACGATCCCCGCGTCCTCCTGGGGATGCTCGACCGCCGGGAGGTGATCCAGTACTACAACCAGCGGGTGGACACGATCAAGTCGGGGCTCCACCGGATCGACATCGAGTCGGACCGGGAGGTCTCGCAGCTCAAGACCATTCGGGTAGGCGATGCCATGAACACCCGGCCCGGGACGATACGGGAGGAGATGCCGGCGGACGAGCTCCACGACTTCTTCTTTCGAACCAAGCACCGGAGCTTTCCCCTGGTGGACGCCGAAGGCCGGCTCACCGGCGTGATGTCCTTCTCGGACATCGAGCACTACCCCCTCTCGGAGGAGCTCACGAGCTTGAAGGCCGCCCACTTCGCCACGAAGCAGGTGGTCACGGTGACGGCCGACGACAGCTTGTTTCTAGCCCTCAGCCGCATCAGCCAGGGAGACTATGCCATCCTGCCCGTCATCGACGGGAAGGATTCCCGCCGGGTGGTCGGGGTCATCAGCCGCAGGGACATCATCGCCGGGTACGAACGGTACGTGATTCACCGGGCATTTCTCGAGTCCCCCCCGCCGGACGGGCAATGACACCGCGGCGGGCGCTGTTTTTTCGTTTTTTCGGAGACGGTAAAGGGCGGGGGACGACGGAGCGCGCGGGCGCTTACAGCGCCTCGAGCTTCTTCCCGGCCAGCTCGGCCTCGTTCGTGCCGGGGTGCTCCTTGACGATCTTCTCGAGGAGGAGACGCGCGCTCGTCTTGTCGTCGATCTCCAGGAAGGCCACCGCCTGGCGGAGCATGGCGTTCGCCACCTTGTTCCCCTTGGGGTGGTCTTTGATCACGTTCTGGTAGGCGAGAATGGCCTGCTCGTACTCCTCGAGCGCCATGTGGGCCTCGCCGATCCAGAAGTGGGCGTTGTCCGCCCGGTCGGACTCGGGGTACTGGTCCAGGAACGACTCGAAGGTCTGCTGTGCCTCCTCGTACTTGCCGTCCCGGTGAAGGTCGAGCGCGTACTCGTACAGCTCGATCTCGCCGGAGGGCGCGGCCTCCTCAGAAGAGGCCGGTTCTTCGGCGGGAGGGGGAGCGGGGCGGGTTGGAGCTTTCTCGTCCGCCGGAGGGGCTACGGACTCTTCGCGGGCGGGTTCCTCGGGGGGCTCGAGGCCCAGGTACTGCTGCTGCTGGCGAACCATGCGGTTCATTCGGTCAAGCTTTTCGGTCAGCTCCTCGAGCCGCGCCTTCATGGCGTCCAGATCGCTCAGGTCCTGCTCCACTATCCGCTTGACCAGATGCTCGTTGTCTTCCGTGCGGCCCGACAGCTCGCTCACGGTGGTCTTGAGCTGATCGATCTCCAGCTGAAGGCGCGCCTGGCTCTCCTGGAGCGTGTCGAGCTTGGCGGGCCCCGCGCCCTCCTCGAGAGAGGAGACCCTGCGGTTCAGGGAGTTGATCTGGTTGTTGAAGTACGACATCTCCTGGTCGTAGACGCAGGAGGAGAGCAGCAGGCAGGAGAGGGCCGGCAGAAGCCAGGTGCGAAGTCGTGACATGGGTTGCGGGTTCCTCGTGATGATCCTCGGAAACGGGGTGGGGGCCGCGAAGGGCCCGAAAGTGTGCTCGGCCCCGAGCCTCCATCCGATCAACGCGGCGGCGCCGAGCGGGTTGTTGCGGGGCCGTCGGACACGGGTGCCGGCCTCTCGAAAACAGACCGGCACCCGCGCGTTCGAATGTTGATGGAGTCGCAAAAGCCCGAATCCTCGAGATCCGTCCCTGGGATTTCAACAGGTGATATCGTCCCCAGCGGCGCGTGAGCGGGTTTTTGCGAATGCGTCAATGTTCGATCCCGGGGGGCTGCGCCCGGCGCGACCTTCGAGCCTCAGGCCGTTCGGCGGCCTCGAACCCCGGGAGCCGTACGAGCGTCAAGCCACTTCCCTCGAAGGGCTTCCCCGCCTCGAGAACCCTACTTGAACAGCTTGAACTCGTCGCGGCGGTTCCGGGCCCAGGCCGTCTCGTTGTGGCGCGGGTCGGCCGGCCGTTCCTCACCGTAGCTGATGGTCCGGATCCGGTCGCCGGAAATCCCGAGGCTCATGAGGAAGTTCGCCGCGGCATTGGCGCGCCGTTCACCCAACGCGAGGTTGTACTCATTGGTTCCCCGCTCGTCGCAGTGCCCCTCGATGCGCACGGAGTAGTCGGGGTTCTCCTCGAGCCACCCGGCCTTGTTCTTGAGGGCGATCTGCGCCTCCGGCTTCAGCTCGGACTTGTCGAAGTCGAAGTAGATGTTCACGGACTCGAATGCCTCGATTTCGAGCTGCTTCTGGCGCAGGGCCTCCAACTCGGCCTGCCGCTGCTTCTCTCTTTCCGCGTATCCTTCGTCCGTGGGACGCTTTTCTTCCGGCTCTGCAGCAGCCTGTTCCTCCACGCCCTCGGCCTGGCCGGCGCCGATCTGTTTTTTCGCACACGAGGTCATCAGCAAGAGCGAGGAACAAGCAATGACCAGGACCATCCAGACGAACAGTGCTTTCTTCTTCATCCTCTATATCCCTCCTGATAAATATTTGTTGGCGATTTGCACGGTTGCGATATCAAACCAGAGATCGATGCCGGAACGGAATCTCCTTACGTTTACCACTTCCCTGTTTTGGATTCAAGAATTTAAGAAGCAGCGTCATGACTTTTTTTACACGGGGCGACCATTGAGAACGCCCCGGACGGATCTCCTGCGCCCCCCGGGTTTTTGCGACGGCTCCATGGGCTCAATAGTGATGGGGTTGCAAAAAGCCCGAATCCTCGAGATCTGCCCATGGGATATCAACAGGTTATATCGTCCCCGGCGGCGCGTGAGCGGGTTTCTGCGAATGCGTCAATAATCCGACCAGCTGGGGGAGGTCTGCTCCCCGTTCTGAAAGGTGATTCTCGTCTGGTTCCGACCGCCGGCGGTCATCAGGTAGAGGTGGTATCCCCCTGCGCGGTTCGAACTGAAGGCGAGGTAGCGCCCGTCCGGGGACCAGCAGGGGTCCTCGTTGTTGCCCTGCCCCTGGGTCAGGTTCTGCAGGCCCGTGCCGTCGTCGTTGATGGTGTGGATGTCGAACCGGCCGCCGTTCATCCCGGAGTAGGCGATCCTGTTCAGGCTGGACCAGGAGGGGGAGGTGTTGTAGTTGCCCTCGAAGGTGAGCCTCCTCTCCTCGCCGCTCTCGAGATCCCGGACGTAGATCTGCGGTGAGCCCGAGCGGTTGGAGACGAAGGCCAATTTTCGTCCGTCCGGCGAGTAGGCCGGGGAGACGTCGATGCCCCAGTGCCTCGTCAGGCGGTCCAGGATGTTGCCCTTCAGGTCCATGGTGTAGATGTCCGGGTTGTCCCCGTGGCTGAGGGTGAGTGCGATCTGCTTTCCGCCGGGCGCCCAGTCCGCTCCGATGTTCAACCCCTTGCGCGCCGAGATCCTGCTGTCCACGCCCGTGCCGAGCTCCTTCAGGTAGAGCATGGGGCCGCCGTCCTTGTAGGAGACGTAAAGGAGCTTTTTCCCGTCCGGCGCCCACCGCGGCAGGAGCGAGATGCTCTTGTCGTAGGTGAGCTGCTCGGCGTTGTGGCCGTCCACGTCGCAGGTAAAGATCTCCTTGTAGACCTCCTCCTTTCCCTGGAGCCGGTTGACATAGGCCAGGCGGGAGAGAAACATGCCCTTCTGTCCGGTCAGCAGGAAGATGAGCTCGTTGCTCAGCCGGTGGATCAGGGTCCGGTAGTCGTCCCGTTTTCCCAGGAGCCGCTTGGTGTAGACCCTCCTCGCGCGAAACACGTCGTAGAGCCGGACCTCCAGCTCCAGGCTCTGGCCGATGGCGTTGTAGCTGCAGGCGAGCAGCAGCTCGGCCCCGATCATGGACCAGTCCTTGAACCGGATGGCGTCCCTCGCGACGTCCTCGAGCGCCCCGGGCAGGAACGCCTCCTCCTCGATGGAGACGAAGTACCCGCTGAGCTCCAGGTCGTTGGCGACCACACCGGCGAGCTTCTCCCCGAACCCGGGTTCGGCGGCTTCCGTGGCGGTGGTGCTGAAGGCGGGAATGGCGATCTGAAGCCGCTGCACGGCCGGCGCGTTGATGTCGATGAAGATCCGGGCCGACGCGGGGCCCGGCAGCAGCACGAAGGCCGCCCAGAGGATCAGAACCGGCAGGGCGTGCTCAGCCCTGCTGCAGCTCGTCCAGATTGAAACGGATCTCGATTTCATCTCGGCTCTGGTTGTACGCCTCCGGAAAGGGAGGGAGGGGGTTCGAGCGCTCCACGGCCCGGAGGACCGACTCGTCGAACACGGCGTTGGAGGATCGTTTCACGAACCGGCTCGAGAGGATGGTGCCGTCCCGCTTCACCTCCAGCAGAATCGTGGCCTCCGGGTTTCCTTCGGGATTGAGTGCCGCGGGGTAGGACCAGTTGCCGGCGATCCACTGGGTGACGGTGGCCCTGTAGATCTGCAGGACGGTGCCCACGACGCCGCCCGGTCCGGCCCGTCCCGTCCCGCCGCCCGGCTGCCTCTCCGCACGCGACCGGACGTCGGCCAGGGCACGATCCAGGTGGCTTCCCTCTTCCCTGGGAGCCGGAGAAGGGGGGGGCGGCTTCTCGGCCTTTACCTTGCGGTCGATCTTCGAGATGGCCCGGTCGATGAGCTCGGAGGGGTCCACCTCCCGTTTCTTCACCGGGGTGGTGTCCTTCGTGAGCGTCTTCTTGGCCACCACCACCGGCTTTTTCTCCCGCTTGACCTCCGCGATGCGCTTGGCCGGCTTCGGGGCCGGCACGGGGGCGGCCTTCCGGACCTTTTTCTCCGGGGGGGGCGCCTTGGGCTCGGCCGCGGCGGCAATCTTTCCGGCCCCCCGGTCCCCGGGCATCTCCACGAGCTGCACCTCGTACACCGTCCCGGGCCGGTCGGGCCTGCGGATGGAGAGGGAGTCCGGTACGAGGAACATCAGGGAGAAGAGGGCCGCGTGGAGCAGGACAGACAGGATCACCACCGGGCTCCACCGCATCCCGTCCGAGTCGAACGCTTGTCTGTTTTCCCACATTTGAGCCATTCGCAAGAACCCGCTCACGCGCCGCTGGCGACGCTGCAACGATACCACCACGTTTGAGACATGATGGGGTCGTAAACGCTCCAAGGCGGGTTGAAGCCCGCAATGACGAAGGCCTCCCGCTGATGTCCGCTCCGGAGCACCCCGACCTCCGCCGCCTGCGCCTTGGTGTGAACAGCTTCCTGTATTTTGCGACAGGGTTTCATGTGTAAGGCACTGAGCTGTCAGTCCTCGGGCTCCGTGACCATACCCAGGTTCTCCACCCCGGCCCTCTTGAGGCGGGCGATCACCTGGATGACGAACCCGTAAGGGACGTCGCGGTCCGCTCGCAGCAGGATCCCCTTGTCCCGCCGGTACTTGCTGATGGCCCTGATCTTGCTCTCCAGGTCCTCCAGCTTCATCCGGTCCTGCTCCAGGAAGATCTCCTGCTGCTTGTCGATGCTCAGGAAGAGCGGCTCCTCCTTGGTCTTGATGTTCTTCGTGGTGGTCTGGGGAAGGTCCACCTCCACGCCCTGCATCATCATGGGGGCGGTGACCATGAAGATGATCAGCAGCACCAGCATCACGTCCACGAAGGGCGTGACGTTGATGTCGGACATGAGCCGCTTTCCGCCGTTGGTCATCATGATGAGAGGAGACTCCTCAGCGCTCCCGGGAAGAGGCCTGCTGCTTCAGATGCTGACGTTCGATGACGCTCAGGAGGTCCGAGGCGAAGGTGTCCATCTCCGAGGTGAACACCGCGACCCTCCGGCTGAAGTAGTTGTAGGCCACCACGGCCGGAATGGCCGCCGCCAGGCCCGCGGCCGTGGCGACGAGCGCCTCGGAGATGCCGGGTGCGACCACGGCCAGGCTGGCCGAGCCTCGGAGGCCGATTCCGTGGAAGGACTGCATGATCCCCCAGACCGTGCCGAAGAGACCGATGAAGGGGGCGGTGTTGCCCGTGGTGGCCAGGAACGAGATGGTCCTCTCCATGCGGCTCGCCTGCTGGGTGCCCGTGCGGCGGAGGGCCCGCTCCACCTGGGCGAGCATGGGGCGGACGGGCTCCTCCCCGCTCCCGGAAGGCGCGGCGTGGAGCTTGCGCACGCGGCGGAACTCCGTGTACCCGGCCCGGAACAGCTGCGCGATCGGGCTGGAGCCCAGCTCGGCCGTCTCGTTCAACAGCTTTCCGAACTCCGTTCCCTCCCAGAACCGCTCGAGAAAGTAGTCGGACTCGGTCCGGGCCTTCCGGAAAAGGCGCCACTTCATGAAGATGATCGCCCAGCAGACCACGGAGAACAGGAGCAGGATCAGCATGACGAACTTCACCATCAGGCCGGCGTTGACGACCATCTGGAGGACGTCCCCGCCGAACCCCGTTCCCAGGGCCCCGACCGGAAGGACCAGGGGCTGAATCGACATCGGGATCATCTCGGCATCCTTCGCACGCGCTTGGGAATGGACCATGGGCCGCCCGTCTCCAGGAGGCGGGCGTTCGCTCGACGAGCCCTAGTTCTAATATCCCGGGATTCCGCATGCAAGCACTATTTGGCCGCGGGGAGGGGAGCTGCGGGGGCCGAAAGCCCGTCCCCTCAAGGCCGGAGTTGGAGCCGCCGGAGGAGGAAACGGGCCAGGCCGGGGGCGTCCGCGGGGTGGAACCGGGGAACGGCCGACCCGGAAACGTCGGCCTCCGCGACCAGGGCCAGGAGAAAGGGATCTTCCAGGCAGCAGGGGGACCGGTCGAGGCCGGCCCGGTGGACCTCGATCTTGGGAAGGCGGGCGTTCTTGTACCCCTCGGCCAGCACGATGTCCATGTCGGAGAGGTAACCGGCCAGCTCGACCGGGGAGTGGTCGTGGTCCGCGTTGCGGACCACGGCGACGGTGGACGGGGTGGACAGGATGGTGGCGTCGGCCCCGGCGCGGCGGTGCTTCCAGGTGTCCTTGCCCGGAAGGTCGACGTCGATGTCGTGGGGGTGGTGCTTGATGGTCCCCACGCGGAGGCCGAGCCGCCGCAGCTCCGGAATGAGGTCGACCACCAGGGAGGTCTTTCCGGAATCGGAGAGACCGACCACGGCCACGACGGGAGGCAGGGCGCGTTCCACGGCCGGACTACTCGAAAATGGAGCGAAAGATCCGGTCATCGGCTTCCAGGCACCGGGCTTTGAGCCGGGTGTACTTGCGGAGAAGGTCCTTGCCCTCCTCGGTCACGTAGGATCCGCGTTTGCCGTCCGAGCGCACCAGCCGCACGTTGACGTGGCTCTCCGTGGCCTTGATCCGGCTCCAGACCCCTTTGTAGGACATCTTCAGCCGTTTGGCCGCCTGATTGATGGATCCGGTCTCCTCGATGGTCTCGAGGATTCGTTTTCTGCCCTCGCCCATGACCATCTCCCCCCGCCCGTTCACGATCCACTGCCTGGATCTCAGCTCGAGCTCCACCATGACTGCCTCCCTGTTTCTGTGGATCCGCCCGGTTCACGACGCCCTTCGGGGACGAACCGGCCCTTCTCCGCGGTACCGAGGCCCCCCGGCGCCCGGTCAACCCAGCTCGGCGCGGAGCTCTCCGCTCCTGGAGGGGTCGTACCCGCCCAGGGCCGCGACCCGCTCGCGAAAGGCCGGCGAGCGGATCGTCTCCAGGAGGAGCGCGATGCCCGGCTTTTCGAGCTCCGTCCCGGGGATGACGAGCTCGTACTGCTCCTCCACCACGGGAATGAAGTCGAGGTCCAGCGCCCGGGCCGCGGCGAGGATGCCCATGCCGCAGTCGGCCGCGCCGCTCAGCACGTCCACGGCCACGGTCATGTGGGTGTACTCCTCGTGGTCGTACCCGGGTATGGAGGCCGGGTCGATGCCGGCCCGCCCCAGCTGGTGGTCGAGGAGCACCCGCGTGCCGGAGCCGGCCTGGCGGTTGACGAAGGAGACGTCCCCCCGGGCCAGGTCCTCCAGGCGCCGGATCTCCTTGGGGTTGCCCCTGGCGACCATCAGGCCCTGCTCGCGGCCCACCATGTGAAAGAGGGCCACCGGGACCCCGGCGAGGTACCGCCGGATGTACGGCACGTTGTAGTCGCCGGTCTCCGGGTCCAGGAGATGGGTCCCGCAGAGGTGGGCGTTTCCCTTTCGGAGGGCCAGCAGCCCGCCCAGGCTTCCCACGTGTCCGGAGGAGACGCGGACGTCCCGCCCCTGACGGCGGATCTCGTCCGCCAGGAGGTCCACGGTGATGTCGTGGCTGCCGATGACGACGATGGTCCGGTCCAGCTCCTCCTCGGGGACGAGCAGCTCGGCCTCCACCTCCTCGTCCTGCCCCACACCCTCGGAGAGGGCGGGGATCCGCAGGATCCCCTCGGCCCGGGTGAGGGTGGT
The DNA here is from genome assembly GCA_964443135.1 of uncultured Desulfobacterales bacterium. Classification (GTDB taxonomy): domain Bacteria; phylum Desulfobacterota; class DSM-4660; order Desulfatiglandales; family HGW-15; genus JAIPEI01. The sequence continues at coordinate 35,386 of CAYUBQ010000026.1, read as the reverse complement.
GACGGAGCCGGCGGCCCTGGGGAGGGGGGTGGCCACGGCCCGGTCGCCGATGCGCCCGATGTTCACGCGCACGAACTCGTCGATGCCGGGCCTGGAGGGGATGTCCCGCGAGGGGCGCACCCGGATGGTCGGAGGTGCGCTTCGGGGGAGGGCCTGGAGCCCCAGCAGGAGCGGCCGGACGAACTGCTCGAAGGAGAGGGCGGCCGAGACCGTGTACCCCGGGTTCCCCACCACGGGCTTGTCGTCCACCACCCCCAGGATGGTGGGTTTGCCCGGCATCATGGCCACGCCGTGGACCAGGATCTCTCCGAGCTCGGCGATCACGTGGGCCGTGTAGTCCCTGCTTCCGGCCGAGGAGCCCGCGTTGACGATCACCAGGTCCGCGTCGGAGCGGACGGCCTCCATCACGGCCTCGCGGATCCGGTCCTCCCGGTCCGGCACGATCCCCCCCACCCTGGGGAGGGCCCCGCACTCCCGGACGAGGCCGGACAGGATCACGGAGTTGTACTCCACGATGCGGCCCGGCTCCACCCGCAGGTCGTCGCCCAGGTCCGCGTGGCGGACGAGCTCGGAGCCCGTGGGGAGGACGGCCGCCACGGGCCGCTTCCGGACCGACACCTCGAACACGCCGCCCGAGATGAGGGCGCCCAGGTCCGGGGGGCGGACCCGGTGGTTCCGGGGCAGGAGGAGCTGGGTGGCCACGATGTCCTCGCCCACCTTGCGCACGTTCTGCCAGGGGTGGGCGGGGGCCCGGATCTCCACCCGGCGGTCGTCGGGCTGGTGGAGCTTTTCCACCATGATCACGGCGTCGTAACCCGGCGGCAGGGTCTGCCCCGTGTTGATCCAGAGGGCGTCCTGGCCCAGCTCGAGGGTCCTCGGCTCGAGCTCTGTGGTGCCGTAGGTTTCCCGGGCGCGGACGGCGACGCCGTCCATGGCGGCGGCGTGCGCCGTGGGTGCGGACATCCGGGCGAAGACGGGCTCGGCGGTCACCCGGCCCAGGGCCTCCTCCACGGGGACGGCCTCCGGTTCGGTGGTCCGGCCCCGGAATCGGCCCAGAAACAGGCCGCGGGCCTCCTCGAGGGGTTTCATGGCCAGGTAGACGTTTCGTTTCATGGATGCCTCACCTCCGATCACGCACCGAACAGACGGACGGTCACGCGGTCCCCCTGGTAGAGCCCTTCGGTGAAACGGTCCACCCGCACGAGACCGTCCGCCCGGGCCAGGGGGGAGATCAGCCCGGACTTGCCGAAGAGCGGGTCCGCGACCAGGCTCCCGTCCTTCCCGATCAGCCGGACGCGGATGAAGTCGTCGCGGCCCGGGGCGGACTCGACGTTCCGGCCGAGCTCGGCCTCCACCGATCCGTGGGGGGGCAGGGTTCCCGGGCGCTCCCCGGCGATCTTTCGGAGAAACGGGCCCAGGAGGATGTCCGCCACCACCAGGGCGGAGGCGGCGTGGCCGGGCAGGCCCCAGACCGTGGCGCCGTGGCGCTTCGCCAGGATGGTGGGCTTGCCCGGGCTGATGGAGACCCCGTGCGCCAGGATCTCCATGCCGTCGATCGATTCCAGCACCTGGAGCGTGAGGTCCCGGGTGCCCACGGAGCTCCCGCCGGAGATCCAGACCGAGTCGGCCCGATCCAACCCCTCGACCAGCCGTTCCCGCAGACGGTCGAAGCGGTCCGGCACGACCCCCAGTCCGAGGGGTTCGGCCCCGAGCCGGGTGCAGAAGGCGCACAGGGTGTGGGTGTTGATGTCCCGGATCTGGCCCGGCCGGGGCGTCCGACCGACCGGGACGATCTCGTCGCCCGTGGAGATCACGGCGACGACGGGGGCCCGGATCACCGAAACCCGCTCCATGCCGAGACCGGCCAGGACCCCGAGCTGCCGGGGCCGCAGGCGGGTCCCCCGGGGAAGAACGGTCTCTCCCCTGCGAACGTCGTCCTCGGGCCCGATCACGTTCTCCAGGGGGGAAACCGCCCGGGAGAGCTCGACGGTCCGCTCGTCCAGGGCCTGGGAGTACTCCACCATGACCACGGCGTCGGCGCCCTCGGGAAGCATGCCGCCGGTGGCGATGCGGGCCGCCTCTCCCGGGCCGATACCGCGTCCCGGTTCCGTCCCCATGGCCACGTCGCCTGCGATCTCCAGGAGTGCGGGCAGGCCCTCCGTGGCGCCGAAGGTGTCCCGGGCCCGAACGGCGAACCCGTCCATGGAGGATCGCGCGAACCCGGGGAGCGCCTCCGGGGAGATCAGGCCGCGGGCCAGGACGCGGCCCAGGGCGTCGGTCAGGGAGACCTCCGCCTCATCGGCCGGGGCGTCGAGCCCCTCCACGATCTCCAGGATCTCCTCGACGGTTTTCAGTTGAAAGAACAAGGTGTTGGAAATCCCCCTTTTCAGAAGGCCCAAAGGCCGCTACCCTGATGGGCGCTCCGCAGTCCTGGGGGGCGCCCGTTTTGTGTCAAGCAGGATATAACAGTGCGGGCAAAATGCAACGGCGTTTTACGCCGGGAGGGGAGAAACAAGGGGGGAAGCCCGCTTTGAAACCGGGGACGGTGTACGAGAAGTGGATCTACTGGATGACGCCGGAGCGGGAGGCCCGCTTGAGGGCGGAGCTGGCGGACCGGGGGGTCCGCCTCAAGTCGGCCAAGGGCGTGGTCTGCACCCCGCTCGACGAGATCAACCGCGTCTCGAGCGTGGCGCCCGAGGTCTGGTCGGACACGTGCGGCCGGCAGGGGAGCTGGTACCGGAGCTCCGACCGGAACGGCCTCTTTCTCGTCGTCAGCTCCTTTCCCCTCGAGGGGTACGACGAGGAGGCGGCCGGACGCATCTCCCGGTCCGATTTCAGGCCGCCGGCGTACGCGGGGCGGGAGGAGATGGAGGCCATGACCTCCCAGCCCGGCTTCCGGGCACGCGTTCCAGCGGACTGGTCCCGGGCGAGCGGGACCGAGCGGCGGATCCAGATGCGGTGGGCGCGCCGGCTGGGGGCCGAGGTGGACGACTACGGGGAGCTCTATCTCGTTCACACGGCCAACCACGCCAACTTCCTGAACCCCCGGTTCTTCGTCCGCGAGGGGGGCGACGTGGTCCCCTACTCCATCCAGCGGAGCGCGCTTCTCTGCTCCTGCTGCCTCGAGCTGTTCCAGGTGGTCGGGGCGGAGCACGCCCGGAAGCTGGTGGCCCCCTGCCCCGGCGCGGCCATCTTCGCGCGGCTGGAGCCGGACGCGTACCTCCTGGCCGAAAGGCCCGGAAAGGGATAACGGGATCGCATGATCAGGCTCAACGACCTCATCCTTCTGCTCGTGCTCTTCTCCTCCATGATGGCGGGGATCCTGGCGCCCGGCTTCGGCGCGCTGTTCCAGCCGTTTCCCCTCTACCTCATGATGCTGCTCCTCTTCATCAGCCTCCTGCCCATCCGGATGGAAGACATCTGGGAGGCCGTTCGATCGGGATGGCGGGGCATCTTCCTGCTCGCCGCGGTCAAGATCGTCCTGCTCCCGGTGGCGGTTTACTACCTGTTCCGCTGGGCCTTTCCGGAGTACGCCCTGGGGGCCCTTCTCCTGACCGGGATCTCCACGGGCGTGGTGGCCCCGTTCATCTCCAACCTGGTGGGTGCGAACAGCGCCCGGGTCCTGGTCCTGGTGGTGGTGACCTCGCCCCTGGTTCCGTTCACCCTGCCGGTGCTGGTCAAGCTCCTCTCGGCGGAGGCCATGGCCCTCTCCCTGGCCGCCATGATCCGGATGCTGGCCCTGGTGATCTTCGTGCCGGTGGCGGTCGTGGAGCTGCTGCGCCGGACGGTGCCCGGCCTCCTGGAGAGGATCGACCGCCGCCGGTTTCCCATCTCTCTGGCGGTCTTCGCCATGATCAACCTGGCGGTCTTCTCCCGCTACTCCGCGTTCTTTCACCAGAAGCCGGCCACCATCGCCGTGGCCGCGGGCCTGGCGGTGATCCTGGCGGCGATCTACCTGGCCGCCGGCCTCCTCCTCACCTGGCGGGAACCCCTGGACGACCGGCTCGCCGCGGCCGTGAGCCTCGGGAACATGAACAACGTGCTGGTGATCGTGTTCGCGGCCCGGTTCTTCTCCCCGATCGAGCCGACCCTGGCCGCCATGTACATGATCCCCTTCTTCGGCCTGATCCTTCCGCTGCGGATCTTCCGCCGGCTGAGGGAGGGCCCGGCCGGGGCGCCCACGTAACGGCCGGGCCTCCTGATCGCCTCCGCCCGCCGGAACTTTCTCTTACTCCTCGCTTTCCGGGACCAGGGCGTCCGGCGGGGGAGCGGAGGAGCCGTCCTTCATGGACTCGAAGGTGTCCTGGTCCACGTCCTCTCCCTGGAGGAGGATCTCCTCGTCGGTCTTGCCGGAGGGCGGGGAAGCCGACCGGTCCGGCCTTTCCCAGAGGAGCGGGTTCTCGGTCAGATGATCCTCGATCCGGCCCACGCCCATCTCTTCCAGGAGCCCGGTGAGCATCCTGTGCTCCGTCACGCTGGGAACGACGCCCTCCAGGATCACCACGCCTTCGCGGACCGATACCTCGAGCTCCTGGGTGTCCAGCCGCTCCTCGTCCGCCAGCCGGGCGAGGATCTCGTCCCTGATCTCCTCGTCCGAGGCGTCGGGGTACAGGGAGGAGAGCTCCGACGGACCCGTCGTCTCACCCCCGATCCCGGCCTCGCTCCCCGTCTCGGAGGGGGTATGGGTTGCGGCGCAGCGCGAGCAGAGACGGGTCCAGGGGATGGCCTTCAGGCGCCGGAACGAGATCTCGCCGCCGCAGGAGTCGCACCGGCCGTAGCCGGCGGTCTCCATCTCGCCCAGGGCGAGGTCGATGTCTTCGATCTCCTTTTCCACCTGGGCGTCCAGCTGATCGATTCCCTGGGCGGTCCACTCCTTCTGTCCGGACTCCTCCGGTTCCACCTCGGGTGTGTGGAGCTCCCGCCAGGACTCGTTCAGGCTGTGTCGGAGCTTGACGAGGGCCTCTCGCCGCTCCTCGAGCTGACGCCTCAGCCTCTGGATGTCATTCGGGTCGGTCATGGCTCATCCTCGCGTGTGGGTGCACGTTTGCGGGCCCTCCGGGGACCGGCCTCATTGGAAGATCGCCTTCCGCTCCCCGGCCCCCGGATCCGTCCCCGCCAGCGGATCGGAGGACGCGGGGAAGATCCTGATCTGGATGGAAGAGACCTCCTTCACGTGGTGCGTGGACGCCACCTCGTCCTCCCAATGGATGGTGTTTTGAACCGTTCGATAGTCCCGGATCTCCGCGATGCAGGCCGGGGGCAGGGAGTGGACCTCCAGGACCCGGCCCCGGGCGTCCTCGAGCGCGAAGTGGGCCACGGCACAGAGCCCGGTGAGATCCAGCTCGTCCCGAAGGGTCATCTCGGCCCGGAGCCGGCCGCTCTCCGTCAACCGGACCTCGACCGCCACGTGCTGTCCCTCCCGGAAGGTCTTCTCCGCGGAAGCGGAAACAAGGGGGCCGGTCCCCCCGGTCTCAGGGCCGGCTGCGGCCCCCGGAAAGACGATCAGAACGGCGAGCGGGAGCAAAAGCAGCGTTTTCTTCATGTGGGCTCCTTCTTCATCTCAGGGTGCTCCTTCCACATCTACCAGGGGTCCCCCGCCGGCTGAATGGGGTGGATCGTGTATTTTCCGCCGTTCGGCGCGATCCCCCCGCCTGGGGTGCATTACAGGATTCACCCCATTGCCCGGGGGTCGGGAGCGGCCTAGGATGGTTTCCATCCGGAAAGGGTCTCTGTTGCCAATCTCATCGTCGATCAGCGAGGTTCCTTGTGCGGCGCACTCCAGTTCGCCTCCGCGTCACCTCTTGATCTCCTTGATCTTGACAATACATCCTCCTTTCTGAATTGGAAACGCAGCAATGCCCAAGTTCGTTGGAGATAAGGACACCAACCGGAGGGCAGCCGAGATGGGAATCTACAACCTGGACAAGGTCTTCGAACCCGGGTCCATGGCCGTGGTCGGGGCCAGCGACAAGGAGGGGAGCATCGGTCGCGCCCTGATCCAGAACGCCATCCTGGGCGGATTTCCGGGAGACATCCACCCGGTGAACCCCCACAGGTCGGAGGTCGGAGGGCTGCCGGCCTATCCCTCGGTCACGGCCGTGGAGGGCGATCTGGACCTGGCCGTCATCGCCGTCCCCATCGCGTCGGTGCCCGACGTGATGGGGGAGTGCGTGGAAAAGGGGGTCAAGGCGGCCATCGTCATCTCGGCCGGTGGGAGAGAGACCGGGGAGCAGGGCCTCGCCCTGGAGGAGCGTGTCGAGGAGAAGGCCCGGCAAGGCGGAATCCGTGTCGTCGGCCCCAACTGCCTCGGGGTCCTCTGCCCCAGGTGCAAGCTGAACGCCAGCTTCGCCAACCACATGCCGGAGGACGGAAAGCTCGCCTTCGTCTCCCAGAGCGGGGCCCTCTGCACGGCCATTCTGGACCTCTCCGTGAAGGAGCACATCGGTTTCAGCCACTTCATCAGCACCGGTTCCATGATGGACGTGGATTTCGGCGACCTGATCGACTACCTGGGGGACGAGCCCCAGGTCCAGAGCATCCTCCTCTACGTGGAGCATCTGAAGCGCTTTCGGAAGTTCATGAGCGCCGCCCGCGCCGTGTCCCGGGTCAAACCCATCGTGGTTCTCAAGTCCGGGAGAAGCCGGGCCGGCGCCCAGGCCGCTTCCTCGCACACCGGCGCCCTGGCGGGGGAGGACGACGTGTACGACGCCGCGTTCAAGCGGGCGGGCGTGGTCCGGGTGAAGACCATCGGGGATCTCTTCGACTGTGCCGAGCTCCTGGCCAAGCAGCCGCGTCCGCGGGGATCCCGGGTGACGGTGATCACCAACGCCGGAGGCCCCGGGGTGATGGCGGCGGACTCCCTGTCCGAGAGCGGCCTGGAGCTCACCCGCCTGGAGCCGGACACCATCGAGAACCTGGATCGCGCGCTCCCTCCCCACTGGAGCGGAGGAAACCCCGTGGACCTCTTGGGGGACGCCACGCCGAAGCGGTATGCCGCGGCCATCGAGGCCTGCCTCGAGGACCCGGGCACGGACGGGCTGCTGGTCATTCTCAACCCCCAGGCCATGACCGACCCGGCCGAGGCGGCCCGGAGCCTGGCCCGGGCAGTGCAAGGGTATCCCCACCCGGTGTTCGCCTCCTGGATCGGGGGCGTGGACGTGGAGAAGGGACGGGCCGTCCTCAACGAGGCCGGCATCCCCACGTACCACACGCCGGAGCAGGCCATCCGCGCCTTCATGCACCTCCGCGAGTACGCCGAGAACCTGAAGGCGCTCCAGGAGATTCCCCCGAAGCACACCCACTACGTGCGGTTCGACCACGAACGCCTTGCGGAGCTGGTCCGGCAGGGTCTCGGGAAGGGCAGGCTGACCGAGCCGGAGTCCAAGGAGCTTCTCGCGGCCTGCGGGATCCCGGTCAACCGCACCGAGGTTGCCGGGAACGAGGACCGGGCGGCGGAGTTGGCCGAAGAAACGGGGTTTCCCGTGGTTCTCAAGATCCTCTCCCGGGACATCACCCACAAGAGCGACGTGCAGGGCGTCCGGGTGGGGCTCAGGGACCGGGACGAGGTGAAACGGGCCTGGCGGGACATGATGGGCCGGGTCCGGACTGCGGCTCCGGACGCCGCGGTGGACGGGGTGACCGTTCAGCCCATGGTGACGGACCCGGACTACGAGCTCCTGATCGGCGCCAAGAGAGACGTTCACTTCGGCCCGGTGGTGCTCTTCGGCATGGGCGGGTTCCTTGCGGAGTTTCTGAGGGACCGGGCCGTCGGGCTCCCCCCGCTCAACCGGAACCTGGCCGGCATGCTGATCGCGGAGACGCGCGCCGGCGAGCTCGTCCAGGGCTATCGCAACCGCCCGCCCGCAAAGACAGAGCTCCTCGAGGAGGTGATCGTTCAGCTCGCCCACCTGCTGGTGGACTTCCCGGAGGTGGCCGAGCTGGACATGAACCCGGTGATCGTCAAGGACGGCATGCCCCAGGTGGTGGACGCGCGGGTGTTCCTGGCGCGGTCCGCGGTCCCGTCCCCACACCACCTGGTGATCAGCCCCTACCCGGACGAGTACGAGTCCCGGGAGACCACCGCAAAGGGCCTCGACGTCTTCATCCGGCCGATCAAGCCCGAGGACGCGCCTCTCCTTTTGGACCTCTTCAGCAACCTGTCCAGGGAGAGCGTCTACAACCGTTTCTTCAGTCCCTTGAAGAACCTCTCCCACGAGATGCTGGTCCGGTTCTCCCAGATCGACTACGATCGGGAGATCGCCATGGTGGCGCTGGACGCGGAGGAGGAAAATCGGCTTCTCGGGGTGGCGCGTATCATCCTGGGCCCGGACAAGGACAGCGGAGAGTTCGCCATCGCCGTGGGAGACCCCTGGCAGGGCAAGGGCGTGGGCTCCCGGCTCCTGCAGCACGCCCTTCGCATCGCAGGCGACCGCGGGGTCCGGAACGTTCACGGCAAGGTCCTGGCGGAGAACCGGCGCATGCTGAAGCTGGCGAAAAGAGGGGGGTTCGACGTCAAGCGGGACGGGACCGGGGAGTATGCCATTACCGTGGATCTGGACCGGAAGGCCCGGTCCGAGGCCGAGGCGGCCGCAGCGGTTTGAGGAGAAAAACACCCACGCAAGCAGTTCAAGGAGGAGACATCATGAACGGCAGAAGACGAGAAAGCGGATCGACGCGGGCCGGATTCCTCTGGATGATCCTGGTGTTCTGCGCGGTTTCGATCGCGGTCACGGGGTCCCAGGCCGACGGGAAGGCGGCGCCGTCCACCTTCTCCCCGCTGGTGGAGAAGGTGGGGCCTTCCGTGGTCAACATCAGCGCGGTCAAGGTGGTGGAGGGCATGCAGGGAAGGATGTTTCAGAGGGGGCCCTTCGGGGAGAACGACCCGTTCGAGGAGTTCTTCCGCCGGTTCTTCGAGGACCGGCCGCCCCGGAAGTTCAAGCAGCGGAGCCTGGGCTCCGGGTTCATCATCGACAAGGAGGGCTTCATCCTGACGAACAACCACGTGGTCGCGGACACGGAGGAGATCAAGGTCACCCTGAGCAACGACTCGGAATATCCGGCGGAGATCGTGGGCCGGGACCCGAAGAGCGAGCTGGCCCTCATCCGCATCGAGGCCGACGAGAAGCTGACGCCGCTCAAGCTGGGGGACTCGGATGCCCTCCAGGTGGGAGACTGGGTGGTGGCCATCGGGAGTCCCTTCGGGCTCGGCAACACGGTCACGGCCGGGATCGTCAGCGCCAAGTACCGCCGGATCGGGCAGGGTGCCTACGACGACTTCATCCAGACCGACGCGTCCATCAACCCGGGGAACAGCGGGGGACCTCTTCTGAACACCATGGGAGAGGTGGTGGGCATCAACACGGCCATCTTCAGCCGGGGCGGCGGCAGCATCGGTATCGGCTTTGCCGTCCCCGTCAACATGGCCAAGGACCTGATTCCCCAGCTCAAGAAGGGCAAGGTGATTCGGGGCTGGCTGGGTGTCATGATCCAGGACGTGACCCCGGAGCTCGCAGAGAAGCTCGACCTGGGGATGGAGCGGGGCGCCCTGGTGGCGGACGTGACCGAAGGCGGGCCCGCAGACGAGGCCGGTCTGAGGCGGGGCGACGTGATCACGGCCTTCAACGGCCAGGAGGTCGATAAGATGAACGATCTCCCGCTGATGGTGGCCTCGAGGTCGCCGGGGACGAAGGCCGACGTCACCCTGATCCGGGACGGGAAGGAGAGGACGGTGGAGGTGGAGATCGGCACCCTGGAGGAAGAGACCGGCGCCGGGACCGCCCCCGAGGAGCCCTCGAGGACCGGCCTGGGCCGTCTGGGCATGGAGCTGCGGGCGGTCACCCCGGAGCTGGCCCGCCAGCTCGATCTCGCCGTGGAGCGCGGTGTGGCGGTCACCCGGATCCAGCCCGACTCGCCGGCGGCGTTGGCCGGGCTGAGACCCGGTGACGTGATTGTCGAAATGGAGCGGGAGCCGGTGGAAGACCTGGCCGGTTTGAAGGACCGGTTCGACGACCTGGACCCGGGGGAGACGGCGCTCCTGCTCGTGAACCGGAAGGGGAACACCCTCTTTCTGACCCTGGAGGTCCCTGAGTGAAAGCAGGGTGCGCCGCTTCCAGACGCCTCACTCCGAGGCGGGGAGACCCCGGACGAGCTCCTTGTAGTCGGACCAGTCCGCGGCTCCCCAGACCTCGGTCCCGGCGTGGCCGAAGCTGCGGATGATGGTGGCCACGCGGAATGCGGTCTCCTGGTCCGGGGCGCGAAAGACGTCCAGGTAGTCGAAGGGGCCCAGGACCGCCAGGTTCTGGATCCACTCGACGTCCGGGCACTGCTCCCGGACCCGGTCCATGACCTTCTTCTCCAGCTCCTCCAGGGAGCGGGGGGACCGAACGGCGTCCGGGGACAGACGGGTGAGCATCACAAACATGGGTTTCATGGGGCGACCTCCCTTTGAAATCGGGGTGAACGGCGTGGGAGCGGCTTCGGGTCCCCGGAACGTTTTCCGGGCCGGGGCCGTTCGCGTAGGGACCCATTGTCTCGAAAATGGCTTTGCGGGGCCATGGGGGTGATCCCCCATTTTTCGGCGGACCGGCCCTCACGGGTCCGGAATGGTCCGGGGGGGCAGGTGGCGGGAGAGGTCGCGCAGGAATCGGTCCCGATTCAGGTAGAGGACGGCCCGGAGTCCCCGCTCCCGGGCCCGTTCCACGTTTCCGTGGTGGTCGTCCACGAAGAGCACCCGTCCCGCGGGAAGACCCGTTCGCGCCACCGCGCGGTCGAAGGCGGCCGGGTCCCGTTTGCTCACCCCGGTGTGATAGCTGTTGAACACGTGGTGAAAGTGGCGAAAGAGCCCGCCCTCCCGGTCGATCTCGTCCAGCCACTGGGTCTGGTCGCTCAGGATCCCCAAGACCAGCCCGGAGGCCGCGAGCCGGTCCACCAGGTCGATGGTCCACGGACGGATCACGAACCGGGACAGGATCTCCCGTCGCAGCGCCCCGTCCGAGCCCCGGACCCCGGACCGCTCCCGCAGGGCCTGCCAGAAGGCCGATTCCTTGGCGCGTCCGGTCACGTACCCGGTCCGGTGAACGAGATCGAAGCCCGCCTCGGCCACGGCGTCCGGGTCCACGCCGCTCGAGCGGCCGATGACCCGGAGTCCCTCCCGGAAACCTTCCTCCGCCAGCACGCCGCCGAAGTCGAAGAGCACGGCGTCCACCTCCCGGGAACCCGTGGCCGGTCCCCTCCCCTCGGTATCCATGCCGCTTCCCCCCTTTCGGTTTTTCCCTTTACACGGGTGATGGTTTCGAATATAGCTTGAAACTGGAATGAATGGCCATTCATTTTTCTGTGCGACCCCCATACCCGGAAGACGAGGTGAGATCATGAAAGAAGTCGTTGTCGTATCGGCCTGCCGCACGGCCATCGGCGCCTTCGGGGGCTCCCTGCGGGACGTCAACGCGGCGGACCTGGCAAGCATCACCATGAAAGAGGCGCTGAAGCGTGCCGGAATCGAGCCGGAAATGGTCGACGACGTGCGCTACGGCTGCTGCCTCGAGCCGGCGGACGCCCTGAACGTGGCCCGCGTGGCCTGGCTTCTGGCCGGCTTTCCCGACTCGGTCACGGCCGCCACCATCAACCGGGTCTGCACGTCGGCCATGGAGGCGGTGATCTCGGGCATGGCCATGATCCAGGCCGGCCTGGCCGAGGTGATCCTGGCCGGGGGCACCGAGCAGATGTCCGGGGTGCCCTACTCGGTACCCAATGCGCGGTGGGGATGCCGGCTTCAGGATCACACCTTCGTGGACATGATGATTCACGCCCTTCACTGCGGCTCTCACCTCCTTCCCCACCCCGAGGAGGGGCCGGTCAAGGAGGGCATGCCCCTGGATCTCTTCAAGGGAAAGCCCTACATCATGGGGCACACCGCGGAGTTCGTGGCCCAGCTCCACGACATCAGCCGCGAGGAGATGGACGAGGTGGCCCTCCGGAGCCACAACAACGCGGAGCGCGCGACCCGCGACGGGGACTTCCGGGAGGAGATCGTGCCGGTGGAGGTGCCCCGGCGGAAGAAGGACCCCCTGGTCTTCGACAAGGACGAGCACTTTCGCCCCGGGCTCACCCTGGAGGACCTCGGCAAGCTTGCTCCCGCCTTCGTGCCCAAGATCGGCAAGGTGACGCCGGGGAACTCCTCGGGGATCAACGACGGCTCGGCGGGCATGGTGGTCATGTCCGCGGACAAGGCGGATGAGCTGGGCCTCCGGCCGTTGGCCCGGATCCGGGCGGTGGGCCGGGGGGCGTGCCACCCGTCGGTCATGGGCCTCAGCCCGGTCCCGGCCGTGAACGACCTCCTGGACCGGTCCGGGCTGAAGATCTCCGACTTCGAGCTGGTGGAGGTCAACGAGGCCTTTGCGGCCCAGTACATCGGCTGCGAGCGGGAGCTCGGGCTGGACCGGGACCGGACCAACGTCAACGGGTCGGGCATCGGTCTGGGCCACCCCGTGGGCTGCACGGGCGTGCGCATCATGGTCACCCTGCTCCACGCCATGAAGCACCAGGGCAAGTCGCTGGGCCTGGCCACGCTCTGCGGCGGCGGCGGCGTCTCCATGGCCGTGGCCCTGGAGGCGGTCTGAGGGGTTTCTTCCGGTCGATCCGTGCACCGCAAAACCGTGAAAGGCCAAAAAAGGCTTTCTTTGAATCAGGGTTTGAGGTAGGATTTTGGAAGGCTCGATTCGCTTCGGGCGTGGAGATAGACTCTTCGATTTCAAACCAGGAAAGGGAGGCATGCCCATGATTCGAAAGATGCTCGTTTTGGCGGCGCTCGGTCTGTTCCTTGCCGGCTGCGGCACGGCGGCGGAACGCTCCGAGTTCTGGAAGCACGACACCATGTACAAGAACTGGGATCACACGTTCTACTCCTGGGGCGGCTACAAGGAGTGCGAGGAGGAGTCGCTCGAGAAGACCCAGGAACAGGACTGGTGGGGGCTCCCCGCGGGAGAGAAGTGCGAGTTCTAACCGGCCGGGGTCCCGGCCGGCGCCGGGGCCCCTCCTCACGCCTCCCGCTCGCCCGATCCCGCAACCCTGACGGGGTCGGAAAAAGCCCTTAGCCTCGAGATCTGTCCTCAAACGTCCATGACCGGCGTCCGGTTTCCGGTCACCCCCGCTGATGAAAACAGTTGTTTTCGTAGGGCGGGGTTTTACACCCCGCCGTGCGTGTCGCCAACCTTGCGGCGGCATGTGAAATGCCGCTCTACGCCCGGCCCACCGAGGGGTATTTCACGGTAAAATATCAATGAGTTATAGCGTTCCCCCGGGCCGGGCTCACTGGGTTTTGTCTTACAGGCCCGACGCCAGCTCGAGGTAAAACCTCCGGATCCGGGCCTCGAAGGCCTTCCTCGACACCCCGGCCCGGCCCTCGCCCGGATTCCACCACCCGATCTCGTTCAAGTGGTCAGCGTCGATGGTGGCCAGGTGGTAGGCCTCCTTCCAGACGGCCGAGGCCACGGGAACGAGCCCGTCGTTCTCCCCCTCCTCCCGCTGAATGATCCGGGAGGCGAAGCGCATGGGGAGAAAGATCCGCTCCGGGGGCTGGCATCCGGCCACGGTCCGGTAGAGGACCCCGTTTCCCGCCTCGTAAGAGGCCGCGGTCTCATTGAAGCGGCGGCACCGCTCCCGGGTGAGGTCGCGGATCCCGTCCAGGCTGAGCCCGAGAAACCGTGAGGCCGTCACCAGGCAATGGAAACGCCGGACCCCCCAGTCGGCATAGGAGGTCCCCAGGTGGGGCGTCCCGATGGTGGTGAGGGAGGCCACCCGGTCCTCCATCCGGTGGGTGAGGAGCATGTACCGGGCGTCGAGGCCCCCCATGCTGTGGGCGATGATGTGAACGCGCGGCCACCTCCGGAACCCGTCCGTGAGCCGGAGGATCTCGCCGTGAAGATCCCGGGCCCGGCGCTCCAGCGCGCCCGCCCAGGAGACGCGGGTGTGAAAAACGGTGTAGCCTTGTCGCTGCAGCGCGCTCCGCATGAGACGGAAGTAGTGGAAGCGGTCGTCGGGGCCGTTGTCCCGCGCGATCAGGGGCTGGTAGAGGCGGCTGAAGGGGCAGATGCCGTGGGCCAGCATGATGGGCAGCGAGGTCTGCATGGGAGGCTCGGCTCCTGGGCGGGGTGGTTGGGTTCGTCTTATCGTGTCGGGCGGGGTTTGTCAACGGGGGCCGGCGAACGGTCTGGGGAAGGGTTGGGGAGGCCGAATCGGCCATGGGGTGCCCGATTTCGAAAAATGTTGACAAGCCGGAAGCCCTTGATTAGGTTTATGAATCTTGGGAAAAAAATCACGATTGTCTAACTCTACAGAATAAGGAGAAAAGTTTCATGTCCAAGGAGATCAAGGGTTCGGTGATGGTCGTGGGCGGCGGGATCGCCGGGATGCAGTCCGCACTCGATCTGGCGGACTCCGGATACTACGTCTATCTCCTCGAGAAATCCCCTTCCATTGGCGGGGCCATGGCCCAGCTGGACAAGACCTTCCCCACCAATGACTGTGCCATGTGAATTATCTCGCCCAAACTGGTCGAGGTCGGCCGGCACATGAACATCGAGTTGCTCACCCTGTCCGAGGTTCAGGACATCCAGGGTGAGAAGGGGAACTTCCAGGTCGAGGTCCTGCAGCATCCGAGATACGTGGACATGGACAAGTGCATCGGATGCGGCACCTGTGCAGAAAAATGTCCAAGGAAGGTGAATGACGAGTACAACCTCGGGCTTCAGAAGCGCAAGGCGGCCTACGTGCCGTACGCCCAGGCGGTCCCCCTCAAGTACGCCATCGACAGCGCAAACTGCATCTACTTTCAGAAGGGCAAGTGCCGGGCCTGCGAGAAGTTCTGCCCCACCGAGGCCATCAACTTCCAGGACGAGGAAAAGACCTTCACCGTGAACGTGGGGTCCGTCATCCTGTCGGCCGGGTTCAAGCCGTTCGACCCGAAGGCGTTCGACACCTACAACTACGCCCGACACCCCAACGTGATCACCTCCATGGAGTTCGAGCGGGTCCTGTCGGCATCCGGTCCCACCATGGGACACCTGGTGCGCCCTTCCGACGAAAAAGAACCCGAAAAGATCGCCTTTCTCCAGTGCGTGGGGTCGCGGGACATCAACCAGTGCGACCACGCCTACTGCTCCTCGGTCTGCTGCATGTACGCCATCAAGGAGGCGGTCATCGCCAAGGAGCACGCCGGCGACGGCCTGGACTGCACCATCTTCTTCATGGACATGCGGACCCACGGCAAGGACTTCGAGCGGTTCTACAACAACGCCGAGACCAACCAGGGCGTCCGCTTCGTCCGGTCCCGGATCCACACGGTCACGCCCATTCCGGGCAGCGACGACCTGCTCCTGCGCTACACCACCGAGGAGGGCGAACTCGTGGAGGAGACCTTCCACATGGTGGTCCTCTCGGTGGGCCTGGAGACGACACCCGAGCTGGTGGAGCTGGCGGGCCGGCTGGGCGTGGAGCTGACCGACGGCCGATTCTGCGCCACGGACACCTTCGCCCCCGTGACCACCTCCCGGGACGGAATCTACGTCTGCGGGGCGCTCCAGGGTCCCAAGGACATCCCCCAGTCCGTGATCGAGGCGAGCTCGGCGGCGGCCGAGGCCGGCGCGCCCCTGGCCTCCGCCCGGAACACCGAGACCCGGGAGCCCGAGATCCCCGAGCAGAGAAACGTGGCGGGCGAGAGCCCCCGGATCGGGGTCTTCATCTGCCGCTGCGGGATCAACATCGCCGGCGTGGTGGACGTGCCCTCGGTGGTGGAGTACGCCAAGGACCTTCCCTTCGTGGAGTTCGCCTCGGACAACCTCTACTCCTGCTCCCAGGACACCCAGGACAACATGGCCGCGGTGATCCGGGACAACGATCTGAACCGCATCGTGGTGGCGGCCTGCACCCCCAAGACCCACGAGCCGCTCTTCCAGGAGACCCTGGTGGCGGCCGGTCTGAACAAGTACCTGTTCGAGATGACGAACATCCGGAACCAGGACTCCTGGGTCCACAAGGACGATCCCGCGGCGGCGACCGAGAAGGCCAAGGACCTGGTGCGCATGGCCATCTCCAAGGCGGCCCTCATGGAGCCGCTCCAGGAGGCCCGGGTGGACATCAACCCCCGGGCCCTGGTGCTGGGCGGCGGGATCTCGGGCATGGTGGCCGCCCGAAGCCTCAGCGCCCAGGGCTACCCCGTCACCCTGGTGGAACGGAGCGCCAAGCTGGGCGGGCAGGCCTTGAACCTCGACCGGACCACCCGGGGAGAGGTCGTCCAGGAGAAGATCGGGGAGCTGGCCGGGGGCCTGGAGGCCGACGAGAACATCGACATCCGGCTGGACACCGAGCTGACCCAGGTGAACGGGTTCGTGGGGAACTTCGAGTCGGTGCTGACCTCGGGCGGGAAAGAGGAGACCCTGGAGCACGGTGTGGCCCTGATCGCCACCGGGGCGACCGAGCTCCGGCCCGAGGAGTACCTCTACGGCGAGCACCCGGCGGTCCTGACCCACCAGGAGCTGGACCGCAGGTTCATGGACGACGACCCGTCGCTCGAGAAGACCCGGAGCGCCGTCTTCATCCAGTGCGTGGGTTCACGGGAGCCGGAACGTCCCTACTGCTCCAGGGTCTGCTGCACCCACTCCGTCAAGAGCGCGCTGCGCCTCAAGGAGCGGAACCCCGACGCGCGGGTCTGCATCCTCTATCGCGACGTGCGCACTTACGGCGAGCGGGAGCTTCTCTACAAGCAGGCCCGGGAGGCCGGGGTCATCTTCATCCGGTACGATCTGGACCGCAAGCCGCAGGTCCGGGCGAACGGGGAAAACGTCACCGTGGACGTCTACGACCCCATCCTGGGACGGGCCGTGCGCATCCACGCCGACCTGCTCACCCTGGCCTCGGCCATCGTGCCCTACCGGGACGAGCAGCTGGCGCAGTTCTTCAAGGTGCCCATGAACGAGGACGGCTTCTTCGTGGAGGCCCACGCCAAGCTGGCGCCTTCGGAGTTCGCCACCGACGGAGTGTTCCTCTGCGGTATGGCCCACTACCCCAAGCCGATCGACGAGTCCGTGGCCCAGGCCCAGGCCGCCGCGTCACGGGCCGTCACCCTGCTGGCCCGACAGACCATCGCCACCGGCGGCACCGTGGCGTATGTCACGCCCACCATGTGCTCGAGCTGCGGGGTGTGCGTGACGCTCTGCCCGTACAACGCGCCCTCCTTCCTGGAGGAGGGACCGTTCGCCGGCAGGGCGGAGATCAACCCCGTGCTGTGCAAGGGGTGCGGCCTGTGCGTGGCCTCCTGTCGATCCGGCGCCATCAACCTGCGCGGGTTCGAGACGGGCCAGATCATCACCATGATCAACGAGATGTAGGCCCCCGGGAGCAACGAACCGGCGGGTCCGAAGACGTTTGACGCGCGCGCCGGCGCAAGGCGCAGCGAACGAAACCATCGAACCGTTTCACCCCGGGGGGGGAACCCCCGCGGGGCGAGACGAGCAAGGAGACGAGCATGAGTGATTGGGAACCGAAGATCACGGCCTTCTTCTGCAACTGGTGCACGTACGGGGCCGCCGACCTGGCCGGTGTGAGCCGGCTCCAGTACCCGCCCAACATCCGGGTCATCCGCGTGCCGTGCTCCGGGCGTATCTCCCCGAAGTTTCTCCTGGCCGCGTTCCGGCACGGTGCGGACGGGGTCTGGGTCTCCGGGTGACACCCCGGCGACTGCCATTACCTGGAAGGTAATTACTACGCCCGTCGCAAGTTCGCCCTGTTCAAAAACCTCCTGGAGCACATCGGCATCGAGCCCGGAAGGCTTCACTTCTCGTGGATCTCCTCGGCTGAGGCCACGAAGTTCGTCCAAGTGGCCAATGAGGTGGTTCAAGCGGTCAAGGACGCCGGGCCCGCCGAGCATCTCATCAAAGGAAGAGCCGAGGTGGCATGATGATCGAATACACAGAGAACATCCGCGACATCGCGAGACGACTGCTCGAGGAAGGGACCGTGGACGCGTTCATCGGGTACAAGAAGGGCTCCGTGCCCATGATGAACGAACCGGTCCTGGTCCGCGATCCGGCCGACGTGGACGTCCTCCATTGGGACAGCAACTGCGGCCTGAACCTCTGCAACTACCTCACGGGACGGACGGACAAGGTGGGCATCCTGGCCACCGGCTGCAACTCCCGGAACATCGTCACTCACGTGATCGAGAACCAGGCCGACCGGGACAAGCTCTACATCGTGGGCGTGCCCTGCACCGGCGTCATCGATCACCGTGCCGTCAAACGGGCGGTCAAGCACCGCGAGGTCTCCGAGGTCGTCGAGGAGCCGGGCGGAGAGCGGTTCACCGTGAAAGGACCCGGATACGAGGAGACCTTCGACAAGGCGGGATTACTCCAGCTCAACTGCGCCACCTGCCGCCACCGGAACCCCGTGGAGTACGACGAGCTCGTGGCCGAGGAGGTCCCGGAGCAGGAGGACGTGGAGGCGTTCAAGGACGTGGAGAAGATCGAGCAGATGGAGCCCGGGAAGCGCTGGGACTTCTTCGAGCGCACCATCTCCAACTGCCTCCGCTGCTACGCCTGCCGGAACGCCTGCCCGCTCTGCTACTGCCCCACCTGCTTCGTGGACGAGTCCAAGCCTCAGTGGGTCGGCAAGAGCGTGGACCCCACCGACACCATGACCTTTCACTTTCTGAGGGCGTATCACTGTGCGGGCCGGTGCACGGACTGCGGGGCCTGCGAACGGGCGTGCCCCGTGGGCATTCCGGTCCGGCAGTTCACCAAGAAGCTCAACAAGGACTGCGTCGAGCTGTTCGACTGGGAGGCGGGGCTGAGCCTGGACTCCCGGCCGCCGCTGGACGTCTACCGCAAGGAAGATCCCAACGACTTCATCCGGTAGACCGCCGGTCGTGAGGAATCACAAAACCCTGCGTGAAAAGGAACGTTCTATGAGTGCCAAACGATTCAGCAAGGATGAGTGGGGCGGGGTCCTTGAAGGGTTGAAAGACGCCTACGAAGTGTACGTCCCCGTCAAGGAGGGGGACTTTCACAACTTCCGCCCCTTGAAGGAGGGGACCCGGCCGAACTTCGACTTTCAGAACACGCGCATGTCGCCCAAGTTCCTGACCGAGCCCCAGTCGGAGCGCATGTTCGAGTACACGTTGGACGAGAACCAGCCGGACGCCCACCTCCTCAAGGAGGACAAAAAGCAGCTCCCGCCCCGGGCCGTGGTGGGCATCCGTCCCTGCGACGCCTACGCGTTCGAGCTGGTCCGGCGGAACTTCGACACTCCCGAGTACGTGGACCCCTACTGGGTGAAGCGATACGAAGCCACCACCTTCGTCGGCCTGGGCTGCAACGACCCCTGCGAGACCTGCTTCTGCGCCTCCGCGGGGAGCGGCCCCTTCGACCGGAAGGGCCTGGACGTGCTCCTCTACGACCTGGGCGACGCTTACCTGGCCCAGGGCCTGACCGACAAGGGCGAGGCCCTGCTCGAGAAGACGAAAGGCGGAAAGGAGCCCGACGAGGACGCCTGGAAGCAGGCCCAGGCGCTCACCCGCCAGGTGGCCGGCAAGGGCTCGAAGCGCGTCCCCACGGACAAGCTCCGGGAGAAGGACGTAAACGCGCTCTACGAGGCACCGTTCTGGGAGGACGTGGCCTTTTCCTGCATCAACTGCGGGACCTGCACCTTTCTCTGTCCCACCTGCTGGTGCTTCGACATCCAGGACGAGGTGCAGACGCTGCCCATGGTCGGGGACCGCATGCGGAACTGGGACTCCTGCATGTTCCCGCTGTTCACCCTGCACGGCTCCGGGCACAACCCGAGGAGCCGGAAAACCGAGCGGGTGCGGCAGCGGTTCATGCACAAGCTCAAGTACTACGTGGACAAGTACGACGACGGAATCCAGTGCGTGGGCTGCGGCCGCTGCGTCCAGTTCTGCCCCGTGAATATCGACATCCGGGAAGTGGCCGAAAGGATGAACGCGCTCTGAGATCGGCCGCCGCGGCGGTGCCGAGCGAGACTCCCGAACCCCGGGAACCATGATCAACGACCAAGATACAGGGGGTGGTCCATTGGAAAATCCGTATCTTCCCTATCCGGTTCGAATCGACGGCATCACGACGGAGACCGAGGACCGGAACCTCAAGACCTTCAAGTTCGCGTTTCTCAACCCCGAGGACGAGGAGAGGTTCGCGTACACGCCCGGCCAGTTCGCCGAGCTCTCCATCGCCGGAAAGGGCGAGATCCCCATCGGTATCGCCTCCTCCCCCACGGAGAAGGGGTTCGTCGCCTTCACCGTGAACAAGGTGGGCAAGGTCACGACCCATCTGCACAACATGAGGGAGGGCGACGTGATGGGGGTGCGGGGCCCCCTCGGGAACTGGTACCCCTGGGAGCGAATGGAGGGGAAGAACGTGGTGATCGTGGGCGGCGGGTTCGCCTTCACCACGCTCCGTTCCAGCATCGTCTACATGCTGGAGCCGGAGAACCGCTCCAGGTTCGAGAACATCACCGTGGTCTACGGCGCGCGGTCCCCGGGAATGCTCCTCTACAAGGACGAGCTCATGGCCTGGGAGAAGCGGGACGACCTGGACACGCACATCACCGTGGACGCCACGGACGACCCGGACTGGAAGTACAACGTGGGCTTCGTCCCCGCTATCACGGAAGAGAAGGTCACCAGCGCGGAGAACGCCATCGCCATCGTGTGCGGCCCCCCCATCATGATCCGCTTCACCCAGCCCGTGCTGGAGAAGCTGGGGTTCCCCCCGGAGAACATCATCCTCTCCCTGGAGAACCGGATGAAGTGCGGCATCGGCATGTGCGGGCGCTGCAATATCGGGAAGGAGTTCGTCTGCAAGGACGGCCCCGTCTTTTCACTGGCCGAGCTGAGGGAGCTGCCCCCGGACTACTGATTCGGAGGGTCAGCCGCCGGCGAACCCGAATCGCGAGGATGCATGGCGAAACCGACCGCCATCTCGTTCATTGCGGAGGACACCCGCCTCGTCGGGGACGTCCAGAGCAACGCCCGCCTGATGGTGGAGGGGAGCGTGGAAGGCAACATCCGCTGCGCCGATCTCACCATCTCCCCGTCCGGCCGCGTGGTGGGTGATCTTCAGACCGCGACCGCCTCCGTGGCGGGCCGGCACGTCGGCACGGTGGTCGCCCACAAGAAGCTGACCATCCACGCCACAGGCTCCGTGGAAGGATCCATCGTCACCCGCAGCCTCGTCATCGAGGAAGGGGGACGGGTGGACGGGGAGATCAAGGTGATGACGGCGGTCGAGGAGTTTCCGGAATACGTCTGAACGCGGCCGCCCGGCCGGTTCGAGATACCCGCCCCCACATCCCGAAAACGACGAATCCCGGGAGGGACGCCTGCCTCAGGCGCCCTCCAGGGTGACCTTCGTGCCCACGCTGCTGAGGGCGAAGGCTGCGGGGAAGGCTTGGGCGATCCGGTGCACCGCCTCCCAGCCCGTGCAGTGCATGGGCATGAGCAGGTCCGGGTCGGCCTCCCCCAGCCCGCGAATGGTGCTCTCCACCAGCTCCCCGGAAGGATCGTCCGCCAGGTGAAACCCGCCCAGGATCGCGTGGACGCGATCCTCCCCGGTCAGGCGGCGGGCGTGCCGGACCGTGTTCACGACGCCCGCATGGCTGCAGCCGGCCACCACCACCAGGCCTTTTCCGCGAAGAGAGAGAACGATGGACTGGTCGTCCAGGATCTCGTCCCGGACGAGCTCCCCGTCCCGCTCCATCACCGCGTGGGGCATGCCCCGCTCGTAGGGGGTGGTGCGTTCGACCTGGCCGGTCACGAGGACGCTCCCGCCGGCCAGGAGCAGCGGGGAGGCGCTCGCCGTCACATCGGCCCCCATCTCCTCCAGCTTCTTCCGGACCAGGGTCCGGGGGAAGACCATGCGGGGCGCCCCGGGCGGGGCGATGTACCTGGGCGCCGCAAAGGCGTCCGGGTGGGCCACCAGGGGGACCCGGTTCGGGATTCTTTCCAGCACCGCGGAGAGGGCCCCCGTGTGGTCCATGTGCCCGTGGCTCAGCACCACGGCCTCCACCCGCTCCAGGGAGATCCCCAGGCGGTCCAGGTTGTGGGGGACGCCCACGGAGCTGTAGCCTGCGTCCAGAAGCACCTCCCGGGTCTCTCCATTCCACGACGCCCGCACCAGCAGGGAGAGGCCGTGCTCGGCCACCAGGGTGTCTTCGAACACCAGCCCGTCCCGGGCCTTGGGCGGGCGGGTGACGGTCTCGGTGCTCTCCAGGAGCAGGTCCGCGTAGTTGTCCGCCAGGACCACGACCTCGATCCGGTCCGCCGGTTTCAGTTCCAGGGTCTCCCCGTTCATGTCGTCTCCTTTCCTCCCCGCTGGAGCTCCTGCAACCGGTCCCAGAGCTCCTCCACCTGCCGACGGGTCTCCTCCCGCGTCTCCCGGTTGTCGATGACGAAGTCCGCGTAACCGGTCTTCTCGTCGATGGGGAGCTGGGCCTTCAAGATGTTGGCCGCCTCGTCGGGCGAGATCCCGTCCCGCTCCGCCAGCCTCCGCACCTGCTCCTCGGCCGGGATGTGGATCACGAGGATCTTGTGGAACATGTACTGGAGGTTGAGCTCCAGGAGAAGGGGCACGGCCACCTGGATGACGGCGTTCGGGTCCCGGGCCGCAATGGCGTTCACCCGCTCGGCGAAGCGCTCGAAGATGGCCGGGTGGGTGAAGGACTCCAGCTTCTTCCTCTTCTCCATGTCCTTGAACACGACGTCCGACAGGGCCTTCCGGTCGAGCGTCCCGTCCTCCGCGACCACCTGGCTGCCGAAGTAGCCCACGATCCGGTCGTAGGCGGGCTCCCCGGGCTCGACCACCTCCCGGGCCAGCTGATCGAAGTCCACGATGGGGGACCCCAGCTCCTCCAGCATGGCGGACACCGTGCTCTTGCCGCTGGCGATGCCTCCGGTCACCCCCAGGAGCAGCCGGTTGTCCCTGCCCTCTCCCCGGATCTCTTCGGCCGTGTACTCCAGCCGGTTGTAGGCCGGGGGCAGGAGAGCCAGAATGTCGGACTCCGCGCCGGCGTAGCTGATCGGGTACCGGACCCCCCGGCGGTACAGGGCGTCGAGGCCGCGGACCGCCTTCTCCACGTACCTCGCCGGCAGCGCCATGACCAGCTCGTCGTCCTGGGCGTGGCCGTAGCGGCGCTCGCCGTAACAGGGAATGGTCAGGGCGGGCTTGTCGTTCAGGTAGCAGCGGGCCACGGCGTCCGAGCAGGAGGTCTCTCCCACGCAGTAGAACTCCATCACCTCGTAGTCCTCGAACTGGAGGGCGTTGACCAGGAGGATCATCTGCGCGGGGTTGGCGTAGATGAGCACGATGTCCGGCTCGAAGGGGTTGTAGACCAGGGGGGCCATGACCACCGCCTCGTACCGGTCGAGGGGGAGGTGGGGGATGGCCTCCTCGTACCTCTTTCCGTCCTCCCGGCTCTTGACCCAGACGATGCTCCGGAAGGTGCCGTCCTTGTAAACCGCGGGCTTGTCACGGAGTCCCAGCATGGCGGGGCAGGAGGGCAGGGCGAAGTTGTCGTTGTCCGCGCCCACGGTCCAGTCGAAGTTGCGCACCAGGTTGATCATCTGGCACAGGGTCATGCCCTGGGGCGGCCTCCTCAGAAAGGGGACCTCCTGGAGGTCCTCCTTCGACTCCAGCATCTTGAAGGCGACGGGGAACGACCGGAGTCTCAGCAGCCGTTCCATCTTCCGAATGATCGGTTCCCAGTCGGTCTTGTCGTTCATGTCCCGTTCTCCTTTTGGGTGCACGCCGTCCGCGTCGGGCCCGGCTCAGGGCTCGCTTCGGCACGAGCGTCGAATCGTTCCCCGCGAAAGGCCACCGGCGCGGTCCGGCCCGTCTCGAGGGCCTCGATCAGGTCCTGCTCGTTTCGGACGGCGGCGTCGAGCCGCGTCGCGTACTGCCCCACCTCCTCCACCTCGTGGGCGTCGCTGCCGCCGGTGAGGACCCGTCCGAGACCCCGGGCCACCTCGCCGGCGAACCGGTTCTCCTCCTCGGTGACCTTGCCGTTCAGGATCTCCACCCCGTCCACGTACTGGAACATCTTTCGCTGCATGGCCTTCTCGGGGGTCAGGCCGAGCTTGTCCACGCCGAAGGTCAGAAACCCGCGGAAGGGGTGGGCGGCGATCATGAACCCGCCGGCCCGGAGCACCTCCTCCCGCAAGGTCTCCAGCCTCGTGATGCCCTGGACGTCCCGCTCGAGACCGAAGACGACCACGTCCCCCTGGTCCGTGATGATCTCGTTGCCCCGGAGCACCAGGAACCCGTGCTTCTGCCGAAGCGCCTCCACGTCTTCCGGGCTCCAGACGTGGTTGTGGTCTGTCAGGCAGATGCCGTCCAGTCCGATTCGCACGGCTTCCCGGATCAGGTCGTCCACCGGCGCCGAGCTGCAGGGGGAGGCGGGGGCGGTGTGTACGTGAAGGTCGATGAAGGGGCCGGTCAGGTCGTCCGGACGGACGGCGAGGGTTCCTCCCGTTGCGCTCGCTTCGGGGGCCGCAGGCGCCGGCCCGGCCTCTGCGGCCCCGCCCGCGGCCGCAGTCCGCGCGGACGGGTCGAGAAAGTCCGGGAAGGTCAGCCCGGGGGCGCTTTCCCTCGCCTTTTCGTACCGGAGGAGGTCGATCGCCTCCCGGGCCGTGTGGCAGCACTCGATCAGGATGTTGGCGAAGTGGCGGCAGCCCTTTCTGCCCACGGTCTTCTGGAGCCTGCGCGCGAGGTCCGGATCGTCGATGCTCACCCCGACCGCATCCTGGATGCGCTCGACCGCCAGGGGGCAGTCCGGGGTGGTCCAGCGGTTCCACCAGCCTTCCACGGAGCGGACCTCCCGGGTGGCGGGGTCCACCACCATCCGGACCTCCAGCCCGTAGATGTCGTCGTCCAGGATGCCGTGGGCCACGAGCCGGTGAGGGCCCTCGGTCCAGATGCCCACGCGTTTGTTCCTCTGGAATCCCAGCATGTGTCGGCCTCCGATCGTCAGCTCGGCGTGTCCCCGGAGGGCGGCTCGATCCCCTCGGTGATGGAGCTGCCCGGGGCGAACGCGGCGCACCGGTTGTAGAGCCGGATGTTCCTGCGGATCATGTTCGCGAAGTGCTCACGGGCCTGATCCACATCGTCGGGGACCGCCTGGAGCTCGTCCTTGGTGAAGTAGAGGATCACCCCGTGGCAGCACTCCTCCACCATGAAGACGAGCTGACGGCACGGGAAGTCGTCGCCCACGAGGCCCTTGATGATCTTGGCCATACCGGGGCCGATGCGCACCCCCACGGCGTTTTCCAGGGCCTCCGGGCCGCAGCG
Organism: uncultured Desulfobacterales bacterium; assembly: GCA_964443135.1. GTDB lineage: Bacteria > Desulfobacterota > DSM-4660 > Desulfatiglandales > HGW-15 > JAIPEI01. Next base: position 10,037 of record CAYUBQ010000026.1, on the reverse strand, counting down.
GCAGACGCCGCGCTCGTCCCGGAGGATCCGGCCCTCCACGGCCGTGATGTCCAGGTCCGGGAGGCCGACGGTGATCTCCACCTCGGCCTCCAACAGGTTGTCCTGGAGACGGCAGGCGGCCCGCAGGGTGTCGGGGGTCGGCTGCTCGACGGAGGTGGTTCGGTTTCTCGAGTAGCGGAGCAGGTGGGGCATGGGCATGGGGCGCACTCCTCTTCAGGGGGTCGACGAAGCGCAAACGTGCCCATATTGCTCCTCGAGCAGGAGAAGATCAAGTTTGTTTTGTAAGATGCCTGAAAGCCGGTCGTTTGCAGGTCCGGGAGCGGCGGGACGAGGTCCTTTCTCCTCAGTCCTGGAGGTTCAGGGGCTGCCCCCCGGGGAGGCCCAGCTCCTTGGCCCGGAGGACCCGTCTCAGGATCTTGCCGCTCCGGGTCTTGGGGATGCCGTCGATGAAGGAGATGTCCCGCACCACGATCTCCCCGGACAGGTTGGCCCGGAGAAAGGCCCGGATCTCCTGGGCCAGGCGGCCCGACGGGGAGAAACTGGGGTTGAGCACGATGAAGGCCTTGACCGTCGACTTCCCCGAGCCCGGGTCCCCGCCCTTGGAGATGACCGCCGCCTCGGCCACGGCCGGGTGCATGTAAAGGACGTGTTCGATCTCGTAGGGTCCGATCATTTTGATCCCGCCCACCTTGATCAGGTCGTCGGTCCTTCCCTGGTGGTAGTAGTACCCCTCGTCGTCCCGGAGGGCCATGTCTCCGGTGAGGAACCAGCCGGGGACCCGGAAGTACTGCTCGTAGCGCTCCTCGTCGCCCCAGAGCGCGCACATGAGCCCCGGCCAATCCAGGCGGATGGCCAGTTCCCCCATGGTCATGGAGGGGGCGGGCTCCCCCTCCTCGTCCAGCACGGCCGCCTCGAGGCCGGGAACCGGCTTGCCCATGGCGCCGGGCTTGACGTCCATGGAGGGAAAGTTGGCCAGGCAGACGATGCCGGTCTCGGTCATCCACCAGGTGTCGTGGAGAGAGTGCCCGAGGTTCCGGAGACCCCAGTAGAAAAGATCCGGCACCAGGGGCTCGCCCACCGTGGCCACGTGGCGCAGCCGGGACAGGTCGTACCGCCCGGGCAAATCCTCGCCCTCCTCCACGAGGCGGCGGATGGTGGTGGGCGTCGTGTACCAGACCTCCACCCCGTGCTTCTCCAGGGTCCGGTACAGGTTGGAGGCGCTGAACGGGTCCCCCTGGACCAGCGTGGTGGCGCCGCACAGCCAGGGCGCAAAGGCCCCGTACACGGTGCCGGTGACCCAGGCGGGATCCGCCTCGGTCCAGAGGAGGGTGCCCGGGGCCAGATCGAGCACGTACCGGGCGGTGGCTCCCATGCCCAGCAGGTCCCGGTGGGCATGGACGATCCCCTTGGGCGTTCCCGTGGAGCCCGAGGTGTAGTTCAGGTAGAAGGGCGCCCTCCACGGCAGCCGGCGGTTCTCGAACTCGGACGGCATCCGGCCGGCCCGGTCCTTCACCAGGACCTCGTTGGGGAGGGCCCCCGGAAGGGGTTCCCGGATGAGAAACACCCGGCGCACGCCCTCCATGGCGTCCGCAGGGAGCTGCTCCGCCAGGTCCGGATGGGTGAGAATGGCCGCGGGTCGGGCGTTTCGTATGCGGACCTCCATCTCACCATAGGTGCTCGTGGAGAAGAGGTTGCAGAAGATCACGCCGAGCCGGGCGCAGCCGACCATGGCCAGGTAGGTCTCCGGGCAGGCCGGGAGGAAGATGAAGAGCCGTTCCCCGGGCTGGAGCCCGTGGCTGTGGAACAGGTTGGCCCACCGGCAGGAGTCCTCCTGGAGCCTCCTGTAGGAGTAGGTGTGCACCGCGCCACCCTGCTCGAAGACCAGGGCGGGGCGGTCGGCGGTCTCGGGGTCCCCCGCCCACCGGTCCACGGACTCGGACACGACGTTGATTCGGGCGGCCCCGTCGATACCGTACCGCTTTTCCTCCTCCGCCCAGGAAAAGCGGTTTCGCGTTCCCTCGTAGGCGTCCAGGTTGGCGTCCGGGTTTTCCGCGGGAACTCTGGCCTTGATCATGGGAACCTCGGTGGGGCCGTGTTCGTGGTTCGTGGTTCGTGAATCGTGGTTCGTGGCTCGTGGTTCCTAAGGGCCGGAGGCCGTAGAGCCCTTCGGTTCCTCTAAGGCGGGCTGACGCCCGCAACCCAGCAGAGGAGCGGCCGGCTCTGGAGGCCGTGGCCTTCCTCCGCTCCCGAATTCACATGAGCAAGGCCCTAATCCGTCCAGACCCCGTAACGTCCGTGGATCTCCCGGGCCTGGTCCAGGAGCTCCCGCGCCCGCGCTGAGGGCTCCTTTTCGAGAGCCGTCTCCGCCTCTTCCCCGCTCAGGGCCCGCAGGACCTCCCGGACCGATCTCGCGAGGGACGGCGGGTCGTATCCCCCCTCCAGGGCGAGGAGGAGCGGTATGCCCTGTGCCTTCCTCCGGAGCGCGAGCATCAGCCGGGTCAGCTCCCCGTAGGCCGATTCGGTCAGGCGGCTCCGCCCCACCGGATCGTCCCGGTGCCCGTCGAAACCGGCGGCCACCAGGATGAGCTGGGGTTGGTAGCGCCGCACCACGGGGGGGAGGACGCCCCGGTAGAGGTCGACCATGTCGTCGTCCTCCAGGTCGCGGGGAAGGGGGATGTTCACGGTGTACCCTTCCCCTTCGTCCTCCCCGGTCTCGGTCCAGTCGCCGCTGTGGGGGTAGAGCAGGGTGTCGTGGGTGGAGAAGTAAAAGACGTTCGGGTCCCGGTAAAAAAGGTCGTTCAGCCCGTGGCCGTGGTGGACGTCCCAGTCCACGATGAGGATGCGTTCGAACCCGTAGCGTTGGGTCGCGAACCGGGCCGTGACGGCCAGGTTGTTGAAGATGCAGAAGCCGGACACCCGGTTGGGCAGCGCGTGGTGCCCCGGGGGACGGACCAGGGCGAAGCAGGCGTCGCACGTCCCCGAGAGCATGGCCTCGAGGCCGCGGATGCAGCCCCCGGCGGCGAGCCATGCGGCCAGATAGGTCTTGGAGCTCGCAGGGGTGTCCGGTGCCAGGCTCGTGAACTCCTGGTCGGCGGTCTTCAGCACCTTCTTGATGTGGGCGGGCGTGTGCACCAGCTCCAGCTGCTCCATGGTGGCCATCTCGGCCTCCATGTCGATGAGGCCGGCCCCTGTGCCCTGGTCGAGCATCCGGTGGACGGCCTGGAGGCGGCTGGGGTGCTCGGGGTGGATGTGCCCGGTCTTGTGCTCCAGATATCGCTCGTCCCGTATGATGCCCACCTTCAGAGTCATGGGTTTCCTCGTATGTCCAAGCGCATGGTGCGTTCGCTCTCGAACCGGTCCCCCTCGGAGAACCGGAACCCGAACTTCCGGTAGAGCGCGATGGCCGGGAAGTTGTAGGTACCCACGGTCAACCAGAGGCTCTGCAGGCCCAGCTCCCGGGCGTACTCCAGGGCCGCCTCCGTGAGCCGGGTTCCCACACCCCGGTTTCGCTCCTTCTGATCCACGAAGATGAGGTACTCGCCGTCCATCCGGCCGGGGTCCGGGATGACCACCAGATGGCCGACGACCCGGTCCCCCCGGAGCGCCAGGAAGCCCAGGCCGCGGCGGGTCAGGTTCCCGATCCACTCCCGGCAGGCGTTCTGCTCCACGGGCGGGACCCCCTGGAACTTGCCCTTGGGGGAGAAGCCGTCGTACATGGCGCAGAGCCCCGGCAGGTCGTCGTCGCAGCCGGTCCGCACATCAAAGGGAACACCCTCTTTGTCCAGGAAGCGCATGCGCGCCTCACGATGCGGGGTGCCCGTTTCCTCCCCGGTCCTGCACCGTGCGGGAGGATCAATGGATCAGGCCTCTCCCCGCGCCTCGATGAGCTGAGCCACCACGGAGGGATCCGCAATGGTCGACGTGTCCCCGATCTCGTCCGCTTTGCCGGCCGCGATCTTCTGGAGGATCCGTCGCATGATCTTTCCGCTGCGGGTCTTGGGAAGCGCGTCGGCCCACTGGAGGACGTCGATGGTGGCGATGGGCCCGATCTCCGAACGGACGAGCTTGACCAGCTCCTGCTTCAGATCGTCGGACTTGGCAACGCCGCTGTTCAGGGTGACGAAGGCGTAGATCCCCTGGCCTTTCTGCTCGTGCGGAAAGCCCACCACCGCGGCCTCGGCCACCTTGTCGTGGAGCACCAGGGCGGACTCGATCTCGGCGGTTCCCAGCCGGTGACCGGAGACGTTGATCACGTCGTCGATCCTGCCGATGATCCAGTAGTACCCTTCCTCGTCCTTCTTGGCCCCGTCCCCGGTGAAGTACATCCCGGGCGCCTGGCTGAAGTAGGTGTCCTTGAAACGCTCGTGGTCCCCGTAGACCGTGCGGGCGATGCCGGGCCAGGGCTTGCGGATACAGAGCACGCCCTCCTGGTCGGGGTACTTCACCTCCTGCCCCACGTCGTCCAGGATGACCGGGTCCACGCCGAAGAAGGGGAAGGAGCACGATCCGGGCTTGATGGCCGTCACCCCGGGAAGGGGGGTGATCATGTGCCCGCCGGTCTCGGTCTGCCACCAGGTGTCCATGATGGGGCACCAGTCGCGTCCCACCCAGTGGTAATACCAGCGCCAGGCCTCCGGGTTGATGGGCTCGCCCACGGATCCCAGGAGCTTGAGGCTGGAGAGGTCGTGCTTCTCCACGTGCTCGTGCCCCTCCTTGGCCAGGGCCCGGATGACCGTGGGGGCGGTGTAGAACTTGGCCACCTCGTATCGCTCCACCACGGCCCAGTAGCGGTCGAAATCCGGGTGGTTCGGTACGCCTTCGTAGAGCACGCTGGTGAACCCGTTGATCAGGGGGCCGTAGACCCCGTAAGTGTGTCCGGTGACCCAGCCGATGTCGGCCGTGCACCAGAACACCTCGTCGTCCTTGAGGTCGAAGGTCAGCCGGGTGGTCATGGCCGCGAAGAGCAGGTACCCCCCGTGGGTGTGGACCACGCCCTTGGGCTTGCCGGTGCTCCCGCTCGTGTACAGGATGAACAGGGGGTCCTCGGCGTCCATGGGCTCGGGGGGGACGTGGTCGGGGAGCGAGTCGTCCGCGACGGCATCGTGCCACCAGACCTCCCGCGAGGGGTCCAGCTCGGGGTTCAGGCCGGCCCGGTCGAAGACGATCACGGTCTCCACGTCCGGGCAGCTCTCGAGGGCCTCGTCCACGTTCTGCTTGAGAGGGATGCGCTTCCCGGCCCGGAACCCTCCGTCCACCGTGACCACCATGCGGGCGCCGCAGTCCTGGATCCGGTTGGCAAGGGCCTCGGCGCTGAACCCGCCGAAGACCACGCTGTGGACGGCACCGATCCGCGCGCAGGCGAGGAGCGTCACGGGGAGCTCCACGATCATGGGCATGTAGACGACCACGCGGTCCCCTTTGCCCACGCCCTTTGCCTTGAGCACGGCGGCCATCCGGTTGACCCGGTCGTAGAGGTCCCCGTAGGTCACGGTCTTCCGTTCGTCGGGGTCGTCGCCCTCCCAGTGGTAGGCCGGCTTGTCCCTCAGCTTCTCCAGGTTCCGGTCCAGGCAGTTGGTCGAGGCGTTGAGGACGCCGCCGCCGAACCACTCGATTCTCGCCTCCTCGAGGTCGTAGCGGAGCACGCGCTCCCACGGCTTTTCCCAGGTGAGGTAGTTTTCGGCCTGCTCGGCCCAGAAGGCCTCGGGCTCCTCGAGGGAGCGGGCATGCATCTCCCGGTAGGCGTCCCAGCCGCTGACGTAGGCCTCCTTCTTGTATTCCTCCAAGTGGGCATCGTACTTCCGGATGTCCTCTTCCATGTCTCGGTCTCCTTCCCTGAGATGTCCGGCGCCCGGACTCGGTTTTCGTGAAGCGGCGCCGTGCGATCGAGTCATCATAGCACGGCAGCGGGGGATGAAGCAAAAGGCCCTCCGCCGCAAGATCTCAGCCCTCCCTGGGCCGGTCGAACCGGGCCTCCAGGACCACCATGTCCCCCTCGTAGGACGTGGTCACCCGGTAGGGGAGCTTCTTGAAGAGCCGGATCATGGCCCGGTTCGCGGGGTCCGTGTAGGCCCTGAACCCGGTGATCCCGTGCTCCCGGGCGGTCTCCAGCAGCTTCTTCTGGATGATCTCCGAGATTCCCTTGCCCTGCCACTCCCGGTCCACGCTGTAGGCCACCTCGGCCGTGTTGGTGGCCGGCTCGAGAAAGTAGCCCCCCACGGCGACGACCCGCTCGAAGCCCGGATCCCCGATCACGGCCACGATGGCCATGTCGTGAATGTAGTCCACCTGGAAGACCCCGGCCACGTCCTCCCGGAAGAAGGCGGTCTTCTCGTGCATGAAGCGGCGGACCACGTCCCGGCGATCCATGTTGTAGAAGTGCTCCTGGATGCTTCGCTCGTCCGTGGGGCGCGCCGGGCGGAAGAGGATCCGGTGTCCCCCCAGCTCGCGGGTCTCCTCGATCTTGAGGGGATAGACGCTCCGGATGCTCTCGGCCAGGGTGCGCTCCTGTCCCAGGAGGCCTCGCTCCCGGGCCTCGTGAAACAGCTCGTCCCGGAAGTCGGGGTGGGCCACGCTGATCAGGGCGATGGCGCGCTCCTGGAGGCTCTTCCCGAACAGGTTCACCACGCCGTACTCGGTGACCATGTACTGGACGTCGCCCCGGGGCACCACCACCGGCATGTCGTTGATGGAGGGGACGATCCGGCTGCTCCTGCCGTCCATGGTGGTGGAGAACAGCATGAGAATGTTCTTCCCGCCCGGCGACTGGCCTGAGCCGCGCACGAAATCCATGATCCCGTTGACTCCGGAGAAGAGGTTGTAGGGAAGGGCGTCGACACAGACCTGGCCGGTGAGGTCGACGGCCATGGCCATGTTGATGGCCACCATCCGGTCGTGGCGGGCGATGACGCCCGGGTCGTTCACCACGTCGGAGGGGTGGAACTCGATGCCCGGGTTGTCGTGGAGGAACTCGTAGAGGTCCCGGGACCCGATGGCCCCGCTCGCCACGAGCTTGCCCTCGTTGAACCCCTTCCTCCGGTTGGTGATGACGCCCTTGGCCACCAGGCTCATGATCCCGTCGCTCAGGAACTGGGTGTGGACGCCCAGGTCGTTTTTGTCCGCCAGGCCGGCCAGGAGCGCCTGAGGGGTGGCCCCCAGGCTGATCTGGAGCGTGGAGCCGTCCTCGATGAGCTTGGCGGCGTGGCGCGCGATCAGACCGGCGGACGGCGCCTCGGGCGGGCTCTCCACGGTGAGCAGCTCCTCCTCCTGCTCCACGACGACGTCCACGTCCTGGACGTGGATGAAGCTCCGGCCCATGACCCGGGGCATGCGCGGGTTCACCTGGGCGATGACCAGATCGGCCGACCGGGCGGCCGCCAGGGTGACGTCCACACTCACGCCCAGGCTCATCCAGCCGAAGTCGTCCGGCTCCGAGACCTGGATCAGGGCCGCGTGCAGGGGAAGCTGTCGGGTCAGGAAGAGCCGCGGCACGGCGGACAGGTTCATGGGGGTGAGGAATCGCTTGTGGCGCGAAAGCGCCCGAGGCTTGGCCGATCCCAGATAGAAGGTGCGCAGGTTCAGGGTCTGGCAGGCGGACTGGTCCGCCATCATGGTGAGGGGGATGGTCTCGAGGCTCAGGAGGCGCACGATCTCCAGGTCCGAGAACCCCGGGGAGCGAGCGGCCAGCTCGCGGACCAGGGCCTGGGGCTCGCCGCAGGAGGAGCCGGTGAACACCCGCTGGCCGCGGCGGATCATGCCGATCGCCTCGGAGGCCGTGCGCCGCTTGGCGATGTACTCGTCCGGCCAGTATCCTCTTCCGCGCTTTGACATGGGAAACCCGGTGTCTGTGTCTGTGACGGTGTCGGTGAAGGGCTGCTCCCGCAGACCCCGGGAGCGACCTCTTAACCGGGGATGATCCCGACGAAGGCCGCGAAGGGGGGGATCTCCCCCCTCAGGCGCTCGAGGGCTTCCCGGCGCCGGCCGCTCCACGCCGTCCATTGGTCGAGGAGACGCGCGCCCCGCCCAAAGGCCTCACGATCGCCCGTCTCGGCCCCTCGAATCATGAGCTCGAGGCCGTGCCGGTAGTCCTCCTCGAACCGGGCCGCAAACCCCGGGACCCGGGCGTCGATCCGCTCCGCGTCCACCATTCGGGCCTCCTCCAGGGCCGTGTGGAGCAGGCTGGAGAGCTCGGTCCCCCGGAGGTTCTCGACGTCGACGTGGCCGTAGGCCCGGTTGGCCCACTCCAGGGACCGGACCAGGTGACGCCGGTCCCCTTCGAGCGGCGGGCGGAGCAGGCCGAGGCCGAAGAGGTTAACATAGACGAGCACGCCCACGCCCAGGACGAGCCCGGCCAGGGAGCCCCACTGGGCCCGCCTCGCCCCCAGAAAGCCAAGGACCACGGCGAGAAAACCGGGCCCCAGGGCCGCGTATCCTCCCACAAAAAGGCCCAGGTGTCCGAACACCAGGGAGGCCGGTCCGAGGGGTCCCCACGATTTGCGGTTCGGCGGGTCGGCCAAGGGCCGGGCGCCCTTCCCCGGCGGTCGCCACCGCTCGCGGGCGGGGGCCGCCGATTCAGTGTGAACGCGGTTGCAGGGATCGGCCATCCAGCGGCGCATGAACCGCTCCTTGCCGGCGCAGCGCACCGATCCCCGGCACGGCGACTGAGACAGGACGGGATTTCCCCTTCCAATACGGTAACGACTCGCGGAGGGCCGTCAAGCACCACAAGGACGCAGGTGGCAAAGCTCTCGACAGAGTCTTCCCAGGGGCTCCGGAGGAGCCCGGGGGATCGCGATCGGGCCGGTCATCCGTTATACTCCCATCGGGCGCGGGCCCTGGGGAGGCAGCGGCGCCGCTGTGAAATCGGGGATCGTGAGGCTTTTCGTGCGAGTATAGGCGAAGGGCCGTACCCGGTCAAGCCGGCGGAGCATTGATCCTTGACAGGGCCGGAACGTTGGCATAACAATGCGTTATCACGGAACTGAACAGGAGGTACCCCATGTCATCAACGGATGGAAGCGCCCGGAGGGACTTCGAAAAGGCCCTCGACATCGGGCGGCCGCCCAATATCGCACGCCTGTTTCCCAACTCCAAGGCCCTCATCGTGAGCGGAAAGGTCATCGACCGGGCCATGATCGCCAAAGGAGGGGCCATCGCGATCGCGGCCAACGGCCGCAACCACCTGGTGATTCGAGGGTCCCTGCTCGCGGCCCACCGGGCGAACTCACCGATCATCATCGAGATCGCCAAGAGCGAGGGCGGGGCCAACGCCTACTGTGCGGTCAACTACTGGAACATCGCCCGCCAGGTGGACGCCCTGTGCAACGAGCTGGGCATCACGGTGCCGGTGGCGGTGCACGCGGATCACTACGGCATCAAGAAGGCCGAGGACGTGGAAGCGGCCAGGGTGGAGATCCCCACCATGTTCGACGCCGGCATCACGTCCATCGCCGTGGACGCCTCCCACCTCCCGGACGACGAGAACCTCCTCGCCAGCATCGCCCTGAACCCCTACATCCCCGCCTGGGCCGGGTACGAGACCGAGGTGGGGGAGATCAAGGGATCACAGGGGATCTCCACGGTGGAGGAGGCCCTCTTCCTGATTCGGGGGCTGAACGCCCACGACATCTTTCCCGACTGGATCGCCCTGAACAACGGCACCACCCACGGCATCCAGGACAGCGAGGCCGGGATCCAGGTGGAGCTCACGGCGGAGATCCACGAGGCCCTGGCCCGGTACGAGGTGAACGGCGCCCAGCACGGCACGTCCGGCAACGACTCGGAGCGGCTCCGGCGCATCGCCGCGGAGACGCGCACCACCAAGGCGAACGTGGCCACCGCCCTCCAGATGATCACCTGGGGAGTGGACGTGAACGAGTACGGGAACGCCCGGCTGGACGAGAACGGCCGGTTCGTCAAGCGGTCGGACCAGGGGGTGACCGACGAGCTCTGGGAGGAGATGGTCGCCTACGCCACGGAGAAGGGCTGGAAGAGCGGCGACTACAAGAAGCTGAACCTGCCGTTCGAGAACAAGCTCCTGT
>CAYUBQ010000025.1:0-53163 GCA_964443135.1 uncultured Desulfobacterales bacterium | reverse complement strand
CCCAGCATGTAGTTGATGTACTCGTGCGAGAACCCGTGGACCCCCATGTTGCGGATGTTCGGGATCTCGACGGCGGCCGTCCGGTTCTTGAACCGCACGACGGCGTTCTCCACGATGGCGTCCGTGCAGTCCCGGGGGGTGTGCTCGTGGAACTCGATGTGCTCCACGCCCTCGATGTGGCACCGCGGGTTCGTGGTGAACAGCTTGGTTCCGTAGCAGTCGGCCACCTTGGCCAGGCCCTGCTTGATGCACTGGACGTCCACGCCCATGGCGTCCACGGCGCCCGTCACCAGGATGGACTCTGTGGACATGAAGTTACCGGCGTGCGGGATCCCGTGGCGGGAGAGCATCTCCGCCCCCGAGCAGCACATGCCGACCAGGTTGATCCCCTCGGCGCCGGCCTCTTTGGCGGCCTGGATCAGGCCGGCGTCGTTCACCGAGTCCAGCATGGACTCGAACAGGTTCGGCTCGTGGCCGTGGATGATGATGTTGACCTCGTTCTCCTTGAGGCAGCCCATGTTCACCTCGGCCCGCACCGGAGTGGGCGTCCCGTACAGGATGTCCGAGATCTCCGTGGCCACCATGGAGCCGCCCCAGCCGTCCGAGAGGGCGGTCCTGGAGCACTGCTTGGTGATGTTCTCGTACTCCTGGTCCACGCCCATGTGGGTTCGGTGCATGATCTCCATGATCTCCCGCATGGCCCCGCGGGGCACCACGCCGTGCTTCCGCCAGGTCTCGAGGGTCTTCTCCGGGACCCGCTTGGCAAAGGGGATCTCCCCCTCCACGGCCACGTAGGTCCGTTCCAGCTCGTGGTAGAGATCCAGGGCGATCTCCTTGACGCTGCGGCCTTCGGTCTCGATGCCCAACTCGGTGGCCACCTCCTCCAGCTTGATGGGGTCCTTGACCTCGTAGTCCTGGATGTGACCGTTGACCACATCCCGGAACAGATCGAGCATGGCCATGCCGTGGTCCGTGTGGGCGGCCGCGCCGCTGGCCACCATCCGGCCGAAGTTTCGGGCCTGGATCGTGTCGATGGTGGCGCCGCAGACCCCCACCTTGCCGTAGGGATCGTTGGCGTTCAGCCGGCAGGGCCCCATGGAGCAGTGCTTGCAGCAGGCCGAGTTCGCGCCGATGGGACAGGCCTTCATGGTCGCCGCCCGGTGGAAGGCCGTTTCCACACCGTCTCTATCGGCCTTGGCCAGCATCTGCGCTGTGGCGTCACAGATGGTGACGTCGCGCGGGTTGAGGCCCGCTGCTTCCTTTTTCTTCTTGTCTTTGCTGGTTTTCTCCGTCATGGATAACCTCCTTGGGAGCGCTTCGTGCGTCCCGTTCTTGGAATTCAACAGCGTCGGATCCTTATTGATAACTATTACTATTAATATCGGGAATTCAACCGCCCTTCAAGACTTTTTTCTCCCAGGCGGAGTGACGTCCGCAATCCGAAATTCCACCCTAGCGGGGCCGCTTCCAGAACCCTACCACGCCCTCCTGCCCGAAGAAGAGCTGAACCAGCTCCCAGCCTTCGGCCCCCCGGTTGTTGAGGATGTCTCTCATGACCTGCAGCTGATCCGCCGAAACCTCTTCCACTCCGCACTCTCCCTTTTCCGAGCAGAAATAGGCCACACGGCTGAACGCTTCAGCACCATGTTTCGTGATATCGTACTCAAAACCGGCCATGTTCACACGTTCCTTTCCGCATCTCCGAAAACCGGTATAGGGTCACCCCACCCGCGCCCCGACGGGAGGGGTGAGCCCGATCAATCACTTGCTGAACCCTTCGGAGGAACCGCCCTCGGCCTCGAGGGAGCACTGGGTGAAGTCGATCTCCTGCTTGCACTGGCTGCAGGTGTGCTTCTTCTCGAACTCGTCCGAGAAGATCTCCTTCTCCTTTCCGCAGCTGGGGCATTTGCAGACGAATGAGGTCAGATGCTTGAAGCTGTCGAAACCCGGGCAGTGTTGCGGTGTGGTCATGACGTTCCTCCTTTGGCGTATGGGTCGCCTTTGGGGTTGTTTTGAAATGGTCCTGTCGCGACCAGGGATCCTAGACGATCCTCTTCGCGATCTCCCTGCCGTAGTCCTGGGCCATGGTGGCTCCACCGCCCAGCGAGGCGGCCTTGAGGCGAAGGGGTTCCTTGACCACGTCCATCTTGAAGATGTTTTTCATGGTGTCGTAGATCCGGCCCAGCGCCTCTCCGCTCCAGCCGAACGCCCCGAAGGCCCCCCCGGTCTTCCCCTCCAGCCCGGCCTTTTCGGCCAGAAAGAGCAGGGTCTTCATGCCCTGCATCATGTCCCCGTGGTAGGTGGCCGATCCGAACACGTAGGCCTGGTAGCCTTCGAGATCCTGCTCCTTCTCGATCTCGGTCACGTTGACGACGTCCGTCTCGGCCCCGCCGATGCGGATGCCCTCGGCGATCAGCTCGCCGATGCGCTTGGTCTCGCCACTCCTCGTGGTATACACAACCAGGGCCCTGGCCATGGCTCACCTCCGGTGATCTCCACCCGCATGGAGCGTTTCGAACCGGAAGCCCGTTTCAGTGAAACGCCCTCGGGATCGACCATCGCTCCACACGGGCCGTGCGGCCCTCGGGCCTGTTACTTGAGCCGCGGATCCTGCCCCGTGTTCCCACAGTCGGGAATGTAGCAGGAGACGTCCACGAACTCGCAGTCCTTTCTGCACTGAGGACAGGTCTTTGGCGGCGCATCCGCGCTCATGGTGTATCCGCATTCCTGACACTTCCACTCGCCCATTGCTTCACCTCCGGTGCTCTAGCCCTGGTTCTTCCACAGGCCGTGGATGTTGCAGTACTCCCTCGCCGTCACCTTCCCCGCATCGATCTCGAACACGGCCTCGGGGGCGGCGCCAGGCTCGAGGAACTGCCGATAGGCCTTTCCGTCCGCGACGAGCTCGATCCACTCGATGTGGTGCTTCTCCTCCATGGGATGGGCCACCTCGCCCACCGTCACCTTGAAGCCGTCCGCGGTCTTCTCGACCACGGGCACGTGCTTTTCCTTGGCCGCGTCCACCGTGTTCTCCTTGAACAGCTTCATGGGCTGTCCACAGCAGACCAGCTCTCCCTGCCCCCCGTGGAGCACCTCCACAATGTTTCCGCACACGTCGCACTTGTAAATCTCGAGCTTGCTGGCCATGTTCCTTCTCCTTTCGCCTCAGTAGTTTTCACCCAAGAGTTCGAAGTGGGCCTGGGGGTGCTCACAGGCCGGACAGGGGTCCGGGGCCCCGGTTCCCTCGTGGAGATACCCGCAGTTGCGGCACCGCCAGACCACCGGCGTTTCCCGCTCGAACACCCTCCCGGCCTCGATGTTGCCGGCGAGGGCCCGGTATCGCTTCTCGTGCTGCTTCTCGGCCACGGCGATCCGCTCGAACACGTCCGCGATCCGGGCAAACCCCTCCTCGCGGGCGACCTCGGCAAACCCCGGGTACATCTCGGTGTGCTCGTAGTTCTCGCCGGCCGCCGCCTCCTCCAGATTGGACAGGGTGGTCCCGACCACCCCGGCCGGAAAGGCGGCCTGAATCTGGACCTCGCCGCCTTCCAGGAACTTGAAGAGCCGCTTGGCGTGTTCCTTCTCCTGGTTGGCGGTCTCCTCGAAGATGTGGGATATCTGAACGTATCCGTCCTTCTTGGCCTGGCCGGCAAAGTAGGTGTACCGGTTGCGGGCCTGGGACTCTCCCGCAAACGCGGTGAGAAGATTCTTTTCGGTCTTACTCCCCTTCAGCTCCATGATCCTGCTCCTCCTCCGGCAGTGGCGTTGCCCGGGCCTCCTCCAGCAGGTGGCCTTTCTGCTCCCTGCATTCCGGACAGAGCCCGAAGAACTCGAGTTTGTGGCCGAACACCCCGTACTTGGTCAGGTTTCCCAGCGCCGTCTCGAGTTGTGAAACGGTGTCGTCCCGGGGCGGGATCCCCATGTCCTCGACACGGCCGCACCCGATGCAGGTCATGTGATAGTGATCCCGCGTGTTCCCGTCGAACCGCATCTGGGGGAAGTCGGGACCGATCTTCCGGATCAGCCCGCTGGAGACCAGGACGTCGAGGTTGCGGTACACGGTCCCCATGCTGATCCTGGGCAGCCGTTTGCGGACCCTTTCGTATATCTCATCCGCCGTGGGATGATCGTGACAGCGCTGCAGCTCCTCCAGGATGACGCTTCGCTGGCTCGTCATCCGCTGACGTTTCGGTTCCATACCGGGCACCTCTTATCAGGAATTATTCCTGATATTATAGCCTCCCCCTCCCGTTGTCAATCAAGAACACCGGGAAACCGGGCCCCGGAAACTAGCCCCGGCCTTCCTCTGCAACCGAGCCCGGACCGGCCAGGGGCTTGAACATCCTCTTGCCCGCTCCGCAGACCGGGCACTTCCAGTCGTCCGGCAGATCCTCGAAGCGTGTGCCCTTGGGAATCTTTCCCTTGCGATCCCCGCGGTCGGGATCGTAGATGTAGCCGCAGTTCACGGTCTGACACTGGTACATTTCCTCGGGTGTGCTCATGGGTTCCTCCTCCCCTCGCCCTCTGCCGCGCGGGAGTGCGGCTCAGTCGACCTTGAAGAAGGCCTTTGCCTTGGCGCCGCAGACCGGGCAGGTCTCGGGCGGTTCCTGTTCCACGGTGTAGCCGCAGACCGAGCAGACGAAGTAATCCGTTTCCTCCAGGGAGCCCAGGCTATCGAGGGCCTTCTGGTAGAGGCCGGCGTGAACCTTCTCCACCTCGTTGGCATACCGAAACGACCGTTCGGCGGCCTTGTTTCCCTCCGCCTGGGCGGTTTCGATCATGCCGGGGTACATCTCCTTGAACTCGTGGGTCTCACCGCCCACGGCCTCCCGGAGGTTCTCCTCAGTCCCGTGGATCGCGCCCAGGGCCCTCAAATGGGCGTGGGCGTGCACGGTCTCCGCCTCGGCCGCCGCCCGAAAGAGCCTGGCGACCTGGGGATGTCCTTCCTTGTCCGCCTGCCTGGCAAAGGCGAGGTACTTGCGGTTGGCCTGGGACTCGCCCGCGAAGGCCTCCAACAGGTTCTGCTCCGTGTTGCTCATCTCTGTCCTCCTTTTTCGTCTGGACGCGATCACGCATCCTTCTTCTCAAAGGTCTTCTTCTCTCCACACGCCGGACACGTCCGGGGCTTGCACCGCTCTTCCTTGCGGTGACCGCAGTTGCCGCACTCGAACTCGGCCATGGTAGTCCTCCTCTCTTCTCATGGTTGGCGGCCTCGCAGGGACCCGCTCAGCCGCCCGCGAACCCCGACGCCGGGAAGTCACAACAGAAAACCCATCCATGGTTCCGGGGCCATTGTCAACCTCACGGGTCATCCCGCCACCAGCCTTTTCGACGATGCGCTTCACGCTCCTGCTCCGCGAGACGCCGAATCTTGTAGGCGGAGTCCCGAAGAACCCCGTAGAGGATGCCGCAGCCCCGATCCTCCCTGGCCCTGTCCCCTTCGTCCGCCAGGGAGAGCATGGAGGCCGTCATCTCGAGGGTCTTGGCCAGGCTTTCATCACACGGTCTCATGGGGACTCCGGAATCCTCGGGGGCTCATGCTTGTCTTTCGGATTCAAAAGCCGTGCCAGCATTCCAGCATCCATTATTTCATTAAGAGTCTGATTTAACTGTTTTTTTATATCAGCCCCACGCAGAACGCAAGACACCCGACGCAAAACCCGAGACACCTCCGAGACAGCGGCGCCCGATCGCACGGATGGTTCGGGGGCCTCGCCCCGCCATGAACGGGCTTTCCGTTCGGAGACCCATGTCTCAGAATGAACTCGAGACACTTTCGGATCGTGATACGGTCTGGTGCGGACCCCACGCTCGGACGAACCCGCTTCGCCGTCAGTTTCTGCTCATCATGCGGGTGACCGCCGACTCCAGGCCGTCCAGGGTGAGCTCGAACATGGGGAAGATTTCTCGGATGATCTGAATGGTTCGGGTGTAGCGCCACTCGTCGGCCATCTTCGGATTGAGCCAGACGGTGTGGGGAAAGGTCTCCGCGATGAGCTGGAGCCGCTCGTAGCTGGGACGGCCCGAGCGTTCCTCGTAATGGATGGAGCCGTCCGTGGCCATCAGCTCGTAGGGGGCCATGCTGGCGTCCCCCACGATGATGAAGCGCGTCTCCGGGTCGAGGCGGGGCATTTCGCTCACCCGGAACGGTTTGCTTCGACGCGGGGGGTCCTCCCACAGCACATCGTAGATGGTGTTGTGGAAGAACAGGGTCCGCAGGTCCTTGAACTGGGCCCGGGCATAGTTGAACAGGGTCTGGACCACCTCGATGTACGGGTCCATGGACCAGCCCCCGTTGTCGATGGCCAGGATGACCTTGAGCCGGTCCTTCAGGCTGCGGTCGAAGACGATCTCGATCTCGCCGGCGTTTCGCATGGTCTCGTAGATGGTCTTGTCCACGTTGATCCGGTCCATGGGACCCGCCGGCACCATGTTCCGGAGCCGCTCTAGGGCTTCCCCGATCTGGGCCTGGGTGAGGGGGCCCTCCTGGGAGTAGTCCCTGTAGCGTCGATCCATGGCCACCTTCACGGCGGACTTGTTGCGGGAGACGCCTCCCACCCGCATGCCGCCCGGGTGGTAGCCGGAGTGGCCCACGGGCGAGGTGCCCCGGGTGCCGATCCAGCGGTTTCCGCCGTGGTGCGCCTCGGTCTGCTCCTGGAGGCGCTCCATGAAGTAGTCGATCAGCTCCTCGGGAGTCAGCTTGGCGAGCTCTTCCTCGTCCATGCCGAGGGCGCGGGCCAGCTCCTCCGGGGACTTCAGCCACTCCTCCAGCATGGCGCGGGCGATCTCCTCCAGCTCGCGCTCGCTGGGCTCCTGGAGCTCCGCCCCTTCGAAATGGTGAGCGAAGACCTGGTCGTAGAGATCGAACCACCGCTCGCTCTTGACCAGGATGGCCCGGGCCGCGGTGTAGAAATCGTCGATGGTCTGGATCAGGCCCATGCTCAGGGCCTGCTGCAGCTTGAGAAAGGCCGTGGGTGTCACGGGGATCCCCAGCCGCTTCAAGGTGAAGAAAAACTCGATGAACATGCCTCTTCCCCGTCCCTCGCCTCCGTCGGTCCTAGATGCGGAAACGCCGCACGCCGTTCTGCGCCACGGCGTAGTCCGGGCTCTTCTTGAACAGCACGCCCAGGTAGGGCACCTCGCCCTTCTGCAGCTTCTTGGGCTTGAAGTCGGGATCCGCTCTCAGGGCGCGCACCCAGTTGATGAGCTCCCGGGTGGCCGGCTTTTTCTCCACCCCGCGGATCTCCCGCAGCCGGTAGAAGGCGTCGACCGCGCTGTTCAGCAGGTCCTGGGCGACGTCCGGGAAGTGGACCCGAACGATCCTGCCCATCATCTCCTCGTCCGGGAAGGCGATGTGGTGGAAGTTGCAGCGCCCCAGGAACGGATCGGAGAGGTCCTTCTTGGCGTTGGACGTGATCACGATCACCGGGCGGTGCTTGGCCCGGATCCGCTTGTCGATCTCGATGATGTCGAACTCCATCTGGTCCAGCACGTCGAGCATGTCGTCCTGGAAGTCCGTGTCGGCCTTGTCGATCTCGTCGATGAGCAGCACGGTCCGTTCGTCCGCCGTGAAGGCCTGGCCGATCTTGCCCATCTTGATGTAGTCCTCGATGTTGCTCACGTCCCGGGTGGAGTCCCCGAACCGGCTGTCGTTGAGCCGGGTGAGCGTGTCGTACTGGTAGAGCGCCTCCACGAGCTTCATGCTCGACTTCACGTTCAGCACGATGAGCGGCATTCCCAGCGCCTCGGCGATGGCGTGGGCCAGCATGGTCTTTCCGGTGCCCGGCTCCCCCTTGAGCAGCAGCGGCATCTCGAGGGACATGGAAACGTTGACGATCTGGGCCAGCTCGCTGTCGAGCACGTACTTGGTGGCTCCGGTGAAAGCGGCCCCTTCTCTGAGCGCAGGTTTCGACGGCATAGAATCACTCCTCACCTTGGGAATCAAAGCGTCCGATCAACACCGAGGCGGTCCTGACTCCCCGCGGACGGTGCGTTAACTTGACAAATTAACCATTTCTCCGACGAGTGCAATGGTACCCCTCCGCCCGTCCAAGTGTCAAATGCACCCCGGATGCCAAAAAGGTCTTTCCCCGGGATCGGATGCCGTGGTAGGAAGGTCCCCATGCAGAGGCCAGACGGAAGGAAAGGAGTCGCATGCCGCTCTCGTTCCAGACCCTGAACCGGGGCACCATCGCCTTCGGCTTCTTCAACATCGAATCGGACCTCCTCCTCATGGACCGGTTCTTCCAGTTCGCACCCGAGTTCTGCGACCGCGTGGGCAGTCTGGCGGACGATCCGGGCCGGACGGTCTTCGAGGCCGAGTGGGAGGTGGACGTCATCGAGGATTCCGCGGATATCGGGGACCTCATGGGCGCCATCCACAACATCCGCCACACGGGTTTCATCGGCGAGGTTTACGCGCGCTACCCGTTTCCCCCCAACCCCGAGGATTTCCGGCAGAAGCCCGAAGGGTACCGGACGCGTGAGGAGATCCGGGAGATCCTCGACCGATACGCGGTGCCTGCAACCCTCGCCTTCATCGCCGACCCGGGGGGCGGGGAGGTGGCGATCGGTCCCTTTCGCTTCTCCCGGCAGGGCTTTCTGGAGCTCGTTCAGTACGTGTGGCTGGGCGGGTACCCGCGCTGGAGGGACATGGAACGCCCCGACTACGTCTCCGCCATGAAGGGGCGCATCGAGCGCAGCGAGAACCCCCTGTTCCAAGGTGTCACCCTGACCTAGGACGGCGACGTTCATCCCGCCGCGGCACCGCGAGATCCCGAAACAGGCCCCGGTCTAGTCGCTCACCCAGTACCGCAGGTGGTCGCTGCCTTCTCTGCGGGCCTTTTCCCGGAGCTCTTCCGCCCTGGCCTCGGCATTTTTTTCCGCCTCTTCTCCCTCGAACTGCGCCACGGCCACCTCCTCGCTCGTGCGCTGATCCAGCTCGATCACCTTGAACATCATGCCTTTCCTCCTCGGGTTCGTGCGGGCCTCCCGGTTACGGCGTGGACCCGGCTGCTTCATCAACAACACTTTCTGTCTACTCGAAGGCCTCAGCCCCGCACGCCGTTGAGCAGGTCCAGGTAGAGGTCGGCCGCCAGGGCCACCTGGGAGAAGCTCACCGACTCGTCCTGGGTGTGGGCCTTCTCCAGCTGGCCCGGACCCAGCATGACCGGCCGGATCCCTTCGGCCCACAGAAGGTTCGCATCCGAGTGGCTGGGAAAGGACCCGGGGCTCCAGGGCAGCCCGTGGCGACCGTAGGTCGCCCTCAGAAGATCGGGCAGCCAGCCCTTGTCGGGCAGCGCGTAGCCCCCATGCAGCGTGCAGAACTCGAAGGCGTCTCGGAGGTCGAGCCCCCTGGGCAGGGTTCGCGATACCACGTCCTCCAGCTCCGCGGCGATCTCGCCCACCGGGGACTGCGGGGGGAGGTGCAGGTCGATGGCCACGTCGCACCGGTCCGGCACGGCGAATCCGGCATGGGAGCTGTTCATGTCGCGGATGTTGTAGATGACGTCCCTGCGGGACTCCTCCAGGTGCGAGGTCAGGCCCATGAGGACCTGGAGCATGCTGCGAACCGCGTTGGCCCGCTGGTTCGCCAGGGAGGCGTGAACACGCCGGCCCGTGGTGCGCAGCTCCATCTCGATGTAACCGTAGTGGCTCAGGCAGGGGAGGAGGTTCGTCGGCTCGGCCACCACAGCCCACGAGTATCGGTGGTCCTCCAGGAGGGCGGAGGTGCCGTCCCCGCTCTCCTCCTCGCCCACGACCAGGGCCAGGGCGGCGGGAACCTCCCGTCCCGTCAGCTCCACGAATGCGGTGAACGCCTCCACCATGGCCGCACACCCGCCCTTCATGTCGGCCGCTCCGAGTCCGGCCATCTCGTCCCCGGACTCCTCGCACTTGTACTGGTCGTAGTCGAACGCGGCCACGGTGTCCACGTGTCCGAGGAACACCAGCTCCGGATCCAGTCCTTTCGGCAGCAGCAGAAGGTTGTCCCGGTCCTCCTCCACCGGAAGACGCTCGACCCTCATTCCCGCCTGGAGGATGCGGTCCTCCAGGAAGGAGACCAGCTCGCCCTCCTTGCCGGACGGGCTGTAGACGTCGATCATCCCCCGGAGCAAGTCTCTCAATCGCTGGCGGTCGATGTGCATTCCTGACTGGACCATGACGGGCTCTCTTCGCTGAGGTTCTCTTCGATTCAGTCCTCGGTGAGCTGCAGGGTCAGATAAACGTGGTCCTGCCGCGAGCTGAACCCGCACTTCTCGAAGAAGCGCAGCGCTTCCACGTTCCGGGCCTCGGTGTCCACCAGGAGCATCCGGGCACCGCCCTCTTCCATGTTCTTGCGAAAGGCGGCGAAGAGCCGCCGGCCGATCCCCCTCCCCCGCAGGGACTCGGCCACGCCGAACCAGACGAGATAGCCGTATCTCCGGGGAGAGTTCCGCTTGTCGATCACGGTGGCCAGCACGAACCCCACCACGCGGCCGTCCATCTCGGCGACCAGGCAGGAGGCCGGATCGTTCCGGTAGAGGTCGATCACCTCGAACTCGTCCCAGGTCCGGTACAGGCTGGGAGACCCGGACAGCGTGAAAAGGCGCTCGCCCAGCTGAAAAACCTGGGCCAAATGCTCGATCCGCATGGGGCGGACGGTCACGGGTTCGCTCTTCCGGTCCGACATGATCCCTCGTTTTGGAAAGACGGTGTTCTCACCTTAGGACACCCGGGGAAGGGGCGTCAAGCCGCCCGCCCCGCCGATCCGGACGACTCCGGGGATGGGGGCCTCTTCCGCTTCCTCCGGCCGGGCCCTTGAACCGAGCGCACCTCGGCTGGTACAATGACGATTGGAAACTCGAGTCGCCGAGAACGGGTGCAGACGCCCAAATCGCTGAGGGAGGTCCCATGGAATCGGAATGCATCTTCTGCCAGATCGCAGGCGGCGAGAAGCCCGCCGACATCGTTTATCGAGACGATCATCTGGTCGCCTTCAAGGACATCAAGCCCCACGCGCCGGTACACATCCTCCTGGTGCCCCGGAAGCACATCCGCAGCATCAACGACCTGGAGGAGGAGGACCGCCCTCTCGTGGCCGAGCTTCTCTTCCGGGCCCGCCGGATCGCCGAGGAGACCGGGATCCACGAGTCCGGCTACCGTCTGGTCTTCAACGTGGAGCGGGGTGGAGGGCAGTTCGTGTTCCACCTCCACCTCCACCTGATGGGCGGGTGGTAAGCGGCGGGACGAATCAGCCCGAGAGGCCGCGCCAGGCGTCCCGGGCGCGGTCCTTTCCGGACTCGTGTTTTCGCTCGGACGTCGCGGGCTCCACCCCGCCGGTTCGCCGACCGCGGAGCCTGGCGATTCGCTCCTCCAGCGGGGGGTGCGTGGAGAAGAGATGGGCGAGCCTCTTTCCGCTCAAGGGGTTCACGATGAACATGTGGGCCGTGTTCGCCTTGGCCGGCATGGGCCGGCGGCGCGCGTGGCTGCCCAGCTTTTCCAGGGCGTCGGCCAGGGAACGCGAATCTCCGAGATAGGCGCTTCCGCTGGCATCGGCGTGGTACTCCCTCGAGCGGGAGACGGCCATCTGGACGAGCATGGCCGCGATCGGCGCCAGGATGGACATGGCGATCAGACCGAAGGTGCCCAGCCCGCCCTCTTCGTCCTCGGACCCGCCTCCCAGGAAGGCCGTCCATCTCGCCATGCTTGCGAGGATCATGACGGCTCCGGCCATGGTGGCGGCGATGGAGCCGATCAGGATGTCCCGGTTCTTGACGTGGGCGAGCTCATGGGCCAGGACGCCCGCCACCTCGTCGCGGTCCATCAGCTCCAGGAGCCCCTCGGTGACCGCCACCACGGCATGCTCCGGGTTCCTTCCCGTGGCAAAGGCGTTGGGCGACTTTTCCGGGATGATGAAGATCCGCGGCATGGGGATTCCGGCCCGCTCCGCAAGGCGTTTCACGATCCCGTGGAGCTGCGGGTGCTCGCCGGGTGATACCTCCCGGGCCCGGTACATGCGCAGCACGATCCGGTCCGAGTACCAGTAACTGAACAGGTTCATCCCCATGGCCAGGATGAAGGCGAAGATCATTCCCTGCTCTCCCCCGAACATGCCCCCGACCAGGACGATCAGGGCAGTCAGGGAGCCGAGGAGCAGGGTCGTTTTGAACCAGTTTCCCACGTGTGCGTTCCTCCGAAAAACGGCCTCCCCGCGCAGGGGAAAGCCGGATCAGTCCTCTTTCCTGGAAAGGTAGCCACGGGCCGGATCTTGTCAAGACGGGCGGGAGAGGATCCCGGCGGTCCGGAAGCGCGGCTCAGCGGGCGGGTCCGAGGTCGCCCATGGCCTTGTCGAACTTCCGGGCGATCATGTTCTCGTACTCCTTCCCCAGGAAGGGCCGGTTGTTGTACAGGTACCACTTGATGCTGTCCCAGTAGTCCCGCAGTTCCTGGGGGTCCTGCATGCTCTCGAGCAGCCCATCGACCTCCTCCAGCTTTTCCCGCTTGAGATCGTCCTTGCGGAGCTCGTACAGATCCCGCAGCTTGCTCCGCTGCTCCTCGGTAAATCCGATGTCCAGGCTGCGCTCCGACAGATCCTTGTACAGCCCGTGGATCTCGGTGAAGTCCTCCAGCAGCTCCAGCTGCTTTTTTACCTGGGAGAGCATGAGATCGGTGATCTCCTCGAGCCGGCGGTCGAAGGCCCGCTCCAGGTCGATCTCGTAGTCGTCCGTGTAAAACGGGATCTTCCGGAGGGACTGGAGGGAGTAGTGGAAGTAGTTCTTGAGCTGATCCAGGTTGGTGATGGAGGCCATGTAGGAGATCTTCTTCCGGATGTCGACGCGGTCCACGAAGTCCAGCGTGAGCACGCGGGATTCGTTGTCCATGCGGAGGACGAGGCCGTTTCCGGAGCGCAGAAAGCGGTCCACGTGCCCGGGGTCTTCCCAGAGCTCTTTGGCCGTCACCCCGTTGAAAAAATCGTTCAAGGCCTCATATCTCCGGGCGATCTTGGGCATGATCTCGAGGAAGCTGAGCGAAACCGGATCGTCCGTACGGGATTCGAACCGTTTCGATCCCAACAGGGCCGCCAGCAGAAGCTTGACCTGGTTCTGGTAGCTCAGGTACCGGCTCACGTTCTCGAAACCGAAGAGCCGCACCTGATCCCCGGTCAACCGGTCCAGGATGAAATGGCGCAACGCCTCGGACAGGTTCTGAAGGGTCCGATAGATCCGGAACGCCTCGTACAGCTCCCGTTCGAAGGTGGGGTAGCCGACCCCCGAAAGGCCCCTCTTATTGTAGATGTAGCGCATCGGGACCTTCATGATGAGCTTGACGAGATCCGGAAACCGGACGGTCTTGATCCCCCGAAGACGGAACATCCGTTCCAGGGCCGCGATCATCCGGCCGGCCTCCCTGTCCTCCTCGCTCCCTCCCTCGCCCTCCTGCCAAGCCTCCAGATAGGCGATCGGCGTGATGTCGTCGGGAATGCCGCTCTCCCGGTAGGTCTCGAGCGCGCGGTGAAGACGGCCGTTCATCAAGAAGACCCCATCCGTGTACTCCTCGAACCCGACCGCACCCTCCATGATCCGATGGCAAAGCTCGCGCACCCGAAAAAGCTCTCCGGCCAAGTCCTCCAGGATCAGATCCTCGCGGAGGGAGGAGAGCATGATGAAGCTGTTGAGAAAAAACGCGTCGAACAGCTTCTTGTCGTTGAGGGAGATCACCTCTCGCAGCGCCCGATAGGCGAACTCGCCGCGGAGAATGTGATGCATGAAGTCGTGGTACCGCACCAGGGTGACCAGGTAGGACCGGGCCTCCTCGTCCATGCCGAAGCGATCGGGAATCTTCTCCTCCTCCAGAAATCGGGCGCCGGAGCCGGCATGGTCCACCGGGTGAACCCGGTCCGCATGATCGCTCCGAAGCTCGGGTACGCGTCCCAGGTCCTGGAACACGAAGGATTTGATCAAGGCGTCGAAGAGCGACGGGTTTTCCCGAAGGCTGTCCACGATGACCTCCAGCTCCCCGATCTGGTCGTCGCTGACGCCGACCGTGCCGGCCGCCATGGGGCCGAACTCGCGCTGGGCCAGCTTGTGCAGCAGCCGGATGTCCTGGAACTCCTGGGGGTCCCTTCGAACCAGGGCCTGCAGCTTGCGGATGTTGCGGAAGACGTAGTCCAGGGGAGAGGAGTTGAGGTAGGCGTTCCCCCCGAGATCCAGGTTCTCCAGCCCCGCCAGCTCCGGGAGGAAGAAGCGAAAGAGCGAAGGCGCGTGCACATAGAGCGCGTTGACGTCCGTGTACACCTCCTCCACGCGGAAGAGGACGGCCTGAAGCGCACTGCACAGTCGATCCCGCACCTCGTTCACCCTTTCGAACCAGTCTCTCTGCCGTGCGGGAAGACGAAAGCCTTCCACGTGCTCCTCCCGGTAGTTGAGGAGGTCCGAGTGGTTCTGGTAGAAGGCCTCCAGCTTGGCGAACAGGCTGTCCAGCTCCTCGAGGGTCTCGTAGGGGATCTCCGCGATGCCTTTGCCCGCGAAGGACCGCACACGTTGGTCCAGCTGATCGATCACGCCGTCCAGGTCGATGCAGGTGATGTCCAGGGATTGGGTCTCCGGATCGATTCGAAGCTGGATTCCCGTTCCGATGACGAATCCCGTTCCACTCTGATAGAGGTGTTCGCCGAACCTCGCCAGGGTGTCCAGATCCAGGTAGGTCGTGTTGATGGCGGAGACCTCCTCCTCGACCTGCTCCACCCGGTCCGCGATCCGGCTGGGCGACGTGTCTCCCAGAAGCGGATTGAAGTTGATGATCTCCCCTCGCGACACGGTGACCGCGATCCAGAGAAGGATGAAGGCCAGCCGGCTGTCCATGAGCTCGAAGATGTGACCGGTTCCGTGAAACTCCACGTTCAGGAACCTGCGGTAGAAGATGGGCAGCTCCAGCGGATCGTCTCTCAGAAACCGGCCCTCGAACTCCTCGATCGTCCGAATGAGCTGGAGGATGTTCTCGATCTTCTGGAGCTTCTCCGGATCGTAGTCCGCGAGGCTTTCCTTCTCCATTTCGCCCTTGAGCCGCAGCTCGGCCCAGCTGTCGAGAAACTCGAAGTGGTCCACGAGATCCATGAGCTTCAGGACCTTTCGGACGATCATGTTGTGGACCCCGCCCATCTGGCTGATCTTTTCGTCCAGGAGCTGGTCCCAGTCCAGGTCCCGGTTCGTGACCATACGGACGAGCGACCCGTAGAGGTCGAACAGCTCGGCCAGATGCTCCGGCTTCAGCTCCGCTCTGCGCGAGGCCACGGTCTCCGCCATGGTCATGAGCCGGGAGTAGCGCAGGAGGTTCAAAGCCTTGCCCTGTTCCTCCTGTCGAGCCAGGTCGGAGAGCGGCTTCAGCGCCTTTTCGTTCATTTTCCCGGACAGCACCCGCCCCATGGTGGTGTGTCCTACGACCGTGAGGTAGATCTCCCGGAGCTCTCCCGCGTTCAGCCCGAAAAAGGGCAGGATCTCCAGGTGCTCGAGGATGGGCGTCTCGGCTCCCTCGATGCCCTCCGGGTTCAGGTAGGAACGGACACGCTCCAGCGTCTTGGTCCTGGACATGAGGCGAAGGACGTCGTTGAGTCCCGCGTACCGCCTCCGCCGGTTCTCGAAGGGCTGTCGCAACCGGGCCATGAAGACCTCGGGGAGCCCTGAGTAGACCTTGCTCTCGATCTCGTTGAGAACGTCGAGCGTTCGAAGCACATACTCGAAGGAATCACGGTAGTCGGCCAGGAGCTCCAGCGGGCAGCCGGCCAGCCGGGACTGGTCGATCTCGTCGCGTATGGTTTCGAACCGGGTCACGGGGGGCTTTTTCTGTCCCAGGTAGGTCAGCTTGTACCGGGGCGTGAACCCGGCGGCCGAGAAGCGCCTGCGCCACTCCGCCTTGAGGGGTGGGGGAAGAAGGGGCTTGAAGGAGATCTCGTCGAAAAAGATGGACAGAAGCCGGGCCCAGACCTTCTCCTGATCGTGATTCACCTCCGCGTCCAGCGGGTAGTTCAGATAGGGAAGGGCAGCCACCTCCTCGACCGTCATCTCCTCGAGGGACCGGTGACCGAGGAGATCGTCGATGACCTCCTTCTCCACGTAAACGCCGCGCAAATATTTCTGGAAGTCGAAGACGTGGACCCGCTCCGACCGGTCCCGGATCCGGTACCTCCGGCGGGTTCGGAAGATGTGGGTGAACAGGAGGAACTTCTTTCTCTCCTCATTGGTCTTGAAGGTGACCTTGACGGTCTGGTTCGTCTTCTGGGCGTAGTGGTTGGCAATGATGTAGATCTCGCCGCCCGGTTTCAAGGCCCGGTAGACCTTTCCCAAGAGGTATCGGGCATACCGGTCCAGACGGGACTTGGACGGCGATCCGCTTCCCTGGCCCAGGAACCGTTCCATGACCAGGATCTCGTGGAGGTCCCGCGTGAGAATGACCAGGTCCAGGGGTTCTCCCGGGTCGCGGAGCTTCTCCAGGGAGTCCAGGACGACGAAGCGGTGCTCCTTGAACCGCAGGGAGAGGTTGTTGATCAGGAGGTCGTCGGCGTGTGTGATCAGACCGATCCGGTGACTCTCCTTGAGAAACTTGCGGCGATGGAAATCCACCACCTTGCTGATCTCCTCGGCCTTGTAACGGATGTTGCTGATGGTGCTGGAGACCAGATTCGCCGGGATCAGGTAGTATAGCTTCCCCCGGCTGGTGAAGCGGATCAGGAGGCCCAGGCTCTTGTAGATGCGGTTGAGCTCACGGTGGTGCCGCCGGATGAAGTCGGGGTCGTCCTCGGTGAAGGACTGAAGGAGTTCGAAATCATCGGGGCTCAGTCGATCGCTGAGCTCGAACAGACCGAACCCGTATGCATTGCCGCCGAAACGGCTCTCGATCTGAGAAGGGTGCCGGTGGGCCGCGAAGGTGCCCGGGGGGACGTCGGCCGGATCGATCCCGTAGGCGTCGAAGGACTCCCGCCGGATGAACCCGAAGGGGTCCTCCCGCCACCAGGTCTTCTTGCCGGGTGTCTCGACGGTGTCCGTCTTGACCGGGTTCTTCGGCAACCTCTCAACCTCCCAGGGGGAATGGTTCGATCCGGACGCCGGCAGCCACGCTCACTCGAACGGCTCTTGCCCTCTTCCGGGTGGTTGCCGGACGTCAGCATGTCCCACCAGCCGTATTGTATTCCGCTTGCCGCCGGGCGTCAAACGAGACAGGGACGGGGGTTGCCCCGTCCCTGCGCTCTTCCTCACGGGATGTGACATGCCGGAATGCCTTCTCAGTCGAGCTTGCGGAAGGCCTCCTTCCGGCCGGTGTACTTCTCCCGCATCTGGGGCTTCATGAGCTTGCCGGTGGGGTTCCGCAGGACCTGGTCGAAGATGACCTTACGGGGGACCTTGTAGAGGGCGAGCTTGGTCTTGGCGAACTCGATGACCTCCTCCTCGGTCATGCTCTGGCCCTCCTTGAGCTGGACGATGGCCATGACCACCTCCACCAGCCGCTCGTCGGGATAGCCGATGCATGCCACGTCGTCGATCTTCGGGTTCTCCATGAGGGCGTCTTCGATCTCCACCGGAAAGATGTTCTCGCCCCCGCTCGTAATCATGTCCTTCTTCCGGTCCACGATGTAGAAGTAGCCCTCCTCGTCCGTTTTCAGGAGGTCGCCCGTGTACAGCCAGCCGTCCTTCAGGGTCTCTGCGGTCATCTCGGGGTTCTTGAAGTAGCCCTTCATCATCCGGGGCGTACGGAAGGTGAGCTCGCCCACCTCTTCGGGTGCGACCGGCTTTCCCTCGAAGTCCACGAGCATGGCCTCCACGCCGAAGGTGGGCTTGCCGATGGATCCTGGCTTGCGGAGCACGTCCTCGGGGTAGAGGTTGAAGGTCCCGCCCCCGCCCCCTTCCGTGATCCCGTAAATGTTGGACACGTCCGCGGGCAGGTTGTCCACGAGGCTCTTCATGATCTCGAAGGGAACCGGCTGCGCGCCGATCTCCAGGTACTTCCAGCTCGACAGATCGTAGTCGGACAGCTTGATCTCACCGTTCCTGAGTGCGTTCAGCACGGCCACGGCCACAGGCACCACGAACAGGATGTCCGTGCCCTTCTCCTCGGCCATGGCCTCGATGATCCACTTCGGCTCCCGGAACTCCCTGAGCAGGGTGCCGGTGGCGCCGGTGGCATAGAAGGGCGCCCAGAGGAACATGGTGCCGCTGTGGTAGAGGGGCAGGAAGAAGACGTAGTTGTCGTTCTTCTGGACGAAGTAGCTCATGCCGTTGCCGATGGCCGTGTTGTTCAGGGAGTAATGGGTGTGGAGCACCGGTTTGGGCTTGCCCGTGGTCCCCGAGGTGAACATCATGGCCAGGTCGTGGTGGTCGTCCACGTCCACCAGCGCCTCGGACTCGTCGTCGTAGGCGTCCACGGTCTCGAAGTCGATCATGTCGTCCGGGACCTCGGGACCCACGCAGATGTACTTCTTCACTGTGGTGAGGTCGTTCTGGACGGGCTGGACCACCGGCAGAAACTCGGAACCCAGGAAGAAGACCTTGGGATCGCACACCCCGGCGGCATAGAGGATGTCCGAACCCACGAAGCGGAAGTTCAGCGGGACGATCACCCCCCCCAGCTTGATGATGCCGTAGTAGGTGACCAGCCACTCCAGGGAGTTGTTCTGGAGGTGCATGACGTAGTCGCCCTGCTTGATGCCCAGCTCCTTGGAGAGGTAGTTCGCCGTGCGGTTGACGGCGTTGTTGAACTCCCTCCAGGTCAGGGTCCTTCTCTGGTTCCGGGAAGGGGTCCGTTCGATCAGGCAGACCTTGTCGGGCAGGTGGCGCGCGTTGATCTTGGCGTATCTGGCGTAGTTCATGAGACCGAATCCTCCTTCGTCCAGGACGGCTTCCCGGGCCGTCCGCTGCGTTGTGCCTTTTCTCTCGTCACGACGGGCCGGACGAGCTTTCTACTGGGCGAACCCCAGCGTCCGTGGCAGCCACAAGACCGCACCGGGCATGTGGTGATGCCGGCCAGGACCGCATACTGAATGATCAGGAACGGGATCACGGCCCCGGAGACATAGACCAGGTCTCTGTTCGCGATGGCACCCGTGATGTCCAGGCTCACGTCCATGGGGGGCGTGCAGCAGGCGATGGCCAGGTTTACCGTCAGGATCGGGGTGGCGGAAATGATGTCCATGAACATGCCCACCACCGGCAGGAGATTGAGGGCCAGGAGGAACACGACGGTCGTCGTGCTTCAATCCGCTCTGGATTCCCTTGCTCACGTGGTAAGTCCGGCTGAACTCGGACCAGAATTTCTTGTCCTTTTCCCGCCAGTCGGGACCGAACTTTTCGTCGAAAAAGTCGCCGAGCCGTTCGAAAAGAAGCTTCCAGGTGGGCTCCCCGGCTTCCATGGCCGCCATGAGCTCGCCGAGGATCTCTTCGAGCCCGGCCAGCTTCTCCTTGGGCAGATAGGAAATGGCGCCGAGGCGGATGGACTCGAGGAGGGTCTCCGGGCTGAGGGCGTGCGCCGTGAGCGTGACGGCCGGTATGTTCCGGTCCACAGCCTTCTCGAGCAGGTTGAGGCCGTCCACGCCCATGATGTCCAGGATGGCGAGATCGTAGCTTCCGTCGCTGAGCTTGTCCACTGCGGTCTGGTAGCCCTGGGCCTTGTCCACACTGGCCCCTTCGAGGGCGTCCTCGATCGTGTCCAGGACGTCCCTTTCGTCGTCCACAGCCAGAATGCGCTTCCCCTTCAGGTGGGATCTGCCATGGGGCATGTCTGCTCCTCCTCGATGGTAAGGTAGCCCTATGACGGCCTTCCACGCAGTGGGAGCGTCGCGGGGTCGTCTGCATCGCACCCCGTTCCGGGCGGAATGTTGTTTTCCGAAAATCTTCGCTGCGCCGGAAGTATACGGAAGCACACGCCCCCTTGTCAAGATGCGTTGCTCAGTTCCCGGCACAAGCGTCCATGACCAGCGTCCGGCTCTCGGTCAACCCCCGCTGATGAAAACAGTTGTCTTCGGAGGGCGGGGTTTTACACCCCGCCGTGCTTGTCGCCAACCTTGCGGCGGCATATGAAATTCCGCCCTGCACCCGGCCCGTCGAGGGGCATTTTCACGGCAAAGAACGGCAACGGTCACCGCCACAAAGGGCTTGACAGCCCGAGGCATCAGGGACTATGAATGAATGATCATTCATTGGTTGCCATGAAACAGACCAAGAACAAAGAAAAGTACTACCGCATCATCCAGGCGGCCACGCGCGTCTTCGCCAGGAGAGGGTTCTATCAGGCCAAGGTCTCGGAGATCGCGAAGGAGGCCAAGGTGGCCGACGGAACCATCTATCTCTACTTCGAGAACAAGGACGACATTCTCATCTCCTTGTTCGAAGAGCAGATGAAGGTCGTCCTCCGGAACATGCGGAAACAGGTCGCCGGGGTGGACAGCCCCGTCCGGAAGCTGGAGCGGTTCGCCCTGTGCCACCTGAATCTGATCGAGCAGAACAAGGACATGGCCGAGATCATCCAGGTGGAGCTCCGTCAGAGCAGCAAGTTCATGAAGAGTTACAAGAACGAGCAGTTCGCCGAGTACCTCGACCTGATCGCCGACATCGTCCGCCAGGGACAGAAGGAAGGCCTTTTCAAGGAGGAGATCCTCCCCGACCTGATCAAGAGGGCGCTGTTCGGGGCCCTCGACGAACTGTCCCGCTACTGGGTATTGTCAAGCCACAGGAAATATGATATTGAAACCGCGGCCAAACAGATCAGCGACACTTTTCTATATGGACTGGCCGACGATTCCGGCAAAACGCCTGCAGAGATCAAAGGGAAAAGAGAAAGGAGGTTGCGGTGAAAATCATAGCCTGTGTAAAGCAAGTTCCCGATACGGAGACCCAGATCAAGGTGGCTCCCGACGGGACATCCATCGCCCAGGACGGGATCAAGTGGGTGATGAACCCCTATGACGAGTTCGGTGTGGAAGAGGCCCTCCGCCTGAAGGAGAAGTTCGGGGGTGAGGTCACCGTGATCGGCCTCGGCCCGAAACGGGTGACCGAGTCCCTGCGAACCGCGCTGGCCATGGGCGCCGACAAGGCGATCCTCGTCACGGACGACGCCCTCGAGGGCAGTGACGCCCTGGCCACGGCCAAGGCCCTGGCGGCCGCGATCAAGGACCTGGAGTACGACGTCATCCTCGCCGGGCAGCGCGGGGTGGACGACGATCAGGGGCTGGTGGGCGCATCGCTCGCGGAGTTCCTGGGAATCCCCCATCTCCCGGTGATCACGAAACTCGAGGCCTCCGAGGACGGCAAGAGCGTGAAGGCAAACCGGCCGGTGGAGGGGCAGACCCTCGTCCTGGAAGCGGCTCTTCCCGCCCTGGTGACGGCGCAGAAGGGGCTGAACGAGCCGCGCTATGCATCGCTGCCGGGAATCATGAAGGCGAAGAAAAAACCCCTCGAGGAGAAGTCCCTGGCCGACTTGGGCCTCGACGCCTCCGAATGCGGAGCCGGGGCCCGCAAGCTCGAGGTCATCGAGCTCACGCCTCCGCCTGAACGTCAGGCTGGAAAGATCGTCGAAGGCGAGTCGCCGGAGGAGAAAGCGGCTGCCCTGGCCAAGCTCCTCCACGACGAAGCCAAGGTGATTTAGCTTTCGACCCGAACGGCCCCCGGGGCCCGGCGGGGACCCGATGGCCGTCCCCATACATCGATTCCAAAGGAGACGGAGAAGATGGCACAAGGAGTGATGGTAATCGCCGAACAGAGAGGTGGAGAAATCCACAAGGTATCCAATGAAGTCACCAGCGAAGGCCGGCGGCTGGCCGATGCCCTGGGACAGGACCTGACCGCGGTCGTTCTGGGAAGCGGCGTCAAGGACAAGGCGGCCGCCCTGGCCCGGTACGGTGCGGACAAGATCATTGCGGCCGACGATCCGCAGCTGGAGAACTACACCGCGGACGCCTATGTTCCGGTCATCGCGGAGATCGTCAAGGCCAACGAACCCGCGGTCCTGCTGATGGGGGCGTCCTCCATGGGCAAGGACCTCTCGGCCCGTCTGAGTGCCCGGCTCGGCGTGGGAACGGCCCAGGACTGCGTCTCTTTCGCGGTCGAGAGCGGCAAGCTCACGGCCGTGCGGCCGATCTATGCGGGCAAGGCCTATGCCAAGGTGACCTTCAGCGACGACAGCCTTCCGCAGATGGCCACGGCCCGGCCCAACGTTCTGGAGGTCGGCGAGCCGGATGCCGGGCGGTCGGCCGACGTCGCCGACGCGGCGGTCAGCCTGGATGACGGTCAGCCCAAGGCCAAGGTGGCCGAGGTCGTGGTCGACGAGAGCGGCAAGGTGGATCTCACCGAGGCCGACAAGATCGTGTCCGGCGGCCGGGGCTTGAAGGGCCCCGAGGGGTTCCAGGTCCTGGAAGAGCTGGCCGCGGCCATCGGCGGCAGCGTCGGGGCCTCCCGTTCCGCCGTGGACGCCGGGTGGCGTTCCCACACGGACCAGGTGGGGCAGACCGGCAAGGTGGTCTCTCCGAACCTCTACATCGCCTGCGGCATCTCCGGTGCGATTCAGCACCTCGCCGGCATGAGCACATCCAAGGTGATCGTGGCCATCAACAAGGACCCGGACGCCCCGATCTTCCAGAAGGCCGACTACGGCGTCGTGGACGACCTGTTCAAGGTGGTCCCGCCGCTGACCGAGGAAGTGAAGAAGGTGATGGCGTAAAACAAGGCCGCGCACGAAGGCAGGACGGGGCGCTCCCGAGCGGGGGCGCCCCGTCCGTTTCTTGTTCGGAGAATCGCGTGGAGACGGTTCGCCGTCCGCGGTCAGGTATCAGATCCGACCCCCCGCTCGGTGGGCCGAGACGCGACCCCTTCCCACCTATATAGTAGGGATTGACATCCCCTGGGCCGACCTTAACTTGTGTTCAGCCGGGCAGGATGCCGGCTCTCGAGAACGCTCTTTATGGAAACGGCCCCGGGGACGGTATCGACCCGGTCCCCAGAGGCGGAAAAGGCCTCCGGCCGGCTCCGGTCCATACAAAAACGCCAAGATCCGTTCCACCCGAGGAGGATAGGATGACGAACGAGTACAGGCCCATTTGCCCGCACTGCCGGGAGACACTGGAGCGATGGGAACCCAATCCGTACACCGGTTGGGATCACGATCTCTACTACTGCAACAACAACGAATGTGCCTATTTCATCACCGGAAGGCGCCTAATATGCGAGGAGTTCGAGAAGAACTTCGCATATCGATACTGCCTCGATCCCAAGAAAAACCAGGAGCTGCCCCTGATCGCCTGGTGTCCCGGGGAGCTCTCCCTTCTCAAGGGGAGGTGCGAGGACGCCGAGTCTCTTCGCGAAGCCGCGGGCTGAAACCTGATGGAGTCGTAAAAAGCCCGAACCCTCGAGATCTGCCCGTGGGATTTCAACACGTTATATCAAGCCCAGCGGCGCGTGAGCGGGTTTTTTGCGAATGCGTCAAACCTGCCGAGGACCTCGGGGGCGAGGCCGAATGGCCCGGCCCCGTTTTTTTTGACGAGGCCGGGTCTGCGGGGGGGGTACAATTTGATTGACAGACCGGGCAAAGGCCCTATACTAAACGGTCATCGAGTTGGAGCGGCGGTGTAGCTCAGTCGGTCAGAGCATACGGCTCATATCCGTAGTGTCACTGGTTCGAGTCCAGTCACCGCCACCATTCAGCTTACCGGCATTGACACCCCTTTCATCGTTCTTAACTTTGGACCGATGGACGTCTTGGACCAGGGGGGATCAGGCCATGGGTTCCATGCCCTGCTTCAGGGTCGAAGATCTCGAGACGGCGGGCGAGGCGCTGGACATTGCGGAAGACCGGACCAGCGGTCACTACAAGTATTCCTTCGCCCAGTGGAAACGTCACCGGTACGGCGTAAAGACCCTCGCCACCCTGCAGCGTCACGAGATCGCGAGAGCGCCGGCGTTCGCCGTGCTGAACAAGTACTCCGATCCGGCCCCCCCTTTGGAGCGGACCGATCGAAAAGGGGATTTCTACAGCATCTGCCTCCAGGACCACCGGATCTTGAGGGCCATGGCCAGGGACGACAGGCTGAGTCTTCTTCCCCTGCTGGTGTACGTCTTCACGCATGAGCTGGTTCACATCGTACGGTTCTGCAACTTCGTCCAGCGTTTCGACATCCGCGGCGAGGTCCGACAGCGTGAAGAGGAGGTCGTTCACGCGACCACCCTGGAGATCTTGAAGGGACTTTCACTGAAGCAGCTCGACTACATTCTGGAAGTCTACCGGTCCCACGGTTTCTTCGCCCGAGGGGCCTGTTGAGAACGCTTCGGAGTCGAAGGAGGAAGCCATCATGCCCATTTACGAGTACCAGTGTACCGAATGCGGTCATTCCGAGGAGCTGATCCAGAAGTTCTCCGATCCCCCGGTCACCGGCTGTCCCCATTGCGGGGGAGGCATGAAGAAGCTCATGTCCATGAGCTCTTTCCATCTCAAGGGTTCAGGCTGGTACGTGACCGACTACGCCAGCAAGAACAACTCCTCCGCCCCGTCGGCGACCCACTCCGAAGGGTCCGACGGAGGATCCGGTGCCTCCACAAAAGCCAAGGACGCCGGAGCTTCCACCAAAACCGAGTCTTCCGAAAGCTCCGCGAAGACATCCAAGGAATAGACAAGGGCACCTATGAAGCGTTTTGGGAGCGGTAACGTTCAAGACAAGATCATCAACAGGCTGGAGCGGCAGGAGAAGCAGGAGGCCTTTCAGCGTGAGCGGTTCTTCCGGTTCAAGCTGCCGGAAATTCACCGCAGGCTTTCCCAGACCCTTCTCATGGACAAGGTGATCGAAACGGACAACCCCACCGCCGTTTCCGATCTTCTTCTCAAGGGCCTCAAGCAGGGTTTGAGAAGCGACGAGTTCGAGCTCAAGTACTTCGTCGCGCCCATCCGTGATCTGGTTCCCCGCCCCAACCTGCTCTCCCTCTTCGTCACCCAGTACATTCTCGAGGTGGTGATGAACGATCCCGCCGTCATCGAGGTGTACGGCACGGACCAGGAGATCTACAAGACCGTCAACCGGGTCATCACGGCCATCAACCAGAGCTTCGAGCGCGCCGAAGAGGAGATCAACCAGCAGCTCGCCAAGAACAAGTCCCTGGTGCCGGGGTCCCGCGAGTACGACATCGCGCTGGACCAGATCTTCCGGGAGAAGATGGGCGAGCCCCAGCAGATTTGACCGGCCCACTGCCGTCCGGCTGCAGACAACCGGCCTCCCTCATTGCGGGAGGCCGGTTTTGTTTCGCCCGTTTTCCCCTCGACAGCGCGTCAGGCCTCTTCCTCTTTACACCGCCTTCCCTGCCGCGTGACTCGTTCCTGCAGCCTCTCCCGGATCCGTTCGATCGTTTTTCCCTTCTCCTTCGACCAGTCCGGGGCCAGAAGGGTCCGGCCGCGGGGCGGATCCCCGGTGAGCCGCTGGATCACCACATCTTCGGGAATCCGCTCCAGGACGTCGACCACCGTGTCGACATAGGTCTTTCGGTCCAGGCAGCGGAACCGTCCTTCCCGGTACCACCGGCCCAGCTCCGTCCCCTGGATCACATAGAGCCCGTGGATCTTCAGCCCGCTCACCGGGAGCCCGGCCACGTAGCGTGCCGTCTCGATCATCATGCGCCGCGACTCCCCCGGCAGCCCCAGGATGACGTGTGCGCAGACGTTCAGCCCGCGATCCGCCGTCGACCGCACGGCGCGCTCGAAGCAGGCGGTGTCGTGCCCTCGGCGGAGGAGATCGAGGGTGGCGTCATGGGCCGACTGCAGTCCGTACTCCACCCACACCAGGGCCCGGTCCCGGTAAGAGGCGAGCAGGTCCAGAACGCCCTCGTCCACGCAGTCCGGGCGCGTTCCCACCGCGAGCCCCACGACGCCCGGCTCGGCCAGGGCCCGGTCGTAGAGCCGCTGGAGGACCGGAACGGGTGCGTAGGTGTTGGTGAAGGACTGGAAGTAGGCGATGAACCTGCGGGCCCCGTATCGTCTGGACGCCGCCCGGATTCCCCGCCTGAGCTGATCCTCGATCGAGATCCCCTTCCTCAGGGCCCCGCTCCCGGAACCCAGGGGGTCGCAGTAAATGCAACCTCC
Organism: uncultured Desulfobacterales bacterium; assembly: GCA_964443135.1. GTDB lineage: Bacteria > Desulfobacterota > DSM-4660 > Desulfatiglandales > HGW-15 > JAIPEI01. Next base: position 27,087 of record CAYUBQ010000025.1, on the reverse strand, counting down.
CCTGGAGATCGTCCCGTCCCGGTTGGGGCAGCCCAGCCCGGCATCCAGGGAAACCCTCTGCACGCGTTCGCCGAACCGCTCCCTCAGGTATCCGTTGAAATCCCGATACCGCTCCAAGGCTTGCCCTCCGGCCTTTCCGAGTGCGACGACATTGTCGAGCGATGGAAGCCGGTCTGTAACGAACAGCGGTGAGGGTTGGGGGCGGCCTCCCCTCGCCGTCAGACGACCCGAGCCTCAGCGGATCGGATCCGTCGTGCGAGCCCGTCCGGATCCAGGACCCGGATGTGCCCCTCGCTCATGCTCAGGAGACCCGACTCCCGAAAGGCCTTGAGCTGCTTGTTCACGCTCTCCCTCGTGGCGCCGACCATCGAGGCGAGGTCTCTCTGGGTCACACGGACACCGATTCGCGTGCCCGCCTCCTCCTCGATGCCGAACGTTCGGGTCAGGTCGAGGAGTTTCTTCGCCAGACGGGCCGTGATGCCCATGAAGCGCGACTCGGCGAGCAGGACGTCCGTGTGCCTCAACCGGTCCGCCAGAATCTCCAGGATCCCCAGGACCACATCGAAACGTTCCTGGAGGACATCCAGGAAATCCTCCCGAAACAGGCAGAGCACCTCCGTTTCCTTCATCGCCTGCACGGTCGCCGATCTCGGTTTGCCGTCGATGAGAGAAATCTCGCCGAGGATCTCCCCCGCCGAGAGAATGGCCAGAATCACCTCACCGCCCTCGGCCGACGGGATCGTCACCTTGACCCGGCCTCTCTGGATGACGTAGAGGTTGCCTCCCTCATCGCCCATGTGAAAGAGAATCTCCCCCCCGGCATATTTCCGGCGCACCAGCCGGCTCTCCAGGCGGCGGAGATCGGTTTCCTTCAGGGTGCCGAAAAGAGGTATGTTCTCGATCAGGGACATGGCGCTCACGAGACTCCAATGCCGCCGTCACCGGCAGGGACCCATCTCTCCTCGTGCCCGGCCGGAAAACGCCGGAGGTTTCCTCTCCGATGGGGCGGGCCCGATCGGCCCGCCCGGACCGTACGGCCCCGTTGTGAAGGTCGGCAGCGGCATACCGGGCGGTCAGGGGGCGGAAAGGGTTCAGCATGGGAGCGCGGTTCGGATCGAGGCATGCTATCCGATCCTCGGGAGGCTGTCAACGAAGCCGCCTCTTTCCAGAGGGGGACAAGGAGGGCTCGGGCTTCTCCGGGCCCGTTTCCGGGTGTGAAACGGTTCACATCGAGGGTGTGACGCAGTTCATTGCAATCTCCCTGCCATTCATCTATCTTTTCGAGTCAGTTCACCTTCTCGCCGGAATCGACGATTCCGCGCCGGCGTCCCGGCTCCCCCCGAAGCAGGCCGACACGCCGGAAGGCTGCGGTCTGAGCAGAGCTCGGAGACCGTTCCCTCTGCTTGGAAGAGACGCATCTCTCCGGAACCGCTGCCTTCGAATACGCCGACCCTCACCGGAGACCCTGTCTTCCCCTACGTCGGAGATCCCCGTGCCGCACAGTCCGATCCAGCTGTCTCAGCTCATGAACAGTGCACGTCCCGACCTCGTGCTCGATGAGGTCCGTACTACGCTCTCTCTGGTATCGGGCGCCGTGGATGTCGGAGCCGTCGAGACGGCCCATGCAGACACGGTCAGGGTATTCAGGGGCGAATACCCGGGGTACCGGGAGTGCAACACGAGCTATCACGACCTCGAACACACCATGGAGACCTTTCTCGCACTTGCACGACTGATCCACGGCGCCCACATATCCGGCCGGAGCATCGCACCCAGGGCCATCCAGCTCGGGCTGGTCACGGCCCTGCTGCACGACATCGGATACATCCAGCGGTCCCACGACGAGACCGGCACCGGTGCCAAGTACACCCACGTCCACGTCGAGCGGGGGATCGAGTTCATGAAGGCCTACCTTCCGGACCGGGGGTTTTCGGGAGACGATGTCCTGGTGTGCCGCGGGATGATCCTGTTCACGGACTCGGGCCTCACCCCCGGCAGGGACCGTTTGCCGACCGGCGGGCACCAGCTGGTGGGGAAGATGCTCGGCGCGGCCGACCTCCTGGGCCAGATGGCCAGTCGGGTCTACCTGGAGAAGCTCCTGTTCCTGTACTGTGAGTTCGAGGAGGCGTTCATCGCGGAGTACGAGGACGAAAATGATTTGCTCCGGAAGACGCTGAGCTACTACGCAGCGACCCGGAAGAAGATCCAGGAGGATCTGGACGGCGTGGACCGATTTTCGCGCCCTCACTTCCGGGCCCGCTGGGACATCGATCACGATCTATACCTGGAAGGGATCGAGAGGAACCTCGACTACCTCCGGCAGATCCTCGACGACCCGGAGGAGAACTACGGCAAGTACCTCCGCCGCCGCGGACTGGTGGACGCGTTTCTCGAAAAGAAGGCCGCCCTGGCCAACCGGGCTTGAGCGCCGCACCTCTCCACGCGCCGTAAGCCTCTCATCGTGCCATCCGAACAGAGGGCCCTTCACCGGCTGTGGACTTCAGTCGTAGATCGCGTGCAGGCAGCGCGACGAAAACCCGATGCGAACGAGGTCATTCGGCTGCAGGCGGTGCCGGTCCACCACCTGTCGGGTCCAGAAAGCCGACAGCGAAAGCCCGCCCGGTTCGAGGGACAGGGAAACGCGAAAGTAAAAGCCCTGCCCCTCCAGGGCCGAGATCCGTGCCCGTAGCACGTGGTCGCAGGAGCGGTCCCCGTCCTCCACCAGGACGATGTCCTCCGGCCTGAGCCCCAGGGTTCCCCGCCCCTCCCGTACGTCCGCTCCGGGAAGCCGGACCGTGACGTCCCCCAGGCGGGCCCGGCCCTGCTCGACCGTGCAGGGGACCAGGTTCTTCATCCCCACGAAACGCGCGCAGAAGGGCGTGGCCGGCCTCTCGAACAGGTCCCGGATCGGCCCGCTCTGCTCCAGGACCCCGTCCCGAAGGACCGCGCCCCGGCCGGCGAGAAACAGCACCTCGGAGAAGTTGTGGGAGACCAGGACGAAGGGGATGGCGAGCTCCTGGTGGAGGGAGTGCAGGAGTACCCGGATGTCGTCGCGGAAGACCGGGTCCAGCGCGGACAGGGGTTCGTCCAGGAGCAGGGCTCCGGGCTGGAGCATGAGCGCCCGCGCAAGCGCCACCCGCTGCTTCTCCCCGCCGCTCAGGCGGATCGTCGATCGCTCCAGGATGTGCCCCAGGTCGAGCCTCCGCACCAGGTGCTCGAACCGGTCCCTCCGGGTGGCCGCGTCCAGCCTGTGGTAGCGCACGCCGTAGTGGATGTTGTCCCGCACGCTCAGGTGCGGAAACAGGCTCTGGTCCTGGTAGACGAGGCCCAGCCGCCGCTTCTCCGGGGGAAGATCCGTGACGTCCTTCCCCTGGATGCGCACCCGGCCGCCCTGCACCGGCACGAGACCGGCGACGGCCTCCAGCAGGAGGGACTTGCCCGACCCGGTGGGACCGATCAGGGCGAAGATGTCCGACGCCCCCGCCTCCAGCCCGATGGACTGCAGCCGGAAACCCGGCACCTGCACTGTGAGATCCCGAATCTCGATCATGTCTCCACCGTTCGCACGCGGGAAACCAGCCGCATGGAGACGAAGAGCAGGAAGGAGACCGCGATGAGCCAGAAGCAGACGGGCTGGGAGTAGCGCAGCCCGTACGCCGTGAACCGCTCGTAGATCAGGACCGGGGCGGTCATGGGGTGGTAGGCCACGATCACGACGGCGCCGAACTCGCTGATGGCCCGGGCCGTGCACATGATCGTGCCCAGGACGACCTGGGTCCACGTCAGGGGCAGGGTCACCCGCAGGAAGGTGGCGGCCATACCCGCGCCGAGGCTCCTCGAGGCCTTTTCCAATCTCGTGGGTACGGCCTCGAACCCGGCCTTGACCGTGTTGACGTAAAAGGGCAGGCCCACGAACACCAGGACGGTCACGATCCCCGTGTAGGTGCCCATGACCTGCACCCCGATCTCCTGCAGGGCCCGGCCCAGGGGATGGTGGCGACCGGCCAGGCTCAGGACGGCGATGCCGATCACCGGGTGGGGGATCATGATGGGCAGGTCGACGATCCCCTCGACCGCGCGCTTGCCCGGAAACGACTTCCGCGCCAGCAGGTAGGCGAGCGGTGTGCCGAACAGGATGCAGATGAGAGCGGCCCCCAGGGACGTTCCCATGCTGCGGGCCAGGGCGCCGAGGACCTGGGGGTCGCGAATGGACTCCCAGAGCTCCGTCCAGCCTGGCTGGGTGAGCATCTTTGCGAGCGGGAGCACCACGAGCAGCACGAGGGGGAGGCTCGCAAAGAAGAGCAGCGTAAAAAAGAGACGGTCCGAGTGCGGCTTCATGGGGATGCAGAGGGGCGGGCCGGCGCCCGCCCCCGGACACGGCGATCGAGCCTCCAGGTCACTCCCGGACCTCGACCAGGGGCCGGAGCGGTTCGGGCATCGCATGGTAAACCTCCTGCGAAGGAACCCGTGCGGGAACGAACGGCGGCTGGCCGAGCTGCTCCAAGATCTTCAGCCCGCCTTCCGGATCCAGCATGTACTCCAGGAACCGGACCGCCGCCTCGGGGTTGGCCGCGTCCCGGGTCATGGTCACCCCGTAGGTGCAGGACTGTCCTTTCTTGGTGATCCAGGTCCCGGGCTTCTTCCCCGTGACCTTGACCTCGGCCTGCTCGTACATCGAATCATAGGCGTAGTTCCCCAGGTTGATGTGGTCGTCCAGCTTCACGTACTTCAGGTCGTGCTGGACCGCCACCGAGAGGTACTCCCAGGCGTAGTCCATGTTGCCTGTCTTGAGGAGGTTCACCAGCTCCACGGACTTGGGACGGACGTTCTTTTCGGGCCGGTTGGCCAGGAGGTCCTGGTAGAGGCCCTCCACTCCGTAGAACCGCTCGGCCAGCTGGAGCACCATGAGGCTGCGGTAGCCGCAGGGATCCAGGTTGGGATCCGAGTGCCCCCAAACCACGTCCTCCCGCTGGAGGATCTCGTACCAGTTCTCCGGTGTGATCTCTTCCGCGTAGCGGCTCTTGTCCGTGTAGGTCAGCACGAGCTGGTTGGTGGCGAAGCGGATGTTCCACTCGGCGTGCTTGGGGATGAGGTTGTTGTCGATGACCTTGTAGTCCGCCGAGGCCATGATGTCCGCGGGCTTTCCCACCTCGGAGATGAGGCGGGCCATCTTGGTGCTGCCCCCGGCCTCCCGCAGCACGTCCACCCCCGGGTGTGCGGCCTCGAACGCCTTTTCCATCTGCTCCAGGGGCACGGAGAGGCTCCCGGCGTGAAAGATGATCAGCTTGCCCGACAGCTCTGCGTTCGCCGATCCCGTGCCGGCCAGAACAATGGCCCCCGTCACCAGGGCATTCAGCAGCTTTGTCTTCATCTCGATCTCCTTTCCTTTCATGAGCGTTTCGCCCGGATGCGTGTTGCTGCATGATGCCTGTCCGGAGACAATATGTCAACACATAGATCAATTATGATACAATACTATACAAATTCGATATGGAATGGGAAGTCCCTTCCCACAAGGCGATGTTCTTCGGGCGGGCGGCTCAGCCCTCGGGCAACGGGGCGTGGCACGCCACCTGCCGGGAGCCGTTTTCCGCGAGGAGGGGAGCGCGGCTGAGACAGGCCCCTGTCCGGCGGGCACAGCGGGGGGCAAACGCACACCACGATCCGGGGTCTCCGGCCGTCTCCATCCCGGGAGGGATCTCCGGGAGCCGGCCGGCCGCGCTCTCCAGCAGGAGGCGGGTGTAGGGGTGGCGCGGGGATCGAAGGAGAAGGGACGCGGGTCCGATCTCCACGATCCGGCCGGCCAGCATCACGGCGATCCGGTCGCTGATCTTGCGGGCGAGGCCGATGTCGTGGGTGACGAACAGCAGGCTGAGCCCCATCTCGGCCTGGAGGTGAAGGAGCAGCTTCATGACCTTGGCCTGAACGCTCGGGTCCAGCGAGCTCGTGGGCTCGTCCGCCACCAGCAGCCCGGGGTCGAGGATCAGGGCCCGGGCCATGCAGACCCGCTGAATCGCCCCCATGTTCAGCTCGTGGGGATAGCGCTCGAGAAAGGCCGGGGCCGTGGAGAGGTGGACGTCCTGGAGCCGCCGTTTCACCCGTTCCCCCAGGTCGTCCCGCCCTCCGGCGAGCCCGTGAATCCGGAGGGGCTCGGCCACGGCGTCGAACACGGTGAACCGGTGGCTCACGGCCTCCGCGGGGTTCTGGTAGATCACGCCGATCCGGCGGGCCAGGGATCGATAGTCCCGGCGGATCCAGACGTCCATGTCCTGTCCGTCGAAGAGGCGCGTTCCGCCGTCCGGCCGGAGCACGCCCGCGGCGGTCATGGCCAGCGTGGTCTTTCCCGAGCCGGTCTCGCCCACCAGCGACAGCACCTCTCCGGCCTTGACCTCCAGGTCGACGCCGTCGAGGGCCCGGACGGCGTCGTATCGCTTGGACACCCCCTTCATACGAAGGAGGCGGACGATGCCGCCCCGCAGGCATCGCACTTGGTGGCCGTCCACCTCTTCCATGGCGATCTCCCCGCGGCCGCAGGCGGGTACGGCCTGGGTGCAGCGGTTCTGGAAGAGACACCCCGTGGGCGGAGCGTGTCCGTCCCGGTGGGAGGATTCGGGAACCTGGATGTGGGTGTGGGGTGCGACCCCGCCGTTGTCCCGGCCGTGGCGGTGAACGATCCGGTAGAAGGCGTCTCCCCGGATCCCACCCAGATCCCGCACCGTGTCCATGGCGGGGTAGGACCGCCCCAGCGCCAGGGTGTAGGGGTGCCGGGGGTTGGAGAGCAGATCGGAGGCCGGCAGGGTTTCCACGATCTGGCCGAGGTAGGTCACCGCCACGGCGTCGGCCTGGTGCAGGGCGAACTCCAGATCGTGGGAGATCAGCAGCACCGCCTTTCCGGCCGCTTTCATCTCCCGGATCGCACGGGCCACGAAGGTCTTGCTCGCCGCATCCAGGGCGGAGGTGGGTTCGTCCAGGAGAACGACATCCGGATCCAGGATGCCGGCCATGGCCAGGAGGACGCGCTGGGCCTGCCCGCCGCTCAGCTGGTGGGGATAGCGGCCGTGGAGCGCCCGTTCCAACCCCACCTTCTCCAGGGCCTCGGCGGCCCGTTCGCGCGCGCCGGCCCGCTTTGCACCCCGGGTTTGGATCAGGGGCTCGGCCACCTGGTCGAGGACCCGGTGGACCGGGTTCAGGTTGGCCGCCCCGCTCTGGAAGACCATGGAGACGGCGGACCAGCGCACCCGGTTCATGGCGGCCTCGTCCTCGAGGTCCAGGGGCCGGCCGTTCAGGAGAATGTGTCCTCCGATCTCGGCATTCCGGGGCAGCAGCCCCATGCAGGCCTTCCCGAGGGTGGTCTTCCCGGAGCCGGACTCCCCCACCAGAGCCAGGCATCGGCCCGGCTCCAGCGCCAGGCTCACGTCGTCCAGGGCCAGGACGCCGTGGTCGCCGTCGCGGTAGACCACGGTGAGGTTGTCGACCCTCAGGCCCATGTGCGCCCTCCGGCATCCACCCGCAGACGGGGATCCAGGATCTTCTCGAGCCCCACGGCGAGGAAGGTGACGCCCATGATGAGCAGCGAAAGGCAGAGGACCGGCGGCAGGAGCCAGTTCCACCAGACGTCCAGGTAGTAGAACTGGAGTGCGTAGTTGATCATCATGCCCAGAGACTTGCGGCTGGGATCGAACAGCCCCAGGAAGGCCAGAGACGCCTCCATGAACATGGCCATGCGGGCCTTGGCCGCGAACCCGATGAGGTAGAGGGGAAACATCTCGGGAAGAAGATGCCGACGCAGGATGTACCCGCCGCCGCCGCCCATCTGAGCGGCCGCCCTCACGTGGAGGCTGCCCCTGAGGCTCAGGGTCTGGGCCCGGAGGGTCTTGCCGACCGTGGGCCACATGAGAGCGGACAGAATCAGCGCCAGTACCCAGGGCTCCGGCCGGAACAGGGCCGCGGCGAGGATCAGGATCATGATGGCGGGCACGGCCAGCAGGACGTCGGCGACCCGCATGATCGCCGCGTCGACCGCCCCTCCGTACCACCCGGAGGTCAGACCCAGGGCGATTCCCAGGAACAGGGACGCCGACCCGCTCAGAAGGCCGAAGGCCGCCGTGTTTCGAATCGCGTAAAGGAGCTCGGAGAAGATGTCCTGCCCCCCGTCGTTGACCCCCAGCCAGTGCTCCCCGGTGGGTTGGGAGATGGGTGAGAAGGCCATGCTCCAGGGGTCGTAGGGGGCGAGGGCCGGGCCCAGCAGGGAGACCAGGCCGAACCCCACGGCAATGATCAGGCCGACGGCGAACCAGGGATCTCGAATGACCTGCGCCCTGTCAATGTGCATGGGCGATCCTCGGGTCGATGAGCCGATAGAGACACTCCAGCGCAAGAATCGCGCCGAGCACGAGGACGGACGAGGCCAGGACCACCGCCTGGATGACCGGGAGGTCCCTTGCCTGAATGGCGTTGAACAGCAGGGTCCCCAGCCCGGGGTAGCTGTAGATCCTTTCGATGACCAGGGCCCCCGTCACCATGAAGGCCAGACGGAGACCGAAGCGGGTGACCAGGGGGAGGAGGGCGTTCCGGGCCGCGTGGGCGTATCGAACCCTCCTCGGGGGCAGCCCCTTGGCGCGCGCCGTCTCCACGTAGGACGCGCGGAGCACCAGGATCATGCTGTTGCGTGCGAGCAGAAAATTCCCCGGGACGTAGGCCAGGGTCAAGGTGGCCAGCGGCAGGACCAGGTGGTGCAGGACGTTGACGAGCCGCGAGAGCCCCGAAGCCCCGGCGTACGCGGTCTCCGCGCCCACGGCCGGAAACCAGTTGAGCTTCAGGGCGAACACAAAGAGCAAGACCACCCCGGTGCTGATCTCGGGAACGCCCTCCAGGAAGGTCATCCCGCCGACCATCCCCCTTTCCGTTCGCCCCCCCGACCTCCACGCGGCCTCCACGCCGGCCAGGAACCCCCCGGCCATGGACAGGATGTGGGCGGTCCCCATGAGGAGCAGGGTCCAGGGCAGGGCCTCGAGAAAGAGGTCCGAAACCGGGGTCAGGAACGCATAGGAGTATCCCCAGTCCAAAGAGATCCATCGACCCAGGTAGGCCGGAAAACCCGAATCCCGGGCGTAGTAGGCCCGCAGCTCCTCTTCCTGATCGGCGGTCAGGGTCACCTGGGAGCTGGCATACATGGAGGTCACGAAATCCCCCGGCAACAGCCGCGGAATCGAATAGCTCAGGTAGACCATCAACAGAGCGGCCACGGCGAAGGAGACGAGCGTGCCGGCGTGAATTCCCCCCAGCGGCGTACGGGCCTCTTTCATGATTTCCTCACCTCACGACACGGGTACGCCGGCCGTGGAGAACGTCTTCGGGCCGGCCCCCGGGAATGGGAGCCGGCCAAGGAGCACCGCAGCGAGGGCCCTTTCAGCGCCTTCCGGGCTCACCGAATCAGGGACAGCTTGTTCTGGGGGATGGGAATGCCCAGCGCGATCCCTCCCTGGGTGTAGAACCATCGGACGCCCTTCTCCGGGTTGTAGGCCGCCATGGAGGCGGGGTAGTACAAGCTGATCGCCGGCAGCTCCCCGGCGTACAGCACCTGGATCCGGTGAACCAGTTCCCTCCTCCGCTCCACGTCCATTTCCCGCACCTGTTCCACCAGGAGCTCCAGGAGCTCGGCGCTGGCACCGTAGCGCGCCGAGTTGACCGAACCCGTGATTTCGGGATGGATCATTCGGTTGAGGATACGGGCATCGCCGAGCAGCCCTCCGTGTCCGGAAATCGCCAGGTCGAAATCCCAGTTCAGCACCCGGGCGTCAGTGGTTGCCTGCTCGAGATGGACCAGCTCGACCTCCATGCCCGCCGCTTCCAGCTGCTGCTTGATCACCTCGCCGTCGCGATCCGACACGCTCTCGCCCGCCACCGTGATGTTCGAGGCCAGGATCTCGACCCGGAGTGGTTTTCCGTTCTTGTGGAACACCCCGTCATCTCCCGCCTCGTACCCCATGGCGGCGATGATCTCGCGGGCCCTCGCCGAATCCGGGGGGTAGGTGGGGGTGTTGGGGTTGTACATGGGGTGGTCCGGGGAAAGCAGACCGAAGGAAGCCGGGCTGCCGAAACCGCGATGCGCCTTGTCCACGATGGCCTGCCGGTCGATGGCGTGAGCCAGCGCGTGACGAAAACGCTTCTCCGAGAACGGCGGCTTTCGGTGGTTGATCATCAGCTTCTTGTTCCACCCCCTGGGGTTTTCCAGGACCTTCATGCCCTTGTTTCGGAACGTTTCGGCCATGTCCGGCTTGATGTTCGCCAGGTCGGCCTTTCCGCTCAGGAGCGTCATCAGGGGGTTCCCCGCCTTGATGTAGATGAGTCGGTCGGCGCGGGGCTTTCCCCGGTAGTAGGCGTCGAACGCCTCGTAGAGATAAGTGCCCTTGGCCTTGTTGAACTCCGCGAACCGGTAAGGCCCCGTGCCCACGAAGGCCTCCGGGTCGCCAAAACCCCTGGGATCCTCCACCGTCGCCCAGATGTGCTCGGGAAGAATCGGCATGGTGCCCCCGACGTAGGTCATGAACGAGGCGTCCGGCTCGACGAGGTTCACGGCCACCTGGAAAGGGCCCGTCTTTTCCGCTCCGGACACGCTTTCCATGGGCACCCACGAGTAGGGGTGCTTCTTGAAGTAGCGTATGGTGAACACCACGTCCTCGGCTCGAAACGGTTTGCCGTCATGCCATTGGGCGTCCTGCCGGAGGTCGAAGACAAAGCGCTTCCGCTCCGGCTCGTATTGCCAGGCCTCGGCCAGAGAGGGGACAAAGCCGTTTTCGTCCTTCCAGGCCAGGGTGTCGAACGCCCAGCTCATCCGCACGTATCCCGGTCCCCTCGGGTAGTGGCGAAACGCGTTGGGGTATCCCCAGTCCCCTTTTCCATCGGCGATACGGATCTCTCGGATTCGTTCACCGGCCGTCGTGTCCGGGGGAGTCGCCCCTCCTGCCACCCACACCAACAGGAGCGTGACAGCCGCGGCCATCTGATGCCTCCAACGGATTGAGATCATGTCCTTCTCCTTCGTGTTTTTCTTTCGTGCAAAAGCGGATGGGAACCGCGGCGTTCTCAAGCGCATCCCCGACAGAGCCGACGGCCTCCCGACGCCACCACCATCTTGGACGGCATGGTGGGCTCGTTGCAGGCCTCACAGGCCAGGGACTCCTCGATGACCGCCTTGGCCGGGAGGTCCACCTCCACGGGGTCTGTGGAAAAAAGGACGTCAAACGGCCTCGCGAGAATCTCCTCACATTTCTGTCGGTGGCGGGTCCAAAACTCTTCCCGATCCTCCTTCGAAGCCCTGCCGTCTCGTATCTTTGCCATGAGGCCGCGATGTTCATCCTCGAGCCACAAGGCTCCGTCCCTGAGGGAGAAACGAACCCCTTGCCCGGAACGACGTCCCAGCAGCGTGAACGCCTGCTTCCCGTAGTCCCGGTGAATCAGGTTCCCCTTGCCGAAGGTGCACCCTGTCAGCACCTGGATCGCGTCCACCCCGCAGGCGTCCGTCTCCACCACGGCCACCAGTTCCTCGTCCTCGGCCCTGTGCTCCTCGAGCCACGCCATCCCGGCCTTGGCCGCACGGTACCCGATCGCCAGCCCGGGACAGACGTGGCCGTGGAACTCCGCACAGCGTTGAAAGTCCTCTCGCGTCTCCTGCTGCCCATCCGTCATCTCCATCTCCTTCCCGCTCGCCGGCCTGAGCCGGCCTCCACAAAAAAAAGCCACGACTGCTTCCCCCTCTTCGCGGGAGGTTTGCCTTCGTGGCCTCGCTTTCGATTCTTTCAGGCTTTCGGTGACATACGAGGGCGGCTTCGTGCCGTCGTTGGCAATAACATACTTCCGGGTTCGCCCGATGTCAAGGGGTCGAAAAGGCTCAGGGTCCCACGGCTTCCCTGTGCTTGCGAAAGAGCCCCCGGAACTGGTGGTAGGTCAGACCCAGGGCGCGGGCCGCCTTCTTCTGGTTGTACCTGGCCTCTTCCAGGGCCCGGCGGAGACGCCGGATCTCCAGGCTTCGAACCGCCTCCCGGAGGGGCGCCGTCCAGAGATCCTCGGTCCCGCCGCAGGGCGCCGCTTCGGACCGACTCGCTCCGGTCGGGGTTCCGCCGGTCCCCGGGCCGGCGGGGAAGGGATCGAACACCACCTCTTCGATCCGGGGCGTGTCGGCACGATACACGGCCCGCTCTACGGCGTTCTTCAGCTCTCGAATGTTCCCGGGCCAGGGATGTGCCTCGAGCGCCGCCCCGGCCTCCCCGGAAAAGTGCGGCATGTCGTCCCGCCCCAGCTCGTAAGCCATCCGGGCCGCAAAATGGTCGGCGAGGAACAGGATGTCCTCGCGCCGGTCGCGGAGGGGCGGGAGGACGAGCACCTCGAAGGAGAGCCTGTCCAGCAGGTCCCGTTTGAACCGGCCTTCCGCGGCCAGCACGGGCAGGTCGGTGTTGGTGGCCCCGATGATCCGCACGTCCGCCTCGACCGCCTCCGGGCTCCCCACGCGCTCGAACACGCCGTACTCCACCACGCGGAGGATCTTCTCCTGGACCTCCATGGGGATGGACCCGATCTCGTCCAGAAACAGGGTCCCGCCGTCCGCCGCTTCGAAGCGGCCGGTCCTCCGCTGATCCGCACCGGTGAAGGCCCCCTTCTCGTAACCGAAGAGTTCGGACTCGATCAGGGACGACGAGAGGGCGGAGCAGTTCAGCGCGACAAAGGCGCCCTGCCATCGACCGGAGAGGTAGTGGAGCCGGGCCGCGGCCAGCTCTTTGCCCGTGCCCCGCTCTCCCAGGAGCAGCACCGGCCGCTCGATCGGGGCCACACGGGAGAGCCGCTCCCGAAAGGAGAGGAACGCGTCGGACTGGCCCAGCGCCTCGGGCAGGCGGACCGGCATGCCGCCGGAGCGGCCGTTTTGCACGCCATGCCCAGGAGATCTACGGTCCATATCGCCTCACTTCACATAAAAACCCTATTTTGTGGTAAAATTTACCACAGCCGTTCACGCCGGGTCAAGTCGCAAACCCCCTGAAACCGGATGGGGTCGTGAAAAGCCGGTAGCCTCGAGATCTGCCCTTGGAATATCCGTAGGTTATAGCGTTTCCCGCGGCGGGTGAGCGGGTTTCTGCGGATCCGTCAAACCCGAGCCTGTTCCCATTTCCCGCCCCCATGGCACGGTGGTTGCGTGTGAGGGGAAACGCCGCGAGAGACACGGCACCACAAAACCCCAGGCCGCACAGCGCGGTCCGCACGGTGACAGGGAGGTTCGACATGGGCATTTTCACGAGATTCCGAGACATCGTCAGCGCCAACATCAACGCCATGCTCGACCGGGCCGAGGACCCGGAGAAGCTGATCCGCCTCATGATCCGGGAAATGGAAGACACCCTGGTGGAGCTCAAGGCCTCCTGCGCCGGGGCCATGGCCGAGACCCGGAAGGTCGAGCGGCAGCTCTCGGAGACCCGGGAGCGGGAACGGAAGTGGGAGGAGCGCGCCGCGCTGGCGGTCCGAAAGGGACGGGACGACCTCGCACGGGAGGCCCTCACCGAGAGGCGCCGGCACGCCGATCGGGCCGCCTCCCTGGAGCAGGACCACCAGCAGTGCACGGCCCTCACCGAGCAGTACCAGGAGGACATCGGGCAGCTCGAGCAGCGGTTGGGCACCGCCCGGGAGAAGCAGCGCATGCTGGTCCAGCGGCACGTCCACGCCAACCGGAAGAAGGAGGCCGAGCAGGAGATCCGCCGGATGGACAGCACGGACGCGGTGCGACGCTTCGAGGCATTCGAGCAGCGGATCGACCGGATGGAGGCCGAGGCCAACCTGGTGAACCTGGGCCGGCGGGGCCCCCTCGAGCAGGCCTTCAGCGATCTCTCGGTGGACGAGGAGATCGAGCAGCAGCTCCGGGACCTGAAATCGTCACTCGGGAGGAACGAGGGCTCGGACCGGAGCGCATCGTAAGGGTCGAAGGGGAGGCAGGCGTTTGGGCTATCCAGGAACATCGGCAAGGTGGTATAAGGGGCGGGGAGCTCGCCGGACGCATCCTTTCGAAACAGAAAGCCGTGGAGATTCGCCATGCAGGCCGTCCTGATCCTTTCCATCGTCTTCGGGGGCACCCTCCTTGCCCTGGCCATCATCGGGAGCACCATCCTCATGGCCATCAAAATCCTCAAGGGAGGGATCTCCGCCAAGGGCCGGCGGTCCCAGGCCGAGGAGGCCCGGGTGATCCAGGAGATCTACGAGGGGCTGAACCGCATGGAATCCCGCGTGGAGGTCCTGGAGACCCTCCTCATGGAACGAGACAAGAAAGGGCAAACCTCATGAAATCCATGGACCGTCTTTTCCGAAACGGCCTCTACCGATCCCGCCGCGGGGTGATCCTCGGGGTGTGCCGCGGCATCGCCGAGGCATTCGACTTCTCCGTCTTCTGGACGCGCGCGGTCGCCGTGATCGCCTTGCTGATCAGCGGGTTCTGGCCCGTCACGGGTCTCTACTTCCTCGCAGCCCTCCTCATGAAACCCGAGCCGGTCATTCCCATCGAAAACGAGGCCCAGCAGGAGTTCTACGACAGCTACGTCCACTCCCGCCACGGAGCCGTGGAGCGGCTCAAGCGACGCCACGAGCGGCTGGACCGCAGGGTCCGCCGCATGGAGGACGCCGTGACCGCCCGGGAGTTCGACTGGGACCGGCGTCTGAATGCGGATGCCTGAGCCGCCGGCGAGCCCTCGTGGTGCCTGCCGGCGTGGAGCCCCCCTCTTTCAGGCGCGGGATCCCCGCCCGGGATGCCCCACCCGCGCGGACACGACCCGGAAACGCCGGGTGTGGTCGCGGATCGCCTCGACGCGGTCGTAGGCCCCGGCGTCCTCGGCCGTTTTCAGGGCCTCCTCCGCCTGCCTCGGGTCCAGCTCCACCAGGATCCGCCCCCCCCGCGACAGAAAGACCGGGGCCTCCCCCAGGATGCGGCGAACCGCCTCCATACCGCCCGGCCCGCCGTCCAGGGCCTGTCTCGGCTCGTGGTCCCGCACCTCCGGCGTGAGGGCCTGGAGCTCCTCCTCCGGAACGTAAGGGGGGTTGGCGAGGATGAGGTCGAATTGACCCGCTTCCGAAGGCCTGAACGGCGCGAACAGATCCCCCTGCATCCAGGAGATCCGCTCATCCACACCGTGTCTGCGCGCGTTTCTCCGCGCCCGGGCCAGGGCCTCCATGGAAACGTCGCTGGCCCAGACGCGGGCGGTCTCGATCTCGCCTGCCATGCAGACGGCCAGGATCCCGGACCCCGTTCCCAGGTCGAGGATCCGCGGCGCATCGCCTCCCGGAAGGACCCCCTCGCGATGGAGGGCGAGGGCCGTCTCCACGAGGAGCTCGGTCTCCGGTCTCGGGATCAGGACGCCCGGACCCACCTCGAAATCGAGGGACCAGAACTCCTGCCGGCCGCGGATGTACTGGAGCGGCTCCCGGCCGGCACGCCTTCGGACCAGGCTGCGGTACCCGGAGAGCTCTTCCTCGCTCAGGGGTTGATCGAAGCGGAGGTAGAGGTCCAGCCGGCGGCACCCGAGGAGATGGGAGAGGAGGAGCTCCGCGTCGAGCCTGGGGCTGTCGATCCCCTTCTCCCGGAGGTAGTCGGCTGTGACGTCGATGAGGGCCTTGATGGTCCAGGAACGGGGCGGCATGATCGCTCTCGATCGGCGGCGGACGCCGGGGGCTGCGTTCTCAGGAACCCTTGAGCGCCTCGGCCTGGAAATGCGTGATCAGGGGATCGATGAGGGGATCCAGTTCTCCTTGGAGAATGCTGTCCAGCTTGTACAGGGTGAGGCCGATCCGGTGATCCGAGACCCGGCCCTGGGGGAAGTTGTAGGTGCGGATCTTCTCGCTTCGATCCCCGGAGCCCACCATGCTCCGGCGTTCCTCGGAGATGCGGCTCTGCTGCTCCGCCTGCTGGCGGTCCAGCAGCCGGGACCGCAGGACCTTCATGGCCTTGGCTTTGTTCTTGTGCTGGCTCTTCTCGTCCTGGCAGCTCACCACCAGGCCCGTGGGCAGATGGGTGACCCGCACGGCCGAGTCCGTCACGTTCACGTGCTGCCCGCCGTGCCCCGAGGCCCGGAAGACGTCGATACGCAGCTCTTCGGGATTGACCTCCACGTCCACCTCCTCGGCTTCCGGAAGAACGGCCACGGTGACGGCCGAGGTGTGGATGCGACCCTGGGTCTCGGTCTCGGGGACGCGCTGCACCCGGTGGACGCCGCCTTCGTGCTTGAGACGGCTGTAGGCCTTCTGCCCCTGGACCAGGAGGACGACCTCTTTGAATCCGCCGATGCCCGTGTCGTTCAGGCTCAGGATCTCCGTGCGCCAGCCGCGCAGCTCCGCATACCTCGAGTACATGCGAAACAGATCCGCGGCGAAGAGGGCCGCCTCCTCACCGCCCGTGCCGGCCCGGATCTCCAGGATAATGTTCTTTTCGTCGTTGGGATCCTTGGGCAGGAGCAGCACCTTGAGCTCCGCCTCCAGCCGCTCGAGGGGCTCTTCCAGCCTCTGGATCTCGTCCCGGGCCAACTTCCGGATCTCGGGGTCCGCATCCTCCAGAAGGGCCCGGCTGTCTTCGAGCTCCTCCCAGGCCTCCTTGTAGGAGCGATAGGCCGTCACGATGGGCAACAGGCCGCTGTGCTCCTTCATGTGCTTCTGATAGACGCTCTGGTCCGAGATCACCTCCGGCTGGGCCAGCTCCTTCTCCAGGTGGTCGAACCGGGTCTCGATCTCTCTGAGCTTCTCGAACATGGGACGGGTGCCTCAGGCAAAAGAAATTCCCCCTGAACGGGGGAATGATGACGGCGTCGCAAAAAGCCCGGAACCTCGAGATCCGCCCATGGAATTGATTTAGACTGCAGCGTCACCAGCGGCGCGTGAGCGGGTTTTTGCGAATGCGTCAATGATGAGAAACCGCGGGAATGACCGTCGACGCTCAGGCCTGGCCTTTCTCCTTGGCGCTGTACTGGGCGTACTTCTTCTTGAACCGCTCCACGCGCCCGGCCGAGTCCACCAGCTTCTGCTTGCCGGTGAAGAAGGGATGGCAGGCGGAGCAGATCTCCACCTTGATCTCCTTGGCCGTGGAAGACGTCTCGAACTCGTTGCCGCAGGCGCAGTGGACGATGGTCTTGTGCAAATCCGGGTGGATGTCTCTCTTCATGGCCGAACCTCTCTCTTCGTTGGACGACTACTCGCTCATGGAAGCCAAAAACTCGACATTGTCCTTTGTTCCTTTCATTTTGTCCAGCAAAAACTCCATGCTGTCCACCGGGGTCAGGGGGGCCAGGAGCTTTCGGAGGATCCAGATCCGGTTCAGGTCGGCCTCCTCGATGAGCAGCTCCTCCTTGCGGGTGCCGGACCGGTTGATGTCGATGGAGGGGAACACCCTGCGATCGCTCAGCTTTCGGTCCAGGTGGATCTCCATGTTGCCGGTCCCCTTGAACTCCTCGAAGATCACCTCGTCCATCCGGCTCCCCGTGTCGATCAGCGCCGTGGCGATGATGGTCAGGCTCCCTCCCTCTTCCACGTTCCGGGCGGCGCCGAAAAAGCGCTTGGGCTTGTGGAGGGCGTTGGAGTCCAGGCCGCCGGACAGGATCTTCCCGCTGGGGGGCACGGTGGCGTTGTAGGCCCGCGCCAGCCTCGTGATGCTGTCCAGGAGGATCAGGACGTCCCGCTGGTGCTCCACGAGCCGCTTGGCCTTTTCGATCACCATCTCGGCCACCTGAACGTGTCGCTGCTGGGGCTCGTCGAACGTCGAGCTGATCACCTCGGCCTGGACGGAGCGCTGCATGTCCGTGACCTCCTCGGGGCGTTCGTCGATGAGAAGAACGATCTTGTGAATGTCCGGGTGATTGGCGGTCACGCTGTTGGCGATGTTCTGGAGGAGCATGGTCTTCCCGGTCCGGGGCGGGGCCACGATCAGACCGCGCTGTCCCTTTCCGAGCGGTGTCATGAGATCCATGATCCGGGTGGAGTAGTTGCCGGCCGTGCTCTCGAGGCCGACCCGTTCCTCCGGGTAGAGGGGGGTGAGGTTGTCGAAGAGGATCTTCTCCCTGGAGACCTCGGGGTTGGCGTGGTTGACCTGCTCCACCTTCAGGAGAGCGAAGTACCGTTCCGAGTCCTTGGGCGGACGGATCTGACCGGAGACGGTGTCCCCCGTCCTCAGGTTGAAGCGCCGGATCTGGGACGGCGAGATGTAGATGTCGTCGGGTCCCGGCAGGTAGTTGGAGTCTGTGGCCCGCAAGAAGCCGAATCCGTCGGGAAGGATCTCCAGGACGCCCTCCCCGTAAATCAACCCGTTTCTCTCGGACTGGGCCTGGAGCAGCGAAAAGATCAGCTCCGGTTTGGGCATCCCCGAGGCCCCGTCAATGTTGGCCGCCTTGGCCATCTCGGTCAACTCGTTGATCTTCATCTGTTTCAGCTCAACAATGTTCATGTTCTCTCTCCAGTGATTGGCGCACGATTCCCTTTTTCCTTTCCGTGCCGGGTGGTTTACGAATGGCTTGCGCGACTCCAGCGGCCTTTCCAAGCGACGGCCCGAATCGGGCATGCAGGGCCACTGTCTTGTTGCCCGTGACCTCTCGATCGACTTCGTCCGGGAGGGGAGTTTTCCAGGACCGCATTCCGAAGGAAGACGGCCTTATCGGAAAGGCCCCCCGCAGGCGGGGGTCTACAGTTCTACCTCACACCCTTGTTGTGCATTTTGAGTGAAGACGACGCAGCAGAATACCCGTGAAGTCGGTGTTGATGTCCGGGAAAACCGAATCCTGATGGAGTCGCAAAAAGCCCCTGACCTTGAGATCTGCCATTGGAATATCAATAGGTTATAGCTTTTCCAGCGGCGGGTGAGCGGGTTTTGGCGAATCCGTCAATCCTGATGGAGTCGCAGAAAGCCCGAAGCTCCTAGATCTGCCTCCGGAATGTCAATAGGTGATTGCGTTTTCCAGCGGCGGGCGAGCGGGTTTTCACGAATCCGTCAATCCTCTGAAAGGCAGGAAGATATGATCCCTCTTGTATATCCATATCCTCCGCTGTGTCAAGGAATTTTGTTTTCCTCTCCAAGCTCGGCCAGAATCTCCGAGACCCGAACCATATCGTCGGGAAGGGAGGAGGTGAACTCACAGTAGGCTCCGCTCTCCGGATGCGTAAAGCCGAGCCGCTTCGCGTGCAGCATCTGCCGGCCCAGCAGCTCCTGAAGCGTGCCCTTTGCATGGGGGTGGTGCCGCTTCCACCACGTGCGCCTGGGGCCGTACACCGGATCCCCCACCACGGGATGCCCTTCGTGGGACAGGTGAACCCGGATCTGGTGGGTCCTTCCGGTTCGAAGCCGAATGTGCAGCCGGCTGAATCCCCCGCCCCAGCGATCCCGGACACGCCACTGCGTGACGGCCCGCTTGCCCGATTCCGGCACCACGGCCATCCGCTTTCTCTGCTTGGGATGACGGCCGATGGGGAGGTCGATTTCCCCTTCGCTCCGCCGCATGGTGCCGTGGACGAATACGGCGTACTCCTTTCGAATCCCGCCTTCCTTGAACTGCCGGGCCAGCTCCTTGTGGGCGTGATCCGTCTTTGCCACAACCATAAGTCCGGACGTGTCCTTGTCCAGTCGGTGCACGATGCCGGGCCTCAGTACGCCGCCGATCCCCGACAGGTCGCTGCAGTGATCCAGGAGGCCGTGGACCAGCGTGCCCGTGGCATGCCCCGGCGCCGGATGGACCACGAGACCGGCCGGCTTGATCAGGACGATCAGGCAGGCATCCTCGTGAACGATCCCGAAATCCATCCGTTCCGGCTCCAGGCGGCAGGGGGTCGGCGGAGGAACCGTCAGGAGGACCCGGTCGTCCGTCTTCAGATGATAGCTGCCCTTGGTCGCCCGCTCATTGACGGTCGCATGACCGGTTCGGATGAGTTCCTGGGCCCTGGATCGCGTGAGTTCCGCTACCTGGGAGGCAAGAAAAGCGTCAAGGCGGTCGCCGGCATGATTCACAGAGATGAGGAAGTGATGGTTCCTGGCCTGTTCTTGATTCACGTTTTCGCGCTGGGTGTCGCTGGTTCTCCCGGTTGAAGGCTACCCGAAAATTTTGTCCAGGTCCTTTTCGACCTGCGTTTCCTCGACCTTTTTTGCCAGTGAAATCTCTTTGACCAACAGGCTTCGAGCCGTATCCAGCATCTTCCTTTCGCCGAAAGAGAGCTCCTTCTCCGTCTTCAGCATGAGCAGGTCCCGATACACCTCGGCGACCTCATAGACCGATCCCGTTTTGATCTTCTCCATGTACTCGCGGTACCGGCGGTTCCAGGTCTGGTTGTCGACGATGACATCGCGCTTCTTCAAGATGTTGTAAAGCTTGGGGACCTCACTCTTTCCGATGATCTCTCTCAGGCCCACGTTGTTCACATTCTTCGTCGGAATCATGATCTTCATATCGTTTTCGAGAATGCGCATGACGTAGAAGTCCTGGCACAACCCGGAGATCTCCTGGCTCTCGATCCGCTCGATCACCCCGACGCCGTGCGCCGGGTAGACGGCCAAATCACCTATGCTGAACATTGACAATACCCCCGTTGTCCACAGGGCGCAGGGCCCCTCACCGCGGTTGCAGGGAAGCCTCGCCGCCATGGGCGTCATCGAGGCCTTTCCCGCAAGGGCGCATTCCGCGGCGGGTGTGAAATCCCATCCACAGGGCCGGAAGCGAGGAGCGGGAGCGCGTCCCGCTCCTCGGCCTCCCGGACCTGAGTCGCGTGTGATTGGGCTAGAACAGCCCGGTCCAACCGGCCAGGATCGGAGCAATAACCAGGGAAACAACCGACATCAGCTTGATCAGGATGTTCATGGCGGGACCCGAGGTGTCCTTGAACGGATCGCCCACGGTGTCGCCGACCACGGCTGCCTTGTGGTTGTCGCTTCCTTTCCCGCCGAAGTTGCCTTCCTCGATGTACTTCTTGGCGTTGTCCCAGGCGCCGCCGGCATTGGCCATGAAGAGCGCCAGGAATGCGCCCATGGTCGTGGCCCCCAGAAGCATGCCGCCCAGGGTCTCGGGTCCGAGGATGAATCCCACCACCACCGGCGTCAGCACGGCCACCAGACCCGGCAGCACCATCTCCTTCAGGGCCGAGGTCGTGGCGATGTCCACGCAGGTGGCGGGATCCGGCTTGGCGCCCTCCTTGCCTTCCAGCAGCCCCGGAATCTCCCGGAACTGGCGGCGGATCTCCTCCACGATGCTGAAGGCCGCCTTGCCCACCGAGGTCATGGTCAGCGCGGCGCACACCATGGGCACCATGCCGCCGATGAAGACGCCGATGACCACCATCGGGTTCTTGATGTCGATGATTTCCAGGCCCACCGCCTGGGTGTAGGCCACGAACAGGGCCAGGGCGGTCAGGGCGGCGGAGCCGATGGCGAACCCCTTGCCGATGGCCGCCGTGGTGTTGCCCAGGGCGTCCAGGCTGTCCGTGATCTTTCGGGTCTCGGGACCCAGCTCGGCCATCTCCGAGATGCCGCCCGCGTTGTCCGCGATGGGACCGTACGCGTCCACGGTCATGGTGGCGCCCACCGTGGCGAGCATCCCCACCGCGGAAAGGCCGATGCCGTAAATGCCCGCGGCCTTGAAGCCGATGAAGGTCGCCACGCAGATGCCCAGCATGGGCAGCCAGGTGGAGATCATGCCCACGGCCAGGCCCGCGATGATCACCGTTGCGGCGCCGGTTTCAGTCTGGCCGGCGATGCGGCGGATCGGGGGACCCGAGGTGTAGTACTCGGCGAGGAGGCCGATGGCGATCCCGCAGAGAAGCCCGGAGACGATCGCCCAGAAGCAGCCCCAGGGCATGCCGAGAGAGTTCGTGACGATGATGGTGAGGATGACGAAGACGATGGCGGCCACGAAGGTGGTGTACCGGAGCGCGCCCGCCGGGTTTCCGCCCTGGAAGATCTTGATGGAGAAAACCCCCGCGAAGGAGCTCAGGAGGCCCGCTATGACCACCAGCATGGGAAAGGCCATGTAGTTCAGCCGGATGGCCTCCGGGCTCATCCCCTGGAGTGCCGGGAACTGGGCCAGGAACTCGGGGGTCAGGGCCAGGGTCGCACCGATGGCGATGGTCGCGATCACCGAGCCCACGAAGGACTCGAAGATATCCGCACCCATGCCTGCGATGTCGCCCACGTTGTCGCCCACGTTGTCCGCAATGACACCGGGGTTGCGGGGATCGTCCTCGGGAATGCCGGCCTCGACCTTTCCCACCAGGTCCGCACCCACGTCGGCCGCCTTGGTGTAGATGCCGCCGCCCACACGAGCGAACAGGGCGATGGAGCTCGCACCCATGGCGAACCCGTTGATGTACTGGGCCGTTTCAGGCGAACCGCCCCACACCCAGAACCAGAATCCCAGCCCGAGCAGGCCCAGGCCGGCCACGGCGAGGCCCATGACGGAGCCGGAGAAGTAGGAGACGTTCAGGGCCTTGGCCTGCCCCGACTTGTTGGCGGCTTCGGCGGTCCGGCTGTTGCCCCGGGTCGCGGCCGTCATTCCGGAGAAGCCCGCCACCATGGAGCAGAGCGCGCCCGTCACGAAGGCGATGGCGGTCCACCAGGCCACACCGAAGCCCAGCAGCACGAAGACGACGCCGATAAAGATGATCAGGATTGAGTACTCCCGCTTCAGGAACGTCATCGCTCCCTTGTGAATCTGTTCCTCGAGTTCCTGCATCAGCGGGCTTCCGTTCGGCTGCTTCTTCACGTATCCGAAAATCAGCCAGGCAATGATCAGACTCAGGATCCCCACAAAAGGGGCCAAAACGGTTAATCCCTGCATCAGCTTCTTCCCTCCTTCGTTAGAATGAAATTAGATGTTGACCGTTGACCTCGTTCATCGCCGAATCCAGACCCAGGACAGCAAACGACTCGCATGCACGGACCCCCAGCTGAATCACCTGCTGTACCAGGTCCTGCTCCTCTCGCGAAAACGGGCTCAGCACGTAGCTCTCTACGGGCTGCCTCCCTTCCGGACGGCCGATTCCGATCTTCAATCGAGGGAACTCGCGGGTGCCCAGGTGACGGACGATCGAAGCCACGCCCTTGTGGCCGCCGGTCCCCCCTCCTCTGGCGATTCGGATTCGCCCCAGCGGAAGATCGAGATCGTCGTGTACGACCAGGATGTCCTCCTCCTCGAGCCGGTAGTAATGTGCGCAAGCCTGCACTGCTTCGCCGCTGCGATTCATGAACGTCATGGGGCAGAGCAGAAGCAGGCTCCTCCCGTGAAACACGGCTCGGGCGCTCATGGATTGAAAGCGTCGGCCCGACAGCCGGACCCCCAGATCTTCGGACCACGTCTCGAGGACCCTGAAGCCCATGTTGTGACGCGTGAGCCGGTAGTCCGGCCCGGGATTTCCAAGTCCGGCGATCAGATACACTTTCTAGGATCTCCCCTTCTCCCCCTTTCGTTTGACGGATTCGCAAAAACCCGCTCACCCGCCGCTGGGCACGCTATAGCCTATTGAGATCACTAAGGCAGATCTCGAAGCTTCGGGCTTTTTGCGGCTCCATCTTCGTTTCAGATCTACGATTCCTCGGAACCCTCCTCTTCAGCCTCTGCAGCTGCTTCTTCACCTTCCTCGAGACCTTCGATCTCCTCGGCTTCCTCTTCCTTCTCCTCGATCGTCGGTGCGGCCACCACGGCCACGGTCAGGTGGCCCTCCTGGGCGGTGGAGATCCCCTCGGGCAGCTGGATGTCCTCGATGTGGACGGCGTCGCCGATGTCCAGTCCGGACACGTCTACGTCCACCTGCTCGACGAGCTTGTCCGGCAGGCAGGAGACCGTGATCTCCCGGCGGATGTACTGCAGGATCCCGCCCCGGGTCACCCCTGCGGGCTCGCCGACCAGGTTGATGCCGATGTCGGCGGTGATCTCCTTGTCCATCGAGATCTCGTAGAAGTCCGCATGGAGGTAGTCGCCGCGGAGCGGATCCACCTGGAGCTCCTTGATCATCACGGTGGCGTCCTGAAGGTCCCCGTCGGTCCCAGCCATTTTGAGGTCGATGATTGCGCTCTCCTGGGTGATCTTCTTCAGGATCCCCTGGAGGTCGCCGGTACTGACCGTGAGGTGCACCGGACCCGCCTGGGGTCCGTAGAACACCGCCGGCATCTGTTTTTCGTTGCGAAGCTTTTTTGCCGCCTCTTTTCCCTTCCGGGTCCGAACATCAGCGGCCAATGCGTAATGCGCCATTTCCTTCCTCCCGATCTCCCCCGGTTTTCCGGAGCGTATTAATAAAATATTTCACAAGGCGACGAAAACAAAACGCCCTTCGTTGTCCGCGGTCCCACCGCTACACGAAGAGCGTGCTGACGGAATGGGACGTGTGAATCCGTTTGACCGTCTCCCCGAGGAGCTCGGCCACCGAAAGCACCGCAATCTTCGAACAGGTCGCCGCCTTGCCGTTCAGTGGAATCGTGTCGGCCACGACCAGGCTGTCTATGGCCGAATTCTCGATGCGCTCGATCGCAGGGCCGGAGAGGACCGGGTGGGTGCAGCAGGCGTGGACCCTGGCCGCCGCCCGGTTCTTGAGTGCCCCGGCAGCCTGGGTGAGGGTTCCGGCCGTGTCCACCATGTCGTCCAGGACAATGGCCGTCTTTCCATACACCTCTCCGATGATGTTCATGGCCTCGGCCACGTTGGGCGCGTCCCTGCGTTTGTCGATGATCGCCAGGCCGCAGTCCAGCCGCTTGGCAAAGGCCCGGGCCCTTTCCACGCCGCCCGCATCCGGGGAGACCATGACCAGGTCGTCCTCGAAGTGGGCCCGGATGTGCTTCAGCAGAATCGGTGCAGCGAAGAGATTGTCCACCGGGATGTCGAAGTACCCCTGGATCTGTCCGGCATGGAGATCCATGGACACCACCCGGTGCGCCCCAGCGGTGGTGATCAGATCCGCCACGAGCTTCGCGCTGATGGGGACCCTGGGCTTCACCTTTCGGTCCTGCCGTCCGTAGCCGTAGTAGGGGATCACCGCGGTGATTCGATTGGCCGAAGCCCTCTTGAGGGCGTCGATGATGATCAACAGCTCCATCAGGTTGTCATTGACGGGCGTGCAGGTGGACTGCAGAACGAACACGTCCATGCCGCGAACGTTTTCGTGGATCTCCACCTGGGTCTCCCCGTCGCTGAACTTCTTCGCGCTGATCTTCCCCGGTTCGATCTCGAGGTAGTCGCAGACTCTTTCCGCCAGCTCCGGATTGGATGTGCCGCTGAACAGTCTCATCGATTCGTCTTTTGGCTGGGGTGGGAGGATTCGAACCTCCGAATGCGGGCTCCAAAGGCCCGTGTCTTACCACTTGACGACACCCCAGCACGCCTTTCGGATCCGTGTTCGGAGTACGTTCCGGCAGCTCACGCCGACGCCCCTCGAGGTGTGCGGCGCTCACCAACCCAGTTCGTTGCCAGAAACACATCGCCCAGATCCAGGGGGATGAGTTCCTGCATCGCGGCCCGCGCCTCGCTTTCCGTCCCGAAGACGCCGAAGACCGTCGGGCCGCTTCCGGTCATCAAGGCGCCCATTGCACCCGCGTCCAAGAGGGCCTGCTTGAGGCGGGTCACGACCGGGAATCGGGTCTCGGTTACGCGTTCGAGGTCGTTTTCCAGGAGTTCGGCGACGGAGAACCCTTTGGGGTTCAAAACTCTATTTGTATAATCATTTTCGCGTGTTGTCAACTGAATTCTGAGCCGCCCGTAGACCCAGGCGGTCGAGATTTCCATGGGCGGTTTTACGAGAACATACCACAATTCCGGCCAATATTCCAGACTTTCCAGAATCTCCCCGATGCCGGTGGCCAGAGCCGGGACCGCCGAAAGAAAAAAGGGGACATCCGCCCCGAGCCCCACGGCTGTCCGGAAAAGCGCTTCCCGTCCGAGCCGGCCCGGCCAGATCCGGTCCAGGGCCAGCAGTGTGGCGGCCCCGTCGCTGCTGCCTCCGCCGAGACCGGCCGCCACGGGGATCCGCTTGTGGAGACGGATGGAAACCCCCTGACGGATCCCTCCCTGGTGCAGGAAGTCGCGGGCGGCCCGCCACACCAGGTTCCCCTCGCCACCCGCCACGGGTCTTCCGGTGCAGGCGAGTTCGATTCCCCGGGAGGCCGGCCGGACCTCCACCCGGTCCGTCAGGTCGATGGGGACCATGACGGAGACCAGCTCGTGGTATCCGTCCGGACGCCGTCCCGTGACCCGGAGATGGAGGTTGAGCTTGGCCGGAGCCTCCACCGCGGCCCGGTCCGTCCGCGCGCCGCCTACTCCCATACCGTCACAACAGGACCGCAATCGCCCGGAGCCTCGCTCCCCGGGTCGGGCAGGCAGTTCTCCCTGCCCTCAATGGAGTCATCATCTCTTTCTCTCCGCTTTTCTCGTGCTCCGGATCTCCGCGGTTCACACCCGGCGGTTCGAGCTCACCCGGTCGCCTTGACGTATCGCCACCTCAGATCGGCCAGCATGGTGTCGATGAACTTCCGCTCCTCCTCCGTCAGGTTGCCTTTGGTCTTCTCCGCGAGCATGCCGATGGTGTCGATGGTGTGCTTGGCCAGGGGCAGATCCTCGGCTTTTTGCCCGGTCTGGGGATCGGGGATCTCGCCCAGATGAAAAAGGGCCGATGAGCTCAGGCTCATGATCAGGGTACTGAAGTTGACCTCCGGAAGCGGGGAGGATTCCCGGGACCGTTCCGTCTCTTCCCGGGGCTGCTGCTCATCCTCTTCTTTCGGCGGGTGATGCCCGGGGGCTTTCTCCCCGCCCTTCCGATCCTGCGGCTCCCCTTTCTTTTCCTCCTCGCGGGGATCTCCGCGATCGTCGAACGCCCGCTTGTCCTTCACCACAAATCCTTTTCCTTCGGTTTCCATGGCGTCTCTCCTCGTCCTGCCTTGAAATCAGAGATCGATGCGATGGGCGGAGTGCACGTCCTCCAGTCCCCGGATCTCTCGAAGCACGTCCTCGCTCGCAGGGACTTGGGTGCTCAGAATGGTGATGTTCCGCTTTTTGACCTTGTCCTGCCCCACGTGCATGCGGCTGATGTTGATGCCGTGGGCCCCCAGGGCCGAGCAGATCC
>CAYUBQ010000024.1:0-58369 GCA_964443135.1 uncultured Desulfobacterales bacterium | reverse complement strand
ATTCCATATTCACCCTACCAATACGTAACCAGCTTGCCAATGCTGATGGAGTCGCAGAAAGCCCGAATCCTCGAGATCAGCCCACGAGATTTCAATAGGTTATATCGTTCCCAGCGGCGCGTGGCGGGTTTTTGCGAATGCATCAATTCTGGGGCTCCAACGTTCCCGCTTAGACCCTCATCAAGATGTCTCCCACTTGCACTGAAATTCCACCTCTTCCATCCCGCCTTCTCGTTCATGCTCGGCGTTGAAAACCGCACGGGCCGGTATGCGCACCCTCCCCAGCTCCAGCCGGCGTCCCTACCAGGTCCAGTCGAACTCCACGGTCCGGGGCGACCTCAGCAGGGAGGCCGGAGGCGTGAGCGAGATGCGAAAGCGGAGGGGCTCGCCGGAGTCCACGCTCTCCACGCGAACCGTGAGGTCCTCGGGCGGGTCGTGGCCGGTCTCGCTAAATCGGGAGACCAGGAACGCTTCCACGGTCGCATCTGAAGGGAGGTCCTCGGGGTCCGAGAGGCTCTCCCTGAACCGGAAGAGGTGCCCGAGTAGGCGGTTCAGGAAGGCCTGCGGGGCCACGGGCCCGCCGGACAGGCAGGTCTCCCGGGGAATGAAGGCCGTGTCCCGGCCCCGGACCCCGGCCACGGGCGTGAACCCGGACCGGATGAACTCGACCATCCGGTCCTCGGAGATCAGGACCTCGGTGGAGGCCGCCTCACCCTCGCGGACAGGATGCACGGCCAAGTCCTCGAGGCGGCACTGCGCCGTGTCCGTCAGCCGGGTCGACCAACCCCACTGATGCACGCTCTGAACCGCCAGGGAGCCGAACGCCCACACCGGGGCGATCCAGAGGCCCGTCTCCTCACGGAAAAAGGCGGGCTGCGGGGGGTTGTCCTCGCCGTACATCGGCCGCGCCAGGAACCGGTTGACCGTCAGGACCGTCCAGGGGGCCCCGGGGTGGTTCGCGAGCCGCCGCCACTTGGCGTACGCCATGTCCTCCAGATGATGCCCGAGGTACGGCAGGGTCCCGAGCCCGTTCCAGGACGGGATGTGGAAGAAACGGGCCGGGGCCCAGGCAACCGTGGGGACCAGGAGGTCGGAGGCGAAGGACGCCGCCTGCTCGAGCCCCTCCACGTGCGGCGGGGTGCTCTCCATGGGGAGGTCCACCAGGACCAGGTTCGGCGGAACCGAGGCCAGAACGGCCTTCAGGGCCTCGAGGGTCTCGGTCAGGCTGTCCGCGGTCACCGGGACGAGGTCCAGACAGACGCCGTCCCCCGGCCGGAGCGGCCCCTGGCGGAGCAGGACCTCCACGCCCCGCCAGGAGGCCTCCAGGGTGCGGAAGGGCCCGTGCCCGAACACGGTCCCGAGGAGCCGGGCCATGAGGCCTTCCATGCGGGTCTTCAGGGTCCCGCCTGCGGGCTCCGCCGGGTTTCGGCGGCCACCCTCTCCGGGTGCGGCCACCATGTCCAGGATGTCGTCCACCACGCCGCCCTTTTCAGGCCCCCCGCGGAGCGGCGAGCCCGTCACGGCGGAGAGGTCGCTCGGCAGGTCCGGCCAGCGCTCCCGGACGGCGGGGGCGATCCGGTCGTCGGGGATCCCGCGGCGGGTCTCTTCGACCACGAACCCGGAAGCCTCGGAGAGCCTGCCGAGAAAGGGGCATGCGTCGATCACGCCCCGGGGGGTGAAGGACCGCATCCCGGAGGGCCGAAAGGTCAGGCCCCCGTCGGGGCACAGATGCCCGGGCACGGGGATCGAGAGGGACGGCGCCAGGCGCTCCACGGCCCGGTCCGGCTCCTCCGGATCGACCCGGGTGGTCCGGGGTTCGGACGGTGCGATGCCCTCCCCGCTCAGCGGGGCCAGGGCCAGGATGGTGAACGCGTCCTTCCACGCTGCCATGGCAATCCTCCGGAGACGGCCGGGCGCCTCAGAAGGTGATTCGATGGACCTCGGGCTCGTCCTCCTGGGTGTAGGGCCCGAAGAGCAGGCTCGCAGGCGTGCCCTTCACCCGGGCGTAGTAGGACGCGGTTTCCTCCAGGGGGTTCTGCACGGCCCAGGCCGTGAAGGTCCGGTCGCCCAGGGTCAGCTGGAGCCCTTGGACCGGGTAGTGCAGGGTGGCCTTCTCCGGGACCTCGCCCGCCGGGCCCACGCCGTGGGCGTCCACGGCGCCCCCGTCGGTCCCCAGGAGCGCGCCGGACCACCCGTGACCCGGCCCGGGCCCCGCCTCGAACCATACGCCGAACCCCGGGTTGGCGTGCACGGCAAGGCGGTACTCCGTGGGAACGGGCCGGGGAGGGACGTTGGCCTTGGCGGTCAGTTTGGCACCCAGGGTGGTCGCGGCGGCCGGAGCGATGTCCGCCCCTCGAAAAGGCGTGGGCAGGGACTCGGCGCTGAGCCCCTCCCCGGTGTCGAGCCAGAGCACGGGAAACCCGGCGCCCTTTTCGCCCTGAACGGACAGGGCCAGCAAGCCCAGCCCGTACCGGATCGAAGGGGTCTCCAGGTCCTTCCTTGACCCCAGGATCACCCACAGGCTGGTGTCCTTCGCGGCCAGGGTCTCCCGCGGGGCAAGCCAGGCCATGTGCTCGAGGTCGTCGGTCCAGAAGTGCCCGTTGGCGTCGAGGCCGTAGGCCTCGGCCGCGGACAGGACGTTCTTCACAATCGCCTCGTCACGGGCCAGGGATGTGAGCCAGATGGTCTTCATGCCGCCTCCTTTTCGCGTCGGGGGTGCAGAGGGTCCGCATCAACCCAGAGCCAGGACGGTCACCTGGCTGGGCGCGATGCAGAGGCCCGGGGCGTTTGGCATCATGCCCAGGGAGTTCTGTCCGGTCACGCTGGTCAGGCGCTGGGCCGGGATGCCGTCCACCAGGATGGTCTCGCACCCCACGAAGTACTCGGTCTGACCGTCGATGAGGTGGGAGACCACCCCGCCGGCCGTGCCGGCCTCGTCCCCGAAGCTCACCAGCCCCTTGGAGAGCAGGTTGACCGCCGGCATGCAGTCCACCAGGACGTTGTAGGCCGCCGGCGCCGTGGTGGCCGTAAAGGCAAAATCCGGGTAGGGAAGCGGGGCCCCCGAGGCCGCCGGGGTGATGCAGACGTCCGGAAAACCGAAGTCCATGCCCGCACCCATGCTCAGCATAAACATGTGACGCTCCTTTCCTCGAAACGCGGACCGGCATCAGCCCAGGTGTACCTGCTCCGCGTTGATGGTGACCACCTCCTCGGCCATGTGGACGGCGTTCCTGGACTGCATGGTCAAGGTGTCCTCCACGAGGTGACGCGCGTTTTTGCACTGCACCTCCTCCTGGTCCTCCACGTACCGGAAGGAATCCTGAAGCCGCTGGGTGAGCCGCCGAGCCGTCTGCTCCACGCTCCCGGCCACGGTCCGGATCCGCCGGATGCGACTTCGAAGCATCCGGCCGGTCAAGGAGAGCCGTTCGATGACGGCCTCGCCCACGGCGGCGTGGACCGAAAGCTTTCTCGAGACCAGGGCCAGGCGGTCCTCGGAGGCCACGGTCACGTCCCGGTCGGCCGTCAGCGACAGGCCCCCGTTTTTGGCGTGGATGTCCACATCGCCGTCGAACTCGAGCCGGGTTCGGTCTTCGCGGCCTCCGGCCCGCTCGAGCACCGACAGGACGTAGTTCTCCGCGTCCCCGTCCGAGGAGATCAGGACCCGGTCCCCGGCCCGGGGCAGAACCAGGCAGCCCGCAGCCGCGCAGGCCCTCACCGGCCCGAACGAGGTTTGAACCGTGTAGTGGGTGTCGGCCTCAGCCGCCACCTCGCCGTACTCCAGCCAGGGTAGCGTCTGCTCGTGTCGATCCGCCAGATGGTGCATGGTGTCTCCTCCTGATGAATGGTCTTCCGGTCAACCGCCGAAGCGGGGTCGACCGCTGACATCACACCTGCGGTGACCAGGCCTCGGCCTCGGTCAGGTCCGCATCCTCCCCGCGAAGCGCGGTCCGGTTGGCGCCGTCCCACACGGTGTGGTCCTCCACCGTCCGGTGCATGCGGGCATTGACCAGGCCGGCGCCCGTGAAGTCCGCCGCAGTGAGGTCCGCGTGGGAGAAGTCGGCAAACCCGCACGCGGCCCCGGCAAACCGAGCGGCCCGGCACACGGCCGTGTCCAGGACCGCGTTCGTGAGGGTCGCTTCCCGAAGGTCGGCCCGGGAGAGGTCCGCCCCGCCGAAGTAGGCCTTGGCAAAGGTGGCGCCCCCCATGCGGGCCTCTTTCAAAACCGCCTTCATGAACATGGCGTGCTCTCCCGAGGCCCGCTCCAGACAGGCCCCGGTGAGGTCCGCCTCGGAAAAGTTGGACATGCGGAGGTCCGCGCCGGTCAAGTCGGCGCCCTTGAGGTTGGCGCCCGTGGCGTTGACCTGGGAGAACCTCGCGCCTCGCAGATCCTGCCCCTCCAGGTTGCAGCCCCGGAAGAGGACCTTGAAGAATCGGGCCCTGCTGAGTCGGGCCCCGGTCAGGTCGGCGCCGTTGAAGGTGGTCTTGAAGAGGTCGGCACCGGAGAACTCCGCCTCCTTGAGGCTCGCACCCCCCAGAACGGCCTTCTCGAAGCGCGCGTTCGAGAGGTCGGCCCGGTCGAGGCGGACCCGCTGGAGGGTGGACCACCGAAAGGACGCGCCCGCGCAGTCGGCTCCGGTCAGGTCCGCGTCCTGGAGCTGGGTCATGTAAAGGATCGCGTTTCGGAACCGGGCCCCGGCCAGGCGGGCCTTTCTCAGGTCCACCCGGGTCAGGTCCGCCCGGTCCAGGCAGGCGCCCGCAAAATCGCAGTCCCTGAAGCCCGTCCTTCGAATGTTCACGCCGCTCAGGTCGGCGTTTCGAAAGCAGACCCGTTCGAACCGGCCGCCCGTGAGGTCCGCCTCGGAGAGGTCGATGCCCGAGAGGTCCTCGTCCTCGACAGTCCGGTGGCCCCGAATGGCCTCAAGGATCTCGTCACGGTTCATGAGGGCAGGTACTCCCTGCGGTGCTCGATCTGGGTCCTCTTCAGGTTGGCGCCGTCCACACGCGTCTTCCCGAAGACCGCCTTGTAGACGTCGACCCCGTAGAGGTTCGACCCGGACAGGTCGGCGGCCACGATCCGGGCCTTTCGAAGCGAGCCCAAAAAGAGATTCACCCCGCGCATGTCCGCGCCCTCCAGGTTGGAGCGGGTGAAGCGCGTCTCCCGGGCCGGAACGCGGTAGAGGTCCGCCCGGCGCATGTCGCAGCGCTCGAACATGGCCGAACCGATCCGGGCGCCCTGAAAGCGTGCGCCGGAGAGGTCCGCGTCCCGAAAACAGGCCTGGTCCAGGACGGCGCCTGTGAAGTCGGCCCCAGCAAAGGCGGCCTGCCCCCCCATGCGCGCCTTGGTCAGATCGGCCCCCGCAAAGACCACACCCTCCCCCCGGGCCCCTTTGAACATGCTCGAGCCGAGGACCGCACCGGAGAAGTCCGCCCGGTCCAGGGCGGTCTTCTGAAACAGGCACTTCTCCAAGCGGGCCTCCCGAAACACGGCCTCTGCGGCATCGGCGTCGGGAAAGAGGCACATGCGGGCCCTGCAGCCCGTCCACACAGACTGCCCGAGCGCGGCCTTTTGAAACACCACCATGCTCAGCCGGCTTTCGCCGAGCCGGGCCTTCCCAAGATCGGCCTCCTGAAAGGAAGTCTTGTCCAGGTCGGCGCCTTCCAGGTCGGCCCCCTCGAGGACGGCCCTCATGAAAGCGCCCCTCCGGGAGCGCACCCGCCTGAGCGATGCGCCGGTGAAGTTCGCTCCTGCAGCCAGGGTGCTGTCGAGAACCGCCCCTTCCAGGTTGGCACCGGAAAAGTTCGTCTTCCGGCAGAGGGCCTTGCTCAGGTCGATGCCGTGAAGGTCCAGGCCGGAGAGGTCGAGGCCGGAGAGGTTCTTGCCTGCAAAGCCCTGTCCCCGTTCGTACCGGTGAACGGCCTCCTCCCGGGTCAGGCGGGCGCGTTCCCTCCCGGAGCGCTCCTCTCGTTTCGGTCCGGCCTCCCCCGTCTTCCCGATCGCTTCAGTGCGGGCTGCGGCCTGGTCGTAGCGGCCCGCGAGCTGCTTTCCAGACTGCTCCGCGGCCGCTTCGGCCTCGTTCATCTGGGATTCCAGCTCGGGTGTCAGGTGGCCTGCGACCCGCATGCGTTCCCGCTGCTCCGCGACGAGCGGTGCAAAGGAAAGGGCGGCTTGGCCGGGCGTCTCCTCGTCGGCCAGAGCCCTGGCGACCTCCTCTTCGTAGTCCAGACCGTGCTTTTCCATCTCCTTGCGGGCCAGGCCTTCCAGCTCGGCCCGGGCCGCCTCGGCCTCCTCCAGGGCGGGCTGCATGTGGGCCTCCATCTCCGCCCGCGGCGGCCCCGCCGATGCACCGGCCTTCCCCTTGGACAGGGGGATCGCCGGGCGTGAGATCTCCCCGGGCAGCGCGTCCAGAATCCACCGGCGCACGTCGATCCCCTCGGCGTGGGCCTGGAGCAGGGTCTTTCCACGGGGAATCGGGAGCACAACGGCCTCGGAAAAGGCGTCCTTCCAGGGGGCCCGCTCAGCCTCCGGGAGGTCGGCCGGGACCGCCAGGAGCATGGCGGGGGCCCCCTCGACGACCTTTTGCGCCTCGTCGGAAAGCGCGGCCTCCGGGCGCTCCATCACGACCACGGCGCAGACATCGCCCACCTCCTGGGCCGCGAGCCAGGCCTCCAGCTCGCCTCCCACGCGCACCACGGGCGCGCCGTCCGGCTTCAGGGCCGGCATGAAGAGCGGCGCCTCATCCGATCCTTCGATCAGGACGTCTCGGCCCGTCCCTGCCAACGCCCCCGGACGGATCCGGATGCGATCGAGGGTGGCCTCCCGAAACCTCGGCAGGACCAGGCCCGCCGGAAGCACCAGGGGCTCAGGGGTCCCCTCCTTGTCGGCATTTTCGTCCAGGCCCCACGACCGGCGGTCCTCCCGCCGCTCCTCCGGGTTGATGCCGAGCCAGGCCCGTTGAATCGTCCTGCGGCTGAGCCCCAGCTTCTTCAAGGCCTCCAGCGTTTCCGGGTGCTGTTCCAGGTTCCGACGCCACGCCGTCACCAGGGAAAAACCGCGGTCGTGCCAGGGGTTGACCTTGGGGCCGGGGAGCAGGTCATCCGGATCCACCCCGGCCTGCCTCAGGTCTTCGGAGGACACGGACCGCTTCAGGTCCCCGGCTATCTCCTGCCTGGCCTGCCTGCCTTCCGCCTGCGCCTCCTGAATTCGGGTCAGGACCTGATCCAAGCGCCCTTCCGAGGCGTTCAGCCTGGCCCTGAGGTTGCTCAAGCCCTTTGCGTTGATCTTCAGCCGGTGGCCGTGTCGGGACCGATGTCCCGCGACCAGCGCTTCCAGCCGGTCCAGGACCGCGTGGCTGTTCTTCAGCCTCTGCCTGACCCGCGCGATCGCCTCTTCAGGGGATCGCTTCATGACCGGCCTTTTGCCCAAGGCCCGAAGCCTGGCCTCTTCGATGTTTTTCCGTACTTCCAGGATCCGCTTCCCGGCTGAATCCCTCTTTCTTTGGGCCGCCTGAAGCCTTTTCCTGTCCGCGGGCACCGTGCGGTCCAGGGCCTTCTTCTGCTCTTCCCGATAGAACGCCGGGGGCTTGGGCGTCTCCGCGCCGTTTTCCGTGGCCACAAACAGCCGCTGCACGTCCGCGTACTCGTCATCCAGGATCCCGGTGGTGCCCCGGTACAGAACGACGCCGCGCAGGATGCCCGGGAAGAGCCAGACCGTGTCGATACGGGTCTTCACCTCCTCGAAGACCGTTTCCTCGGACGTGAGGTCCGTCTGCCTGGTGGCGAAGCAGCGGATGCGCCGGTCCGGCAGCTGCGATTGGATCACCGGCATGTCCGGGTGCATGTTGCGGATCTCGATCGCCTCGTCACCCCGGAAGTACCCGGCCAGGAACTGGTCCTCGGGCGCGGCGTTGAAGAACTCGTAGTTCGTGTCATCCGGAAAGTGGGGCCACCGCTCCCGCTGCCACCTCTCGTCGTAGGTCCCTTGCTTGCGGTAGCGCTGGAGCCACATCACCTCCAAGGGGCCGAACCCGGCGGGCTCGGGTCGGTCCGAAGGCGACCCTATGAGACGATCCGGGGCCTCGATGTTGGGAAGGGGCACACGGTTTCGGCCGTCCGCCAGGGTGATCGGCGACATCCCCTTGCCCTTGGGGTTGGGATCGAACCCGGGGCCGCCAAAAGCCCTGCCCCAGGTGACCGGCACCGCCTCGAAGGGTTCGGGGTCCGAGATGGTGCGGGCGGAGGTCCAGTGGCGGTCGCCGAAGACGTGGAGGGTCTTGCGGAGATCCCCCACGGAGGCGGAGACCTCCAAGGCGGGCCGCCTGGTCCCGCGGGGCGCGCAGCAGGCCCCTGTCACCAGGACCTCCCCCCGCGGTTTGGGCATGCCCATGTCCAGGACGGGGTTCTCCCCGAGCTGATCCGGCACGGTTTTCCAGAGGTCCTGCTCTTTCAGGAGGCTCCTCGGGTCGCGCAGGTCAACGTAGAGAAAAACCGTCACCCCCAGGTAGAGGGAGTCCCGGATGCCGAAGGGCTTCAGAAAGATCGCGTGTTCTTTTTCCTTGAAGATCTTCACGGGGCCTCAAAAGATGATGGAGTCGTATAAACGCCTGAACCTTGAGATCTGCCCAAGGAATATCAACGAGTTATAATGTTCCCAGCGGCGGATGAGCGGGTTTTTGCGAATCCGTCAAAGATACGTGATCTCCGCGCCGATACACAAAAACTCCCCGGTGATGAAGGTGGTTTCATCCGTGGCCACATCGAATGACTCCGTGAGGTAGTCAACGGTTTCAGCTTCTATCGTCACCGCCTCAGCAATTGTGTTGCTGTCTTCTACGGTAACGGTAAAGAGATCGGAGGCAAACGATATGTCTTCTCCAATGTTCTCAATAACATCAAAGGAATTTAGCAAATTTTCTCCGGAGTCTTCCTTTGTTTCACACAATGTCTCTACATTAGCCACACTCTTTATATCGTTTTCTCCAAACAAATCTCTGCTTTCAAATGTCATCAAAACATTGTCTATCATCTCATGTGTACTTCCAATTTTGACATTTCGGTTTTCAAGTAAGGTGTATTCTGTTTCCCCGATTTTTGTTTTCTTGATTTTGAGATTGTGGTGCTTCGGGGTGAAGATCCGCTCCAACCCCATTTTCAACCCGGTCTCGATCCCCAGCGTCACATCGACCTTCACCGGGGCGACGGTCTTCATGTGTCCCCCGAGGACCGTAACCGTCTCCTCGCCCATGACCACCTCGTTTTTGGACTGGACGTTGATCTTCAGGGCTTCCTTGGACACCAGCTTGACGCCTGCGATTTCCTCCTCTTCCCCGTGCCCTCCGTCGTCCGGGTCGTTGGGCGCGCCCAGCCGCATGAAGGTCCCCGCAGTGGGGGTCTGCATCAGGATTCGCTGGCTCCCCTCCTTGTCCTCCACGTGGATCTTGTTCCCGCCGCTCGTGGTGATCTTGGCCATGGTCTGGTCCGCGGAGGTGACCGGGCTGGGGGTCTCCGGGTTGGAGGCCGCCCCAGCGATCAAGGGTCGGTCCGGGTTGCCCTCGATGAAGGAGAGAAGGACCTCGGTCCCCTTGTGCAGGGGGAAGTGCATGCCGTGGTTCGAGCCGGCATAGGGCTGGACCATGCGAAGCCACGTGGAGGCCTTGCCGTTCTCGCGTCCGGAGAGGTCGAAGGGGAGGATGACCTTGTAGCGGCCCTGGTCGTCCAGCTCGGCGTACCGGCCGCTTCCCGCAGCGTCGATCTTGGCGTTCAGGGTGCCCGTGATCCTGGGCTGATCCGCCGTGCGGGTGGGCCGGAACTGGGTGCTCGACGGGATGGCCGTGAACTGGTTCCGGTAGAAGACCGTCTTCTCCCGGTCCGCCAGGGCCTTGGCGATCCCGGAGATCAGGTACCCGGTCTGGCTCCCCTCGTGGGTCATCTCCACACACAGGTACTTCTGGTTGAAGCTGTCCCGGTAGTGGCCCTGGAGGGTGAACGTGTAGCCCGGCTGGACATAGGGGACCGTGCTGTCGCCCACGAACTCCTCCTTGCGGCAGAGGAGCTCCTGGGCCCGGATCCCGGCCAGGCGGTCGCCCTCCTCGGGGCTCGGGAAGTGCTCGCCGTAGTAGTAGACCTCCCCCCGGCCCCGCTCGTCCACCAGGGCCTTGCCCGTCATCTCCAGGGAGGGCTTGCGGTAGTTGTAGTCCCGAAGCCGGATCTTCTGCGGCAGGGTGCTGTAGCGGCCCACCAGCCCCTGGACCAGCTCGTCGCGGCGGGCGTCCCCCAGGCCCGAGGGCGGGGAGTAGCTCAGGCTCCCGCCCTTGGGGCTCTCCGTGTGGGAGATGGCCGTGTCGGTGAACACGACCTTCTCGCCCGCGGGTGTCTGCTCGAAGAAGTAGTAGATCCCCTCCCGCTCGAGCCAGCGGGACATGAAGTTGAAGTGGGTCTCCCCGTACTGGCAGACGTACGCCTGCTTGGGGTACCGGCCCTGGAGCCGGAACTCGAAGTCGAGGTTCGTGAGCCCCCCGTCCTCGAGCACCGCCTCCACCAGGTCCTGGACCGACCGGTTCAGGAACACCTGGTTGTGGTGGGTGAGGGTCAGCCACCAGAGCTTGGGCACGAGCACGGCCCGGTAGAACACGTAGCCGTCCACCTCGTGGAGCTGCTCGAAGCGGGTCAGGACGCCGTGAAAGTCCACGTCGTCCTCCTCTCCCCGGTGGATCGTGAAGGCGGCCGGGTTCCGGACCACGCTCCCGAGGTCGATCTCCGCCTCGTCCGTCACCAGGGTCACATCGAAGCGGTAGCAGCGGGACAGCCCCTCCTCGCCGTGGACGTCCACCACGGCGAAGGTGTCGGAGGACAGGGCGTTGGAGACGAAGGAGTATTTTTTGTCCGACAGAAAAGCCATGCGACCCTCCCCTGAAATGGTGAAACGATCACTCGCTCTCGAACGCCAATGTGAACCCCCCCTGCTCGTCCACGTCCACGTGAACCTTCCCGGGCAGGGACCCTTCGCTCATGTGCGACAGGATGCTCTGGCTGAGCTTGGGGAGGATGTTGGCGTTCAGGATGTATTCGATGTTCCTCGCCCCGGTCTCCACCTCGGTGCAGCGCGCGGCGATCTGATCCGCGACCCGGTCCGTGAAGGTCATGGCCATCTTGTTGTTCTCCTGCAGGGTCCTGCGGACCTTGTCGAGCTTCAGCTCCACGATGCGCTCGAGGGCGTCGCTCCGCAGGCTGTAGTAGGGGATGACGGTCATGCGGGCCAGGAGGGCCGGCTTGAAGTGGGACGACAGGATGGGACGAATCGCTCCGAGCACGGTGTCCGCGTCGGGCGGTTCGTCCGTGGCCGTCATCTCCTGAATCACGTCCGAGGCCAGGTTGCTCGTCAGGAGGATGATGGTGTTCCGGAAGTCGATCTCCTTGCCCTCCCCGTCCGTGAGCATGCCCTTGTCGAAGACCTGGTAGAAGAGGTTCATGACGTCGATGTGGGCCTTTTCCACCTCGTCCAGGAGCACCACCGAGTAGGGCTTGTGGCGCACCGCCTCGGTGAGCATGCCCCCCTCGCCGTAGCCCACGTAGCCGGGCGGCGACCCGATGAGCCGGCTCACCGTGTGACTCTCCTGGAACTCGCTCATGTTGATGGTGACCACCTGCTTCTCGCTGCCGAAGAGGAGGTCGGCCAGGGCCAGGCCGGTCTCGGTCTTGCCCACCCCGCTGGGGCCGGCCATGAGGAAGACCCCGATGGGCTGGTCCGGGTTCTTGATGCCGGCTTTGGCCGACTTGATCACCTCGCCCAGGGTCTCCAGGGCGTGGTCCTGGCCCTTGATCCGGGCCTGGAGCTTCTCCTCGAGGTTGAGGACGTTTTCCGCCTCGTCCCGAAGCATGCGGCCCAGGGGAATGCCGGTCCAGTCGGATACCACCTGGGCCACTACGTCCGGGCTCACCTCGACCCGGATGAGGGGGTCGTCCCCCTGGAGCCCGGCCAGGGCAGAGGAGGCCTCGTCCAGCTGTTTCCGGGCCTCCTCCCCGTCCTCGTCCCCGCCGGAGTCGCCCGAATGAAGGCGGATGCGGAGATCCAGGACCTTGCGGGCGGCGTCCTGCTCCTTTTTCCAGCGTTCGCGCAGGGCGTCCGCATCCGCCCGGACCCGCTCCATGGTGTCGTCGTTGGAGGCGTAGAGCTCCTCGTCGATGGCCGCGCCGTTGGCCTTGTCCCGTTCCAGGGCGGACCTCTCGCGCTCGCAGGCCTGGAGGGTTCGCTCCATGTCCTCCAGCGCCGGGGGCGTGGAGGTCAGGTTGATCTTGATGCGGGCGCAGCTCGTGTCCAGGAGGTCGATCGCCTTGTCCGGCAGGAAGCGGCCTGTGACGTAGCGGTCCGAGAGCTCCGCGGCCGCGCGGAGGGCGTCGTCCCGCACGACCACCTGGTGGGAGGCCTCGTAGCCGGCCTTGATCCCCCTGAGGATGAGAAGGGTGTTCTCCACGTCGGGCTGGTCCAGCTTGACCGGCTGGAACCGCCGGGCCAGGGCCGGGTCCTTCTCGAAGTACTTCTTGTACTCGCTCCACGTGGTGGCCGCCACGGTCCGGAGCTCCCCCCGGGCCAGAGCCGGCTTGAGGAGGTTGGCCGCGTCGCCGCCGCCGGCCGCCCCCCCCGCCCCAACCAGGGTGTGGGCCTCGTCGATGAAAAGGATCACGGGCTTCTCCGAGGCCTTGACCTCGTCGATGACGCCCTTGAGCCGGTTCTCGAATTCGCCCTTCATGCCCGCACCGGCCTCCAGGAGGCCCATGTCCAGGCCGAGGAGGAGCACGTTCTGAAAGAGCTCGGGCACGTCGTCCTGGACGATGCGCAGGGCGAGGCCCTCCACCACCGCGGTCTTGCCCACGCCGGGCTCGCCCACGCAGATGGGGTTGTTCTTGCGCCGGCGGGCCAGGATATCGATCATCTGGCGGATCTCCGCGTCCCGGCCGAAGACCGGGTCGATCTCGCCGGCCCGGGCCCGATCCGTGAAGTTGATGCAGAACCGATCCAGGAACCCTTCCCCCTTTCTGCCGGGCGCGGCGCCGGCCTCCCCTGCGGCCGGGACCGCTTCGGCGGTCTCGTTCTCGGCGGACTCCCGCGTCAGGCTCCGGAAATCGGACATCAGGGTGTCGCGGCCGATGGTCTCGAGGGTGTCCATGTACCGGCCCGTTCCGTAGAACCCCGGCCTCGAGAGCAGGGCGGCCAGCAGCGCACCGGAGCGGATCTTGCGCTCCCCCAGATCGATGGAGGCGATCATCCAGGCGTCCTGCACCCACTCCAGGAGCATGGGGGAGAAGACAGGCTTGCCCGAGTTGCCGGCCTTCAGATCCTCCAGGACCTCCTCGACGAGCCGGAGGAACGGGCCCGGCTCCACGTTGCACTTCTGAAAGACGAGCGGCCAGTCGGTCCGAGCGTCCTCCAGGAGCTTGACGATGACGTGCTCCACGGTCACCTCGTAGTGGGTCCGCGACACGCTCAGCCCGGCCGCCGCCTGGAGGGAGTGGGAGCCGTAGTCGTTCAAGTGGAGAAGCAGGGACTTCATGTCGACGTTGATCATGGACGAACCTCCTGTGCGACCGGGCGACGGGGGGACGGCGCCCCGTCACCGGATTGGGGATGTTCAAAAGGGGCCGGCCCGAGCCGGACGCTCCGCTCCTCCTCGGGGGGCGGCCCCGAAAAAATCCAGGTGTTCCAGCCCAGCCGGGACCACTGCTCGTTTCCCAGGCCTGCGGTGCGGATCTCCCCGGACCGGACGAGGACCTCCAGGTCCCACTCGAGCGGCTGATCCAGGTAAAACCGGATCCGCTCGCGCAGGAGGGCGTAGGGCTCGCCGTCTGGAAGCATCCGGTGGAGCCCGTCGCCGCCGCACGGACCGATCTCCACGCGGAACTTGCCCATGCGGTCGGAGACCTCCTGACCGAGAACCGTCTCCTCGCCCAGGACGTGGCCCGACCGTCCCAGCCGGAGCCGCTGGTCCTCGGGAACGGCGGCCTTGCGCTCCACGCACTGGACGATGCCGAGGCTCTCCTCGCCCAGGCTGTCCGACAGAAGGGCGCGCAGCCCCTCGGCCGACCTGGGGATCTGGGTCGTGAGGCCCATGTAGCGGAGCAGGCGGTAGGGGTCCTCGAGCCTTTGTCGAATGCAGGGGCTCTCGAGGCCGACCAGGCTGAAGAGATACTCCCGAATGCCCGGTTCCTCCTCCTCGATCAGCCGGTGGTGCAGGCGGTACTTACTCCAGGCCTGAAAGAACAGGGGGTAGAGGGAAGCGTTGACGACGTCGAGAAATTCCCGCGTGATGGAGCGGTCTTCTTCCCGCTCGCGAAGGAGGTCCTCCGTGTAGAACGTGGGCAGTGGCGAGGAGGTCCCGTAAAGCCCCAGGAACGTCACGGTCACGAGGAACCGGACGGGGTCCTCCTCCGGAAGCCGGTCCACGGCCGTGACGTCGGTCCCGGGAAAGGCCAGGCTCAATTCCGGGCGGACCCGGATCCGATTGGACGGATCCGCCGAATCGCCTTTCCCGTCCTGCCTCAGCCAACGCCTCAAAAGGCGCATGGTCTGGACGAAGGAGAATGCGCGGCACTCCCCGAGCAGCCGCTCCATCAGATCAGGGGGCGGTCCCCCAGCCTTTCCGGCCATACGTAGGTCTCCCCGGATACGGTCTCCTTGATCTCGAGCCGGGTGAAGGTGTTCATGCTGCTGTACTCCCCAACGAACCGCTCCAACACCGCCCCGAAGATCAGCAGGTCGCCCAGGCTGGCAAAGTGGTCCTGACGCACGGCCAGGGTGATCTCCTGTCCACGGACCACGTGCCCCCTCACCAGACGGTCCGAAGGTCTGACGCTCAGCCCCTCGATGCCGTCCACCCTCTTCTGATTGGCCGAAATCTTGACCTTGTCCCGGCCTTCGGGGAAGAGGTAGATCCGGAGGAGGGCCTTGAGCGCGTCCGCGTCGGCCAGGGGAAGGAGGTTCAGCGAGAGGTGCGAAAGGAGCCGCCACAACTCGTCTCCGTGGAGGGGCGGGTCGATGGGCGCCGTGGGGGATAGAACGTTGGAGAAGGTGAGGAGCTCCGGCGAGTCGGACGTCTGCTTCGAGATGTCCCCGAGCTGGAGCTGCTCGGGAAGGTTTCCGTTCGTGCAGGTGAGCCGGAGGGAGAGGGTCTGCCGGACCGGCTTTTCCTCCTCCGGGGCATAGGGAAACGCAAGAAACACCTCGGGGGACCGGTCCACGGGGGAGGTGTCTCGAAATGTCTGGTAGCGTCCGGAGCCCTCGTCCTGCCGGGAGAAGTAGGAGAGGGGGACATAGGCCCGCTGCTCCACCGTGCCCTCCACGAAACCCGTGACCTCGTCCACG
This sequence comes from uncultured Desulfobacterales bacterium, assembly GCA_964443135.1. GTDB lineage: Bacteria > Desulfobacterota > DSM-4660 > Desulfatiglandales > HGW-15 > JAIPEI01. The sequence goes on along the minus strand of CAYUBQ010000024.1, from coordinate 43,017 downwards.
CTGTAGACTTGAACCACCTCGTCCTGCCTTGCGGAAGGCCGCACGCGGACCCGCTCCTGCCGGTGGTCCAGGGTGACGGGGTCCCCGTCGTGGGAGAAGAGGTTGACCACGGGCGAGGCAAAGAGGAGGAACCGGTCGGTCCCCAGGTTGGGGAGCTCGAAGGGGCCCGGTTCCAGCTCGAACCGGATCTCGAACCGGGAGCCGCTCCCCCGGTCCTCCCATCGCTCCCAGCCCGTGAGGTCCAGAAAGAGAAACTTGTAGGGCAGGACGAAGTACTCCTGAAGGAGCCGGTACCCCGAGAAGGACTGCGATGGAAACGGAAAGAGGTGGTTCCCGGGGTCGAACCCCGCCGGGCGAAGACTGTCGGCCGGGAGAGTGCACGCCGCGCCGCCCTCCAGGGGGCGCAGGGTGACGCTTCGGAGGTAGCGGGTCAGGAGGCAGAAGAGGTCGGCGGCCTGGGCGAAGCCCCCCGCGAGGCAGAACGACAGCCGTTCCGGATTCCACTGGGAGAGGATCGGTCCCGTGGACTCCATCTCCAGCCGGACGGCGCCGGGCTCCCCGGGTTTTCGAAGGGCCTCGGCCGCGGTCACCCTCAGCGGGTGGACCTCCAGATCGAAGCAGGTCCGAAAAAAGCAGGTGCTGCCCTGGACCTCTGCGCTCCCCAGGGTGGTGCCCGCCGGAACGCGCACGGTTTCCTGGAGCCCCGGCTTGGGCGTGAAGGCCACCACCGAGGCGGAAGGGATCGGTTTGAGGTAGTGGGGGAGGACGATGTCCGCCAGGCCGCGGACGATCTCGGGGAGCTCGTCGTCCAGCTTCCGGCGCAGGAGGCCCGTGAGAAAGGCCACGCCCTCCAGAAGGCGCTCCACGTCCGGGTCCGAGGACTGGCCGCCCAGCATGGGCGCGGCCGCCGGGTGGACCCGGGAAAACTCCCGGGCGCGCTCTCTCAGGTTCTGGAGCTCTTCCTGGTAGTAGCGGTTGAACAAGGTCTCAGACCCCCTCGCTCGTGACGTTGACCTTCCCGTCGGCGTCCACCACGGTCTCGAACAGAACGGGCAGCTTGTTTTCCCGGACCAGAACCCCCTCGAGCCGGAACCGGAGGGAGAGCAGGTTCTCGTCGCGCCGCTCGAACTGGATCCGCACCTTGTCGAGCCTCGGCTCGTAGGCACGGATGAAGTCCCGAACGGTGGCCGCGATGTCTCCCCCCACGCCGGCCAGGTCCTGCGCCGGGAAGTTGGTCATGTCCGGGACGCCGTAGTCGTCGGCGATGGGAACGCTCCCCTGCCGCGTGTTCAGCATCCGCTGGAGATGGCGGATGACGGAGTTCACGGCCCGGGTGACCTCTGTCTCCGTCCTGGCCCCGGGGGCTCTCTCCAGGTTTGCGATCCTCTCCAGCAGGCGCTCTTCATACATGGCGCGTCCGCCTCGGCGGAGGGGAGCACCGGCCCGAAGCCCTCCTGCGCAGACCGGTGCACCCCTCCCGGAAAACCACGATGGGCCTCATCATCCGGACTTGGGCTCCTTCCACTTGTCCACGGCCTGCTTGTTGGCGGTCTTGTGCTCCCAGGTGATGGACCCGTAGGTGAAGGAGACGTCCTCCATGTCGTGAAACGGCTGGCTGCCCGGGTCCAGGACGTTGGGTTTGTAGTGGCGGACGTTGACGATGATGGCCTCCTCCAGCGAGATCGTGTAGTAGTTCTCCTCCTGCCCTTTCTCATTGATGCGGTAGTAATCGAGCTTCCACGTCTTCATCTGCTCGCCCGAGGCGCAGGCCTGGTAAATGAGCGGGGAGGCCGGATCCGTGTGCTTGGTGATGGTGAGCGGTTGGTGAAGGCGCTGCCCCGTGGGAAGCCCCGTCAGCTTGTCCCGGGGGATCTCCACCGTGTGATCCACGGCGTAGACCAGGATGGTCTTCTCCCGGCCCTTCTGGGTGCAGTCCCCCTCCATTTTTCCCTGATTCTGTCCCTCCAGTGTCAAGTATCCCGTCAGCGGCATGATCCTCTCCTCCTTTCAAGGGTGTGCACGCCCCGGCGGCGGGGCGCTCAGGCTATTCCTTGTCCAGCTTGCCCACGAGCGAAAGGGTGAACGACGCGCCCATGTACTTGAAGTGCGGCTGGACCTTGAGTGAGACCTTGTACCAGCCGGGCTCGCCGGCCACATCTGCAACCTCGATCTGGGCCTTCCTCAGGGGCCGGCGGCTCCGCACGGCGGCCGACGGGTTGTCCTGGTCAGAGACGTACTGCCCGATCCACTTGTTCAGCTCGGTCTCCAGCTCTCCCCGCTCCTTCCAGGTCCCGATGTTCTCCCGCTGGATCACCTTCAGGTAATGGGCCAGACGGGAAACGATGAAGTTGTAGGGCAGCTGCGTCCCCAGCTTGTAGTTGAGCTCCGCCTCCTTGCCTTCGGGCGTGTTGGCGAAGGACTTGGGTTTCTGGACGGAGTTGGCCGAGAAGAAGGCCGCGTTGTCGCTGCCCTTGCGCATGGTCAGGGCCATGAATCCCTGCTCGGCCAGCTCGTACTCCTTTCGCTCGGAGATGAGCACCTCGGTGGGAATCTTGGTCTGGAGCCCGCCCATGGCCTCGTACTGGTAGATGGGCAGGTCCTCCACCGCGCCGCCGCCCTTGGGTCCGATGATGTTTGCACAGAATCGGTACTTGGCGAAGCTGTCCGTGATCCGGGAGGCGAAGGCGAAGGCCGCGTTGCCCCAGAGGTACGCGTCGTCGCCGGACGCCACGTTCTCCTTGTAGTTGAAGCTCTTCACGGGCGTGGAGTCCGGCCCGTAGGGGTTGCGCAGCAAGAAGTGCGGCAGGGCCAGCCCGACGTTGCGCGCGTCCTCGGTCTCCCGGAACGACTGCCACTTGGTGTACTGGGGCATGTCGAAGATGGAGCTGAGGTCCTTGAGGTTGGGAAGCCCGGCAAAGCTGTCCAGCCCGAAGAACTGGGCCCCGGCGGCCCCGATGAAGGGGGCGTGGCTCATGGTGGCGACGCTCGCCAGGTTCTGGAGGAGCCTCAGGTCCTGGGAGCCCGGACCGAATTCGTAGTTCCCGACCATGGCGGCGTAGGGCTGCCCGCCGAACTGGCCGTACTCCTCGGTGTACACCTGCTTGTACAGGCCGGACTTGGTGATCTCCGGGGCGTCCTCGAAATCGTCCAGCAGGTCCTCCTTGCAGACATTCATCATCTCCACCTTGATGTTCTCCCGAAAGTCCGTCCGGTCGATGAGAAACTTGAGCGACCGCCAGGCGGATTCCAGCTTCTGGAACTCCGCGTTGTGCAGGATCTCGTCGACCTGGGCGCTCAGCTTCTGATCGATGTCTGCGATCATGTCGTCGGCCAGGGAAGAAGCGATCCGCTCGCCTTCCCTCCCGGGCTCGAGGAGCCGATCGATGAAGGCCTGGACGCCCTGTCGGGTCATGTCATAGCCCTCGTCCCCCGGCTTGACCTTGGTCGCCTGGACGATCTCGTCCAGAAGCGATCCCTGCCCTTCGACCTGCTGCGCTTCGGCCTGTTGGGTTTCCTTCTCCATCTCTGCCATGGCAATCCCCCTTTTACTCCTCATTCAGTCCAAGCTCCTTCAGGAGCCTGGCGCGGCTGTCCTTGTCTTTCACCAGTTCGCTGATCTTCTTTCGAAAGGCCGGAACGTTCCCCAGTGGGCCTTTGACCGCCTTGAGGGCCTCGCGAAGCTCCATGAGCTTGGCCAGCTCCGGCACCTTCCGAATGACGGCGTCCGGCTCGAAGTCCTTGATGCTCTTGAAATCGAGGCTGACGCCCATCTCCTCGTCCGGGTCCTCGGAGAGCTTGTTGCGGACTGAGGTCTCCAGCTCGAGGTCCTGGGCCTCCAGCACGCTGTTGAAGTTGTCCTTGTCAATGTTGATGCTCTTTCGATCCTCGACCGGCGTGTCGTCCGAGCGCCCCGTGAAGTCTCCCATGACCATGATCTTCAGGGGGAGTTCCACCTCTTCCTCGGCATCCCCCGTGGCCGGGCGATACACGATGTTGACCCTCTCCTTGGGCGCAACCGATGCTTCCTTTGCCATGATCCACCTCCAGTTGTTGTTGCGGTTCGGCCGGATGGCCGGCCACCCCCTCCACGGTTTCTGTCCTGATGCGGTTCAGCGCACCGTTTGTTTCCTGCCGGGGCGCTCCTGAGCCTCTCCTTCAAAGGGCGGGTCTGTGGGCCGGTCAGGCCAGGTCCAGCGCCTTCACCGGGTCCAGAAGGGCGATCCGCTCGAGCAGGCGATCGCACGACTCGCTCCCGTCTCCCTCCTTTCCGCGAAGCCCTTTCAAAGCCAGCACGAGGGCCTCCAAGGCCAGACCCGGCTCCCATGCCTCCAACCGGAATACCTCCAGGTCTTCGAGAATCTCCTTGGCATAGGGAGCGGCCACCGCCTCCTGCCCGGCCTGAAGCAGGAGACGACAGAGGCCCAGGCGCCAGAGAAAGCGATTCCGGTCCGATCCTGCGCTGTCGCGTTTGCTCTGCAGCATCCCTACGGCCTCGCGCAGCCGGTTTGCCTTCACCAGCTCCCGGGCCGCGCTCAGGGCCTCGGCCACCCCGGCCTCCACGGACCCGCTCTGTGGAGCAGGAGGGGCATCGGCCCGGTCGCCTCCGCCGAGGGAAGAGAGCCATTCCCTGGTGCTCTCATCGGCAAAGGGCGTCCCGTCCGAAAATCGAAGCCTCTCGACCCCGGGGAGCCGCTGAACATAGAGCCGGGTCTCGGTCTCGATCGCGTCACGGACATCCGAGCGGTTGAGGTTCTCCGCGGCCTCGGCCGCGTACCGGTTCAGGTCGAGCCAGAACAGGTGCTGGGGCACGTGGGTCTCGGCCGAGTCGAGCAGATCCTGCCACGCCCCGCTTTCGTGCAGCTGCTCGAGGGCGGAGACCACCTGGCCGTCCGGCGGTGGAAGCCGCGAGGTCCCCTTGTCCGCCGGCGGGGGGTTTTCCACGGACATCCAGGCGGCGATGCGGTTCAGCCGAAACACCCTGGGCTCCAGCGAATTCCCCTGGGAAAGCAGGTCGGCCGCCCGGGCCAGACGATCGAGGCCGGCGGCCAGGGCGGTCTCGGGGTCCTCGTCTTCGCCGGTTGCAGGAGTCGTCTCGTCCTGAGGCGACGGCGGGGACGGAGCCGGGGGGATCGAGACCTCCTCGTCGGCCTTCACGGTTTCCGGCTCCTTCGATTCGGTTCCCGGTCCTTCCGGGCCGTCCCCCGCCTCGGGCTCCGGCGACGGAGCCTCCGCGGTCTCCTCGCCGAGCGTCCCGCCCACCGCCTCGGCGAGGCGGTGGAGCATGGGGGCGCCGTCCAGGTTCTCGCCCAGAAACCGGTCCACGGCGTCCAGATCCCCCAGAAGGCGGTCCCGCCGTTCCTTGGGCCAGACTTCCCGGGGAAGACCGTCCACCTGGCCCCGGGTCTTCTCCTCCCACCACTCGAGGGCGTTGACCCGTCCCTTCACGCGTTTCCTCGAGGGAAAGAGGCTGTCCCAGAAGGTCTCCAGAAGGTCCCGAAGCACGTGAACCCCGGTCTCCAGCCCCTCCCAGCCCCGAGTCCGTGTCAGGGCGGTGCACAGGTAGCAGGCCACCAGGAGGTCCTTGGACTGCTCCACCAGGATGGTCCGGCACAGGTCGGTCACCTTCCCCCAGTCCACCTCTCCCGAGGCGGTGGGGGAGGAGAGCTTTTCGAGCTCGTCGCTCAGGGTTTCGAAGTCCGGCCCGAACCGGACGTCCTCGCCGGCCGGGTTCTGCTCCGAGATGGGGGTCTTTCCCAGGTCCATGAAATCCATGACGTCTCCCCGGACGGTTTTCCGCCGGTCCGGAAGGAACTACCTCGTCCAGCAGGGGACGATCTTCGAGGGCACCTGAGTCGGGGCCCGGTTCAAAAGCTCGATCACCGGTTCGCCCCCCGACATCCGGTAGGCGATCCTGATCCAGTCGACCTTCAGGTTCTTCAGGTCCTCCTCGTGGCCCGGGAACGCCCCGGGTTCGAACGTGTGCGTACCGTCCCGGAAGTCCTTCAGGAACTCGGCGAAGCCCATCCTGCCCGGGTAGGCTTTCTTGAGCGTGAGGCTGGGGAAGGACAGGGTCAGGGTCACGTCTCCGCACTTCCGGGGGTCCCACTCGAAGGTGGCGCTGTTGGGGTAGTTATAGTTCTCGAGGCTCTTTTTCCCGCCGGCGCAGTGGACCTCCAGGACGCAGCCGTAAGGCTCCACCGAGGCCCCGCTGTTCACCTCCAAGGGCAGGGTCTTCATGGAGACCGTGTACTGGGGCTGTTCGTTGAGGACACCGGCCTTGCCCTGGTTCAGAAAGTGGATGAAGGCCCCGTGAAAGGGGATGTGGTTACCCCGGAAATCCTCCCTGGCGTAGTACCCGTTCCTGTTTCTTCCGATGAACGGCTTCCCCACGCTCTCCAGGAAGTTCCAGACCACCCCCCCCGACTTGTGGAAAAGGACCCTGGGCAGCTTGTCCGGGTCGGTCCCGGGAACGGCGCTCAGCACCTGATCCTCCCACTGGTTCTGCAGAAAGCAGGCGGTCTCGTCCGCGGCGAACTGAATGAGGTAGGCGAAAGGACCGAAGACCATGTCCCAGACCACGGGAAAGTGCCCTTGTCGGACCACGGCGTCCTTGAGCTTGTAGTAGTTCCGGTAGGTGACGGAAAAAGGCGACTCCTGCTGGGAGGACTCCCCCAGGTAGGAGAAGCACCGTGCGTACATGTCGTAACTCTGTTTGCGGTTGGCCACGGCCATGTCGATCTTCTGGAGCGCCTGCACGTACGCGTTCCACGCCTTGGCCTGCTGGACGCGCGCCTCGATCTGCCGAGCCTTTTTCCTGTCGATGTTTCGATACGCCGACTCGAGAACGGCTTCCTTGTCCTTTTCGAGACGCTGGGCCACGCTCTGCGCCTTCTGCTTTGCATTCTCATCCCGAGCCCGCTTCCTGACGGCGTCCAGGCGCGTCACCATGCCCGCCCAGTCCGGGGGCTCCTCTCCGGGGTCCAGGGCGGCGATCTCCCGGGCCACCCGGTCCAGCAGCAGGAAGTAGGGGTTCTGATCGGTGGTCATGAGGGAGGCCATGCGCCTCCACCCCGGCCCGGTGTCTCCGCGGTTCATGCCGTCGTGGAAACGCTTGATGAATGCGTACCAGGCCTCGAAGAACGCCTTTTCGTACCAGGACCAGAACGCCCGGGTGTGCTTCTCGAAAAGGGGCTCGACGGACTCGTCGTCCAGGGCGCCCTCGATCGTCCGAATGAACGCGTGAACGTTTTCCCGGCCACCGGCGGTGAAGGCCCCCGGTACGCGCACCCCTTCGTGAAAATCACCGGCCTCGGAGACGCCCCAGAAGTCGGTCAGCCGAACGTCGGGGGCGCCCGGGACCCATTTCTGGACGAGCCAGCGAAGGTCGCTCCCCTTTTTGTGCAGGAGCGCCACGAGGGCCATCTGGAACTCCTCGAGCTTCTCCTGGGTCTCGGGCCGGTCCTCGCTCCAGGTCAGGTAGGCGTAGTAGACGTCGCCGAACTTTGCCGCGATCTCCGGCGGGATTCCCTTGTCCCGGGCCATGAGAAGGTCCGAGGCGATCCTCCGGAACTCTCCGGCGAGGGTCAGGTCTCTGCCCTCGAGGTGCTCCCTCAGTACGGTGATCCGGGCCACGGCATACCCGATGTAGTCGACGAAGGTCTCCTCGGGCGTGTCCCGGGTCACCTGCTCGATGTTCCGGGTGAGCCTCTGGTCCATGGGGACGAGGAACCCCTTTCGAAAGAGCTCCGAAAATCGGGCCTTCAGCACGTCCACCACCTCGATGCTGCGCTCCAGCCCGAACCGGGGCAGCAGCCAGGATCGGTTCTTTTCCATCATGTCCAGGATCTCGAGGCGCATCTTGTCCAGCGTGAGCAGGTCTGCGGCCTTGTCTCCGCTCAGCTGGGGCGGGTTGTAGAACTCCCGGGTGAACCCTTTGATGGTCTGGTGGTTGTGGACATAGGAAAAGGCGAGCAGACCGCAGAACGAGAAACCGATCAGGAGCCAGGCGAGCAGGCCGAGATTGCGGGTGAGGCGCTTCCACAAGACGAACTCGAGAATGGGCCGGAACACGTTCCGATCCTCGGGGAGAATGCTCTGAAAAAAATCCTTCAGAAAAAGCCCGGCCTCCTGGTCCGGCTCGGGCTCGACGCGGGTCTCGAGGCCGGTAAGGGACAGGAACTCGGAGACCGGTTCCCCCTCGCGCCTGGCGCTGGAGAAGTAAAGCCCTCTCAGGAGCGGCGTCTCCTGAAAGGCGTTTTCCTCGAAGATCGACTCCAGGAAGCGCTTGAGCCCCGGCCCGAGGCGCTCGAACTCGTTGGGGAAAAGCAGCGTTCCAGGGGAGGGATCCTCCGAGCGGTTCACGAGAATGAGCCGGAGGGCCTTGAGGTCCTCGGCGATCTTCTTCAGGCCCTCCTCTGCGATCTCCTGCCAGTAGGGGTTCAGGTCGGCGTTCATGTATCCCATGGCCTGGGACATGGACTCCGGTGGAAGCCGGTGGGTGAAGTCGGTGAAGCCGTGCACCAGGTCCATCTTGGTGACCAGCACGTAGACCGGAAACTTGGCCCCCATGATGCGCATCATCTGATCGATCCGCCGGCGGATGCTCTGCCCGTCCTCACGAAGCTTCTTCTCGTCGCCGCTGAGGAGCTTGTCCGCGGAGATCCCCACGATCACGCCGTTCAGGGGCTCCCGCTTCCTGTACTTGGCCAGAAGGGTGAGGAACTGCTTCCACTCCTCGAGGTCCGGACCTTCGTCGATGGGGATGGTGTAGCGGCCCGCCGTGTCCAGGATGACGGCCTCCTCGAAGAACCACCAATCGCAGTTGCGGGTGCCGCTGATGCCCGAGGCCCGGGAGACCTCGGTCATGGGGGAGCTCAGCCTGGAGTTCTTGATGGCCGACGTCTTTCCTGTTCTCGACTCCCCCATGGTCAGGAACCACGGCAGCACGTAGAGGGGGTTTCCCTTCTTCCGCAGGCGGGACCCTTGAAGCCGCTTGACGGACGCCTTCCAGTGCTCCTGGAGCTCCTGCATCCGGAGCCGCTCCGAAACCGGGGCGTCCTGGATGGCCTGGCGGTCCTGATCGATCACCCGCTGGACGAACTTGCGCTCCCGGCTCCTCAAGAGGAGCTTTTTCACGAACAGGACGCCGAGGAAAAACCCCACGGCGCCTGCCACGAGCGCGCCCCCCACCCAGAGCGGCCAGTCCATCGCCCGGCACAGCCAGTACACGAGCCCGCAGAGCAGGGTGACCAGGACCAGGAACAGGATCCCTTTCAGAATGGTACGAGCGGCCTTGCCCATGTCTTCCTTCGCGTTGCGCCGGTTGCCCGCAAACGGCGATTCGCTCCCTCGACGACCCGCCGGGCGCGGGCCCTGGACCTCCAGGCATCCGGAAAAGGTGGGCTGCTGTGACGACTCAGAAGCCCGGTCCGAAGAAACGCACGACCTCGGCCCGAAGCAGCCGATCGAAGAGGACCCAGAGCCCGGCGAAGACGACCAGCGGGAGGATCGCCACTGCCCCGGAGAAGGGCGTGAGGCCTCTCCAGAACTTCCTTCGCTTGGTCTTTCTTCCGCCGGTCCCGGGTTCGTACCCTTCCGGAAACAGCTCCCCGGGAAACACGAGATCGGTGTTTTCCGTCACCCGCTTCAGGTTCGTGTAGCGGATGTCCTCCATCTTCCCGTCGTATGAAGGCTCGTAGTACTGCCCGCGGAAGCCCAGCGCCAGGCAGAACGCGTAGACCTCCCGGACCTCGCGTTCCTCGGGGGCCAGGGCGTTCAAACGGGAGAAAAACGCTTCGCCGGCCGCGGTCGTGTTGAAGTACCGGCGCTGGAGCTGGGCGCGTTCCCATTGATCCTTTTCGGACCAGGACGAGCACAGGATGCGCTCGTCCATCCATGCGCAGACCGGGAACAAGGCCTGCTCCCATTGCTTCGGGTCGACCCCCTGCGCGTCCCGGCAAGCCTCGGCGCGCTCCATGAGCCGGTCGACGGTCTTCGACACCTCATCGAAGGCGAAGGAGGTGCGCCGGCAGGATTCGGCCATGTAGGCCGTGTAGGCGATCAGCTCCGTAAAGCAGTCCAGTAACGCCATGGATCCCTTTCCCTTCGAATGCGATGTTGCCGCGGCGGTTTCCGGGTCACATGCGGGAGATCACCAGATCGATCGCCGCATCTTCCGGTGCATCGTCCCAGTGCACACTGAAGTTCCCGCTCCGGGCCAGGTCGGACCACCGCGGATGGGTCTTGTCCAGCACGAAGTAATAGGAACCCGGTCGCTTCGGGACGCCCGGAGGGGGCGACGGCCTGGCCTCTGCAGGGACCCCGGGCAGGGCCCTGGCCAGGAGGTTGGGCATCGCCTCCTCGCTTCCGATCTTGGCCAGGTGTACGACGGCATTGAGAACCGCGCCGGCCTCCTCCTCGGTCCGGACGACCAGGCAGAAGGCGTTCCGCTCGGACAGCGTCTCCACGGGAATCCGGCCTTTGAAGTCGCTGCCCTCCCGAGCCAGGTGAATCACGTTCTCCGCGCCGACGATGATGGCGTTGACCATCTCCCCGATGAGGGTCTCGGCATCCCGGAAGCATCCGGTGAGGTCTTCGTGGTCGTACTCGGGCATCAGACGGGTCTCGTCCACGAGACGGCCCAGTGCGTTGACGCGATCCGTGAAGGTGCTCAGCTCCCCGACGAGCTGACGAAAGAGCCCGAACAGGTGCCAGGGGTGAACGACGGGGATCGTCACCCAGTGGTGCAACAGAGGCACGTACCGGTTGAACAGGGACAGTGCGAGCAGGTAGCGGAGGTAGTTCCCCTCGAAGTCCGACGAGCGCACGTCCTTGGTCAGCTTGTAGGACTCCAGGGCCTGGCACCGGGAGGTCACCTGGTCCCGGACGTTTTTCAGGACGCCCATCAAGGCCTCCGAACCGTCCAGGGTGACGACGGGGGGAATGAAGCGCTCGGAGAGCCGCACCTCGGCCCCGTCCTGCGTCAGACCGGCGACGGGAATGAGCCAGTGGTCCCGGTAGCCGTCCACCTCGGTCTGCCAGACGAGCTTCAGGGTGTGCGTCATGAATCGGACGCTCGCAGGCGGCCCCTCGCCGAGAAGGTCTTTGACCTCCTCCGGGTCCACGCTGCTGGCGAAGCGGCTCTCCGCGCCTGCGAGCTCCCCGGCGTCCCTGTAGACGGCGACGTTTCCGCCCCGGGCGTCCCACTTCTTCAGGCCGAGATAGACGCGGAACGGGGCGTCCCCTTCGATGTGGGAGGCGACGTCCTCGAAGGACCTGGGCCGGACCGCAGCGTTGCCGGGGAACGCGGTCCAGGTTCCGTCCTGGAAGAGGACCTCCCCTTCCGCGATCTCGAAGACCCCCTTTTTCAGGGCCTCCTCTTGGACCCGAATGCCGCGAACCCCCCAGAAGTGCGGGCACCCGTATCGGAGCAGCGGCTCGAGCAGAGCGCGGCTGTGATGCTCCAGCTGCTGGAAGTGCTGGGGCTGAAGAAAGAGCCCCTGGTGCCAGAACAGGGGGCGTTGCGGCTCCGTCATGGCGCTTTCTGCTCCTGTATGCCGTGTTCTCCGAGAATGAGGGTCACCTCGAGGGGCAGGACCTCGGCCACCCGCTTCCTTCGAATGAGCCCCTTGGTCTCCACGGTGTGAGGAATTTCGAAGAGGGCGGTCACCTTACCCGGCTCAAGGCTGTAGTACCCCGCGACAACGCCCACCCAGCGAGCGTTCTCGGCCCGGTCCATCACGAGGGTCGCCTGCTTGCCGGGCTCAACGTACTCCTTGCGGCTCGCCATGAACGAGGGGTCCGTCCCCTTGGCCTCGAGCAGCTTCCTCAGACCGTCTTCATACTGGGAAAGCTTCTTGAACTGATTGGCCTCGCTCAGCTGGTACACCACCATGAGCAGCGCGTGCGGCTTGTCGTCAAAGGCATTGAGGAGCTTGACCGCCTTGTACGAAATTTTGACGCCCTTTGGACCGAAATCCCAGGAGGGATCGGGATCGGGCTTGTGGGCACACGCGTTCGAGAACAGGAGGAGGCAGACGATGGCCACCCCCCCCATGAGCCCGGTGGACGATTGATTCAACCACATGGTCCTCCTCCCGTTTCTTACAGTAACAAGCTGCCCCGGCCGGATGAGCGATGTGGGCCTTGTTCCGGTCTCTTGCGGTCAAAACTAGACGCGGGATGTTTATGCAGGATTCATACCCGAACAAACCTCGGCTCGGGACAACGCGTGGATCTCCGGCGTTGCGAACGGATACGCAGGCCGAAGCCAATCATGATGGTGTCAAAAAAACCCGAATCCTCGAGATCCGCCCACGAGATTTCAACAGGCGATATCGTCCCCAGCGGCGCGTGAGCGGGTTTTTGCGAATGCGTCAACAGTTTCCCGAGCACGGGCGTCCCCCAGCCCAGGGATTGGGGAGGCTGGGATCGAGGATGTTCTTTCCGAAGTTGAACAAGGAAGAGGCGAGGAAGCCCCGCACCTCGTCGGTGGCCAGGGAGTTCAGCTCGCGGCTGCCGAATCGGGCTTCAAACGCGGGAAGGAAGAAGCCGCCGGGTCATCCGGGTTGAGCAAGCCCGTCTCCAGCTGATTCGGAATAACGCCCGCCTTTGCGATCGGCGCAAAAAATGATACAACATGGATCTTCCGACCGAAAATCGAGGAAACGGGGATCATCATGCCTGAAAAGCCGACCTACAAAGAGCTCGAACAGCAGGTCGCAGCGTTGGAGAAAAGCGAGTCCCGGCGCAAGCAGGTCGAGCAGGCGTTGCGGGAGAGCGAGGCCCTGCTGGCCCGGTCTCAGCGCATCGCCCGGGTGGGCAGCTGGCAGTACGACGTGGCCGCCGACCGGTTGGCCTGGTCCGACGAGACGTACCGGATCTTCTGGTTGGAGCCCCAGGCCTCTGCCGCCACCTACGAAGCCTTTCTGGAGGCCGTCCATCCGGACGACCGGGCGGCCGTGGACGAGGCCTTCTCCGGCTCTCTTCGGGGAAGGGAAAACGGCTACGAGATCGAGCACCGGATCGTTCGAAAAAGCACCGGTGAAGTCCGTCACGTTTTCGAGCGGTGCATCCACGAACGGGACGCGGACGGCACGGTCATCCGGTCCATCGGCATGGTTCAGGACATCACCCAGCGAAAACGCGTGGAGGAGCAGCTCAATCTCCGCATGGAAGAGATCGAACGCTTCAACCGGCTGGCCGTGGGACGTGAGCAGCGGATCCTGGAGCTCAAGCGGGAGGTCAACGAGCTGTCGAGACAGATGGGGAAGGGGCGGGTTTACGGCGCCGCCGGGGCCGGTGCGGCTGCGGCCGAACCGGAGACGGACGGTTTCGATCTCAGCACGTCGTTCGAGGAGGAAACGAATCCCGTTCCCCCGCTGGAGAGGCTCGTGAACCCCGACGAGCTGCAGGAGCTGATGGAGGGGTTCTGCGAGTCCATCGGCATCGCATCGGCCATCATCGATCTCGAAGGTTTGACCCTGGCGCATTCCCACTGGCAGCGGTTGTGCGCCGACTTTCACCGGCGGAACGAGGCCTCTTGCCGGCGATGTATCGAAAGCGACACCCAGCTGGCCCTTCGCCTGAAAGAAGGGCAGAAGGTCGCCTTGTATCAGTGCTTCAACGGCCTGACGGACATGGCCTCTCCCATCGTGATCGACGGCAGGCACGTGGCGAACGTGTTCGCGGGCCAGTTTCTGCTGGACCCTCCGCAGGAGCCGTTTTTTCCGCCGTCAGGCCGCCGAGTGGGGCTTCGATGAGGAGGCTTACCTGGAGGCGGTGCGCGAGGTCCCGATCATTTCCCGGGACAAGCTTCCGGCCATCCTCAGCTACCTGACCGGTTTCGCAGCCCTCATCGGGACCCTGGGTCTGGAGCGGTTTCGACAGCAGAGGAGCGAGGCCCGTCTTGCCCTGCGCAACGAGGAGCTGGTTCGGGAACGGGAGGCGGCCCTCAACCTGGCCGAGGAGGCCGAGCAGGCGCGTGTCACTGCGGAGAGCTCCCGGGCGGCGCTCCGGGAGAGCGAGGAGAAGTACCGCGTTCTGGTGGAAAACGCGGGTCCCATCGTCGTGGCCCAGGACGGCATGATCCGCTTCGCCAACGCAGCGGCGGTCGAATTGACGGGTTTTGCCGACCGGGAGCTGACCTGCGGGCCCTTGAGCGAGTTCCTGCACCCGGACGATCGCCCCATGGTCATGAACAGGCATCGGGAAAGGACGCGAAGCGCGGAGCTTCCAAACCAGTACGCCTTCCGGATCGTGACCAAAGAGGGCGAAACCCGCTGGGTAGAGATCCATGTCGTCAAGGTCGAATGGGAAGGCAAGCCCGCCACCCTGAGCTTTCTGACGGATGTTACCGGACGCAAGCAGGCCGAAGCGGAACGGGAGAAGCTGAAGGCCCAGCTGCATCATTCCCAGAAGATGGAAGCCATCGGCACCCTGGCCGGGGGAATCGCCCACAACTTCAACAACGTCCTGATGGGGATTCAAGGGCGCGCAAGCTTGATGATGATGGACAAGGAGCCGTCCTCTTCGGACCACGAGCATTTGAAAGGGATCCAGAAATACGTCAAAAATGCCACGGAGCTGACCAGGGATCTTCTGGGCTTTGCACGGGGGGGGAAGTACGAGGTCAAGCCGACGAACCTGAACGAGCTCGTCAAGCACGAGAACAGGATGTTCGGCCGCACCAGAAAAGAGGTTCGCGTTCACGGGAAGTACGAAAAAGATCTCTGGCCCGTCGAGGTGGATCGGGGCCAGATCCGTCAGGTCCTCCTGAACCTCTACGTGAACGCCTGGCAGGCCATGCCCGGCGGCGGGGATCTGTACGTCCAGACGGAGAACGTGCTGCCCCCCGAGGAACAGACGAGGGCCCTGAACCTGCGTTCGGGCCGCTACATCAAGCTGTCCGTGGCGGACACCGGAACCGGCATGGACGAGGCGACCCGCCAGAAGATCTTCGATCCCTTTTTTTCCACCAAGGACGCGGAGCGAGGCTCCGGGTTGGGGCTCGCGTCCGTCTACGGCATCGTCCAGAACCACGGCGGGTTCATCCACGTGGCCAGTGAGAAGGGAAAGGGAACGACCTTCGAGATCTACCTCCCGGCATCGGCCGGGCAGGTCGAGGAGAAGACGTCGGACTCCCTGGAGCAGGACATCGAGCACGGCCGGGGCACGGTGCTCCTCGTGGACGATGAAGAGATGATCCTCGAGGTGGGTCGCATGATGCTGGAAAAACTGGGGTATCGCGTCCTGACCGCGGGAAGCGGAGAAGAGGCCGTCGACCTCTGCGGCGAAGGGCCGGCAGAAATCGATCTCGTCATCCTGGACATGATCATGCCCGGCATGGGGGGTGGGGACACCTTCGATCGGCTGAAAGCGATCCGCCGAGATATCAACGTGCTTCTCTCCAGCGGGTACAGCATCGACGGGCAGGCCTCGGAGATCATGGAACGCGGGTGCCGCGGGTTTATCCAGAAGCCCTTTGCTCTCGAGGAGCTGTCCCGGAAGGTGAAGGAGGTGCTTGGTCCGACGGCAAACCTTGCCGAAGGGTTGAGACCCTAAGGGCCCTCTTCCGTCGTGCGGTCCAGCCAGCGGGCCGCATCCTCGATGGTTTCGAAGACGGCCACCTCCCCGTGAATCTCCCCGCCGCCGACCAGCTCGTACATTCTCGCAAACCCGTAGACCGCCCTGCTGCCGACGACAAAGGCGACTTTTCCCTCACCCAGCCTGTCCCTGTAGCTCTCCACGATGATCCGGATGCGCTGCATATCCTCGGACCTCAACCGGTCCAGGTCCAGCTTCCTGTGATCGACGATCTGCGGGGTCCCTTTCACCCACCGGGGGGAGAAGGTCAGCCCAGCCATCAGGCGATCAAACCCGGCCACCTCCACGACCCCCTCGGTCTGAATCAGGACGTAGTCGGGCATGCGGTCGAAGTTGATGGTGAAATCCAAGCCTGCTTCCCTCCCGGGGATCCGTGGCCGCGGATGATCTCTCAGGGGCTCCACCCAGGAGAACCGTGAAAAACAGGGGCACTGGGTTGATCATGAAAAGTGTACCACAGTTTTGACGGATTCGCCAAAAGCATCTCACTCGCCGGGGATGCACGGATATCCGTGCGGCTCGCCAGCAACATGGAGCACCTTTTGCAGAGCTTTTCTATCGGCTGAATATGGTGTACAAAGGGAGTACAGCCACAAGAAAGGTGGAAAGAAGAAACGAGCATGCCCTATCTCATCCAGAGCAAGCATTCGAAGAACTACCGGGTGTTCCTGTTCTCCAACCGGGTCCGGATCGGGCGCGGGGAAAGCAACGACATCGTGCTCAAGGATCCGGACGACATCCTGGTTTCGCGGCGTCACGCGCGGATCGACGAGCAGGACGGCACCTTCGTGCTCACGGACACGAGCACCAACGGGACGCTCGTGGAAGGCCGGAGGATCGACCGGCTCGAGATGCAGCACGGCGCGTCGTTCGAGATTGCGGACTACCGCTTCACCTTCCTGGACAACCGAGCCGTGGAGCGCATCGAACAGGACGAGAGAGAAGACACCCTAGGTGAAGTCGCCGATCAGGGGGAGGACGAAACCCTGGAAGCCGGCGGAGAGGCGCTGGACAGCGTCGGCGCCCTCAAGGCCAGCCTGTACCTGGACGGAATCGTTGTGGAAAGCGAAAGCATGATCGCCCTCTATCAGGACGTCCTGGCCGTCGCCGGTATCAACGTGCCCGTACTCATCCGCGGAGAGCCGGGGACCGGCAAGGAAAAGGTGGCGTGGACCCTCCACCGCTGCTCCAGGGTCCCGGGGAAGTTCGTTCCGCTGAACTGCTCGGCCATCCCCGAAACGCTGTTCGAGAGCGAGCTCTTCGGCTCGGTCAAGGGGGCGTTCTCCAACGCCCCGGACAAGGCCGGCAAGCTGGAGCTGGCCGACAGGGGCACGATTCTCCTCGATGAGATCGGAGACATGAACCTCTCCATACAGCCGAAGCTCCTCCGTTTCTTAGAGGACAAGCTCGTGTCCCGGCTGGGGGACAACCGCACCAGGCAGGTGGACGTCCGGGTGGTGGCGGCGAGCAACCAGGACCTCATGGCCATGACCCGAACCGGGACCTTCCGGGAGGATCTGTACCACCGGCTCGCGTGCATCCGCCTGGACATCCCCCCGCTCAGAAAGCGGAAAGAGGAGATCCCCGCCCTGACCGAGTTCTTCCTGAAGCGGTTTGCATCACAGCATCACTGGGAGGTGCCGGCCGTGTCCGACGCCGCCATGAATCTCCTGATGGAGTGGGACTGGCCGGGGAACATCCGGGAGCTCATGAACGTTCTCTTGAACGGATCCATTCAGGCCCGCGGAAAGCGTCTCCGCCCCGGACATTTCTCGGCGATCAAAAGAGAGCCCGAGGCCGGGCGGACCGGATCGGAAGGGGCCTTCCCCGCCATGACCGAGGTGGAAAAGGAACACATCCTCGACGCGCTCGAGAAGACGGGCGGAAACAAACGGGAAGCCTCCAGGGTGCTGGGCATCTCCCGCGACACGCTCTATCGGAAGATGAGAAAGTACGGGATCCCGATCTGAGCGCCGCCCCCCGGGGAGGGATGCAGATGACGCCATTTCGAGGGTACGACTGGAATCTCCTTCTTCCGCTTCTCGCGGCCTTCCTGCTCATCACGTTCATCGCGACCGGTCTGCGAACGCTCCCCGCCCCCATCCGTGTCGCAAAGGGCCCCGGAGCATTGAGATCCGTCCCCGGTGTTTCAATCGGGTTCTTCCAGAAGAAGGGTCAATCCCGTGCAGTGGCAGTGGAGGGGAATCGAACGCCAGCGGGGGTCCGATCGGGCGGCCCGAATGATGTTTTCCCAGCCGTAGCAGCCCCGGCATTGAAAACGCTTCACGAGGCAGGGAGGCGGGTCGCCCTTTCGAAGGACTCTCGCATGGAATGATCCTTGGGGCTCACTCATGGCGTGACGGCCTTTCCCGGTAGGAACAGCGTTCCGCGGCCCGGGTCTGACGTCCGGACACGGTTCCTGAAATCATAGCAGGCGGCACAAAGGGCTTCAAGGCCGATTCCAGGTGCGTGCAAGAACCTGGGATGAAGGCTCCACCCGTGTCACCAGGGACGTGCACCCCTTGATCCCCACCGTGGTTCGGGGAGAGGGCCTCCAGGACGGGGCAACGGCTCGAGGTTCTATCCCGAGTGCCGATGACAAGAACCGGAATTCCGGGTTTTCCCGGGTCCCGGCCGATCGGCCGGCGGAGAGCTCGACATGGGGATGCCGGGCATGGGAGGAGAAAAGGTGAAGGTCACAGCTCGGCCATGGGATGTCTTTCGGCCGCGCTGACCACCTTTTCCACACCCGGCACCTCCCGCACCAGTTCACTCACACCGGCAACGGTCCGCATGGGATCGATCAAACCGGTCAGCTTCACCACCCCGGGCCGGGGCACCTCGATGCCGAGCTCCTGAAGGCTGATGTTGGCTTTGATCAAGGCCGCCTCGACCCGCTTTTGGAGCGACAGCCGCTCCATGGCCTCCAGGGCGTTCAGGGTGCATGCGGCGATCGCGTCGGTCTCGGCCAGGTGAACCACGAGAGAGGCAGCGGCATCCGTTCCGACCTTGTCGACATTGAGCACCAGATCGTACGGCGAGAGATCGCCCCAGTCGATCCGCAGGATGTAGTGCAGGAATCCCTTCAGCTCGGCGTCGCGCCTGGCAATGAGCTCCACTGCGGTCTGCGGCTCGACCTGCATACGGGAAGCCACACGCTCGGCGCGGAATGCCTTGGATGCGCGTATGCGTACGTGCAGCGCGCAGGTGAAGTCCTTCAGAAAGAACGAGGAGCCATGGCCGATGATGACACCGTCCCCGCGCCGGGCAACCTCGTAAATCACGGCCGCCATGAGCTCGTCGTAGGTTTCCGGGCTTCGCCGAAACAGGCGGTCCAGCAAAGCGGGGGCCTTTTCGTCAAAGGCCTTCAAGTCCTGGGATGAAAAGCCGATGTCGAGGGCCGCGTTTTGGAGGCGCTCGTCATCGAACAGCTCCACGTCGAGACGTCGTGCGACCTCGCCGGCGACATCCCGGATGCCGCATCCGATGCCGCCTGTCATGGTGATCAAAGACATGCTTCCTCCTTCTCGCAGGGGCCTTGCTCCGAAGGTTGATTCCTATGGAGCGTCGGCGCCTGCTCCCTGGAACCGGTCTGTCAAGATTTTACCAGAAGCAGCGACCTGAAGAAACCCGAAGTCAACTCGTTGCACCGGGGTCAATTTGGGGGGTCCGTCCACCGATCAGCGGCAGCAGATGGACCCGGCGGAACCGCCGCTCGAAAAAAGCCCGGCACGGCACGCTGGGGGCTATGCCGAACCGGGCTTCACGGGCCCATCAGAGTCAAGAAATCAGGAGGTGTATGCAGGGTCTTCAGGGCCGCAACTCGAGGAACCAACCGTTCCATATGAATAGAGAGTCCCTCCTCTCGGAAAGGTTACCGAGAAATCGTCAAGCTTGCGAGGTCTGCCCGCCTTCCCGCTCCTGGACGTTCACCCGCAGTGGCGGGGCCTGCCCGCTCTTGTCCTGCCCCATGTACATGGTGACGTGGGGGAAGGGGATCTCGATGCCCTCCCGGTCGAACCGCTTCTTGAGCAGCCTGTTGAACTCCCGGCCCACAGCCCACTGCCGTATGGGCTTGGTCTTGTTCCGGGCCTTGATCACGACGGCCGAATCGCCGAACTCGTCCAGGCCGAGGATCTCGATGGGCTCCAGGATGTCGTCCTTGAACTCGGGGTTCGCGCGGATCTCCTCGTCCACCTCCCGGATCACCCGGATGACGTGATCCACGTCCTCGCGGTATGCCACGCCGATATCGAAGATGTATCGCCCGTACTCCTTGGTCATGTTGCTGACCACCTGAATCTGGCCGTTGCGGATGTAGTGCACGACCCCGGCCAGATCGCGAAGGACCACCATGCGGAGGGTCATCTTCTCCACCAGGCCCCCCTTGTCTCCGATCTGGACCACGTCCCCGACCCGGACCTGGTCCTCCAGCAGGATGAAGAAGCCGCTGATGACGTCCTGGACCAGGCTCTGGGCGCCGAAGCCCACGGCCAGGCCCACGATGCCCGCCGCAGCCAGGATCGGTCCGACCTCCACACCCACCTCTCCCAGGGCCATGACGGCGGCCACGGTCAGCACGGTGATGCTCAAGAGGTAGCGGATCACCGCGCTCAGGGTGTCCGCGCGTTTCCGATACTCCTCGTCTTCCTTGCCACCCCAGATGAAGATTCGGTTCGAGAGGTATCGTACCACTGGCAGAGCCGCCAGCGTCAGCACAACGATAATCAGGATGCGCACGCCCCCGGTCAACAGCCATTCGACGACCTGGCTGACGATCTCTTTCGTTTCCATGGGATCTCTGCTCCTTTGCCGGAAAAATGTTCAAGGTCGCCCCTACCCGCCGCGACCTCCGTTGCTCCGGGAGAGCATGTATAAGAAGCAGCCCAGGCCCAGGAAAAACAGGGCGGTGAGCGCCGAAACCAGAGGGCTGGGATTGACCGGCAGCACTTCCCTTCGCGCGGTCACCACGGAGACGCTCTCCCCGGGCAGGGCGGGATCGATGGCCTCCTTGATCCCCAGGGCGTCGACCAGGCTTCCTTTCACGCCGTCCGGTATGGGCTGCCTTCGGGCCCTCAGGCCGCTCACGGGGTCCCCGTCGCCGATGGCCGGGGTCTCGGGCCGGGGCCCCGCGAGGACCACCTGGGCGCTCACGGTCTCGACACTCTCGTCGAGCCCCGGATACAGGGCCTCCGGGATTCGCGCCAGCCGAAAGAAGGGATAGCGGTACTGCCGGTCCGACCGGTTCCACCCCGAGATGGACTGAAGGGCCAGGCTCCGGTTCTCCAGGATGAGCATGGTCTCGGCGTCCCCCGGGGCCGCCATGACCAGGAGGGCGTCCAGGGCCCCCGAACCGACGGCGCGAGCCTGCTCGGACACCGGTCCGAAGACGACCTCCACCAGCTTGCCGACGCCGTAAGCATCCGTGAGAATGCCCGCCACCCGGGCCGAGCCGCCCCCTTCCGGACCCACCCCGAGCCTCCGGACCCCGCTGAAGGGCTCCTTCCGGAGGTCGGACCGCCTGCGGACCAGGTGGATCACCCGGTGGCCCACCGGCGCCACCGCCTCCACGTCGTCCCGCACCTCGGGGAGCCTGGCCGGGGAGACGGAGAAGAAGTGCTCCGCTCCCATGAAGGCGATGAAGGCGTTCCCGTTGTACAGATCAGCACCGGGGTCGGGTGTGAACGCCACCTCCACCCGCCGGTTCGGGAACACCCGCCGCACGGCCTCCAGGGCCTGGGCCAGAAGGCGGGAACGCTGGTCGGCCGGAGGCACCGCCACGGTCAGGACCCACCGTTCCAGCTCGGGGGGGTCCCGCTCCAGCAATCCTTCGCGGACGAGAAACTCGGCCGCCACGGCCCGTGCCTCCAGCCCGTCGAGCTCCACGGCCCGGTTCAGCTCTCGCATGGTCTCGTTGGAGATTCGACCGTCGAGCCGGTTGAGGATGCTTTCCAGGTCCGGATGATTCAACAGCACCGCCCTGCGGGCCAGCGGCGCCCCCTGGTAGGCCGGAAAGAAGTTCAGGTTGTCCTCGAGGAGCGTCAGGTTGAACTCCTCGATCTGCGGGTCGGTCCGCTGGACCACGGCCACCTCGATCCGGCCGGCGACCAGCTGCCGATAGAGGTCCTCCCGGCTCGAGGCGACCACCGTCTCCGGCTCCGGGCTGAACCCGTATCGGCGAACCAGGGCCGGGAAGCCGTCCACGGGCCGGACCAGGAACTCCTCCTCGCACCCGATCCTCACCTCCTCGGTCTTGCCGGCCAGGTCCCCGATTCGGGAGATGTCCATGCGAACGGCCTGGTCCGACTGCATGGCCAGGACGTAGGAGTTGTTGAAGCCGAGGCGATCCAGCCACTCCAGGTCGAAGCGCCGGAACAGCTCCCTCGCGGTCCGAAGCGCCTCGTCCTCCTCGCTCACCGCGGGTACGCCCATCATGGCGAGACCCGTACCCGTGTACTCGGGATACAGGTCCACCCGGCCCTCCTTGATGGCCTCCTGGAGATCGAAGGTGTTCCCGTAGGGAATGTTCCTCTCCACGGGGACTCCCTGCTCCTGGGCCAGCAGGACGAACATTTCGGCCAGGATCCGGTTCTCGGCAAAGTCCTTGGAGGCGATTCGGACGGGTTCCGCCCGGCCGCAGGAGCCCGCGAGCACCGCGCAGGCCGGCAACAGGATCCACCAGACGACACGACGCTTCATGCGGACACCTCCTCTCCGATCTCCGGTCGACCTCCGGCTTCGGGCGACGACGCTTTCTGCGGTACGGGCTCCGTGGCCAGGCTCTTGAAGAGGCAGGCCACCTGGGCGATCATGATGACGGTGAAGGGCACCGCCCCGCTGATGGCGATCGAGCGGAGCACCGTGAGCCCTCCCCCGGTGAACAGGACCGCCGCGGTCAGGGCGGCGACCACCGCCCCCCAGAAGAGCTTCTTGGAGCGGGGAGGCTCCAGGGTCCCTCCCGTGGTCATCATGCCGAGGACGAAGGCACCGCTCGCCGCGCTGGTGCTCAAAAAGATGAAGATGAGAAAGATGGCGGTGACCGCCAGGACCCGGCTCAGGGGAAAGTAGGCGAACAGGCTGAACAGGGCCTTGGAGGTGTCCTCCAGCACCAGGGAGGCCAGCCCGCCCTCGCCGAACATCTCCAGGTGCAGGCCGGTCCCTCCGAACACGGCGAACCAGAGGATCGAGAACAGGGACGGGATGCACATCACCATGATCACGAACTCCCGGATGGTCCTCCCCCGGCTGATGCGGGCGATGAACACCCCGACAAAGGGGGCCCACGCGATCCACCAGATCAGATAGGTCAGGGTCCAGATGCGGGTCCACTCCGTCTCACCGCTGTAGGGGTAGAGCCTGAACGACAGGTTCAGGAGATGGGTCACGTAGTCTCCGAGGCTCGTCACGAAGGTGGAAAGCAGGAACGCCGTGGGGCCGAGGAAGAGAATGTAGAGCATCATGAGGACCACGACGGCGATGTTCAGGTTGGAGAGGATCTTGATGCCGTTTCCGAGCTCCGTGCTGACGGGGATCATGTAGAAGAGAATGAGCACCACGAGAATCCCGAGGAGCATCTGCATGGAGTCCGCCGGGGTGCCGAACACCTCGGCCATGCCGGCGTTGATCTGAAGGACCCCCATGCCCAGGGACCCTCCGATGCCGAAGGCCACCGCCACGACGGCCACGAGATTCGCGGCGAAGCCCATCACCTTGCCGGACCGTCCGGTGAACACGGCCTCGATCGGGGAGCTCGCCAGCAGGGGATAGCCCTTGCGAAAGCCGAAGTAACCGAGGACCAGCGCGCCCATGGCGTAGATCCCCCAGGCGTGAATGCCCCAGTGCAGGTTCGTGACCACCAGCGCCCACCGTGCGGACTGGGGCGTCATGGGGGTCTGCTGGGGTGGCGGGGACATGTAGTGGTGAAGCGGCTCCGCGACCCCCCAGAACAGGAGGCCCGCCCCCATTCCCGCTGCGAAGAGCATGGCGACCCAGGAGACGGTACCGAACTCGGGCTCTTCATCGGGGCTTCCCAGCTTGATCCGCCCGAACCGGCTGAACGCCAGGAAGAAGCAGAACAGGATGAACGCCGTGACCGAGAGCAGGTAGATCCAGTCGAAGGAGTTCAGGCAGAAGGTGGTGGCCGCCGTCACCCGCTCGGCGAGCAGCTCCGGCCGGAGGATCCCCATAACGGCCGCGAAACCGCACACCAGGAGGGAAAGGATGAACACGGCCAGGACCCTTCCTCGACTCTGCCCCGGGGTGTCTTTGCTCTCTGTGCTCTCCTGCATGCTCGACTCCTGTTCTCCCCGGCCTTTGATCTTCGATCTTCTCCGGACGATCCTTGCGGAGGCGCTCGGCTTCTTCCCGCCGCCCCTCCCCGATGCGGACCGCCTCCCACCTGCCCGGCCGGAGGTGCACCTCCGCCGGCGTAATGCCGTGGGAGCCGGAGACAATGGTGATTATTGTGATACCCGCACCTTGTGCCCGCAAATGGGGTGATCCATGTATTTCCGCTCTCTTCTCCCTGGGTTCCCATCCCCACTCGCTGTGGGGCCTTCGCCACTACCGGTGCCTCCGGCCGCCGTGGCATCGTACGCAGACCGTAGAGAGGATACGGTCCGCCTGCCTCATTTATGGGGTTTCAACCCCATTCACCGCGATGACCGGCTTTTCTAAGGTGGAGGAACAGTGCATACACAAGATCTCGACTGTGGACAGTCGATATTCCGTGGGACTCGGAATGTAACACCCGTTCAATGCGGTCCCGCCGGGACGAACACCCAAAGGCGTCACGCGGGCCGCCCGGACCGAAACAACCAAGGAGGGAGACCATGAAAGGAAGGACTTTGACCGGCCTGAGCTTCGCGCTGCTTTGTGCGGCGGGCCTGGCCCTGGCGCCGGCGGCTGCCGGTGCGGACGTCTACGTAAAAGAGGCCGACAACTTCGTCATCCTCTTCGACACCTCCAACACCATGAACGAGGTGGACCCGGCCACGGGCAAGAAAAAGGTGACCATGGCCAAGGAGGCCCTGCTGGAAATCAACCGGGAGATCCCCGACCTCGGTTTCAATGCCGGCCTGTACACCTTCACCCCCTGGGAGGCCTTCGTGGAGGTCGGGCCTTATGACCGCGGCCGGTTCGAGCAGGCCATCCAGGAGCTGGGTACCCGGAACACCCACATCGTCCAGAACCCGACGCCCCTCGGCCACGGCATGGACAACCTGGGGCCCGTACTGAACAAGGTGGGCGGACGCACCGTGGTGTTCCTCTTTTCCGACGGCCAGAACACGGACGAGCTCGACCCGGTAGCGGAAGCCCACCGGCTGGACGACATGCACGACGTCTGCTTTCTGATCATCAGCTACGCGGACCCGAACGAGCCGGAGCACCGGAACCTCCTGCAGGAGATCGCAGCCGTCAACGACTGCTCCCGGATCATCGACTTCGCGGAGTTCGTGGCCCAGCCCGGACTCTGCACCGGGGCGCTTTGCACCATACCGGCCCAGGTGGTCGTTGCGGCGCCCGGAGACGACGACGGAGACGGCGTCCCCAACGATCGGGACATCTGCCCGGGCACCCCGGAGGGCTACGCGGTCAACGACGTCGGCTGCATGATCCCCGTGATCATGGAGGAGCGGTTCGTCCACTTCCAGTTCGACGAATCCTTCATCGAGGACAAGTTCCACGACGAGATCAAGGCCTTTGCCAGGTTCATGGCGGAGCACCCGGAGGCCAAGCTGATCCTCGCCGGGCACACGGACAGCATCGGCACCGAGGCCTACAACATGGGGCTTTCCCGGCGTCGGGTGACGAGCGTACACGACTACATCGTGAACAACTTCGACGTCGATCCTGCGAGGATCGAGAAGAACTGGTACGGGGAAGCCTACCCGATCGCCAAGAACGACACGGCCTTCGGGCGCAGGCAGAACCGGCGCGTCGAAATGCTCGTGCGCGGCGCTTACCGGAGGTAGGACCGCCTGCATTCGCCCCATGAACGAAGCGGAGTGAGTGTTCATGTTTCTCGAAATCGTTCGATCCGAGGGCCTCTCCCACCTGTCCTATCTCCTGGGCGACGGGGAGGAGGCCTTCGTGATCGACCCCCGCAGAGACTGCCGTGTGTACGAGGAGATCGCCCGCAGCAAGGGCGTCCGGATCACACGCATCTTCGAGACGCACCGAAACGAGGATTACGTGGTCGGATCGACCGAGCTGGCGAGGAGGACCGGGGCGGAGATCCTGCACGGCGGGCAGTTGGATTTCGCTTACGGAACAGCCCTGTCCGACGGCGAACGATTCCGTACGGGCGCCCTCGAGATCCGGATTCTGGAGACGCCGGGGCACACGGATGAGAGCATCTCCATCGCCTTTGCGGACAAGGGATCCGGCGATGGCTCCGTAGGGGTCTTCACCGGCGACGCCCTGTTCATCGGGGACGTGGGCCGGACGGACTTCTACCCGGATCGGGCCGACGAGGTGGCGGGGATGCTCTACGACAGCATCTTCGAGAAGATCCTGCCCCTGGGGGACCACGTGGTGCTCTATCCCGCACACGGGGCCGGTTCGGTCTGCGGGCAGGGCATGGCCGACCGCGAGATCTCCACCCTGGGATACGAGCGGCGATTCAATCCCGCCCTCCAGGTGACCGGGCGCGCGGAGTTCGTCGAACGAAAGGTTCGGGAGCACCACGACCAGCCCCCCTACTTCCGGCAGATGGAACGGCTGAACCTGAGCGGTTCCGTCCCCCCGGTCCGGGATCCCGTGCGTGTGCCTCCCATGAGCGCGGAGGGCTTTCAAGCGAAAGCGGACAAAGGCGCCGTCGTCCTGGACGTGCGAAGCCCCGAGGCCATGGGAGGGGCCCTCATCCCAGGGAGTCTCGGCATCCCCCTGGACATGGTGCCCGCTTTCGCCGGCTGGTTCCTCCCTTACGACCGGGAAATCCTCCTGGTGGTCCAGGAAGACGACGAGGTGGACCGGGCGGTGCGCTTCCTTCTGCGACTGGGATACGACCGAGTGCCCGGGTACCTCGACGAGGGTCTGCACGCCTGGGAGATCACCGGCCGGGAGTACCAGACCATCCCGTCGGTATCGGCCCGGGAGCTGGTCCGGAGAATCGACGCGAAGGAGGAGTTCCTTCTCCTGGACGTCCGCAAGGAGAGCGAGTTCCGGGCGGGGCATCTCCCCGGCGCACACCATCTCCACGTGGGGGAGCTTCCCGATCGTCTGGACCGCGTCCCCGGGGACCGCCCCGTCGTGACCTTCTGCGGGAGTGGGAAGCGGGCGGTCATCGCAGCCACCCTCTTGAAGCAACACGGGTTCCGGCAGGTGGAGAACTGCCTGGGGTCCATGGCGGCCTGCTCCGCTGCGGGGTGCCCGATTCAGGATTGACGGATTCGAAAAACCCGCTCATCCGCCTCGGGGAGCGCTATAACGCATTGATATTCTGGGGCAGATCGTCCCCTGAAGAGGAGGGACATCTCTCGAGAAAGGAGGGGCTTCCATGGATTTTCACCTGACGCTGCAGCCGATCCTGGCCATTATCGCGGGCATCCTGATCCTGGTCGTGCCCAGGGTGCTCAACTACGTCGTGGCGATCTATCTCATCCTGATCGGGGTGCTCGGGTTGCTCCAGTAGAAAGGGCTCGAGCGGGACGAGGAGCGAAACGAACATGACCTCGGAAGACAGGGGCGCTGAGATCACCGTCCGGGAGCTCTACAAGATCTTTCAGCCCGACGACCGGGTCATGGGCATGGTCCGGGAAGGGAAGCCCAAGAAGGAGATCCAGGAGGAAACCGGGGCCGTGGTCGCCGTGTCCGCCGCGGAATTCGAGGTGCACGAGCACGAGATCTTCGTCATCATGGGTCTTTCGGGCAGCGGCAAGTCCACCCTGCTCCGCTGCATCAATCGGTTGATCGAGCCCACCAGCGGGGAGATTCACATCGGGGGGGAGGACATCCTGTCCCTCTCCGACACGGAGCTCCGCCGCTTCCGCCAGGACAACATGTCCATGGTGTTCCAGCACTTCGGACTCCTGCCCCACCGAACCGTGATCGGCAACGTGGAGTTCGGCATGGAGCTGCAGGGCGAACCGGAAGGGGAACGAAAGCGACGGGCGCGCGAGGCGGTGGAGATGGTCGGACTCGAGGGGTACGAGGACTCCCGCGTCGACCAGCTCAGCGGCGGCATGCAGCAGCGCGTCGGCCTGGCCCGGGCCCTGGCCCCGTCCACCCCCATCATGCTGATGGACGAGGCCTTCAGTGCCCTGGACCCTCTCATCCGCGCGGAGATGCACGAGGAGTTCCTCGATCTTCAGAGAAGCCATCCGCGGACCATCATGTTCATCTCTCACGACCTGAACGAGTCCCTTTACCTGGGCGACCGCATCGCCATCATGAAGGAGGGGCGAATCGTCCGGCTGGGAAAGCCCGAGGAGATCCTTGTGGACCCCCAGGTGGAGTACGTGGAAGCCTTCGTGGAGAACGTGGATCGAAGCAAGGTGGTCAAGGCCCGCACCATCATGATGGAGCCCGATGCCGCCGTCCGGGAGAACACATCGATCGAGGACGCCCGGAGGGCTCTCGGCGGGGACCGGGTGCTGCCGGTGCTGGATGAAAACGAACGCTTCCTGGGCCTGGTGACCCACGGGGATCTGGAACGGGCGAAGCGGAAATCCCTGAGGGAGTTGATCCGGGAAGACGCCGTCCGGGCCGGGCCGGACCAGGTGCTGGCGGAGCTGTTGATCCCCTCGGCCGACTCGAACCTGCCCATCGTGGTGCTGGACCAGGACGAAAAGCTTTTGGGCTGGATCACCCGCAGGATGCTCCTGTCGGGTATCCAGGGAAACAGGATGATCTCATGATCGACATACCGGTCGGACACTACATCGAGATCGCCATCGAATGGCTCAACCGGACCCTGGATCCGCTCTTCGTGTGGATCAGCACGGCGGTCGAGCTGGTGATCTCGAGCGTGGAAGCGGGCCTCCTGGTGGTCCCCAGCTGGTCCATGATCATTGTTCTCTCCGCTTTGGCCTGGGGCATCGCCGGACGGGGGGTGGCCCTCTTCTCCCTGGCCGGGTTCTTCCTGATCGACGGCATGGGGTTGTGGCTGCCGACCGTCGAGACCCTGGCGCTGGTGGCGGCCTCGGCCCTGTTCGCGCTGGCCGTGGGCATCCCGGTCGGGGTCTGGTCGGCCCGAAACGACGCCGTGCAGAAGGGGATCCGCCCCGTCCTCGACTTCATGCAGACCATGCCGGCCTTTGTCTATCTCATACCGGCGGTGCTCTTCTTCCGACTGGGGCGGGTTCCCGGGGCCATGGCCACGGTCATCTTCTCCATGCCGCCGGCCGTGCGGCTGACCAGCCTGGGCATCCGGCAGACCCCCAAGGAGGTGATGGAGGCCGGTCAGGCCTTCGGCGCCACCCCGCGGGAGATGCTCGTCAAGATCCAGCTGCCCATCGCCCTGCCCACCATCCTCCAAGGGGTCAATCAGACCATCATGCTGGCCCTGTCCATGGTGGTCATCGCCGCCATGATCGGGGCGGGCGGTCTGGGCCAGAAGGTGCTCAAGGGCATCACCCAGCTGGACATCGGGCTGGGATTCGAGAGCGGCATTGCGGTGGTGATTCTGGCCATGTTCCTGGACCGCATCACCCACAAGCTCGGCCAGAGAGGAAAGGCCGACGGCACATGAACCGGTCCTTCCTGCAGATCGTTCGCAGCTACGGGTTTCTGGCGGTGGCGATCGCCGCCTTCGCCGCGGGGCTCGTCTTCGACCGGCGGGAAGATGCCGGCCCTGCCCCGGAGGGCCGGCAGGAGAGCGTGAGCCTGGTGTACGTGAACTGGGCCGAGGGCATTGCCATGACCAACCTGGTCAAGGTGGTGCTGGAGGACAGGATGGGGTACCGCGTCACCATGACCATGGCGGATCCGGCGCCACTGTTCACCTCCCTGGCCTCCGGGGACAAGGACGCCTTTGTGGACGCCTGGCTGCCCGTCACCCACGGGGACTACATGGACGAGTACGGAGACCGGGTGAACGACCTGGGACCCAACTACCGGGGTGCGCGCATCGGGCTCGTGGTGCCGGAATACGTCGAGGTGAACGCCATTCCCGAGCTGGCGGACCACCGGGACCTGTTCGAGGGGGAAATCACGGGCATCGACTCGGGCGCCGGCATCATGAAACGCACGGAGACGGCCATCGACCGGTACGGCCTGGACTACGAGCTCATGGCTTCGAGCGGGCCGGCCATGACCACCTCCCTCAAGTCGGCCGTCCGGCGGGAAGCGCCCGTTGTGGTCACCGGCTGGCGGCCCCATTGGATGTTCGCTCGATGGAAGCTGAAGTTCCTCGACGACCCCAAGGGCGTGTACGGCCGGGAGGAAGATCTGCACACCATCACCCGGTCGGGACTGGCCCAGGACATGCCGAAGCTGGTGGACTTTCTGAAGGCGTTCGAGCTCGACTCACAGCAGCTGGGCAGCCTCATGGGAGCCATTCAGGAGTCCCCCGGCGGCCCGGAGCAAGCGGCCCGGGGCTGGGCTGAGTCCCATGAGTCACTGGTCGCCTCCTGGCTGCCTTGAGCTTGAGCCGGGGACCGTGCAGGATGTCCCCGTATCGCATCAGGGGATCAAGCCGTGCTTTTTCAGGAATCCCCGTGCGACCTCGACCGGGCGCTTCCTCTGGATGTCCACCTCGGCGTTGAGGTTCTGCCACACGGAACGGGTCTCGGCCACCACCTCGGAGCTTGCGGAACCTTCGCCTCCGGGGAAGGAGGCCACCAGCTCCAGAAGGATCTCCCGAACCTTCGGGTAGTCGTCCAGGACCTCCTTCCGCACGCAGGGAGCCAGATCGTAAGGCGGAAAAAACCCCTTGTCGTCCTCGTACACCACCCAGTCGTTCGCCACGATGGCGGCGTTGGTCCCGAACACCATACCCACCTCGGCCTGGCGCTGCTGGAGCCCCATGACCGAGGCCCCCGGGGCGCCGGTCTTGAGGTGGGACTTTGCAATGTGAAAGTCGTAGTACGCCTCCAGGGCGGGAAGGCCGTCCGGGCGCGTGGAGAACTCGAAGTCGACGAATGTGGAAACCTCCCCGTCGCGGCTTCGGTAAAACGCGGCCAGGTCGGACAGGGTGCTGAGTTCGTGCTCCCGCGCAAACGCCGGCCAGGATGCCAGGGCGAAGGAGTTGTGGTTCCATATGGGGTGGAGCCACGCCACGTCGTTCTTCTC
Source organism: uncultured Desulfobacterales bacterium (assembly GCA_964443135.1). Lineage (GTDB taxonomy): Bacteria > Desulfobacterota > DSM-4660 > Desulfatiglandales > HGW-15 > JAIPEI01. Next base: position 12,180 of record CAYUBQ010000024.1, on the reverse strand, counting down.
GTCGGCGGCCCGGACCTTGCGGTAGATCTCCATGTGGTCCATGTCCGCCTCGTACTTCCGCTTGAGGTGGGTCATCCAGGCCGTACCGGTGTACTCCGCGCAGACCTGGATGTCGCCGGACTCCAATCCCGCGCGCAGGGCCATGGACGTGAGGTCGGACTTGAGGTCTACGTCGAAGCCCCGGTCCTCCAGCAGCTGCTTCAGCATCTGTCCCATGATGTACTGCTCCGTGAAGTTCTTGCTCCCCACCGTGATCCTCTTCCCGGCCGCGGGGGCGAGGGTCGTCGAACCGATGACGGCAGCGGACAAGGCGGCCGCCAAGATGAGCACACATCCCGTTCTTCCCTTCATGGTTGGCTCCTGTAATGGTTGTGGTCCGCCCGGTCCGTTACGCTAGCCCGTCCTCAGGCCCCGGGGCGTCATCCATCTCTCCAGGGACTCCAGAAGATAGCCCAGCACGATCGCCATGGCCGCCGTGGGCGCGGCCCCCTGGAGGATGATGAGCGTCTCGCGGGCGAACACGCCGGTGAGGGTGATCTTGCCCAGTCCCGCACCTCCCACGAGCACGGCGAGCTCCGCGGTGCCCACGGTGATCACCGTGGACACCCGGATACCCGCCATGATCACCGGCCGGGCCAGGGGCAGCTCGATTCTCCGGGCGATCTGGGTCCGGCTCATGCCCATGCCCCGGGCCGCCTCGATGACGGCGGGGTCGATGTTCCGAATGCTGGTGTAGGCGTTTCGAACAATGGGGAGCAGCCCGTAGATGAACAGGGCTGCGATCGCGGACTGGAGGCCGAACCCCAGCAGGGGCGCCATGATGGCAATGACGGCCAGGCTCGGGATGGTCTGCCCGACGTTGGCTCCTCCGATCACGGGCAGGGCGAGCCGGGTGAATCCCGGGCGTGTCACCAGCACCCCGAGTGGAACGCCGATCACGGTCCCAATGACCACCGCAATGACCACCATCTTCAGATGGGACCAGCTGCTGTACATGAGCTCCTCCCAACCGAAGGTGCGATACACCCCGATCCGGCCCTGCATCGTCACCCAGACGGTCACCCCGAGGAGCACCACGAGAAAGCCGATGAGCACCACCCGCCGCCTCATTCATCCTCCTCCCTCTCACCCGCGGACGCCAGGGCGTCCTGGATGTCGCTGAAGGAGAGGAGACCCTGCAGGCGGTCCTTTCCGTCCACCACGGCCACCTCCTTTCGCTCTCCTCCCAGCATGACGGACAGGGCCTCGTCGAGCACGGCGTCCACACGGACCTTGGAGTCGGATCCGGCGACACGCTCTTCCACCCGGCCCTCCCGGGGCCGATCCGCGTCGAGAAACCCGGCGAACACCCCTGCCTCGTCGGTCACCGGCACCGCCCGGGTCCGGTCCTCCTGCAGCCGCTCCAGCGCGTCGCTCGCGGACTCGGAGACTCCTGCGGTCTCCGGGGACGCCTGCATCACCTCCTTGACCCGGATGAGCTGGAGAGCCTTCAAGGCCCGGTCCCTGCCCACGAAGTCCCGGACGAACCGATCCGCCGGCTGAAAGAGGAGCTGCAACGGGGTGTCGTACTGAATCAGGCGGCCTTCCTTCATGAGCGCGATTCGATCGCCCATCTTGATGGCCTCGTGGATGTCGTGGGTCACGAACACGATGGTCTTGCGGATCTCCTCCTGAATCCGGAGAAACTCGTTCTGGAGGTCCACGCGGGTGATGGGGTCGATGGCGCCGAAGGGCTCGTCCATGAGCAGCACCTCGGGGTCGGCTCCGAGAGAGCGGGCGACCCCCACGCGCTGCCGCTGTCCTCCCGAGAGCTCCCGGGGATACTGGTCGATGAATGCTTCCGGCGGGAGCTGGACCATGTCCAGGAGCTGCTCCGCACGCTCCCGCCTCTTCTTGCGGGACCATCCCAGGAGCTCCGGCACCACCTCGATGTTTTCACCCACGGTCATGTGCGGGAAGAGGCCCACCTCCTGGATGGCGTAGCCGATCCTCCGTCGCAGCTCGACCTCCGGGAACTCCATGATGTCCCGCCGGTCCACGCGGATCCGTCCCTCGCTGAGGGAAATGAGCCGGTTGACCATCTTCATGGTCGTGGTCTTGCCGCAGCCCGACGGCCCCAGCAGGACGCACAGCCTTCCCTGATCCACCGTGAAGCTCAGGTCCTCAACGGCCCGGGTCCCGTCCGGGAAGGTCTTGCTCACGTCTTCCAGCTCGATCATGAGCCTCGTCCTTTGAGTCCCCGGGGGGTGATCCAGCGCTCGAGGAGGCTCATGAAGCCGTCCACGATCAGAGCGAACACGGAGACGATCACTCCCCCGATGACGATCAAATCCATGCGGGCGTTCCGCAGGCCCCGAAAGATGGGAACGCCGAGCCCGCCCGCCCCGATGAGCGCGGCGATGGCGGCGATCCCGATGAGCAGGACGATGGAGTTCCTCAGCCCGGCCAGGATGACGGACATGGCGAGCGGCAGCTCCACCTTGTACAGGATCTGCCAGGGGGTCATGCCCATGCCGCGGCCCGCCTCGACCATGGCCGGGTCCACCGAGCTGAGGGCGATGTGGGTGTTTCTGAGGATGGGAAGCTGGCCGTAGACGATGAGCGCGATCACGGCGGGCAGGAAACCGATGGCACTGAGGCCCACTGCGGCCAGCACCAGCATCAGGAGTCCGAACAGGGCCATGCTCGGGACCGTCATGAGGATCTCCGCCAGGTACAGCACGGACTCGGCCAGGCGCTCCCGGCCGGGGACTGAGATGAACACCCCTGCGATCACGCCGATCACCGAGGAGATCGAGATGGCGACGGCGATGATGATGAGGTGATCCAGGGCCCAGCCCGCGACCGTGTCGGGGTGCTGTACCAGATAGTTCCACGCGTCCAGCATGAATCACCCGCCTGCTCGTCCGCATCCCTGCGGGACGTGAAAACGTCCGGGTCGGACCGGATACCGTTCAGTGTAGAGGAAATCCCGGCCTGCCTGGATGGGGTCTCCCCCGTAGTTGCCCTCCTTTCCTGGTGTATTGGAGGGAATTCGGGGGAATTCGGGGACACCATACTCATCTCGACCTTTTCGGCTTCGGCCCCGGCTTTTTGGGCCGGAGAGGCCGGCCGGTCCCGATCTCGAGGCGATCAATGAACGACTCTGATCCCAAGGGTCGGCGTGTGCGCTCGTGTTTCCTCATCAGACCTGAATCCCCATCTCGAACACCGGAGGAGAGGAACTCCTCCCAATGTCATCTTTCTTCCGGCACCATTTTCCCAATAGCCCGAGATACATGGCGTAGTCGGTATCTGAAAAGAAGGTACGCTGACGTCGATTTCCCCACTGGGTGATGTGATGGGGCAAACCCGGGGCGACCAACCTGGCTATTCTGGCCATCGTTCGTTTCCATGTGGGCTTGGTGGCCGAATTGAGCATGGTGTCCCTGGAATTGGTGGAATTGCTCCGGGGGGCACGCCGTAGAGGTGGGCCAGGAGGGGAATGACCTCGTCTCGGGAGCAGCCGGCCTCGAGGGCCGCCTCGTAGGCCCAGGCCGCATCGTTCTCCCGCCCCAGCCGGACAAAGAGCGCGCCCAGCGCCATGCAGGCCCTCCGTCGCGCCTCCCCCTCCACCTTCTCCGCACCGGCCTCGAGGAGGCGGGCCGCCAAGCATCCGCGCTGCTCGTCCACGGCGAGGAGGTGGCCGTAGAGGAGCGCGCACCGCGGGGGAACGGTGCCTGCGCAGGCCCGTTTCGCCGCGAGGTCCAGGATCCTCTCCCGGTCCCTCCAGGGAAGGCAGGTCATGTGCCTGGCCAGCATGGCCCCGGAGACCCCCTCCGCGAGGAGGGTTTCGACATCGTCCTCCCGGCCCGACAAGAGGAGATCGAGGACCTCCAACGGCTCCGCGCCGAGGGCTTCCAGCTCCCCGCGCTCCTGCCGGCGCCGGCAGTCCAGGAGAAGGGGGGCGAGGGACGGGTCGAGGGAGGGGTCCAGGTCCACCGCCCTTCCGTAGCGGGTCGATGCCTCCCGGAACGCACCCCGCACGTAGGCGACGTTTCCCAGGGCTGCGTGTGCCCTCGCGCACCCGGGATCGACCCCGATCGCCTTCTCGTAGCAGGTCCCGGCCTCCTCGAACTCCCCGCTCCGGTAGTGCCGGTTTCCCGAGCGGAGAAGATGGGCGGTCTCCCCCCGGAAGAACTCCGATCGAAGGGCGCCGCAGGCCGAGGCCAGGACGAGGGCCAGGAGGCATGCCGCCGCCCTCACGGTTCGCAGCTTTCGTCTTCCGCTCACGGCTCCCCCCTGCCCAGACGATCCGACGCGCCTTTCAAAACCTCAGCTCCAGGCCCAGCTCCACCTGCTTCTCGGTCTCGAACGCGGAACGGTTTCCCAGGGCCACCCAAGCGCTCAGGCGATAGCGGTGAAGGATCTCCGGTTCACAGGCCACACGGCCGAACAGGTTCACGGCGGACGCCTCCCCCCGGCGGCTCCATCTTGCCGACACGTAGGCGCGAAAGGGGTCGATGCGGGCGTCCACCCGTACGCTCGACTCCTCGTAAGGCGACTCCGGGGAGGTTTCGATGACGCGGCGGACGCGTTCCACGGCCATCCGAAACAGGCGGGACTCCGTTCGAAACGCCGCGTCCAGGCGTCCCCGCCAGGTCTCGGAGGTCCGGGTCCGCGTGGTGTTCACCTGCAGCGTGCTGGACCACGAGTCGGACCAGGTGTGGCGGGCCGAGGCCAGGAACGTGCTCGTCCTCGTCCCGCCTTCCTCCCGGCCCAGCCAGCGGAGGAGCAGGCTGTCCGTCTCGGCCAGTCGCAGCCTCAGGGAAGCGTCCCCTTCCCGGAGCGCCTCCCCGCTGCTGTGGCGCTGGAGGGAAAACCCGCGGGCGCTGCCGGCCAGGGACCGGAACACCCAGAGGGGCTGGGGGTGAAGGAGATCCACGCTCGCCGCCAGGCCGTGGGCGTCCGATCGCACACGCCGCATGGGATCGGCGAACCCGGCCGAGAACGCCTCGCCCAGGTCGTAGTAGTCGAGCGAGGCCCGGAGATGGCCGCCGTCGTGTCCGACCCCCAGAACCCAGCCCTCGTCCCGCATACCGAGTGAATCCCTGGTGGCCACCGCCTCGGCCCGGACCTCCGTCTCCTCGAGGATGGGAACGGTGATGTCGGCCGCCCCGGCCCGACCGCATTCCCGCGGGCCTTCGTCTTCCACGGAGGCCTTGCGCCCGGTCAGGGTCGTTCCCACGCGGACGCCCCAGGGCCCGTCCAGCTTCAACCGAAAGGCCCCTCCCTGCTCCCTGCTGTCCACGTCGCCCTCGGCTGCAAAGCCGAGCAGGCTCACGTCGGCCCGTCCGAAGTCGTGGTCCAGACGCGCCCCCGCCTTTTTGCGCTCCGTTCGAAAGTCGCTGAACAGCTTCATGGGATCGTCCAGATCCCCCAGGCTCTGGCGGAACACGCCTTTGAGCCGACCGTTCCCCCAGCGCCTCTCGGCCATGGCGCGGCTTCCCTCGTAGCTCGCCCGACGGCTGTAGGGCCTCCTCATGGAGAAGACGCCTTCGGCCCGGTGCTTCTCGTCCTTCAACACGAGCCGGGTCCAGACCCGATGCTCCCCCTCCTCGTCCACGTTCCCGGGGTCTTCCGAGTTCCGCCGCCAGAAGGTGGAGACCGTCCCGTCGATGCGGTGGAAAGGCTCTTCCGGTGGCATGGGCTCGGGAGGAGGCATGACCCGCTCCTCGGGCAGGGTGGCGATGCGGAGCTCCACGGCGCCCTCTTCGGTGTGGCCGTCCTCGAACGTCGCGCGGATTTCGAAGCGATATCGGCCGTCCGGCAGGATCTCTCCGTTCTCGTCCCGACCGCTCCAGTCGAAGGCCTGGTCCCCGGCCCCGGGCTCGACGAAGGTCATGCGCTCGGCCACCCGGCCTCGAAAGTCCAGGACCAGGACCTCCACCTCCTGCGCGTCCTGGAGGAGCCGGTACTCGACGCGGACCGGTCCCTCCCGGGGGTCGAACACCCCCGCATCCCTCTCGGGCAGCCGCAGGTCGCCCTGGCCGTGGCAAACGGCGGGAAGGACCGCCCAGGACCCGAGCAAGACCAGGAGAACCCGCCTCAACAACATGGCCCCCCGCCGTTGAAAATGTTGCATGGGCGCTCCCCGCAGCCCCCGGGCAGGTCCCGGAGGGCGCCTTCATCAGGACCAGCAGACGTAGGTGAAGGTCACCGTGTCCTGCACGGTGTCCCCGTCCGTGGTGGTCAGAGTCACGGTCACCGTGATGGTGGTCGTATGGTTGTCCCCCCAGCCGGGGCGAAACCAGCCGAGCAGGGACGCCGGGGCTTCACCGCCCGCCCAGAAGGATCCCTCGCCGGCGGAGCGGCCCATGGGAAGGGAAACGGTCTCCCCTTCCGCGGACATGGAGGCCTGGAAGGCCGCCACGTCCGAGCTCCCGGCGTCGAAGCTCCCGACGAGGTACACGTCCCCGCAGACGAAGGCCTCCCCCTGGGCGGGCTCCGTGATCTCGATCTCCGGCGGCACGAAGGGCTCGGAGCGGTGGACGAATGCCGTGTCCATGCCCAGGACGCCGGTCCGGTCCACGGCCTCGGCCTCGACCAGGTTGTCCCCGGGGTCCAGGGGAACGGTCGCGGAAAAGGTTCCGGCCGCCGGGTCCCAGGCGGCGGCGTGCTCGGTCCCGTTGACCCGGACGAGCATCTCCTCGATGGTCGAGGCCGAGCTCGCAGCCGTGCCCGTGACCTCGATCTCCGTCCATTCGGTGTTCACCGGCAGGGCATCCAGGGTGACGGTGACCTCGCTGATCGCCGGGGCCGCCGGGTCCGGATCGCTCGGATCCGTGGGATCGTCGGCGACCGCCGCGGCCCGGGGACGCTGCGAAGGGGCGACCGATACGGGAATGGTCGGCCGGTACACGGGAAGCAGGAAGTCGAGGAGCCGGGACCTTCCACCCGAGGAAGCGGCCTCGAGGGCGAATCGGGCCTCGTAGGGTTCGGCCGGTCTCGTGTCCAGGAACCCTTCGTCGATGCGGATGTCGAAGCCCCTCATGGGGGTGAGCGTCTCCCCCGCCTCCAGGACCCCGTAGGTCACGAGGCCCTCCTCCACCGGAATGTCCGGCTCCAGGGACTCCAGGCGGCCGGAGACCTCCGTGAGCCTGCCGGTTCCGTGATGGGTCAGGCTCACGAAGAGGCGGATGGTCTCTCCCGGGTTGGCCCTTCCGTCGCCGTTGTGGTCCTGGAGCTCCCACAGGGTCACCTCCTCGATAGCGAGCTCGCCCGTCTTGCGATCCGGAACAGCGACGCGCTCGCCAGGGACAAAACGGAGAAAGGCCTCGTCGCTGTGACCGTGGGCATCCACGGCCGTCAACCGGGCCCGGTGAACGCCCGGCTCGAGATTCAAGGGGCCGTCCGCGGCAAAGTACCCGGTTTGCGGGTCGTAGTAGAAACGGTCCGGGTCCATGGGGTCGTCGCCCACGGTCAGCCCGATCCCTCGAAGGTCCAGATCGCCTCCCCTGTCGCGGATCATGGCGGAGAAGGCGGGGCCTCCCGCGTTCTGAAGCGACGCGGGCAGATGCCTGAACCGTTCGATCTCCGGCGGGAGGATCACCTCGAACGCGGCCGAGGCCTCCGAGGAGAGGCCCACGAAGTCCGAGACCTCCAGACGGACCACGTGCGGCCCCTCCTCCGTCACCGGACCCAGGTCCACCCGGTCCGGATCGCCGCCCTGGCCGTAGCGGATCCCGACCGGGGTCGTGCGCCTTCCATCGAGCCAGGCCCGGGTCTTTCGATGATCCACACCCGATCCGTCGAAGCAGCTGCCCATGGGAAAGGCCGCAGCGCCCCGTTCCGGCACGTCCAGGGTCAGGTCCGGGGGACGCACCGGAGCGGCCACGTCGAGCCAGCTCCGGCTCCAGTTTCCTGCCGCGTCCGTGGCCTTGATCTCCACCTTGAACAGCTCGTTCTCCCGGCCGAGCGTCGTGTCCCCCAGAAAGAGGCCGGTGTCCGTGTCGAAGGTGAACGGGCGGGTGGTCCGATGGTGGGGGCGGGCCAGCGGGGCAGGCTCGACGAGGTAGTCGACGTGAATCTGGGAGAGAGGCATCCCGTGATCGTCGATGACCGCGCTCACCCGTCTTCCGGACGTCAGAAAGGCGACGTCCCGGATCCGGGGGGGAAGGGTGTCGATCCAGGAGCTCCAGCACTCCACGGCGGGCTCGTGTGTCCAGCGGTGTCCCGTACCCGGGGGGTACTTTTCCCTGCACTCCGCCTCGGCCCGTTCCAGGGCCGGGTTGCGGGAGAGCGGGACCCGGCCGGTGACCTTGAGGGTGGAGCCGGCCGCGCCCGCAGGACGGGAAACGGTTCCATAGAGGGCCCAGGCCCGTTTCATGCAGCGCGTCAGGGGGTGCTCCCTGGTGACGGGGAGCGTGGTCCGGATGCACTCGGTCACCGCCTCCTTCCCGTTCTTGTAAACACCCCGGTACTGCCGCGAGACCCGCCGGTTCGAAGGGTTGCTGGACGGCCTTCGCGACCCGGACGTCCCACCCTCCTTGATCGTGGCCGGGTACTCGGACTCACGGCCTTCCACGCTGTGGGCCTCGGGCGTGAACCCCAGGACCCGGCAGGTCGCCGAGGCGGTCTGACCGGCCAGGTCGGTCACCTCGAGCCTGGCGGTCTGGACGCCCAGGGGCAGGGGAAAGGAAGACCGCATGGACCCGGTGTCCGGATCCAGACCCGAGGAGAGCTCACCCGCCCCGGAGACGCTCAGCCTCAGCACCAGCTCATCGAGGGCGGTCCCGCGATCGGACACCGTGGCCCGAAGGCACTCGTTCTCACGGTCGTAGCGAAACGACTCGATTCGGGGCGGATCGAGTGCGACGAAGACCTCGCCGGCCTTCAGCAGGGAGCGGCCGTCGTCGCTCACCTCGCCTTCGGGGACGCTTCCCCACCCCCAGAGGGAGAGAGCGAGCCGCGTGGTGTAGACGTGAAGTCCCTCGTCCACGGGGACCGAGACCTCGTACTCCCCCTTTCCGGCCCGGGTCAGCCACGCGCGCTTTCCTTCCAGATCGAACCAGGAGGACGCCGTGTCCAGGCCGCCCGGTCCGTTCAGGGAAAATCGGTACCGCAGGAAATCCTCCTCGACACGGACCCGGTCGGAGTAGCCCATCTCCGCGTGGAGGGCGACCGGAACGCTGTAGGCTTTCCATGGGCCGTCCGCATGCATCCCCCGAATCACGGCGTCGGGCTCGCCGCCCCGACAGATCAGCTCGTGGTCGAAGACCACGAACCCGGGGTACCGGATGGTGACGGCCCCCAGGCAGTCGCCGTCCCCGGGAAGGGCGACCTGGCTGACGCGGAAACCGACGTCGGACGCCCCCGGGGGCCCGGCCAGCCGATCCACGCGGATGCAGGGATGGTCGCTCTCGACCTCGAGGGCCTCGTAGACCTCCGGGGCCGGGGGCGCCCCTTGAAGGGTGGACAGATCCATGGAGAGAACCACGGAGCGTTGCGCGGCATCGAACCGGATCCAGTGGACGGAGGTCCGGAGGGGAAAGGGGATGCGGCGGAGCACGTAGAGCCCCTGCTTTTGCGAGTCCCCGGGCACGCAGTCCACGCTCTCGAACGTCCACTCATCCTCATCGGTATCGACCGTGAAGGTCCGGTGGAGAAGGGCCGCATTCCCCGCCCGGTCCTCCACCCGAACGCGGAGCGTGACCTCCTGGTCCGGCTCCCACGAGGCGACCGGCGCTGCAACCATCAGTCTCAGCTCGCCCTCCTCCTCGACGACCTGGTATGCCGCCGGGTCCCCGTTCACGGCGACCGAGAGCCCGGACGCCTGCGGGTCCGGCGAAATCCCGGATCCCTCGTCGCGGCATCGAACCAGGAAGGCGGTCTGGGTGGGCTGCAGCCGGGGCGTTCCGGGCTCGAGCAGATCGAGCTCCGGGGGCAGGCTGTCCACGAGAAACAGGGCGTCCCTCTGGTACAGTACCCCGCCGCCGGGGCCGATGGCTGCGGCGGAAGCCTTGTGACGGCCGTCCTCGAGACCCGAGAACCCGGCCGTGATGACCCCCCTTCCCTCCCCGGAGGTCCGGATGTCGTGGGAAACCTCCCTTCCGTCCAGCTCCATCCGGACGAGGCCCGAGCATTGGGTGCAGAGGAACCCTTCGGCCTCGTCCGGGGCCAGCTCCAGCCGGATCGTTCCGGAACCGCCGGGCAGGAACGGGATGCCGGGTTCAGGGGGACCGGAAGCGCCTGCGGAAAGGGGCGCACCGGCCCGGGCGATCACGAGGATCCACAAGAGGAGGGATGCGATGCCTCCTCTCGATCGGGTCCGCTGCGAAGGAACATTGAGATCCATGGCGACGTCTCGTGCGGCTCGACAAGGTGGTCGAAAGGGTGATCCTTCCCCTATTCATCCGGGAAGGATTCCTTCACACGATCCGTGCCAGAGGACCGATTCCGTGGAGCTTCAGCGAACGGATGGTGAGGTCGCCACGTGGATCACGATGCAACCCATCGAAATGGGGTATGTTTTACTTCAGGGAATCGATTCGGGCGGGGAAGGGTTCCGCCGGCGGGCGGTCCCGCACAAGAGGGAAGGGGCCTCGCAGATGCACAAGGGCTTGTACCGGATGCACATCCCGGGGTGCAGCCGGAGGAGCCGTCCAGGACCGTCACTTATGGGGGGCCGTCCGGGGAATCGGCTGGAATGCGGCGTTCCGAAGGGGAAAGACGGTCGTTCCCGGGGGTGGAGGGCCCCGCAGCCCGGAAACCCGCCCTTCCCGCTTCGGCCTCTAGACGGCCCTCAAGGCGTAGTAGCGGTCCTTCTGCCAGAGGAGCGGCGGCCTTCCGAGATCCTCCTGCGCCACCACCATGGAGGAAAAGAGGAGGTACTGGTCCGTCTCGTGCTCCCCCACCAGCTCGCAGTCCATCCAGGCGGAGGATCCTTCCGGGACCGGAGGCTTGCCGGGCCTGGAAGACAGGACCTCGATGTCGAACGTCTCGTACTTGTCCTCGTCCAGGCCTCTCACGCTTCCCAGCTTCCGGGCCAGGTCCGCCTGGTCCTCGGAGGCGACGGCCAGGGTGAACCGCCTCGCCTTCGCGATGAGCTTGGCCGTGAGGTGGTCCCTCGCCACGCTGACGATGAGGAGGTTCTCGCTTTCCTGGACGAACATGGCGGTGGCGGTCATGATGTCCCGTTGATCGTCCGCCTCGGTGCAGATGAACGTGACCGGGCAGGGAAGCCAATGTGACGGCGGTTTCTGATTCGACATGATTGCACCTCCTCCTTTCGACCGATTCCGGTTCCCCAAGCGTGATTCCCAGGTCATCGGCTCCCGTCCAGACCCTGACGCGCTGTCCCGCTCGCCGCCGGGAACACGCCCCTTCCCGGGAGCCGGTGTCATGTGGAGATTGCCTCGGATCTCTGATACTGCTGCATCCTACCCGTGGTTCCTCGGCGTTGCCATGGGGCGAATCCTGTAATCGACGAGGTCGTGGACCTGCCATGCAAAAATTCGTGAACATCCCGGTTCACCATATTCGGCCTCCATTTCTGTCCAGACAACGGGGGTAACTCCAGGGGGAGCTGTTCACGGTCCTGGTGGACTCGTTCCGGCGGAGCAACCGGTACCTGGGCGATGCGGTTGGGAGATCAAGCGCTTCTTTCAGTCCTTCTCCTGGCCCCTGGTCTGGATTTGCCGCCGGATCCTGCTCGAGCTCTTCCTGTGGCGGCTCCGGATCAGCCAGCCCGAGATCATCCTGCTCGACATCGATGTCATGGGCATGGACAACAACGAAGCCGACAAGCGCGAGGGCGTGATGCCCGCGTACAAGAAGTACAAAGGGTTTGGCCCGCTCCAGATGACCCGGGAAGGCTTTATCGGGTTTTTCTGATTGCCACAAACTCCCGCAGTTCGTATACTTGCACGGCTGAGTAAAGAACACAGGAAATACTGCCAGGCTATACCCGCGAGAAGAGAAACCGTATGAACCCGTTGGAAGATGCATTGCGAGACAACCCCGAAACCCTTCAGAAAGTGTCGACCCGGATCCAGGGGCTCGACGACATCCTGCACGGCGGTCTTCCGGCGGGGAGGACCACCCTCGTGAGCGGGGGGCCGGGAAGCGGCAAGAGCCTCATCGGACTGGAGTTCGTCTACCGCAGCGCCCTGGAGGGACGACCCGGTCTCTTCGTCACCT
>CAYUBQ010000023.1:0-58496 GCA_964443135.1 uncultured Desulfobacterales bacterium | reverse complement strand
CGAGCCGGTTCAGGTCGTCCACCACCGGAATGCTGACCAGGTCGTACTTCATGAAGAGGTGGGCCACCTCCTCCTGGTCCACGTGCACGTTGACGGAGATCACCTCCGGGTTCATGATCTCCGACACCAGGGAGTCCGGTGCGGCGAGGACCAGGTCCTTGAGGGAGACGACGCCGGCCAGCCCGTTGATGTCGTTCACGGTGAAGAGGTAGTAGAGGTTTTCCACCTCCTCCCGTTTCTCCCGGATCCGGTCGATGGCCTCCTGGACCGTCGCGCTGGAGCGGACGGCCACGAACTCCAAGGCCATGAGGCCGCCGGCCGTGTCGTCCTCGTAAGGAAGGAGCTTCTCGAGCTCCTCGGAGACGTCCTCCTCCAGGCTCCCCAGGATCTCCACGACCCGGTACTCGGGGAGATCGCCCACGAGATCGGCCGCGTCGTCCGAGTCGAGCTCCTGGACGATCTCCGAGATCGCCCGGTTGTCCAGACGGTTCAGGATGCTTTCCTGGATCGGAGGCTCGATCTCCACCAGGACCTCGCCGGCGCCCTCGGGCTCCAGGAGGTCGAAGACGAACATGCGCTCCTCCCGATCCAGATGCTCGATGAGGTCGGCGAGATCGGCCGCCCGAAGCTCGTCGATCAGCCGGGAGAGGCCTTCGCTGTCTTTTTCGGCGATGGTCGACCTGATCGAATCCACGAACGCATCGCTGAGAACGTGCTCCGCGGCTGCCATGAGCCCCTGCCTTTCCTGTGCGCCCTCTGTCCGGGTCGAACAGGGACCCCTGCTGCTCGACACCCCGGCGCCCGGCTAGACCTTCTGCACCCTGTCCTGGACGAACCGGGCCAGCGCCTCGTCGTCCTTGGCCACGTCGCCCAGATCCTGAAGCGCCACCTCGGCGCGCGCCGCGTTCTTGTGGCCGCCGGCCGTTCCCCAGTCGCCGAAGAGCTCCTGGGCGAGCTTTCCCGCCTGCCGCCGGAAACCGGCGTTTCGGAAGATCACGATCAGCTTCTGGCCGTAAACCCCGGAGACGATGGACCAGCTCGCCTCGGCCACCCTCAGAAAGAAATCCGCGATCATGACGAGGACGTCGGGATCCTTCACCGTCCCCATGTGGACGAAGGCCCGGTTTCGGATGATCACGTACCGGTCCAGTGCCTCGCGAAAGCTGGCCAGCGACTTTTTGGTGAACTCGGACGACTCGATCTTCTTGATGATGTGGGTGTTCACGAAGGGATAGAGGTACCGGAAGGCCTTGATGTCCCCCTCCGTGGTGGGGCGGGCGAAGTTTTCCGTGTCCGTCTTGATCCCGTAGAACAGCGCCGTGGCCAGCCGGGGAGAGGGGCGGATCTTGGCCGCCCTCAGGTACTCGATCATGAGCGTGGCGGTGGCGCCGGACTCCTCCTTGATGTCCATGTAGGGGGCCTTGACGCCGGGACCCGGAGGATGGTGGTCGATGATGATGTCGTAGTCGTACTTGCCGAACATCGGGTTGTGGTGGGGCTGGGAGTCCACAATCGCCCACCGGGTGAAGACCGAGCGGTCCATCTTGCGGATGTGCTGATGATCGATCTTGAGGAGCTTGACCATGGCCAGGTTGTCCGCCCGCTTGACGGCGTTGATCCGGAAGATGCGCGTCTTCTTGACCCTGCGCCAGAACATCCGCTTGAGGGCCAGGGCGCTGGAGAGTGCGTCCGGGTCCGCGTTGATCAGGACGGCGACCGTGTCGTCCTGGCTCACCGTGGAGAAGAGCTTTTTGACCTTCTCCGCCGCTGAGGTGGATTTGGGAAACGGGTTTTCCATGATCTTCGACGCTCCCGGGCTGCTTCCAGCGGGTTCCTGCGGCTCACCCCCGGAATTCGCTCCCCGCTCGCGGCCGCGGGCCGCGCCGATGAAGCGCGTTCGGCCGACGGCATTCCAGAGTGACGAAGGTACCGAATGGGCGTTGAAAGATCAATGGGAATCCTCATCAATGTCATCCTCCCGGAAAGGCCAGGGCCAGATCCTCTCCAGGTAGTCGACCCCCTGCCGGAGGGCCTCCTCGCGGTGCGGCTCCAGGGTGATCAGCGGTTGCGGGGTCTTCTCCGCAGGCAGGCGCTGGAACAGCAGGGGGAAGTCCACGTTTCCCCGGCCCGGCGCCAGGTGCTCGTCCCGCTCGCCGCGGTTGTCGTGAAGGTGGAGCTGACCGATGTCCGGCATCAATGCGTCGAGCCATCGTTCGAGGGGCGACTCCCCGAACGCGGACAGGTGGCCGGTGTCCAGGCAGACCCCCGCACCCAGGTCGCGGAGCGGCGCAAAGCACTCCAGGAGCTCCTCGGGCGACACCTCGTACACGTTTTCCATCATCATGCGGGCCCCTCCGCTCCGAAGCGCGCCGGCGAACCAGGCCCACAGCTCGAGGCTGTTCTCGAGCCACGGCTTCCTCAGCTCCGGGTTCCTCCGGTGATCCCATCCCGTGTGGCAGACCACGGTGACCGGTTGAAACCAGGCGGCCGCGCGAAGGGTCTGCTCGAAACGCATTCGCGTCAGACGGCGGAGGGCCGGATCGAGGGAGCCCGCGGAGAGATCCAGGAACGGGGCGTGGCACGTGACACGGCGGCCGTTCCCCCGAAAGGCGGCGGCCGCCTCCCGGAACGCACGGTCGGGCGTCTCGTCCAGCGTGATCGCATCGAATCCGATCTCCGGATGGATCCCCTCTTCGAGGAACCGGGACAGATACCCTTCCCGGATGAGCATCCGAAAAGGGATGTTGACCTGAACCTCCTCGAGAATTCCCGGGGCCATCATTCACTCCTTGAAGGGTGGTTCGGGCTCAATTGACAACCGGGCGGCCTTTCGTTATAACCCATCGGCACGGCTGCACGCGCCGACGCGCGGATCCCACAGGACGCCCGACATGAAAAAGTACATCAGCGCCCCACTCTGCTCCGGCCTCGTGATCCCCGGGCTCGGGCAGATCGTCAACCAGGACCTCAAGAAAGGGCTGGCCCTTCTGGCCGCTGTCTTTATCCTCCTGATTCTGGGGGCCGTCAAGCTGTACCTGATCATGAACGCCGCATTTCAGGGGGCGGCGAGCCGGGGCCTCTCGGCCGAGGCCATTCTCCGGCAGCTCCAGGCGTCCGACTTCACGGCGCTCTGGGTCCTGGGGGCCCTGTTCCTCGGGGTCTGGATCTACGCGGTGGTGGACGCTTTCCGGAGAGGCTGGAAGTTGGAATCCCGGGCCGGGGAGCATGGACCATGAGGTCGTATCTGATCGATGAGCTGTCCGGGAAGGACATGGCCGGGATCGAGGGGTTCCTGGATCAAAACGCCATGCGAAGCGCGCTGGGCGGGATCTACTGGGGACGGATTCCCGAGGACCTCCTGAGCGAGCAGCAGGTTGCGCACCGGGCCTGCCGCCCCCACGTCTTCGCCATCGAGACCGGCGTGGACTGGATCAAGCTCGAGTTCTTCCTCCGCAGCCTCGCGGACATGAGCTGCCCCTGCGCCGGCTACGCCACCCGCCAGCAGAGGGACTTCATCATCCGGTTCGCCCACGCCATGATCCGGGACCTGGATGTCCACACCTGACGGACGGTGCCGGAAACAGGATCGTTGACGCATGTGAAAAAAAAGTGTCCCCTCCGCTCGGAAGGGACACTTTTTTTGCTCGGATCACTGTACTAGACTACAGTGACATTTGTAGCCGAAGGGCCCTTCGGACCTTGCTCGATCTCAAACGAGACCCGATCGCCTTCATTGAGGGATTTAAACCCGCTGGCATTGATCGCCGAATGGTGAACAAAGACATCATCTCCACCTTCCTGCTCAATGAACCCAAAACCTTTTCGGTCGTTAAACCACTTCACTGTTCCGTTTGCCATGACTGCATCCTCCTTTCCTTAAAATTTCATCGTCTCAAACTGGAGGATGCCATTCCCAAACAACGGATTGTACCTTCAGAAAGAAACCAGTTTCACAATGCGCGAAACCTGATTGATCTTTTGAGATATAATGATTCATGAAGAAAAAGTCAAGGAAATTATCCATTTTTCTGTGCGCCGAAGGCGGCCGGATTGACCGTTGCCGCGATGATCCCGGGATCGGACAGGCCGTCAGGGTGGTGGTCCCAGGATAAGGAAATTGACTTCACTCCGGCCATCTGGTAGTCAGAAAAGTTCGATTGCATCCCTCGGAGGCACCATCCATGGACTACAAGAAAACGCTCAACCTGCCCAGCACCTCTTTCCCCATGAGGGCGAACCTCGTCAAGCGCGAGCCGGAGATGATCGACAAGTGGGACCGGGAGAACCTCTACGCCGTGATCCGGGAATCCTCCAAGGGGCGGAAGCGCTTCATGCTCCACGACGGGCCTCCCTATGCCAACGGCCACATCCACATGGGCACCGCCTTCAACAAGGTCCTCAAGGACATCATCATCAAGTGCCGCCAGATGGCCGGCTTCGACGCGCCCTACGTGCCGGGGTGGGACTGCCACGGGCTGCCCATCGAGCACAAGGTCGACACGGAGCTGGGCGGGAAAAAGGCCGGGATGACCCAGGTCGAGGTCCGGCGGTTCTGCCGCGAGTACGCCGAGCGGTTCATCGACATCCAGAGGAACGAGTTCAAGCGGCTCGGCGTCCTGGGCGAGTGGGACAACCCCTACCTGACCATGAACCACCGCTACGAGGCGACCATCGTCCGGGAGTTCGGGAAGTTCGCCCTGAACGGCGGGCTCATCCGGAGCAAGAAGCCCATCTACTGGTGCACCTCCTGCCGGACGGCCCTGGCCGAGGCCGAGGTGGAGTACGGCCCCCACACCTCGCCCTCCATCTTCGTGAAGTTCCCGGCGGTCTCCGACCTGTCCGAGCGACACCCTTCCCTGAAGGGCAAGAACGTATCCTTCGTCATCTGGACCACCACGCCCTGGACCATCCCGGCCAACCTGGCCGTGGCCCTGCATCCGGACTTCGACTACGTGGCCGTCGACGTGGGCGGGGACGAGGTCCTGATCCTGGCCGAGGGCCTCACGGCGGTCTGCATGGACACCTTCGGCATCAGCGGCTACAAGGTCCTCGAGGAGCTCCGCGCGCCGGACCTCGAAAACCTGAAGGCGCGCCACCCCCTGTACGACCGCGACTCCGTGGTGGTCCTGGCGCCCTACGTGACCCTGGAGGCCGGTACCGGCTGCGTGCACACGGCTCCCGGTCACGGGCGAGAGGACTACGAGACCGGGCTCAAGTACGGGCTCGAGGTCTACTCCCCCCTGGACGACGCCGGCCGCTTCACCGAGGAGGCGGCCCCCTTCACCGGCTTGAACGTGTTCGACGCCAACCCCGAGGTGAACCGGCACCTCCGGGAGGCGGGCGCCCTCCTGAAGGAGGAGAAGATCACCCACGACTATCCCCACTGCTGGCGCTGCAAGAGGCCGGTGATCTTCCGCTCCACCGAGCAGTGGTTCATCAGCATGTCCCGGAACGACCTGCGGGAAAAGGCCCTGGAGGCCATCCGCCGGGTGCGCTGGATCCCCTCCTGGGGCGAGGAACGGATCTATAGCATGATCGCAAACCGTCCCGACTGGTGCATCTCGAGGCAGCGGGCCTGGGGCGTGCCCCTGATCCTGTTCTACTGCGAGGAGTGCGGAAAGCCGGTGGTCTCGGAGGAGATCATCGAGCACGTGGCCGGCATGGTGGCGTCGGCCGGTGCGGACGTCTGGTTCTCCGAGCCCACCGAGGCCCTGCTTCCCCCGGGGGCCGCGTGCCCGCACTGCGGGGGGGAGCGGTTCTCCCGGGAGACCGACATCCTGGACGTCTGGTTCGACTCGGGCGTCAGCTACGCCGCGGTGATGGAGGCGAGGGAGGACCTGGACAGCCCCTCCGATCTCTACCTGGAAGGCAGCGACCAGCACCGCGGCTGGTTTCACAGCTCGCTCCTCTGCTCCGTGGGCACGCGGGGGGAGGCCCCCTACCGGGGCGTTCTCACGCACGGCTTCGTGGTGGACGGTACCGGCAAGGCCATGCACAAGTCCGCCGGCAACGTGATCTCCCCGAGCGAGCTCACCGGGAAGCACGGCGCAGAGATCATCCGCCTCTGGGTGTCGGCGGAGGACTACCGGGACAACATCCGGCTCTCCAACGAGATTCTGGAGCGACTCACGGACGCCTATCGCCGCATCCGGAACACCTGCCGCTACCTGCTGGGCAACCTGTACGACTTCGATCCGTCCCGCGACCGGGTCCCCTACCGGGAGATGGACGAGTTGGACCGCTGGGCCCTCCACCGCCTCCAGGAAACCGCCCGGAAGCTGCTCAGGGCCTACGACCGGTACGAGTTTCACGCGGTCTACCACGGCCTCCACAACTTCTGCGTTCTGGACCTCTCCTCCTTCTACCTGGACATCCTCAAGGACCGCTTGTACGCCTCGCCTCCGAGGTCGATGCCGCGCCGGTCCGCCCAGACCGCCATGCACGAGATCCTGGAGACCCTGGTACGCCTGATGGCGCCGGTCCTCTCCTTTACGGCCGACGAGATCTGGGCCCACATGCCGCCTTCGGACAGGGCGTCCAGCGTGCACGCGGACCTCTTCGTTCCGATCAAGGAGGCGTACCTGGATCCGGACCTGGCCGAACGGTGGGAGATCGTCGCCCGGGTCCGCCGGGAGGTGACCAGGGCCCTGGAGTCCGCTCGAAGGGAGAAGCGGATCGGGCACTCTCTGGACGCCGAGGTGACCCTCGGTGTGTCCGAGGGGCTCGAGGCGGGCCTGTCCCCCTTCGCGGACCGCCTCCGGAGCCTGTTCATCGTCAGCGCGACCCGACTCGTCCCCCTGGAGCAGGTGGACGAGTCCCGCGCCTCCGAGGAGCTGGAAGGCCTGCGGGTGCGGGTGGAACCCACCGAGGCCCCCAAGTGCGAACGCTGCTGGATCCATGAGCCCACGGTCGGCCGGGACGAGGATCATCCCGGCATCTGCCGTCGCTGCGCCGACGCCCTTCGGGAGATCGAGCGGGATCGGGCATGATGAACCGGAACGCCCTGCCGGTGGTGGTGACGCTGGCCGTGGTGCTCCTCGACCAGGCCAGCAAGCTCGCGGTGACGCGTTGGATCCCGCTCCATGGAACCGTCACCGTGATCCCGGGGTTTTTCGACCTGGTCCACATCCGGAACCGGGGAATGGCCTTCGGGATCCTGAACCGGCCGGACGCGAGCCCGGCTTACTACCTGCTCGTCGGGGGGACGATCGCGGCCGTGATCCTGCTGCTGTTCTGGTTTCGAAAGACGGCCGGCTCGAACCCCAGGGCGGGGTTCGGGCTCTCCCTGATCATCGGGGGAGCCGTGGGCAACCTCATCGACCGGGTCCGGCTGCGCGAGGTGGTCGATTTCCTGGACGTCTACGCCGGATCGTTCCACTGGCCCGCGTTCAACGTGGCCGACAGCGCCATCACCATCGGAAGCGTCTGGCTGGCCGTCGTGATCCTGCGGGAGGGCCCGCCCGACGAACCGGCCAGACCGTGACGCACTCCGAACGCCTGCAACAGGACGGGACATGTACCCAGATCTCATCTCCATCGGCCCCCTGACCATCCACACCTACGGGCTGTTCGTGGCCCTGGGGTTCGCGTCCGCCATCGCCGTGACCGTTCGGCTCGGAAAGCGGGAGGGCGTGCCCCCCCAGCGGATCATGGACATGGCCTTCCTCGGCATCGTCTGGGCGATCGTGGGATCCAGGCTGTTTTACGTCCTGCTCAACTGGGGGTATTACCGGCAGAATCCTCTGGACGCGCTGAGGCTCTGGCAGGGGGGGCTCGTCTTCTCCGGAGGGCTGGTGGTTGCCGTGATCGCCCTGGTCTGGCACCTGAGGCGCCGCAGGACGCCCGTGCTCGCGACTGCGGACCTGTTCGCGCCCGGGCTGGCCCTGGGCCAAGGAATCGGCCGCATGGGCTGCTTCTTTGCGGGGTGCTGCTACGGAAAGCCTTCCGACATCCCCTGGGCCGTGGTGTTCACCGACCCCCAGTGCCTCGCCCCGCTGCACCTCCCCATCCACCCCACCCAGCTCTACTCGGCGATCGGGGGATTCGTGCTGTTCGTCGTGCTGATCTACCTCTGGAAGAAGAAGGCGTTTCCGGGACAGGTCTTCATCTGGTACCTGATCCTTCACAGCACCCTTCGTCTCCTGGTGGAGCGGTTCCGGGGCGATCACCGGGGACTGGTTCCCGGAACCGAGATGAGCACCACGCAGCTGCTCTCCCTGGTCGTGCTGATCGGGTCGGTGGTCGCCCTCTACGTGATCAAGCCCAAGCACCCGGACCGGAACGGAACGCGGTCCGGCTCGCAGTAGACACCGCACTCGACGGAATTCACGGTGAGCGGAACGAACGGGCCCGACAGCCCGGTCTGTTGAGGATGGGGACCCGGCCTCAAGGAGAGGATGGGGCGCCGGGTTCGGCTCGAAGGCGGAGCGGGGCCTGAGGGGAAGACATCAAGCGGCCTCGCGGGAAAAGAGGAAAAACCGGGGGTCTCAGGCCGACTCCTTTGCCGCGAGCTCGCGAAGGATCTCTCGATTCTGCTCGATCCGCTTCCGGTTCTTCTTGAGGTT
Organism: uncultured Desulfobacterales bacterium; assembly: GCA_964443135.1. GTDB lineage: Bacteria > Desulfobacterota > DSM-4660 > Desulfatiglandales > HGW-15 > JAIPEI01. The sequence continues at coordinate 49,932 of CAYUBQ010000023.1, read as the reverse complement.
GTCCCGGTTGGGCTGGTCCTTGCGGTCCCGGATCGCCTTGGTGCGCTTCGAATTGGATGCCATGGGCTCGACCTTCCTTTCTGTTCGTCTCCGGTTCGGCCGCGACGGATTCATCTCCGGGGCCCGTTCTCAATGGAATCTGTTCTTATAGTGTCCCGACGGTCGCATGTCAAGAAGGAATCTGGTTCCTTCTCCACGCGTAGAGCGCGATGCCGGCGGCCAGGGCCCCGTTCAGGGAGTCCGTACCGGGCTCCATGGGAATCCCCAGGACCGCCTTCATTCCAGGCATCTTCGGAAGGCCGGGGCCTTCGAGACCGGGCAGCAGCCCGAAGGTCTCCGGGAACCGGAACGAGGCCAGGTCCCGCCCACCCGCCTGGAGACCGATGATGGGCAGGGTGCCCCCCTTCAGGTCGTGGATGGAGGGACCGGTTTCGATGGGTATGCGGAACGGCGTGCACCCTCCCGCGCGAAGGGCCTTGGGGAGAAAGGGGTTCGCCGCCTCCCGCAGAAGAACCACCCGCGCCGCCCCGAATGCCGCTGCGCTCCGTATGACCGTCCCCACGTTGGCCGGATCCTGGAAGGGGACGAACAGCGTGCAGCCCTCGGGATGGCTCGCCTCGTCCCAGGCCTTCGTCTCCGGGACCCGGACCAGGAGCATGGGCCGGTTCGTCCCGAACAGGTCCAGCTCCCGGAAAAGGTCCGCGGACAGCAGGAGCCGATCGATCCACTCCGGCGGCTCGCCGAGGCTTCCGCCTTCCGGCTGGAGCAGGGCTTCGCAGCACCGGGGGAGGTCCCGCAGCATCTCCCGGACCTGCTTGGGCCCGGACAGGAGACCCCTTCCGTGCTTCCGGATTCCGGTGCTCTTGAGAAGCTTCGTGAGGGTCTTGAATCGGGGATTGTCTTTGCTGGAAATGACCTTGGGTTTCATGTGGCGACCCGCAGGGGACGTTCATTCCCCCCGGAGCAGAGGCCTCTGGAGGCCGGCCCGCCGGTTCGGCCCTGGTGAAGATCCTACGATGCGGAGCTCCGCCGGCCGGCTTCCTCCCGCGCCCTCTCCTTCAGGCGCTTCTTTCTCCGCCGCCGTCTCCTCTCGATCTCTCGTGTACGTTCCTTCTTCTTGTGCCTTGCCATGCCTTGCCTTCCTCCTCTCTTGATCCTACGAATCGTCCCGCCGCCGCGCCCGGTCGCGCCGGGAACAAAAAAGGCCCTCGCGGGGGCCCTGGCACGACGAGCGGCGAATCCACACGCTGTTATAGGAAAAAGGTCCGCTCGAGTCAATGGAAATCGCCATGGGTACTGCCTTCACGCCCTTGCAATGGATTCGGCCTGTGCTACAATGCGCGGCGTTCGCAAGGCGGACATCCTCGACGAGAAAGGGAAGGTCCCCACCCATGCACCCACCGCTCCGCGTTCCGCCGGTGGAGATCCAGAGACGCATCCAGGAGCTCCAGCGCGAGATGGGCGCCCTCGGTACGGACGCCGCCCTCATCGCCCACCGGATCGACCTGCTCTACTTCTCGGGCTGTGCCCAGAACGGGTACCTCTACGTGCCTCGAGAGCGGGAACCGGTCCTGCTCGTGCGAAAGCACGCGCCCCGCGCGGCCCTGGACTCCGCCATCGCCTTCCAGGCGAGCCTGGCTTCGATCCGGGAGATCCCCGAGCGCCTGGAGGGGTTCGGTCTCCCTCCCCCAGTGGTCCTGGGCATGGCTTGGGACGCCCTTCCGGTTCGGGAGTTCGAGCTGTTTCGGCGTCTGCTTCCCTCCCGGGCGCACGTCGACGTCTCGGATGCGATCCACCGCATTCGGGCGGTCAAGTCCGCCTGGGAGGTGGAGCGCATTGGGGAGTCGGCACGGGTCTGCGAAAATACGCTGAACCACCTCCGGGTCCACGTCCGTCCCGGCATGAGTGAAACCCACCTGGCCGGCCTTTCCGAGGCCTTTTCCCGGCAGCTCGGCCATGGGGGAGGCATTCGCGTTCGGCAGCCTTGGGAGGACGATCGCTCCGGCTGGATCGACGGGAACGACGGCGACGGTACGGTTCCGGACGGAACGGCCTTCTCCTGCGGGTTCCGGGCGGTGGTCAACGGCTACCACGCCGCCGGGTGCCGCATCTTCGAGGGGCAGCCCGGCTCCCGCCGGGACCGCCCCGTGGTGAGGTCCCTGAGGGAGGCGCACGCACGGATCCTTTCCCGGGCCGCTTCGGGCACCTGCCCGGGGGACGTGGAGCGCGCCGCCCGCTCCGAGAACTGCGGCTGGAGCATTCACGGAATCGGCCTGGAGGTCCGGGAGCCTCTCGACACCGTTTCCTCGACCCCGATCCGGGGCCGGAGCGTCTGTCTGGTCCTCGAGACGAGCGTGGAGGCGCCCTCGGGCCGCAGCCTCCGCCTGCAGGACACCCTCGTCGCGGACCACGAGGGTGTCCGCACGCTCCGCTTTCCTGACGCGTGAGATCGAAAACGCGCCTTGACGCCGGGGGGGATCGTGGCAATAGTGAAAAAAAGTGGACAGTCCGCGATGCGGGGCGCTCGTGTGTGTCAAACTTTTTTGACCGGATTTCGAGGCAAATGCCGCGCCGCCCGCCTCCGCAGGAGGCGTACACCTTGACAGGCCATTTCAAAAAAAACAGTCTTTTCCCAGTCTTCCAGGCACTTGTCAGCCCCGGCTCCGGCGGGTTCCGATCCTCGGCCACGGACCGTCCGGATGGACCTTCCGTGGTACGATTTTTGCCTGTTCAGCACAAAGCCTTTTCGCCGGTCCCGGGCGAGCCCGCCGGAAACGGCGCCCGGCCGGTGCTCCCGCTCATCGCGACACAGACGGGGATGGAATCCATGAGGAAGCGCGCCAAAAAGATCCTGAGGCTGTTCGACGACGCCGTGGAAGCGGAGAGGCGCTATGAGTTCCAGAACGCCAAGCAGTACTACCGCAAGGTGACCCTGCTGCACCCGAACAGCCCGGAGGCCGCCATCGCCCGGGAACGCATCGGGGACATGGATGCCCTGTCCAACGAAAAGCGGATCTACCGCCGGATCGACCGGAACGCGAAGCGCGTCCTGACCGAGATCGGCATCGACATCTCGGGGAGCCCGGCCCTGATGGAAATCCTCATGGAGGCCGACGCCATCGACCTGGACAACGAAAAATCCCTGTTCATCCCGCTCCGGGAGGACTACCTGGAGTCCTGCCTGGACGATGTTCCCACGGACATGGCCGAGGACCCCGGGGAGAACGCCTTCGGCACCGGCGCGACCCCGCCGTTTCTTCTCCGTCCCGGGAGGGACGACCTCCACCCGGCCGGCCGTGAAGAGTTCGAGAAGATCGTTCAGACGGCCTCCGAGTTCACCGACAGCCTGGGCATCTTCAGCGTGCCCGTGGCCACGGACAAGTCCATCACCGACTTCGAGTGCGCCCGGCTCATGGAGACCCACTTCCCGGACCTCAAGATGACCCACACCCGGAACATGTCCGACGAAGACGCTGCCTACTTCCGGCACCGGGACGACTGGCTGGACGGCACGAGCCTGATCACGGCCATGACCTTCATGCCGAGCATGGTCGAGCCGTTCATTCGGAGCGCAAAGGCCGGAAACAACCTCCTTCTCCTGGACCTCACCATTGCGGGCTCCACCGGCCCCATCAGCCCGGAGGCGCTCCTCACCCAGATCCACGCCCAGGTCCTGCTCATGATGGTCCTGGCCCAGACGATCAACCCCGGTGTGGTCTGCGTGCACGGCGGCATCCCGGACGTCCTCGGCGTCGGCGGGGACCTCTGCTACAGCGACCCCGCCCAGCCGATCATCAACTCCGCCATGGCCCGCCTGAACCTGTGGGTGACCGGCTACCCGTCGGCCCAGTCCGGGGGAAGCACCAGCATCGTCAACGACGTCCAGGCGGCCGTGCAGGAGTCCGAGCTCTCCAGGAACACCCTCAGGGAGTACGGCGTCCACATCCTGCGCCACGCCATGGGCGCCCTGGGCAGCCTGAACTACTTCAGCCTGGAGAAGTTCATCGAGGACTGCGAACGGGAGCGGGCCGCGCGAAGGATCTGGCTCCAGACCAAGCACGACTTCCTGCTGCCGCTCTACCTGCCCGAGGACAAGCACGTGGTCAAGGGGATCCGCGAGATCGCGGAGAAAGGCGGGGCCAGAAACGCCGACCACACGCTCACCAACGTGGGGGCCTTCATGCGGTGGCAGGACAAGCTCTGCGCGCTTTCCGAGGAGAGGCTCTACTACCCGGACCTGAACGACACCATCAACCGGAACAAGACCCGGCTGAGGCGGGTGCCCGAGGAGGAGAGCGTGACGCAGCTGCAGGACACCTTCCTCAAGAGCTAGCCTCCGCCGGCTCCTTCCCTGCGGCCGGAACGGCTATCGCAAATCCTCGCGCACGGGGCAGAAGGACTCCACCAGATCGGTCTCCTCCCGGCAGAAACCCGAGTGGGGCACGCCGCCCGGAACGTGGTAGGCCTCTCCGGCGCGCACGGTGAAGGTCTCGTCCCCGACGGCCAGCTCCATCGACCCGCGGATCACCGTGCCCATCTGCTCGTGGGGGTGGACGTGCTCCGGGACCCGCGTGCCGGCCGCCACGCGGAAGAACGCCACGCTCATGCGCTCCCCGTGGATCGCCCGGATCTCCACGCCCTCGGCCGGGGAGAGCGGATCCATCTCGGGAATTCGGTAGTACGGCAAATCGACCTCCAGCAGCCCGATGTGGGGCTCCGCGTTTCTGTCTCACCGACACCGACACAGACACCGACACCGCTCTCTCACAGGAGCAGGTACTTCTTCCGGACCTCTTCGTTCCCTCTCAACGCCTGGATGTCTCCGCGGTAGCGGATGGATCCGTTGTCGATCACGTAACCCCGATCGCTCAACTCCAGGGCGGCCTTCTGGTTCTGCTCCGCGAGCAGGACCGTGAGCCCCCGGTCACGGAGAGCGGCGATCTGCTTCTCCAGCAGCCGCACCACCATGGGGGCGAGCCCCTCGGTGGGCTCGTCCAGGAGGAGAAACTCCGGGTTCGTCATGAGGGCCCGGCCGATGGTCAGCATCTGCTGCTCCCCGCCGCTCAGGAAACCGGCCTTGCGATCGTCGATGTGGCCGAGGGCCGGAAAGAAATCGTAGACCCGGTCCCGGGTCCAGGCATCTTTTCCCCCCCGCCTCCGCTCCGAGATCTCCAGGTTCTCGCCCACGGTGAGGTCCGCAAACACCCTGCGGTCGTCGGGCACGTAGCCGATTCCCAGCCTGGCGATCTGGTAGGGCTTCCGGCCGGAGATCTCCTTCCCCTTGAACCGAATCTTCCCGCGCCGTTCCTTCCCAGAAGGCAGACGATCTCCCCGGCCGGCGCCTCCAGGGAGACCCCGAACAGGATGTGGCTGAGTCCGTAGTAGGTGTGGATGTCCTCCACCTCGAGCATGCCTAGGTTCCTCCCAGATAGGCCGACTGGACCTCTTCGTTGTTCCTCACCTCGTCGGGGGGCCCTGGATGAGGGAGCGGCCGTGCTGCATGACCATGATCCGGTCGGCGATCGAGAAGACCAGCTCCATGTCGTGCTCGCAGAACAGGATGGTGAGACCCAGCTCCTGCATGAGGCGGTGGATGAGGTCGATGGTGCCGGACGTCTCCTCGGGGGACATGCCCGCCGTGGGCTCGTCCATGATCAGGAGCTCCGGGCGGTTTCCCCGGGCGATGGCCATCTCGAGCACCTTCTGGTCCCCGTGGGAGAGAGAACCGCTCACCCGCCGGGCCTTGTCCGCCAGGCCGACGTTCCGGAGGATCTCTCCGGTCTCCTCGATGCCGTGTCGCTCCGAAGGCGAGAAGAGCTTGTGCGTCTTTTTCTGGTGGCTGAGCACGGCCACCTGCACGTTCTCGAAGACCGTCATCCGGCTGAAGACGTTCACCACCTGGAAGGAGAGGCTGATCCCCCTCCGGCAGACCTCGAAGGGATTGAGCCCGCCGATGCCCTGCCCCTCGAAGACGACTCGGCCCTTGTCGGGCTTCAGATGACCGGTGATGAGCCGGAAAAGGGTGGTCTTTCCGGCCCCGTTGGGACCGATCACCGCGACGATCTCCCCCGGCTCCACCGACAGTTGGGCGTCGTTCACCGCGAGGAAGCCGTCGAATGATCTGGTGATGGACTCCACCTGAAGCATCCGCTACTCCTCCGCCTCGCCGCCTCGGACCCGCTCGATGATGAACCCCATGACGCCCTCGGGAAGAAAGAAGATCAGCAGGATCAGGATCACTCCCAGAATGAGCGTCCAGTACTCGGTGTAGGTCCCCACGAAGGTTCGCAGCGCCACCGTGATGGCCGCCCCGACCATGGGCCCTGCAAAGGTGAACCAGCCGCCCAGGAGGCACATGATGAACACCTCCAGCGACAGCAGAACAGGCCCCGCTCGGCCACCAGGGCCACCCCGGCCACCACGAACGGACTCAGGACCAGCGCCAGCCAGAACCCCGCCGCTCCGCCCCCGAACGCCTGGTTCAGGGTGAAGGCGGCAAAGGCCCCGATCATGTAGAGGGACCCGTGCGCAGGTTGCCCGGTTGAAACACCCTTCGCGGATCCGGTCACTTCCGGCTCCACGGGTTCGGAAACAGGTCCTGCGAGGAAGGTTGGTGAGAGAAAAGGCCTCCCCGGCAGGGGTGGCTTGCCGGGAAGACTTCGTTCGAACCGAAGTATAGGACAATCCCCATCGACTGTCAATCGCATGGCGGCGTCGCAGGGCGGCCCGACGTGGTGGTCCGGAGGTCGCACTCCTTTCCGGTTGAACGAGAGACCCAAAACCGATATACCCTGGTCCATGCGCGTGCACCTCTTCATCCCCTGCCTGGTGGACCAGTTCCGGCCCGAGGCCGGACTGGGAGCGCTCCGGGTGCTCGAGTCGCTCGGGATGGACGTCGACTACACGCCGGAGCAGACCTGCTGCGGCCAGCCCTTCTACAAGTCCGGCAGGACCCGGGAGGCGAAGCGGCTCGCCCGGAAGACCCTGGACAACTACCGGGACGGGCGGCCCGTGGTCTCTCCCTCCGGGTCGTGCGTGCGCATGATCCGCCACGACTACGAGTCCCTCTTCGCCGGCGACCGGGACCTGGAGGAACGCGCGCGGGACCTGGCCTCCCGCACCTACGAGCTGTCCGAGTTCCTGGTGGGGGTGGCCGGTGCAACCGACCTGGGGGTTTCTTTTTCCGGGCGGGTCACCTTCCACGACTCGTGCCAGGTCCGCCGGGGGCTGGGAATCCGGGAAGAACCCCGCCGGCTCCTCGGCTGCGTGGCCGGTCTCGAGCTCCTCGAGATGAACCGCGCCGGCGACTGCTGCGGGTTCGGCGGGGTGTTCAGCGCAAAGCACCCCGAGGTCGCCGGGGCCATTGCGCGGGACAAGCTCGAGAACGCCCTGGCCACGGGCGCCTCGTGGATCACCGGATGCGAGATCAGCTGCCTGCTCCACCTCGAGCGGCAGGCGCTCGCCCTGGGGGCGCCCATTCGAACCCTGCACCTGGCCGAGATCCTGGCCGGCCGTTGAGGAGACCATGGAGCCCCGCTGTAACCGCTTCGGTACCCTGGCTCGAGAGGCCCTGGACGACCCCCACCTTCAGGAGGCCCTCCGGGCCGTCGACGCGCGCCTGAGGGCCATGCGGGATGCGGCCTTCGAGGCGCTCCCCGAGGCGGAGGCGCTCCGCGAAGAGGCCCGCCGCGTCCGTGACCACGCCCTGGATCACCTGGACACCCTCCTGGAGCGGCTCGAGCACAACGTGACCCGCCTGGGAGGCAGGGTCCACTGGGCCGAGGACGCCGCAGCCGCCCGCAGGGTGGTGGAAGAGATCGCCGCCTCGAGGGGCGTGCGCACCGTGGTCAAGGGCAAGTCCATGGTGGGTGAGGAGATCGGCCTGAACGAGGGGCTGGAGGCCCGGGGCCTGGACGTGGTGGAGACCGACCTGGGGGAGTTCATCATCCAGCTGGCCCACGAGCCGCCTTCCCACCTGGTGGGTCCGGCCATCCACAAGACCCGGCCCCAGATTGCCGAGCTGTTCCGCGACGCCCTGGGCGCGCCCCTCATGGACGACCCCGAGGAGATGACCCGGTTCGCAAGGAACACCCTTCGGGAGCGTTTCCTGTCGGCGGACATGGGGATCACCGGGGCCAACTTCCTGGTGGCCTCGCCCGGGGCGGTGGTCCTCTTCGAGAACGAGGGCAACATCCGCCTCAGCACCACCCTGCCGCGGCTGCACGTGGCGGTCGCCGGCATCGAAAAGGTGGTCCCCGACTGGGACGACCTGGCCGTGCTCATGCGGCTTTTGCCGCTGAGCGCCACGGGCCAGAAGCTCTCCAGCTACGTTTCCGTCCTTCTCGGCCCCCGGCGCCCCGGAGAGCCGGACGGTGCGGATGAGTTCCACCTGGTCCTGGTGGACAACGGCCGCTCCCGGATCCTGGCGGACCGGGAGTGCCGCGAGAGCCTCCGGTGCATCCGGTGCGGGGCCTGCCTGAACCGTTGCCCGGTCTACCTCAAGGCGGGCGGGCACGCCTGGGGCTGGGTCTACTCCGGCCCCATCGGCTCCGTGCTCACGCCCCAGCTGATCGAGGACCGGAGAAGCGCCTCCTCCCTCCCCTACGCCACCACCCTGTGCGGCGCGTGCACCGAGGCCTGCCCCGTCAAGGTCGACATTCCCCGCATCCTCACCGTCCTCAGGCGTCGCTACACCGAGGACCCCGCCTGGGGTCCGGCGCCCTGGTCCGAGCGGGGCCTGTTCCGGCTGGCCGGGACCGTGCTCTCCCGCCGCAGCATCTACGAGGGAAGCGGCCGCCTGGCCCGCAGGCTCCTCCCGCTTCTCGAGTCCCGCGCCCCGGCCTCCCCCTTTCCACCACCGGCGCGAACGCCGTTCCGCCACACCGCCGCCGCAGAAAAGAAGAGAAGGGAGGGCGAGGGATGACCGACCGCGACCGCATCCTTTCCCGCCTCCGGAGGGCTGTCCGGCACGACCCCGGCCCGCCTCTCCCCCGGTTCGGGCCGCCCCCCCTACCCTCGCACGTTCTCGACGAGGCGGCCCTTGCCCGCACCTTCCGGCAGGAGGCCGAGGCCCAGGCCGTGGGGGTACACGAGGCCGCGGGCCCTTCCGAGGTCGTCCATATCCTGGCGGAGATCCTCGAGGGGATGGGGGCGAAGACGGCGTTTTCCTGGAACGCCCCTTTTCCCGGCCGGCCCGCCGTGTCGGAGGCCCTTCGAGCCTGCAGCGTCCAGGATTTGACGCCCGCCCCGGAACGACCGGGCGAGGTTTCGGACCGCACCGGCTTCAGAGCGGCCGGCGCCCGCGCCGATGTGGGCATCACCGGCGCCGACTTCGCCCTGGCCGATACCGGCACCCTGGTCCTGCTCTCGGCGCCCGGGAAGAGCCGCTCCGCCTCCCTGCTCCCCCCGGTTCACCTGGCGCTCCTGCCCGCGTCCCGCATCCTGCCGGACCTGCCTTCGCTGCTCGCCCTGCTCCCCCGGCGCCCCGCCGACGCCTTGGAGCGCGGGAGCGCCGTCACACTCGTCACGGGAACCAGCAAGACGGCCGACATCGAGCTTACCCTGGTGCGGGGCGTCCACGGACCGCGCGAGGTCCACGTGATCGTGCTGTCGAGCAGAGATCTCTGACAGGACGAAGATCGGACACCATCCGCCACGGGCTGCGCCCGCGGCTGCGGTGGAAGGCGATTTCCGGCACGAATTTTGAATGTATTGATCCCATCGCCCCGGGGGAACCGGCGCCCTTGCCTCGGCCCGCGCGTTCCGGTATCCTGGTCGCGATTTTCCGAAAACCACCCCCCGCCCACGTTCGAATGACATGGACGCAGCACGATTCAAGCGTAAGTGCGAGAGCGCGATCCTCGTGGACGAGCTTCCTCCCCTCTCCAAGCTCCGGCAGAAGGTGGCCGGATGCTACGAGCTGTTCGGGATGTGTCCCGAGGGAGAAGTGGTCGGCCTGGACGTCATGGGCAACGTGCACTGCCTGAGGGCGGAGCAGCACGAGGGCCGGTCCGTCTGCGAGGAGACCGGATCCCCCTGCTCCCTCGAAGCGAGATCCAGCAGGATCCTCGGCGTGATCCATCTGCTGCGCGACTTCATGGTGTCGAACTTCGTGACCCGAGAGGGCGCACTCCCGGAGAAGGAGTCGCCGGAAGTCCCGGGAGAGACCATCTCCATCCCCGAAGACGCAAAAGGAATGGTCGGCCGCTCCGACTACGACGACGAGGACCGGGGAATCTCCCGCTATCTCTCGGATCGCGAAAAGGCGAAACGACGGGAGGGTTCGTGACCTTCATCCGGTTCACACCCGGGCCGGCCTCGAGCTTGGAGCAGAAACGGTCGACAGGAACTACGGAAGGGCCCCCCGCGAGACACGATAGATAGAACGTCGAAAACCCTCACTTCAGGGTGGGAGCCGCCATGCCCAAGGTCGTCCCATGGAAGGGAAGACGCACCGCTTCGACCGGCCTCGCCGCCGGCGAGGTCCCCCCGACGAGGCAGGAAGGTGCCCCCTCCCCCGGACGGGATCGCCCGACGGCCTCCCCGGTGCGAACGGTACCCAAGGCCGTGGTGATCGAGAACTTCAAGATCCTCTATCCCATGCCCCACGTCATGGCGAAAGCCCACCGCGTCATTGCGGATCCCAACACCAGCCTCGACCGGCTCGCCCACGTCCTCCGGGCGGACCCCGGCCTCGCAGGCAGGATCGTCAAGGTGGCGAACTCCGCCTACTACCGGCGGCGCGGCAACATCGCGTCCGTCCAGCAGGCATCCGCGCTCCTGGGAATGCGCGTGGTGTCCCAGATCATCACCATGGTGAGCCAGTCCAGGATGCTGGGGCAGGCTCTTTCCGGGTACGACATGGAGGCGGGCGAACTCTGGCGTCACTCACTGGCCACGGCGATCTTCGCCGAGATCCTGGCCGGCAAGACGGGCGGAGAGTACAGCTCCGAGGCCTTCCTGGCCGGTCTGATGCACGACGCGGGCAAGATCATCCTCAACCCGTATCTCCATCGGTGCGGGGAGGCCGTGCAGGCCGATTCGGGGTCCCGGACCGCCGCCGTCGACGAGGAGATCCGGATCCTCGGGTTCGATCACGCGGACATCGGAAGCGAGCTCTGCATCAAATGGCAGCTGCCGGTCGGCCTGGCCAACGCGATTCGCTTCCACCACATGCCCCGCCTGTCCGTGGACAACGGGCTGGCCTACATCCTGGAGCTGGCGGACTTCCTCGCCCACCGCATGGTCGCGCCGCCCGACCGGCCCGATGCGTGGCACGAGGTGGCCCACACCCTGGACCGTCTCGGGATCACCCCGGAGAAGGCCGCCGGCATGACTGCGGCCGTGGAAGAGCGGTTGGAGATGCTGGAGGAAGAGACGCTGTGAGAGGCGGGGTTGTTGTCTCCCCTACTTGGAGGCGAGCGTGACCGAGCCGTCCCAGCCTTCGGGGAGGCGCCACGGGTCGAGCGACTCCATCCTCTCCAGCATGCCCAGGGAGGCCGGATCGTCCGGCCGGACCGCCAGGGCCTTCTCGAACCCCCTGCGGGCCGCCTCGAAATCCCGGTCCAGGTAGGACTCGAAGGCCGACTCGTAGGACGCTGCGTACGCCTCCGTCTCCGGGTCCAGGGGCTCGGACGCCTCTCCCAGGACCTCGTACACCTTCACGGGCTCGGACTTTCCCTTCACCCGGACGACGTCCAGGATCCGCGTCCGGAAGGCGTCCGGCGTGAGCGCCGTCCGGGTGAACTCGGAGATCATCAGGTAGGTGCCGTACCGCTTGTTCGCCCCCTCCAGGCGGGAGGCCAGGTTCACGGCATCGCCCATGACCGTGTAGTCGAACACCTGGTCCGATCCCATGTTGCCCATCACCATGGGCCCGGTGTTGATTCCCACCCGGCAGCGCAGCTCGGGCAAGCCCTGCTCCCGCCACCCCCGCCGGAGCTCCCGCAGTCTCTTCTGCATCCTGAGCCCCGCGCGCACGGCCCGGTCCGCATGGTCCGGAAGCGCCAGGGGCGCTCCGAACTCGGCCATGACGGCATCTCCCTCGAACTTGTCCACGATTCCCCCCTCGTCCAGGACGATCCGGGTCATCTCCGTCAGATACCCGTTGAGCAGGTGGACGAGCTCGGTGGGCGACATGCGCTCGGAGATGGTCGTGAAGCCGGCCACGTCCGAGAAGAGCACGGAGACCACCCGCTCCTCTCCACCGAGCCTGAGGAGCTCCGGTCTGAGCAGGAGCTGATGCACGACCTTCTCGGGAACGTACTTGGCAAAGGCGTTCCTGATGAAGGAACGCTCCCGCGTGACCCCCCACTCGATGCCGGCAATCAAGCCGAAACCCACGGTGAGGACGCTTCCCCCGACCGAGGCCAGGGGGAACAGGCTGAACCGGTTCAGCTCGCCCCCGGTGAACAGGACCAGCCCCCCCAGGATCGCCGCCCCTGTGACGTACAGTACCCAGGAGGACCGGAACAGGGCGGCGCCGCCCAGGATCACCCCCAGGCCGGCCACGAGCAGGAGGGCGGGAACCAGGGTCCACCGGTCGTGAAAGGTGTTGGTGAGAAGCCCGTTCAGCATGGCGGCGTGAATCACGATCAGGGGGGAGTCCGCCTCGAGGGGGGTCTGGCCCAGGTCGGCGGCCCCCACGGACACGTCCCCCAGGAGCACGAAGTTCCCCTCGAAGTAGTCGAGGAGGTTCCCCCGCAGGTCCGGGTTCTCGTAGTAGTCGAGCAGGGCGTGGGCCTCGATCCGGGCAAAACCCTCCCCCCACGGGGCCGGAAAGGGGACAAAGGCGCGCCCCCGGTCGTCGATGGGGATCGCCACGTCCCGCTCCAGGAAGCCGCCCTCCAGAGCGGGGACCACGATCCGGTCGCCCCAGTCCACCAGAATCTCGTCGAAGGGGATCCGCATGTAATCCAGGAACATGGAGAGGCTCAGGGTGGGCGCGTACCCCTCTTCCCCCACGCGCACCAGCATCAGCACGTGGCGGTAGACGCCGTCCGGATCGGTGTAAGCGCTGATGTGCCCGGAGCCCGCGGCTGCGAGGGCGAAGGGGTCCGCCTGCATGAGGGCGTAGGCGGCGTGGAAAGGACGCCCCTCGCCTCGCTCCTCGGGCCGGCACAAGACCTCCTCCCGGTACCGTTCGTAGGCGGCCCCTTTGCCCCAGCGAAACGGAGCGGGCCGCGGGGACAGGGCGAAGGCCGCCGGCAGGTAGGCCGTGCCCAGGCTGTCCAGGGAGGCGGCAAACGCACGGTCCGCCTCTTCCCTGCTGGGCCGCGCAAAGATGATGTCGTATCCCACGGCCTCCACGCCCAGGTCCCCGAGCACCCCGTTCACCCGTGCCAGGTCGGTCCGGTCCAGCACGTTCGAGCCGAACGCGTCGTAGGAGGCGTCCGTCACGGTCACGTAAAGGATCCGCGGGGACAGGACCGGGCCCTTTTCCCGGGAGACGGCCTGCCGGTAGAACAGGTCCATCACCTGGTAGTCCGTCTGCGTCCATACGTCTCCCCGCAGGCTCCAGAACCCGACCACGGCCGACACCAGGCCTGCGCACAGGACGAGGGAAAACCGGAACAGTTTTCTGCTCTTGAACCGCACCCTCATCCGCTCTTCCCGTTTCCGGTTACAGCCCCAGGATCTCCCGGGCCCTCGCCACCACCCGATCCGGATCGAAGGGCTTGGTCATGTAGTCCACCGCACCGCTGGCCAGCCCCTCCTCCCGATCCGTCACCTGCCCCTTCGCCGTGAGCAGTATCATGTGCGTTCCGGACATGTCCAGTCGTTCCTTGACCCGGCGGCACACCTCGTATCCGTCCATTCCGGGCATCATGACGTCCAGAAAGACCAGCGAAGGCCGTTCCTCTTCGATTACGCTCAGACCCTCCTCGCCGCTCGAGGCCGAGAGAACGGTCACCCCGTGCTCCTCTTCGAGCTCCTCCAGGGTCTGCTCCAGCAGGGAACGGATGTGCAGCTCGTCGTCCACGATCAGGACCTTCAAGCCCTCCTCCTTTCGACGGCATGGTTTTCGGGTCCGGCGGATCGGCCGACCCTCGGGAGGGAGAAGACAAATCGGCTTCCCGGCCCCCGCCGCGGCTCCGCCCGAATGGCGCCCCCATAGTGCTCGACGATCTCACGGCAGACGGCCAGCCCCAGACCCGTCCCGGCGGGACGGTTCCGTGCGTCGCCTCCCTGGTGGAACCGCTCGAAGAGCCGCTCCCGGTCGCAGTCGGAGATTCCCGGCCCGGTGTCCTCCACCGAGACGCGGACGGCCCCCCGCTGATCCGCCCGGGCCTCCACGCGCACCTCGCCCGTCTCGGTGAACTTCAGGGCGTTCCCGACCAGGTTGACGATCACCTGGACGATCCGGTCCGGGTCGGCCCGGACCGCCGGCAGCGGCTCCTCCACGGCCGCGGTGAGGGACACCCCGCGTCTTTTCTCCACGGCGCCTTCCATCACCCGGACCGCCCGCTCCACGCAGGGGCCGAGCCGGAGGATTTCATCGTTCCACTCCATGCGACCCGACTCGATGCGTGCCAGGTCGAGCACGTCGTTGATCAGGCGGGTGAGCCGCTTCCCCTCACACTGAATGATCTCCAGGTTGGCCGAGATCCGCTCCGCCTTGGACCGGGACCTTCCGTCCGCCGGGATCTCCGGGACGACGGTCCGGCTGAAGTCCCGCTCCACGATGCGCGCAAACCCCAGCATGGCCGTGAGCGGCGTCCGCAGCTCGTGGCTCACGGATGACAGGAACCCGGACTTCAGGCGGTCCAGCTCCTGGAGCCGTTCGTTGGCCTGCTCGAGCTCCCGGGCCTTGGCCGTGAGTTCCCGCGTCCGGGCCGCCACCTGGCCCTCCAGGTTCCGCCGCAGGGCGATGGTCTCCCGGACGGAGACGTTGAAGTGCTCCGCGAACGTCACCAGCTCCTTCTCGTTGTTTCCCAGGTGGAGAAGATCGCCGCCGCCGCGGCTGACGCTTTCCGCCGTTCTGAGGATCTCCTCGAACGCGGACTTGACGGACCGGAAGTAGAGCGACACCAGCACCACCAGGGTGAGAAAGGTGATCACCAGGAACCCCGCGGTGAGAGTCAGGTTCGCGCGGCAGAACCAGAGGAAGTAGACCAGCATGCCCATGCTGGAGAAGGCGATGGCCACGGCAAACCCGATTTTTCCCCGAAGGCTGATGCCGTACGCCCGGGGGACGGCCGCCCCCCGCCTCGAAAGCTCCTTGCGGCAGGCCCTTCGCAGCGGTGAGCTCAGGGCCTCGGTGATCACGTAGCAGAAGTAGCAGTAGAGGATCCCTGCGATGACTCCACCCGAGATCGAGCCCGCCAAATGCCGGAACGACCTGCTGAAGGCGAACTCCACGAACGCCGAGGGAAGGGTCACGCCGGCGGCGAGCCCTGCGGCCAGGCCCATGTGAAAGCCCGGAAACCGGGCGAGCCGCTTCAGGAGGTCCTCCAAATCGTCGAGAGACGGCCGCTCCCCTCCCTGGAACCGGCGGAACGCCCGGTTGATGGAGCGCGGGAGCTGGAGCTTCGCGGAGACGCCCCACGGTTCGAGCGCGCCGAAGCCCAGGGCGTGCAGTGCGGTCAGGAGGGCCAGCATGGCCCCCGTGGTCAGGACAAAAGCCTCCAGGGTCCGCGGTTCGAACCGTTCCACCGAGAGGTAGACGATGAAGAAGGCGTAGCAGGCGGCAAAGTACCCGCTCGCCGCGACGAAGGGAACGAACGCGAAGCAGTAGGAGGTTCGACGGGCGATGAGATCGAACAGGCGCGTCATGGAATCATTTCCGGAGTTCGGATGTCAGTACACGACCTCGAAGGTCTCCACCGGCCGCCTCCGGCCCTTGACCCGGATCTCGCCCATGGGGCGAAAGCGGAACCCGTCGCCGGCGGCCTCCCTCACTCCCCGGCTCGCGAGCACCTGCCCTCCCCGGGCGACCGACTGAAGCCTCGCCGCCACGTTGACCTCGTCCCCGATGGCGGTGTAGTCCATGTGGCGCGGAGAGCCGACGTTCCCCACCACGACCCGACCCGAGCTCAGGCCCACCCCGGTGTGAAAACGCTTCCGGATCCAGGGGTCCTCGGCGAGCCGCAGCCGCTCCTGCATGGAGACCGCGGCGCGCACCGCCGCCCGTTCCGGGTTCTCGATCTCGACGGGTGCGCCGAAGAGCGCCACGATCATGTCGCCCACGAACTTGTTCACCGTGCCGCGGCTTTCGAAGATCTCCTCCACCATGGAGGTGAAGTATGCATTGAGGTGCTCCACCACCTCCTCGGGGGCCAGCCGCTCGCAGGTGGTGGAGAAGTTCCGGATGTCCGAGAAGAGGACCGCGATGTGCCGGCTCTCGGAGGCCAGGGAGACGTGGTCCGGGTCCTCCAGTATCAGATCGATCACCTGGGAGGGGACGTAGCGCTCCAGGTGACCCCGGATGCGCTCCTGGCGCACCCGCCGCTCGTGGAGGATCGCGTTTTCGATGGCCGAGGCGGCCTGGGAGGCCAGCGCCCCGAGGAGCTGGAGGTCCGCAGCCGTGTACTCGTAGCCGTCCCCGTGGCTCATGTTGATCACCCCGCGCACCCGCCCCTTGCTCCGGAGGGGCGTGCACATGAGGGCGGAAACGCGGCCGGGGCCGGGCTTGAAGCGGGGATCGGAGGGGGCCCGGTTCACCACCTCGGGCCGCCCCGAGACCAAAACGCTCCCCGCGATGCCCTCGCCCGCCCGGAGCACGGTTCGTCCGTTCCCCCCGCCCCCGAACCCCGCCACGATCTCCAGCTCGCCGCTCTCCGGGTTCATGAGCATGACGGACGCCCCGGTGGCCGGTATGGTGCGCCGGGCCTCCTCCAGCACCAGGGAGGCCACCTCGGCCACGTCCAGCCGGTCCGCGACCCGCTCGCTCATGCGGTAGAGGAGGTGGATCTCCTTGTACTTGGCCAGGGTCTCGCCGATCAGCTGCCGCCGCTCCAGGTCGCACCGTGCCAGCAGCCCGAGGAGGGAGGCCACGGCGGCGGCGCCGGCCCCGCAGACCCAGCCCAGGAGCTCGCCCTCGAGGAGCACCGGTTCCCGCCCGGTCTCGGGCGCCCCTCCCACTCCCAGAAGCCGCTCACCGCCGGGGTCGAGCACGAGGACGTCCCCCACCGTGTCCAGGAGCTCCCGGACCACGCTGCTCACGTCCCTCCGCAGAACCCTTTTCAGGCTGATCGAGCCCAACCCCGTCCCTCCCTCGTCCCCTCACCTGCACCGCGGGACAGGATGGTGTTTACGCCGGGCTCGAGGAAATGTCAAGCACACAATAGGGGACGTTTTTAACTTATTAATTTCATG
This sequence comes from uncultured Desulfobacterales bacterium, assembly GCA_964443135.1. Taxonomy (GTDB): domain Bacteria; phylum Desulfobacterota; class DSM-4660; order Desulfatiglandales; family HGW-15; genus JAIPEI01. The sequence continues at coordinate 32,616 of CAYUBQ010000023.1, read as the reverse complement.
AAATTGCGATGAAGGGAGATGCATTCGGTGGGAATCGCTTGCGAGCATCGCCGAATCAGGCGGGAGCGAGTACCGCCCTTCGGGGCCGAGTGCGAGTACGTCGGGCCCTGGAAAAATAAAAAATTATCTTGACACATTCCAATCGATCCGCTAATTTCTGATCATATTTAAGATCAAAAATAGGATCAGATTATTGAAATTCAAGGTAGAACCATGGTAAAGATATCAAAGGACCAAGAAGCACTAGCCGGCATCAAGCGCATGCTTTTCAACCATCGGCTTTCGCCTGGCCAGAAGATCATCTACCGAGATCTGGAAAAAGTCTTGGGAATGAGCAAAACGCCCATAATCAACTCTCTTAACCGTCTCGCCCAGGAAGGCTTGGTGGTCTACGAGAATAACCGAGGCTACTTCGTACGCCAGTTGACCACCGAAGAGGTGGAGCAGATGTACGACTTGCGCGTGAAGCTTGATACCATCGCCATGGACTACGCCGTGCAGCATGTCGAGCCTGAAGGGCTGGCCGAATTGAAAACGGCCCTGGATGATTACCTCGACTATCCGGCCGAGGTCTACGACGCCAAGCGCTTTCAGCTCGACATCGCCTTCCATCTTCAGATAGCGCGTATCGGAAAGAACGTCTTTCTTACCAACATGTTGGTTAACTTCTACGAGACCGCCTGGGTAGGCCTTCCTGTTGCGTTTTTGACCCCAAGGATAAATGATTTTCGCCTTTATCACGTTCAGATGTACGAGGCGATCAAGAACAAAGACCGCCACAAGGCCAAGAGCCTTGCCCAACAGCATTGGGACACAGCCTTGGAAGCAGTCATGAAGGGCTACCGCGAACCCTAGGCAAAAATGCATTTTTTGCTTCGGTGATGGATAACAAAATTTGTGGTTCCATTTCGCTAGGAAAAGGAGGATGACAGATGGAAAAAGATCGCGATCGGGTCAAATTACCTAGCCATCTCAGTGGCTACAGCAGGCGCGAGTTCATAGTGACATCTCTGGCGGCGGGGGTGGTGGCTATGTTGCCGCGCTTCGTCCAGGCCGGCTCCGCGGAGCCCTATCGCATCGGGGTGTGCCTGCCTACCACTGGTCCGGGGGCGAATTACTCGGTACGGCCGATAAAGGGACTCCCCCTCATCGCAGCCCAGATCAACAAAAAGGGCGGTCTTCTGGGCAAGCACCCCATTGAGCTTTACTTCCGCGACACCCAGACCAAGCCCGACGTCGGGGCCCGCGAGGCCCGCTCCCTGATCCTCAATGAAAAGGTCAATTGCATCATCGGCACTTGGAGCAGCGCCGTTGCCATGGCCATTCAGGAGATCATCCACGAGCACAAAGTGCTGCATCTGGCGGCTACCAGCAACAGTTCCAAGATAGTCAACGAGAACTACACACCTTATTCCTTCCAGTTCGGGCCTAACAGCCGCATGCAGTCCGGAGCAACCGTGGTGGCGGTAGCCGAGTTGATCAAAAAGCGTGGATGGAGCAAGTACGTCACTTTGGGCCAAGACTACGAATGGGGCCGCGACGCCCAGAGTGTTTTCGTTACCCAGTTGGCCAAAGTCTCGCCGGACACCAAGCTGATCAAGGAGCTATGGTGCAAGCTGGGCGAAACTGACTTCAGCTCCTACATCACCGCCATTATGGCGATGAAGCCCGACTTCATGTTTGGCGCGATCGCAGGCAAAGACAATGAGACTTTCTTGCAACAGGCCAAGGCCATGGGGCTCCTGAAGCAGGTGGCCTACCCTGGAGTTTTCCTGCCGGTCACCGAGCTGATCCAGCAAGCCAAGACTCTGCCCCGCGGCATCATCGGGATCAACCGGTGCCCATTCTTTGCCAACATGGACCGGCCCATGATGCAACAGTACATGCAGCTTTATCAGGGCAAGTTCGGAAAGGACGATTTTCCGGATGATTTCGCCTGCATGTACTTCGACGCCCTGAACGGGCTTGCCCAGGCGGCGACAAAAGCCGGTTCGGTGGACAACGAAGCCCTGCGTCATGCGCTGACCGGCGCCACAATAGAGACGTGCCGGGGCAAACTTACGTTCCGCGAGTGCAATAACCAGCTCGATTGCCCCTCATATGTGGGCGAGGTGGTTGACAGCGATAAGTGGTCGATTCCCGTCTTCGACCCCAAGAGCATGATCGTCGTCCAAGGCGACCAGGTATGGATTCCTACCTGCGAAGAGGTCACCAAGCTACAAAAGAAAAGAAGCTAAACCTCTGGCTCCGGGAGGGGCTCCCTCCCGGGGCAGCACTCCCCGGAATACTCCGCCCAGAACCCGTCTCAAGGGGGTGTTTCCATGCCGATGGACATCGGAGCCCTGCTGATCCAGCTTTTCACCGGCCTGTCCCGGGCCATGATGCTTTTTTTGCTCTCGGCCGGGCTGTCTTTAATTTTCGGGGTCATGAACATCCTAAACTTCGCCCATGCAGCCCTCTGGCTGCTGGCCGGCTACATTACCCATTCCTTATACAGCTTCCTGACCGGAATGGTGGGCCCCTTCGGCCTATGCCTGGTTCCAGCAATCGTGGCCACCACGGCCCTAATGTTCGGTGTGGGATGGATGCTGGAACGGTTTCTCATCAGGCGGATGTACCAGCGCGAGCTGCCCCAGCAAGTACTGCTTACCTTCGCATTGATTCTGATTATCAGCGACGTGATTAGGCTGGGCTGGGGAGTTGAAAACCGGCGCATATTTCTGCCGATCGAACCCGTCGAAGTCATGGGATACTTTGTCAACCCTTACCTTTTCTTGATCATCATTTGCGGATGCTTGGTGGCTGCAGGACTGTGGTGGTTTTTGCAGAAAACCAAATACGGCCGAATCGTAAGGGCGGCAGTGTTCAGTCGCGAAATGGTCAGTGCCCTGGGCATAAATATTCCGAATATTTATGCCGGGGTATTCGGTTTAGGGATAGCAATCGCGGCATTCTGCGCAGGGCTATTTCTCGGCATCATGCCTATTGGCTTGGGCGTGGACATGGATTTAATCGTACAGTGCTTTGCTGTGGTGATCATCGGTGGCTTCGGCAGCATTTTGGGTACTTTTGTGGCATCCATCATTGTAGGGGTAGTCTACGCCTTTTCCATATTCCTCTGGCCAGACGGATCCTTGGCCATGATATTCATCATCCTCGTCGGCGTTCTGATTTGGCGCCCATGGGGCCTCTTCGGAACCGAGATGCGTTTTTAGGGGGTGATATGTCAATGAATCCGGCAAAACACGAAGGGATTTGGTTGCGCCTTTATCGAGGCTTCGGCCTTACCGGACTGATCGCACCGGTGCTTGTCTTGGTTTTCCTCTTGGTCCCGATTATCCCCGGCGAGTTTCCAACGATCGTGGCTGCTGAAATATTGATCCTCGGACTTTTCGCTATGAGTTTCAACCTCATCTATGGCTACATGGGGCAGATCACCTTCGGACATGCCGCCTTCTTCGGCTTGGGCGCCTACGCCACCGCTCTAACGATGCGGGCTTTTCAATCAGCGTTCGGGCAAGTGGGATATATTGAATTCATTGTATCCATGTGTACGGCCTTGCCTGTGGCCGCAGCCGGAGCCTTGGTGGTCGGGTTCTTCTGTGTACGCCTGACCGGCATATACTTTGCCTTGCTCACCCTGGCCTTCGGAGAACTGATTTACTATATAGTTTTCTCCTGGTATAGCTTCACAAAAGGTGATGACGGCATACATGGAATCATGCCTCCTGGAGTTTTCGCTGACTTGACCAACTACTATTATCTGATCATGACCACAGTAATTATATGTTCTTTAATGTTGTGGCGGATAGTTAACTCTCCATTTGGTTACACCTTACGCATGATACGCAATAATCAAAAGAGGGTCGCTTTCCTGGGTATCAATGTGCGCTTATGCATGTTACTTAACTTCATATTAGCCGGTACCTTTGCAGGTATTGCCGGTGCCCTGTGGGTCCCTTTCCAAAGAAGTGTTTCTCCAGTGATTTTAGGATGGGTACAATCTGGATCAGCAGTGTTCATGACTCTGATTGGCGGAGCCGGATTCCTTACCGGTCCTTTGGTGGGCTCGGCCGTATACACCTTTCTTAATGCTTATGTAACCCGTTTTACTCACTATTGGCCGCTGACCATAGGGCTCATCATTCTCTTCTTGGTGCTCTTTCTGCCCGGTGGGCTGCTTTCGCTTTTGGACAGGCGATTGGCCGCAGGACGGCACAGTCTCTACACCCCAGGGCAGTTGGGCGATGGTGAACAAAGCGAATCCGGAGGCATATCGTGAACGGCCCCATACTGGAGATAGCCCATCTAAACAAGAGCTTCGGGGGGCTCCAGGCCACGAAGGATCTGAGCATGACCCTGGAGGAGGGCGAGCAGTCCGCCATCATCGGACCCAACGGCTCAGGCAAGAGCACCTTGTTCAACTTGGTCACCGGCTACCACTGGCCGGAATCCGGCAAGGTTATGTTCATGGGCTTGGATATAACCCGAACGCAGCCTCACCGTATCGCCCGCGCGGGCATCACGCGGGCATTTCAGGTGAGCAACATATTTATCCAACTCACTGTTTGGGAAAATGTGCGCTCGGCGGTGCAAGCCCGTATGGGAATGGCGTTCAACTTGTACAGGTTGGCCCGTAGTACCGGCATCCGGGAAACCGGAAAAATCCTCGAGTTATGCGACCTGCTGGACAGACAGATTGTCGTGGCCGGGGAATTGGCACAGGGCGATAAAAAAAAGCTGGAGTTGGCCATCGCTCTGGCAGGCAAGCCCAAGCTGCTTCTGCTGGACGAACCCACCGCCGGCATGTCTCGGGAGGAAACGAGAGAGACTATGGCTCTGGTCGACCGCCTAAATGCCGAGTTGGGGCTGACCACCTTGTTCACCGAACATGATATGTCTGTTGTGTTCAACCACGCCAGCCGGGTTTCGCTTCTACACCGCGGCGAGATTTTGTTCACTGGCACCCCTGAAGAGATAAGGCAAAACCCCACCGTCCAGAGAATCTATCTAGGGGAGCAGACCTGATGCCAAATCTTAGTGTGAGAGACATACACACCTTTTACGAAACCAGCCACATCCTGTTTGGAGTGTCTCTGGAGGTGGCGGACGGCGAGTGCGTCTGCCTGTTGGGTCGCAACGGGGTGGGCAAAACCACAATCATAAAAACCATCATGGGACTCGCCAATGCTCGCCAGGGCTCCGTTACCTATGGCGGACAGGAGCTTCTGGGCCTGCCGCCCTTCAAGATAGCCCGGATGGGCATCGGCTACGTCCCCGACGAACGCCTGATTTTCCCGGACCTAACCGTCCGCGAGAACCTCGAAATCGGTTCCAAAGCTCCTGTCTCTACCCAGTTGGCCCATTGGACTCTTGATGGCATTTTTAAACTATTCCCATCCCTTGAGCCGTTAGCCGACAACCAGGGCGGTTACCTCAGCGGGGGTGAACAACAAATGCTGACCTGCGGGCGGACCCTGATGGGCAACCCCTCCTTGCTGCTTTTGGACGAGCCGGTGGAAGGCCTGGCTCCGGTGGTGGTGCAGGAGCTCTCGAGACAGATAAGGTATCTGAAGTCCATTGGTTTGGCTATACTATTCGCGGAACAGAACTTGAGTTTTGCCATGGACATAGCTGATCGCGCGTATGTCATTGAAGGTGGACGGGTCATGTTTGAGGGAACCATGGACGAGTTGGAAAGCCAGCCGGAAGTCAAAAATAAATATCTGATGGTATAAATATTCACTTGCGACAGAATCAGGCCGATCCAGGGTACTGGGGATTTTCTCCGTGCTTCGCGTAGGAGTGGTAACTGGAGATTTTTTTTTGAGGAGCGATTGGAAATGAGCATGGTCCGAGTTGCGGTGGTTCAGGACTCACCGGTGATGTTCGACCCCATGGCCACGGTAGCCAAGGCAGCTGATTTGGCCATGAAGGCCTCGAAAGAAGGAGCCAAGCTGGCTCTATTCCCTGAAGCCTTTGTCTCAGGTTATCCCAAAGGGTGGGATTTCGGGGCCAGGGTGGGCGTTCGCCTTCCACAAGGTCGCGAAGACTTTCGGATCTATTATGACAGTTCGATTGAAGTTCCAGGTCCAGCCACGCAGGCATTGGGCAAGGCGGCAAAGGATGCGTGCCTTTACTTGGCTATTGGAGTCATTGAGCGCGAGGGGGGCACGCTGTACTGCACCGTACTGTTCTTCGCTCCGGACGGGAGGCTTTTGGGCAAACACCGCAAGCTCATGCCTACCGCCATGGAGCGACTGATCTGGGGTTTCGGAGACGGTTCCACCTTGCTGGTTATCGACACCGAGGTGGGCAGGATCGGCGCTGTGATCTGCTGGGAAAACTACATGCCCATGTTGCGAATGTACATGTACTCTAAGGGCATTCAGCTTTATCTCGCCCCTACAGCCGATGACCGCGAAACCAACCTCCCTACCATGCGCCATATCGCCCTGGAGGGCCGATGTTTCGTCTTGAGTTGCTGTCAGTACGTACTCCGGGGCGACTACCCGGCAGACAGCAAACCGATCCAGGGTGACGACCCCGAGACCACGATGATGCGGGGAGGAAGCTGCATCATCGATCCCTTGGGTCAGGTGCTTGCAGGGCCGGACTTCGACGGCCCCTGCATTTTGACTGCTGAAGTGGACCTGGGACAAATCATAGGCGGTAAATACGACTTGGATGCTCCCGGCCACTATGCCAGGCCGGATGTGTTCCAGTTGCATGTAAACCTGCGGCCAATGAAAGCCGTCACTGCCTGGGAAGGCTCGTCCACCGACCCCTTCCGGGACGAAGGCCAGTGAGCCCGAACCTTTCACAAGAGACGGCCTCCCGCCGATTGCCTAACTCAGCGCAGGAGAGTTGATGAACCGACCCTTGCTGAATTTCTCGATGGGCGAGAGACAACAGAGACGGCATCAATTTTGATAGCGTCGTAAAAAGCTCGAATCCTCGAGATCTGCCCCTGGGGTTTCAACAGGTTATATCGTCCCCAGCGGCGCGTGAGCGGGTCTTTGCGAATGCGTCAATTTTGGGGAGGAGCCGTAGCCGGGCTCAGGACAGGATGCGCAGGAGCTCGTGGAGCTCGCGCCGGATCTCGTCCAGATCGGGAGGGGAAACCCGCGAAGGCTCGTCTTCGGTAGAACGCCAGGACTGGAGCCGCTTCCGGGCGCCCTTGATGGTGAGCTTCTCCTCGTAGAGGAGCCGCTTGATCTCCAGGAGGAGCTCCAGGTCCTTTCGCTGGTAGGTCCGCTGGTTGGAGTCGGCCCGGGCCGGCCGGACCCGGGGGAACTCGCCCTCCCAGTACCGCAGGACGTAGGGCTCCACGCCGACGATGCGGCTCACCTCGCCGATCCGGAAGTACCGCTTGTTCTCCGGAATGGGGGAACCCGCCTCAGCGGTCCCGGAGCCGTCCCCCGAGCTGCTTTTCGATCTTTTGGACGATCTTGTCATGGAGGGTGCTGATCTCCCGGCCTTTCAGGGTCCGCTCCGGGGATCGGAAGCGGATCCGGAACGTCAGGGCCTTTTCCGAGGGGGCGATCTGGTCGCCGCGGTAAAGGTCGAAGATGTCCACGGATTCCACAAGCTTTTCATCGCCGATGATCCGGCGGACCCGGTCGCTCTCCACGCCCGCGTCCACCACGACCGAGAGGTCCCTCAGGACCGCCGGGAACCGCGCATACCCCTGGAAACGACGGGTCGCGGGCATGGCGGCCCGGAGGGCCGGAATGTCCAGCTCCATCAAAAAGGCGGGGTCCGGGCCCAGCTCGAATCGGTCGCCCGTCTCGGGCGTGATCTCCCCGACCCAGCCCCCGGGATCTCCGGCCAGGAGCAGCTGCGCGCTCTTTTCGGGCCGGTAGGCCGGCGGTGCGTCGCCCCTCCGGAACTGCAGCTCCGTGACGCCCAGATCCTCGCACAGCGCCTCGAGCACGCCCTTGGCGTCGTAGAAGTCCACCGGCCGGTCCGCCTGGTGGAGGGTCTTTCGCGACCAGGCGCCGGCGAGGACCGCGGCCAGGGTGAGCCGCTCCTCGGGCAGCTCGCTCCCCTCGCGGGGAAGGAACACCTTTCCCCACTCGAACAGCCTGAGGTCGCGCTCTCCGTGGGCGATGTTCGTCTGCGCGGACTGGAGCAGCCCCGGCAGCAGCGTGGTGCGCATGACCGACTGCTCCTGGGTGAGCGGTTTGAGCAGCCTCACCACGTTTCGGAGCGGGCTGTCCGCCGGCGCCCCCAGCAGGTCCGGGGCCTCCTCGGAAACGAAGCTGAAGGTGATGACCTCGCTGAACCCGAACCCCGTCATGACCTCCCGGACCCGGTCCCCGAGCGGGACCTCGGGCGGATCGGGCTCGTCCTCGGGGCGGATGGGGGGCTGGGTGACGGGGATGCGGTCGTACCCCTCCATCCGGGCCACCTCCTCCACCAGGTCCACCTCGCGGAGCAGGTCCACCCGGCAGGCGGGCGGGGTGACCAGGAGACGGGTTTCGTCCTCCCGGCGCACCGCCATCTCCAGGGCGGACAGATGCCCGGCCATGGCGTCGGAGGAGATCCGCGTGCCCAGCAAGGCGTTGGTCTTGTCCACCCGGAGGGGGATCTCCCGGCCCTCCCAGGGCCGGGGGTACTCGTCGATCACCCCGCTCTCGATGCTGCCGCCGGCCAGCTCGGCCAGCAGCTGCAGGGAGCGGCGCAGCGCCCAGACCGTCCCCTCGATGTCCACCCCCCGTTCGAAGCGGTAGGAGGCCTCGGTCAGGAGACCCAGCCTCTTGGACGTCCGGCGGATGGTCAGGGGATCGAAGCAGGCGGACTCCACGAGGACGTCCCGGGTGTCCTCCTGGATCTCCGAGTTCAGGCCGCCCATGACGCCGGCCAGGCCCACGGGACCCCGGCCGTCGCAGATCACGAGGTCCCCGGCGGTGAGGGTCCGCTCCTGCCCGTCCAGGGTGACGAAGGGCTCCCCCTCCCCGGCCCGGCGGACCACGATGCGGTTCTCGTGAAGCCGCTGATAGTCGAAGGCGTGGAGCGGCTGCCCGCACTCCAGCAGCACGAAGTTGGTCACGTCCACCACGTTGTTGATGCTGCGGACCCCGCACGAATGGAGAAGGTAGCGCATCCAGAAGGGCGAGGGGCCGATCACGACCTTCCAGACGATCCCGGCGGAGTACCTCGGGCAGCCCCGGGGGTCCTCGATGTCGACCCGGGTGTGCCGCTCGATGGCGGACCGGTCTCCGCCCTGCGCGGGGATCTCGGGCCGCCGGAGGGTCTTTCCGGTCAGCGCGGCCACCTCTCTCGCCACGCCGATGACGGAGGTGCAGTCGGGCCGGTTGGGTGTGAGCCCGATCTCGAAGGCCCAGTCCTCGACCGGGACGGCGCGATTCAGCGGGGTGCCGGGGACCGGGTCCCCGGAGAGCTCCATCACCCCGGTGTGGTCGTCGGTCAGGCCCATCTCGTCCTCGGCCAGGAGGATCCCCCGGGAGGCCTGCCCCCGGATTCGGGTCTCCTTCACGGCCAGCCCGTTCGGGAGACGGATCCCCGGAGGGGCGTACGCGGTGATCATGCCTTCCCGGACGTTGGGCGCACCGCAGACCACCTCGGCCTCCCCTTGCCCCGAATCCACCCTGCAGACGGTGAGGCGGTCCGCGTTCGGATGCTTTTCCACCGATGCCACGCGGGCCGTGACCACGCCGTCCAGCCCCAAACCCAGGGGCTCCAGCGCCTCCACCTCCAGGCCGGCCATGGTGAGCAGCCGGCCCAGCGGTTCGGGTTCCATGTCGATGTCCACGTACTCCTTCAGCCAGTTCAGGGTCAGTCGCATGCCCTTCTCGCTCCGTTTCCGCCTCGGCCCTGCTCCGGTCGAGCATACCGGCATACCGAAATCAAGTCAATAGATCAAAAACTTAAAGGCATCCCTTCATGTTCTTGGTGAGGATGAACCGGGAGCCCGCCGGCACGTGCCGCCCCGGTGGGTCGGGCCGGAGGGCCGGCGGATGCGCGGTCGGCCTAGAACTGCCGCAGGAACCGCATGTCGTTCCGGAAGAAGAGCTGGATGTCGTCGATCCCGTACTTGAGCATGGCGATCCGCTCGATGCCCATGCCGAAGGCGAAGCCCGAGACGCGCTCCGGGTCGTAGTCCACGAACCCGTAGACCTCGGGGTCCACCATCCCGGATCCCAGGATCTCGAGCCACCCGGTCTGGGAGCAGGTCCTGCAGCCGGATCCTCCGCAGATCACGCAGCGGATGTCCATCTCGGCGCTCGGCTCCGTGAAGGGGAAGAAGCTGGGGCGGAAGCGGACCTCCGTGTCGCGGCCGAAGATCTGGTGGGCGAAGGCCGTCAGGGTCCCCTTGAGGTCTCCCAGGGTCACCCCCTCGTCCACCAGGAGACCCTCCACCTGGTGAAACATGGGCGTGTGGGTGACGTCCGAGTCCCGCCGGTAGACCTTGCCGGGAGCGATCACCGCCACGGGCGGCGACTGCTTCTCCATGACGCGGATCTGCATGGGGGAGGTGTGGGTGCGCAGGACCACGTTCTCGCTGACGTAGAAGGTGTCCTGCATGTCCCGCGCCGGGTGGTCCTTGGGGATGTTCAGGGCCTCGAAGTTGTAGTAGTCGAGCTCCACATTGGGGCCCTTGACGATTCGGAACCCCATGCGCTCGAAGATGCGGCAGATCTCCCGGGCGACCCGCGTGACGGGGTGGAGGTGTCCCCGGACCGGCCGGCGGCCCGGCAGGGTCACGTCCAAGAGGTCCCTTCCGACGCCCGACGCCCGTTCCTCGACCTCGCGCTTTCGGGCCTCGAAGGCCTCGGTGAGCCGGGCCTTCACCTCGTTGGCCGTTTTGCCGGCCTCGGGACGCTCCTCCGGCGAGAGCTTCCCCATCCCTTTGAGCGCGGTGGTCAGCCGTCCCTTTTTCCCGAGATAGGCGATCCGAAACGCCTCGAGTCGGTCTTCCTCCTCGATGGTTCCGAGCTCCCGCAGGGCTTCCTCTTCAATCCGGCGCAGCTCTTGAATCATACGATCCCGGGCCTTTCCTCAACTGCTCGGGGGTACCGTTGGCTCGAGCCGGTGCCCGCTCGGACCGGAAACCCCGCTCCTTGGCGAACTTCCCGTTCGGGAGCAGGAACCGGACGGCGCTTCGTCGGGCGCTCCCGCCCGGGGCGCAGGCGCCCCCGATCGAGATCAGCCCTTGGCCATCGCGGCGATGCGGCCGAAGGCCGCCGGATCGTTCACGGCCATGTCCGCGAGGATCTTCCGGTCCAGCTCGATGCCGGCCCTGTGAACGCCCCCCATGAACTGGGCATAGCTCAGCCCGTGCTGCCTTGCAGCGGCATTGATCCGGGTGATCCACAGCCTTCGGAACTCCCGCTTGCGGACCTTGCGATCCCGGTAGGCGTAGGCGTAGGCCCGGTCCACAGCCACCGTGGCGCTGCGGTAGATCTTGCTGCTCGCCCCGCGGAACCCCTTGGCCTCCTTGAGTACCTTTTTTCTTCGCTGCCTCGAGGGCACGCTCCGTTTCACTCTGGGCATGATTCAACCTCTTCTGTCTGGTGTCGGCATCGGATCCCCGCCTAGGCGGCGGGGCTCACAGGTAGGGCAGCAACCGCTTGAGACCCCTGACGTTGGTCGCGTCCACCACCTCCGACTGCCGAAGTTTTCTCTTTTTTTTGGTCGATTTCTTGGTCATGATGTGATTGGCTTTGGCCTTGTTCCGAATGATTTTTCCCGTTCCCGTGGTCTTGAACCGCTTTGCGGCGCCACGGTTGCTTTTCATTTTCGGCATGTTCAACCTCCATCGTCTGGTCATGAGCGATGCCCGATCAGACCCGAACCGCCATTCCCGAGGGACATGACGCCCCGGCCCCGCCGCGAGCTTCCGGCAGGGAAACGACAGGAGCCCCGAAGCGGGTTGTCCGGTCTCGAAGCCTTTCAGGATCCTCTTCGTCTATTTGGGTACGAGCACCATGGTGAGCCGCCAGCCCTCCCGCGTCGGGGCCTGCTCCACGGTGCCGATCTCTTCCAGCTCTTCAGCCACCCGCTTGAGCAGGGCGATGCCCTGGTCCATGTAGGCCATCTCGCGACCACGGAAGAGCACGGTGACCTTGACCCGGTCCCGCTTCTCGAGAAACTTGCGGATGTTCTTGAGCTTGAACCCCAGGTCGTGTTCCTCGGTGCGGGGCCTCATGCGGACCTCCTTGAGCTGGACGGCCCGGCCTTTCTTCTTGGTCTCCTGCCCCTTTTTGCTCGCCTGGTACTTGAACTTTCCGTAGTCCATGATCCGGCACACGGGCGGATCGGCATTGGGTGCAACCTCCACCAGGTCGAGACCGGCCTTCTTGGCCACCTCGAGGGCCTCCTCGATAGGCACGATTCCCACCTGCTCGCCGTCGGCCTGGATCAACCGAACCGTCTTGGCGCGGATCCTCTGGTTGACGTTGGTCTGATTGGCTCTCTTGGCTATAGCGACGACCTCCTTTGTTGGGACTCTTCCTGGATGCGCTCCACGAAGGTCTCGGGACTCATGAACGGGAGGTTCTTACCGGTTCGCAGACGCGGGGTCACCCCTCCCTCATCGGATTCCTTGTCCCCCACGATCAACATGTAGGGAATTTTCTGGAGCTGGGCCTCTCGAACCTTCAACCCCAGCTTCTCGTTCCGAAAGTCCGCTTCCATCCGCACGCCCGCGTCGGTCAGGGTCCTGAGAACGCCCTCCGCGTGCGGGATGCTGCGGTCGGTCACGGTCATGACCACGGCCTGGACGGGAGCGATCCACACCGGGAACGCCCCGGCGTACTGCTCGATGAGCACGCCGATGAACCGCTCCATGGAGCCCAGGATGGTCCGGTGGATCATCACGGGGCGTCTCCGCCCCCCGTCGCGGTCCACGTAGTGGAGATCGAACCGGTCCGGCAGGGTGAAGTCCACCTGGATGGTGGCACACTGCCAGCTCCGGTCCAGGGCGTCCCGGAGCTTCACGTCGATCTTGGGCCCGTAGAAGGCGCCGTCCCCCTCGTTGAGCCGGCAGGGCAGCCCCAGGTCGTCCACGGCGTTCTGGAGGGCGTTGGTGGCGCGCTCCCAGTCCTCGTCCGAGCCGATGGACTTCTCGGGCCGGGTGCTCAGCTCCAGGTCGTAGTCGAAGCCGAACACCGTGACCATGTACTGCACGAGATCCAGGACCCCCTTGATCTCCGCGTCCAGCTGCTCCGGGGTGCAGAGGATGTGCGCGTCGTCCTGGGTGAACTCCCGGACCCGCAGGAGCCCGTGGAGCACGCCGGAACGCTCGTGGCGGTGCACCACCCCCATCTCGAAGTAGCGCTGGGGAAGGTCCCGGTAGCTCTTGATCCCGGTCTTGTAGATGAGCATGTGGGAGAGGCAGTTCATGGGCTTGATGCCGTAGGAGAGCTCGTCGATCTCCGTGAAGTACATGTTCTCCCGGTAGTTGTCGAAGTGTCCCGACTTCTCCCACAGGGAGGTCTTGAGGATCTCGGGTCCCCGGACGATCGAGTACCCCCGCCGGAGGTGCTCCTGGATCTCGAACTCCTCGATCAGGTGCCGGAGCATGGCCCCCTTGGGGTGCCAGACCACCATGCCCGCGCCGATCTCCTCGTGGGTGCTGAAGAGGCCCAACTCTCTGCCCAACCGGACATGGTCGCGCTTTCGGGCCTCCTCCAGCTGCTGCAAATGCTTCTTGAGGGCCTTTTTGTCCGCAAAGGCCACCCCGTAGATCCTGCTCAGCATGGGGCGCTTCTCGTCCCCGCGCCAGTAGGCCCCGGACGTCTTGGTGAGCTGGAAGGCCTTGATCCGGCCCGTGGACGGGATGTGCGGCCCCCGGCAGAGATCGGTGAAGGCCCCCTGGCTGTAAAGCGTGACCGTGTCGCTCTCCATCTCCTCCAGGAGCTCCACCTTGTAGTACTCGCCCTCGCTCTTGAACCGCTCGATGGCCCGCTCCCTGGAGATCTCCGTCCGCGTGAAGGGCAGGTCCTCCTGGACGATCTCCTCCATCTTGGCCTGGATCCTGGGAAGATCGTCGTCCCGGAAGGGCCGTTCGTAGTGGAAGTCGTAGTAGAAGCCGTGCTCGATGGACGGGCCGATGGTCACCTTGACCCCGGGAAAGAGCGACTTGACGGCCTCGGCCATGACGTGGCTCGTGCTGTGGCGCAGGATGTCGAGGCCTTCTTCCGAGTCCGGCCGGACCGGCTCCAGCTCGGCCTCCTCCTCGATGGTCCGGTCGAGATCGCGCAGCTCGCCGTTGACCCGGGCCGCGACCACGCGCTCCAGGCCCTTGACCCCCAGATCCTCCAGGGCCTTGGCTGCGGTTACGGGACCGCTCTCCTCCACCCTTCGGCCCTTGTCCCTGTACTCGACGCTGAATGCTGTCATGGCTCGAATCGGCAAAAATATAAGGCATCCAAGGTCACGATGTGTACCCGCTCAGATGCCTTCTGGGTGTGTTCATTCAACTCTGCGACATGTCGATTGAAACGAAAGTCACCGGCCGTTCGTTCCGGCTCCGGTCCGTCCTCCCCTGCGTTGCCCCGCACACCGCTCGACGGTTGGTCCGATGGTTCGCGAGCTCTCCCGTCTCCGCAACTCAACCACGGCGAGTATGCGAAACCATTAAACAAATGAAACGAGATCTCACAAGATACATGAACATCAACCAAAAGTCAAGGATTAAGTTCCCGATTTTGCGTTGATTCCACCCACGGTTGACGCATTCGCAAAACCCGCTCACGCGCCGCTGGGCATGATATCACCTGTTCATCTCCCGGGGGCAGATCTCGGGGATTCGGGCTTCTTGCGACGCCATCAAGATTGACGCATTCGCAAAACCCGCTCACGCGCCGCTGGGGACGATATCATCTGTTCATATCCCAGGGGTGGACCTCGAAGACTCGGGCTTTTTGCGACGCCATCAGAATTCCCTGGGAGTGCCGGGGGAACGTCCGGCGGGAGCCGAGCCCTCCGACCCGGAAAAAAAAGGGGGCTTTCGAACGAGAAAGCCCCCACGGATCCGCCCTTCGTGGTAGGCACGCTGGGATTTGAACCCAGGACCTCTACCGTGTCAGGGTAGCGCTCTCCCCCTGAGCTACGTGCCTTCGGAAAACGGCTAGAACGTACCAACGCCCAAACAGGCTGTCAAGCCCTATTCTTCGTCTCCGAGCGCGGTCTCCTTGACCTTTTCGGCAAGGGCGTTATGATGTCCCGACTTCCTGCCGCCCGCTTGCGGAGCGACTCGGTCCGAGCCGGAGAGGTCCCTTGAAAACCCGAATCCACACCCTCGAGCTGGGCGTGTGCAATGTCTTCCTCCTCCAGTCCCGGGGGACGATCGTGGTCGACGCGGGCCCGCCCGGCAAGGAGGGGGCCTTCCGAAAAGGGCTCGCCCGCGCCGGGATCTCCCCCTCGGAGGTCCGGCTGCTGGTCCTCACCCACGGGCACTGGGATCACATCGGGTCCGCCCGGGCCGTTCAGAAGGAGACCGGAGCCCCCATCGCCATGCACGGCGCGGAACGGGACTGCCTGGAGCGCTCGGTGGTGAGGGTCCCGCCGGGGACCTCCCCGTGGAGCCGATTCCTGGTGGCGGTGATGGGGCGGTTCGGGCGCCGGATCCGGATCGAACCGGCCCGCGTGGACCGGGTCCTGGGCAACGACCCGGTCTCCCTGGCCGGGTATGGCATCCCGGGCGACCTGATCCCCACCCCCGGGCACTCGCCGGGATCCGTGAGCGTCCTCCTGGCCTCCGGCGACTGCTTCGCGGGGGATCTCGCCATGAACGGCTTTCCGCTCCGGTTCGGACCGGGGCTGCCCGTTTTCGCCGACGACCTGGAACAGGTGAAACGCAGCTGGAAAATCCTGCTGGACCGCGGGGCAAAAACCGTCTACCCTGCGCACGGAAAGCCCTTCCACGCAGACCTCATTCAGCGTCGTCTCAACTCGCGCCCGGATCGCGCATGAACAGGCAAAGCACCCTACACCCCGCAGAGGACCTCCTGCGCCACGCCCGTTCCATCGGGGCGTCCATGGCGGGCGTCGCTTCCAGGGAGGCGGTCCAGAACTCCCGTTCCTACGTGGCCTGCGGTCTGGGACCCTGGCCGCAGAACGCCGAATCCATCCTGGTGCTCGGCCTGGCCCATCCCGCGGACCAGCCCCGGCTCGACTGGTGGGACGGCATCCAGGGCACGCCGGGAAACCGCATCCTCATGGACATGGCCCGCGACATCATCGACTGGCTTCGGGTGGAGCTGGAGATCGCGGCCAGGGACATCCCCTATCGCATGGAAAAGGGCGGGATCTTCCTCAAGGACGCGGCCGTGCACGCCGGGCTGGGGGTCATCGGCAGGAACAATCTCCTCGTGACGCCCCCCTTCGGCCCCCGCGTGAGGCTCCGCGCCCTCTTCCTCGACCGGACCCTGGAGCCCGCAAAGCCCCTGGAGTACGCGCCCTGCACTGCCTGCGACGCCCCCTGCCTCCGGGCCTGCCCCCCGAAAGCGTTCGAGGGGGGTGCCTACGAGCGGGCCCTCTGCCGCAAGCAGATGGACCGGGACATGGCCCGCAGGAAGCCCATCCCCGAGCCCGCCGCCGGAGAACCCGAGAAGGGCTGGATCAACTACTGCCGGCGGTGCGAGCTGGCCTGCCCCGTGGGCTGGGCGGACCGATCCTGATGCCGCCTTTGTCCGTGAAGTGACGCGGTTCGCAGCATCCGAAACCGCCTTCCGCTCCTGACGCATGCCGCGCCGGCACCGCCGCACAATGCACCGGTGGACGCAAGCCTCCGAACCCAAAGCGTTTTTCGACATTTTCGGTCTGCCTGGTTTCCCGGGCGCTCGATTCAGCAGCAGGCCCGTTGGATCGCACCCGTGTCGGAGCGGGAGCAGCCCCGAAATGAAAGCTTTGATTTCAACCCCTTGGAAGCGTCTCCTTGTGCCGGTCCATCCGGCCCGAAGCTTGCCTCTTCAGAGGTCGAAACCCATCGGGCGGCCCGTGCCGCCAAGGAGGTGCGCCATGAAGAGGTCCAGCCGAAAGAACACCAAGGGCACGCAGCAGGCCGTGGTCTACGACATGACCAGCAACCTCTGCGTCTGGAGCCAGGCCGGGGTGCTCGAGCCCACGGCCTGCATGAACGCCTACGACTGCCTGTCCTGTCCCCTGGACCGCAAGCTCAAGCAGGACATCGCCGAGGGCCGGCTGAAGGACGGGAGGGCCCTCGCCGGCTGGCGGGTGTCCAAGGACCTGCCCCATCGTTCCACCGAGCAGAAGAAGTGCCGCCACATGCTCTCGGGCCGGGTCTCGGTCAAGTACTGCGTGAACGACTACGACTGCGAGCACTGCGCCTACCACCGCATGATGGAGGAGGCCGGAGCGGCCGAACCCCTGAGCCGGGTGGAGCAGACCCTGGTGAGCGGGTTCACCCTGGCGCGGAACTACTACTACCACGAGGGGCACACCTGGGCCCGCGTGGAGTACGGCGGACGGGTGCGGGTGGGCCTGGACGACTTCGCCTCCCGCCTGTTCGGGCCCCTGGACGCCTTCGAGCTTCCGGGCCTCGGAACCACCGTGGGCCAGGGGGAGCCCGGCTTCGGCATGATCCGGGGCGACCTCACGGCCGACGGGCTCAGCCCCCTGGAAGGCGTGGTCGTGGCCGTGAACCCCAGGGCGGCGGGAAACGGGCCGCCCCCGCTGGAATCCCCCTACGACGACGGATGGCTCCTGGTCATCGAGCCGGTCCACATGCGCGGGGGGATCCGGAACCTCTTCTTCGAGGAGGAGAGCCTGGCCTGGATGGAGGACGAGGTGGGCCGCCTGACGGGGATGGTCGCCGAGGAGACCGGCTACCGGCTCGCCGCCACGGGCGGTCGGGCCGTCTCCGACATCTACGGGCAGGTGCCCGGGCTGGACTGGGACAAGCTCAGGAGCTCGTTTCTGCACACCTGATGCGTGGGAGGCCCGAGGGGCTGCTCAGGGAGGGCCTCTTCGGGCCCGGAGGAGCCTCAGCTCGCACTCCGGGCAGAAGCGCATGGCGAGCTCGTCGATGTGCTCCACGCCGAGGCTGAAGCGCATGAGGCAGCCTTCCTCCCGGCAGTGGGTGAGGCCCAGGACGTGTGCGATCTCGTGAAGGGCCACCTTGGCCAGGCGCTCGTAGACCCTGGCGGGCGGGGACGGGCGGCCGTCCCCGCCCAGCTCGAGCCGGAACAGGGAGATCACGGCCGCCCGGCCGTTCACCCGGGCCTCGCCCAGGACGTAGCTGAAGATCGGGAGACAGAGGTCCCCGTTCATGACGCCCAGCCGGAGGGTTCCGTCGGGGACCCCCTCCTCCATCGCCTTCAGGATGGGAAGGGCGTCGTACTGCCGTCGTGCCGGGATGAGCGCATAGTCGGGGTCGCCCGCCGGGGGTTGCACGTCCGCCGGCAGGCCGAGCACCGCCTGGAGGTTTGCGGCCGCCACGGAGACCGCCACCCCGTCCACGTCCCCGAGGGGCAGGACCTGCACGTGGCGGGAGCGCGGGTCCAGAAAGGGAGAGGGGGCCGAATCCCCCGGCCCGGCCGGGCCTCTCAGGTCGGGTGTCCGGGCCACGGTCGCGTCAGGATCCTTTGTCCAGCCCGTGCTTTTTCATTCGACGGGCGAGGGTCCCCCGGTGGATGCCGAGGACGCGGGCGGCTCGGGAGATGTTCCAGCCGCACGCCTCGAGGATCTTCCGGATGTGCCCGGCCTCCACCTCTTCCAGGCTTTCGGAACCGGGAGGCGACGCTTCCGCGGTCTCGAGGAAGGTCAGGTCGTCCCCCTCGATGGTTCCGCTCCGATTCACCACCACGGCCCGTTCGATCACGTTCTTGAGCTCGCGCACGTTCCCCGGCCAGTCGTAGCCCTGGAGCAGGCGGAATGCCGCCGGCGCCATGCCGTCCACGGGCCGTCCCATCTCGCGGGCGAACCGCTGGAGGAAGTGGTGCGCGAGAAGGGGGATGTCGTCCCTTCGCTCCCTGAGCGGGGGGACGCGGATGGTGATCACGTTGATGCGGTAGTAGAAGTCGCTCCGAATCCTGCCCTCCTCCACCAGAAGATCCAGGTCCCGGTGGGTGGCGCAGAGGAGCCGGAAGTCGCTCTCCACCTCCCGCTGCCCCCCGAGGCGGAGAAACCGCTTTTCCTCCAGGGCGCGCAGCAGGTTCACCTGCATGGCCGGCCCGATCTCCCCCACCTCGTCCAGGAAGAGGGTGCCCTGGTGGGCCATCTCGAGACGTCCCAGCCGGGCCTTGACCGCACCGGTGAAGGCGCCCCGTTCGTGCCCGAAGAGCTCGCTCTCCAGGAGGTGCTCGGGAACGGCCCCGCAGTTCACGGGGATGAACGGACCGCAGGTGCGGAGGCTTCGCACGTGAACGGCCCGGGCCACCAGCTCCTTCCCCGTGCCGGTCTCTCCGGTGACGAGCACGGGTGTGTCGACCTGGGCCACGTCCTCGATCCGCCGGAACACCTGCTTCATGGGCAGGGACCGGCCCAGCAGATCCTCGAACCCCCCCGTGTCCCACTCGGCCAGGCGGGCCTGCATGACGTGGTACTCGTCCATGAGCTCCTTCTGCTTCGCCAGCTTCTCGATGAGGAGCATGAGGTGCTCCGGGTCGAAGGGCTTCAGCAGGTAGTCGTTGGCGCCCTGCTTCATGGCCTCCACCGCCGACTCGATGCTGCCGTAGGCCGTGATCATCACCACCATGACCCGAGGGTGCTCCTCCCGGATGCGCCGGAGCAGCTCGTGGCCGTCCATGCCCGGCATCTTGACGTCCACCAGGGCCAGGTCGCAGGGCTCCCCTTCCAGGATCTCCAGGGCCCGCTCGCCGCCCGGGGCCATGGTCACCTGGTGCCCCGCCTTCTCCAGCCACGCGGCCAGAGACTCCCGCATGGCCTCCTCGTCGTCCACCACCAGGATGTGAAATGCGCTCATGGCGCCCCTCCCTCCTCCGGGGCGACCGGCAGGGTCACCCGGAAGGTGGTGCCCTTCCCCGGTTCGCTCCGCACGGTGATGCGGCCGTGGTGCTCCCGGATGATGCCGTACACCATGGAGAGGCCCAGACCCACGCCGTAGCCGTCGGTCTTGGTGGTGAAGAAGGGCTCGAAGATGCTGGACAGGTACTCCTCTGAGATGCCCGTGCCCGTGTCGCTCACGTCCAGCCAGGCCTCCTCGCGGTCCGTGTCCCGGCCGCCCCGGATCGTCAGACGTCCGCCCTCCGGCATGGCCTCGATGGCGTTGAAGATCAGGTTGACGAAGCACTGCTGGATCTGGGTGTAGTCCCCCCAGATGTACAGGGGCGCGTTGTGGATTCGTTTGCGGAACTCGATCCCGGCAAGCTCCATCTTGTGCCGGGTCAACGCGGCGATGTCGTCCAGCATGGCACCCAGATCGAGGGTCTTGGGCTCCACGGCCTGCTGGCGGGAGAAGGAGAGCAGGTTGGTGACGATGCGGCCGCAGCGCTCCGCTTCGCGGAGGCTCAGGTCCAGGTAGCGCTCGTACTTCGAGATCCGCTCTTCGTCCAGGTCCCCCTCGCGGAGGGCGTTCCGCACCAGCTTGGTGAAGTTGACGATGGAGCCGATGGGGTTGTTGACCTCGTGGGCCACCGAGGCCACCATCTTGCCCAGGGCGATGAGCTTGTCCTCCTGGACGAGCTTGGCCAAATCCTTCTTCAGGGCCGTGGTCCGCCGCTCCACCTCGTTGTCGATGTCCGAGGTGATGTCCCGGATGAACTCCACCACCTCCACCACCTCCCTGGCCTTGTTGAACAGCGGGAAGGTGGTGACGTCGCAGAAGAGCCTGGACCCGTCCCCCAGCCGGTGCTCGTGGATGGCGTGGGCCGTCAGTCCGGTCTCCAGGGTCTCCTGCATGGGGCAGGGAGCGTCCTTGGGGGAGCAGGGGCCCACCTGGTGGTGCGACACCTGGAAGCAGTACTTGCCCAGGGCCTCCCGCTCGTCGATCCCGGCCATGCCGGCGCCCGCCTTGTTGATCCACTGGATGCGGTAGTCCGTGTCCAGGACCATGGCCCCCACGATGGTGGCCTGGGCCACGGCCCTCACGAAAGACTTGGTGCGATGGATCTCGTCCGCCTGCTCGGCCAGGCGCCGGCTGGTGGTCAGGACGTCCTGGACGATCTCCTGGAACAGGACCGCCGCCGGATAGGGCAGAACGGGGACGTGGGCCGGCGCGCTGTGGGCGATGGCCGGACAGAGGTCCTGGTTGCCCGTGAGGTTGATGACGAGGTCCACGCCCTCCAGCTCGAACAGGTCGTTGTAGTCCTGCGTGGTGAACACCCCCGCTTCCCGGGCGTAGCTGTACCCGACGGCCGACGAGTCGACGTCGGCCACCCCCACGATCTCGGCCTTGAACGCCCTTTTCGGATCGTCCGCCTCCAGCACCTCCAGGAGGGAACGGCAGCGGCGCCCTCCCCCGATCACGGCGATCCGAAGCTTCGATTCCGGGTCCGGCGCACGCGCGCTGGAACGGGTCTTCACGAAGCGTCCCCTTTCCCCTTCCGGGCAGGCGAGGTTGGAAACCCGAGGGTCACGGCGGTACGCGGATGCCCAGCCTCAGGATGATTCTCCGGAGCGTGTTCTTGTCGATCCCGAGCCTGCGCGCCGTGGCCACCCGCTTCTACTGGCGGAGAAGGTGCTCATTCGACCCCCTCCCCCATCATGCTGAACCATGCGTGCATGTAGTGCAGACCCGACCCGACGGTGGCCGCGGCCGTCGCCAGGAACAGGGCGTCGTACGGGCCCTCCGGCAGCGAGACGAACTCCGCCCCCAGCACCGCAATGACGGTGATGAACTGTAAGCAGGTGGTGATCTTGCTCAGGATGGAAGGCCGGATCCGGATGGCCATGCCGTAGAGCTGAAGCACCACGACCCCGAGGAAGATGAGCACGTCCCGGCTGAGCACGATCACGGCCAGCCAGATGGGGATGTGTTCCATCACCGCGAGCACCACGAATGTGGAGACGAGGATCAGCTTGTCCGCGATGGGGTCGAGATAGGTGCCGAGGATGCTCCTCTGCTTGAGCACCCGGGCCAGGAACCCGTCCAGGCCGTCGCTGACGCCGCAGACGACGAACACCACGAGCGCCGCCGCGAACTGCTCGTCCAGCAGGTAGATGATGAAGATGGGCGTGAGGATGATCCTCAGGGTCGTAATCAGGTTGGGGATGGTCATGCGTGCAGACTCCGGGGGGGCTCGTTACGCGGTCGCACTCGGCTGAAGGCTCAGAGAGGTGTCACGACGATCTCGCCCGATTCTTCCTTCCTTGCGGTCAAGGGGAACGGCAGCTCGGGCCGGTTGAGCATGCTGTCCAGGAACCGGTCGACGCCTTCCCGGTAGCCGATGGAGAAGGTCACGGTGTCCCCCTTGAAGCGGGTCTGGGTCACGGATTCCACGCCCGGAACGCCGTCCCTGAGAAACCGGGTGAACTGCTGGAGCAGCGTGAAGCTCCCGATTCCCTGGAGGGTGAGTTGCAGACGCTCCGGATCGGATTCAACGGGCTGGAAGGCCTCCCGGATTCGATCGGCCAAAGGCGGTGCGGCGCTCTTCACCGCGCGTTCGATGCCTTCCCGGGTTCTCTCCTCCCCTTCCAGGTCCGGGGACAGGGACGCCTGGGCGCCCTGCTCGGCCAGAACGGACGCCGAGGCCGCGTCGACGGCCCGGAGGTGGACGGAGACGAGACCGCCGGACTGCACGCAGGAGCCGAAGATCACCACCTCGGCCGAGCAGAGACGTCCCCACTCCGAGGCCTCCTCCAGGGTGAGATCGGCGTTCAAGAGCGCCTCCGCATTCTCCCCTTCCGGCACCTTCATGGTCCTGCTCGCCAGGCTGAAGCCCAGCTCCTCGAAGGCACGGTTCAGGAACAGCTCCACGGGCAGCAGGCCCTCGCCGCTTCCGGGCTCCTTCCACCAGTAGGCCGGCTCTTCGGAGCCCGAAACGTGCTGGCTGACCATGAGAAGGACCTTGACGGTCGGCCCTTCCCGGCGCAGAAAACCGGCTTGCCCCAGCGTGCTCTCGAGGGTCTGCTCGTTCACCCGGACCCGCACGAGCACGACGTAGCTCTCTCCCCCGACCTCTTCCTCCGCGATCATGTTGTAGTTCGCGATCTCGTCGCGGGCGGCCGGGACGAGATCCCGGACAAAGCGAGACAGCCCGCCTGCGACGGCCTCGCCTCCCAGTCTCCGGAGCAGATACTCCTCCACCCCCTTTCTCAATCCATCGGCCAGGGCCTGATTCCTGGCGGCGGACAGATTCCCGTCCCTCAAGGGGGCGGTGCCCACGGCCAGGACGTCTCCGTCCACATGCTCCCCCGGGGAACGTGCGAACGTCACGGCCGCGCACCCCACAATGATGACCATGGCAAACAGGACCCGGACGGCGGCTGGAATGACAACGGCATGGTTGCGTCTCATGGTGTTCGTCTCAATGGCCCTTCCATCAGGAGGTTCACGGTGAAGACAGGACCGGCCGGGTGGACCGGACCTGCTACTCGGGCTGCATCAACTCCCTCAAGCGATGCACGCCTTTGGCGGCCTCCCCCCCCGAGAGGGGCTCCGCCGGGCGAAACCGGCCTTCATCCGCGTCCAGGATCCCGAGCCTCGCGCAGGCGGCCGCGGCCCGGAGGCCGGGCGAGGAAAGGGGAACGTCCTCGAAGGGGGACAGCTGCGGCCCCTCGCTTCCCCCCTCTTCGCCGCGTTTGGCGCGATAGAGGATGTCCGCCGCAGCGGAAGCAAACGCCGCCCGCCGCATGGGGCTGCCCGGGTGGAAGGTGCCGTCGCTGAAGGGGGCGAAGCCCTCGATGCCCAGAGACAGCACGATCCGGAGGTCTTTCTCGAGGCGGTGTCCCTCCAGGTCGGGTGGAAAGACCGGCGCCGCCACGGGGCAGGAGCCGTCGCTCTGCGGCTCTCCCGCGGGATCTTCCAGTTCGAGCTCCCGCACCAGAAGCGCCGCCGCCTCGGCCCGGCTGACGCTGTCCAGGAATGCGACCCCCCGCCCCAGCTCCGTGCGGGGAGCGAACCGGTCGAGCGCCTCGGCCTCCCTGAGGTGGCGCGATGCCTTCCCGGAGAACGCATCCACGATGGAGAGCGCGCTTCCCAGGGCCTCTTCGTGCGCCCGGTGGTCCCGGCCGAACTTGAACGCCGTCCCCGTCCGGTAGTAGTCGTTCAGGAACTCCACCACAAAGAGCCGCGCCGGGTAGGCGGTCTCCTCGCCTTCGGCCGGCTGAAGCCTGCGGCTCTTCCGGCCCCACCGTTCCGCCCCGCACCGCCCGAACGCGTCCTGGAGGGGGTTTCGGAGATCCTCCGCCGTGGTGAACCGAACCGCGCGGTGGGAGGATGAAAAGGCGGCGTCGAAGTCCCGCCGGACGCCGTACACGAGCGCCGCACCCCGGTGGGCAAGGGCGTACCCGGGATCCAGATCGAGGGCGATCCTGAACTCCCGCTGGGCCGCGTCCAGGCGGCCCTTCCCCAGGAGC
This sequence comes from uncultured Desulfobacterales bacterium, assembly GCA_964443135.1. Lineage (GTDB taxonomy): Bacteria > Desulfobacterota > DSM-4660 > Desulfatiglandales > HGW-15 > JAIPEI01. The sequence goes on along the minus strand of CAYUBQ010000023.1, from coordinate 8,145 downwards.
TTGACCCCGTTGGCCGTGTGGTGCTCCGGGGAGCCCAGCAGGCGCTCCGGGACCGAGGCTCGGGTCGCGCAACCCGCCCCCGCCACCAGCAGGAGCAGGCAGCCGAACCGGACCGCCCTTTGCAGACCCGGCACTCGACCCTTCATGCGGTTCTCCTCGCGTCTCGGAACGATGGATGGATGCTGTGACGCCGCGCTTTCGGGTCCCGAACGGACCCGTTCAGCCATCATCCGACAAATCGGCCGGCGGGTCAAGCATCGCGGTTCAGGAACAGAGCGACCTCCTGCAGGACGAGATCGCGGTCCCCCGGGTGGTGCCAGTGAATGCCCGGTTCCCCGCGAAACCAGGTCATCTGCCGCTTGGCATAGCGCCGGGTGTCCGCCTGGAGGCGTTCCACGGCCTCCTCCCGGCTCCAGGCGCCCTCCAGGCAGGCCGCCGCGTGACGGTACCCGATGGCCTGCATGGGCCTGAGGTCGGTGGAGTAGCCCTTCTCGATGAGGCCGCGGGTCTCCTCCAGGAGCCCGCCCGCCATCATGACCCGGCTCCGGGCGTCGATCCGCTCGTAGAGACGTTCCCGGGACATGTGGAGGCAGATCTTGAGGGCGTCGAAGGTCCCCTCTTGAAACCGGTGGCCGCCGGCCAGGGCGGAGAAAGGCCGTCCCGTGAGCTCGATGACCTCGAGCGCCCTGAGCACCCGCACCCGGTCGTTGGGGTGGACGCGCCCGGCGGCCTCCGGGTCGAGGGACCGAAGGCGCTCGTGGAGCGACTCCCCGCCCTCCTCCTCCCACTCCCTGCTCAAGCGGGCGCGGACCGCAGGGGAGGCCTCGGGGCATTCGAAGAGGCCTCCCAGAAGGGCGCGGATGTAGAGCCCGGTCCCGCCCACCACGAAGCAGGCCCTGCCCGCGCCCGCGATCGCCTCCACCGCGGGTGCGGCCAGCTCCCGGTATCGGGCCGCGTTGAACGGCTGGTCCGGATCGACCACGTCGAGCAGGTGATGGGGGACCCCCCGCTTCTCCTCCTCCGTGGGCTTGGCCGTGCCCACGTCCATGCCCCGGTACACCTGCATGGAGTCGGCGTTGACCACCTCCCCGTCCAGGGCCAGGGCCAGATCCACCGCCAGCGAGGTCTTTCCGGCGGCCGTCGGCCCCGTGACCACCACGATGCGTTTCCGTTCCTCGCCCATGCGCTCAGACCACCCGCTTGAACATCCGCTCCAGCTCCCCCCAGGTGATCGTGCGGGAGACGGGACGGCCGTGGGGGCAGTTGGTGGAAAGCTCGGTTCTCTGGAGATCGTCGAGCAGGGCCGTCATCTCCCGCTCGGAGAGCGGCTTCCCGGCTCGAACGGCCCCGTGGCAGGCCATCACGCTCAGGAGCTCGTCCATGGCCGCATCGCTCTCGAGCTCGCCGCCGGTCTCCTTCAGGCGCGCCAGCAGCTCCCGCAGGAAGGCGTCCAGGTCGGCCTCCAGGAGCACGGGGGGCACCGACCGGAGCAGGCAGGTGGTCCCACCGAAGGGCTCCACCTCCAGCCCGAGCCGCGCCAAGGCCTCCCCGTGCTCCTCCAGGAGCCCGGCCTCGGCCGCGGAGAGCTCGATCGGCTTGGGGATCAGGAAGGGCTGGGTCTCGGCGGCCCCCTTCCGCGCGCGCTTCCGAAGCCTGTCGTAGACCACCCGCTCGTGGGCCGCGTGCTGGTCCACCAGCAGGAGGCCGTCCTCGGCCTGGCAGAGGATGTAGGTGTTCTTGAGCTGGCCGATCACGAGGCGGGGCCTCTGCCGGAGCCCCTGCTGCACGGGGGCCCCGCTGCGCTCGAAGGTCCAGTCCCCCTTGGTCTCCGGGGTCTCGTACCGCCTCCCTCCCTCGGCCGCACCGGAGAAGGGAGCCGCAGGGCCGGGATCCGCCTCCCGCTTCGGAAACGTCGAATGGACCGACGCGCCGCCGCGCCCGTACAGCCCTTGGTCCACCGCGGACACCACGGCCCGGTAGACCGCCCTTCCGTCGTGGAACCGGACCTCCTGCTTGGTGGGGTGGACGTTGATGTCCACCAGGGACGGGTCCAGCTCCAGGGCGATGACCGCTTGGGGGTAGCGCCCCTTCATGAGCCTCTGGCCGTACCCTTCCATGACCGCCCGCGTCAGGAGGCGGTCCCGCACGTTCCGGCCGTTCACGTAGACCAGGATCCGGTCCCCCCGGGAGCGGCCGAGCTCCGGAGGCGCCAGGTGGGCCCGGACCTCCACCGGGCCGGAGGCCCGCTCCACCAGCTCCATGCGCCGGGCCGTCTCCCGGCCGAGCAGCATGGCCAGCCGCTCCACCTCCTTCTCGGAGGCCGGGTAGTGGAGAAGGGTCCGCTCCCCCTCCCGCAGCCGGAAGGAGACCCCCCGGTACGGCAGGGCGATCCTGGAGACGGTCTCCACCACGTGGTGGGTCTCGGTCTTGGCGGTCCTCAGGAACTTGCGCCGGACCGGCGTGTTGAAGAAGAGATCCCGCACAGAGACCACGGTCCCCACCGGCGCGCCGGTCTCCTCGATGGACTGGAGCCGCCCCCCGTCGATCCGCAGCCGGTGGGCCGTGATGCTCTCCTCGGTCCGCGAGGTGATCTCCAGCCGGGAGACCGAGGCGATGCTCGGGATCGCCTCTCCCCGGAACCCCAGGGTCCCGACGGAGTAGAGGTCCTCGAGCGCCCTCACCTTGCTGGTGGCGTGCCGCTCCAGGCTGAGCAGGAGGTCGTCGCGATCCATGCCCATGCCGTTGTCGCCCACGCGGACCAGCTTGCGCCCTCCGGCCTCGATCACCACCTCGATCCGGTCCCCGGCGGCGTCCAGGCTGTTGTCCAGGAGCTCGCGCACCACGGACGCGGGCCGCTCCACCACCTCACCGGCGGCGATCTGGGAAGCAACGTTTTCGGGAAGGACTCGGATCCGGCTCATGCGCCCTCGAAACCGGTCACGCCTCGAGGAGTTCTTCGTCCACCGGAAAGAGCGGGCCGTCGTCTGCGCGCACCGTGTGGAGCATCCGGTTCAGGAAGCGGTGCCGCCCTGCAATGAGCAGGTTGCGGGCCCCGATGGGGTCGAAGGAGAGGCAGGGGGATGATTTCGGGTTCGTGAGCAGGCTCCGGACCAGCCGGTAGGAGAGGCCCAGGGTGAAGGAGAGGTACTCGGCGGAGATGCGGTACCGGGGACCTCGCTCGCGCAGCGCGGGCGAGGGCAGCGTCTGCAGGTAGTCGCTGAACCGCACGGACTGGGTGTAGATCCGCCTGCGGGTCTTGAGCCCGTTCGAACGCTTTCCCGCGGCGGACTTCAGCATGGCGTCGCACCCGAGGTGGTCCATGGCGAGGACGTCCCGCGCCATCCGGGAGTAGGTCGCGCCCACGAGGAGGTCCGCCCGGGCCTCCCAGTAGAGGTGGCCCATGCGCTTCCAGGTGGAGGCCCGGTGGATCAGGTTGGGAACGAAGTAGTTGTGGGCCACCACGTCCGCGGCCAGATGGGACAGGAAGCCGTAGGCGTAGCTCGCCTCCCGGTCGTCCCCGGCGTCGGCCAGGCACCGGAGGCCGGTCTCCCAGTTGTGGGAGTGTCCCGTCTTCTGCTTCTGTCCCTTGCCCACGAAAAAGTCCGCGGAGAGGCTGCCGTACAGGTACTCCAGGGGATAGGCGCGGATCACCCCGGCCACGGCCGCCAGCAGGGGACCGGTGTTCTCGAGGATGTTGCAGGCGATGGCCGTGTGGACCGCAGCGCCCCAGGCCCAGGCGGCCGAGGAAAACACCAGGTTCAGGCCGAACGCGCCCGCGGTCAGCGCCAGCACCCGGACCAGGCCCGCGGGCAGCCGGCGCGTCTTGCGCTTGTTCTCGGGTTTCGTTTTTGGGGTGTCGATCTCCAGGGACCTCCTCACTCTTTGGCGAGGGGTCAATATAACCATTGTGCGAACAAACGTCCACCCCTCATTTCACGGGCCCCGACGGGCCCTTCCCCCCCGGACGCGGACCGCTGTCGGTGTCCTCTTCAAGCCGGGTTTTTCCAGACGAAAACCCCGCTTTTATCCCCTCTTTTTTCGCTCATTCCAGGCCATGGATGACCTCATACAAACTTGAACAGACATTTTTTATCATTACATAGCACATCACCATGCCATTTATTGTACGATCTCGACGGCTCCGCCGTAGACGCTCCCTTCCCGGCCGTCGATGCTCAACCGGTCCCCGGCCTGGAACCGGAGCCCGCCGATGCTGCAGGCGCTCTGCCTCTCGTCACAGGCCAGGTCGCTCAACCCGACCACGCAGGTCTTCCCGAGCCGGTGGGCCACGATGGCGGCGTGGCTCGTGGCCCCCCCGCGCGCGGTGAGAAGACCGTCGGCCGCGTGGATCTCCTCGATGTCGTCCGGCACCGTGTCGCCCCGGATGAGGATGAGCGGCGTCTCCGGCTCCTCTTGCCTCCAGCGCTGGATCTCCTCCAGGTTGTAGACCGCCCGTCCGCTCATGGCCCCGCCCCCGGCGCCCACGCCCCGGCCGATGATCCGCTCGCGGGCCGCCTCGTCGAGCCGGAAGGCGGGGGCCTTCTTCTCCGCGACCCCCATGTGGAGGTCCCTCGTCTGCAGGATGTACAACGCCTCGGCCCGGTCCCCCTCGAAGGTGAACTCCATGTCCTGGGGGCCCCACCCCCGCTCCACCACCAGACGCTCGACCCACCCCATCAGCGCCTCGAACACGTCCGGGAACGCCTCCTCCAGGGAGGGCTGCTCCCTTCGGTTCTCCAGCTCGGCCTGCCGCCGGGTCAGGGGAAAGGCGTTCACCAGCCCGGACACCATGTCCTCCCCCTGGTTCCCGGGCGTGTAGTCCCCCCACGGGAGGGGTCCCTCGCTCGGGTAGCGCGGGCTGTGGGTGAAGGCCACCCCGGCCCCGGACCGGCGGGACCGGTTCCCGTAGACCATCTGCTGGACCGTCACCGCGGTACCCCACTCGTCCGAGATCCCGAGGATCCTCCGGTAGCTCGCGGCCCGGGAGCCGTTCCAGGAGTCGAACACCTTGCCGATCACCACGTGGAGCTGCTCCAGGGGATCGAGCATCACCTCCACCCCCTGCCGCTCCACCAGCTCCCGGTAGGCGTGCGCCAGCGCCTCCATCTCCCCCGGCGCGAGGTCGGCCTTCCGGTTCACCCCGGCCCGCTCCTTGTGCTCTTGAATCAGGTCGTCGAACCGGTCCCGGTCGATGCCGAAGACCATGCCGTAGGACTGGAGGAACCGCCGAAAGCAGTCCCAGGCGAACCAGGGGCTCCCGCTTCGCCGGGCCATGCTCGCCGCCACCTCCCCGCTGATCCCCACGTTCAGGACCGTCTCCATCATGCCCGGCTGGCTCACCGCCGCGCCGCTCCGGACCGAGAGGAGGAGCGGGTTCTCCGGGTCTCCGTACCCCTTGCCCGTCTCCCGCTCCAGCCGGGCGATCTCCTCGTTCACGCGGGCTCGGAGCAGCTCGGCCGCGGGCGGGTAGGCGTCGATCACGCCGCGGCAGCGGAACACTTCCGTGGTGACCACGAACCCCGGCGGCACGGGGAAGCCGAGCTTTCGGAGCGCCACCAGGTTCAAGGCCTTCCTCCCGAGGTGGATCGGGTCCTCCACCGCCTCCAGCACCGGGTGGATCGGGGTGACGGCCCGCTCCGGGTCGAAGTCGAGGAGCGTGCGGAGGCTCTCCTCCGGGAGCCTCTGCGCCTCCCGGGAGAGGGTCTCCCCGATGCGGCCCACCAGCCGGTCCAGAGGTTGGAGCCCGGGCGTGGCCGCGATCCGCTCCCGCAGGAAGATCTCCGCGGCCCGGTCCACCAGGGTCCCCGAACCGCCCTCCGGGGGGCGGACCTTCGGCAGGAGCTCCTCCGGCGCCAGCGAGGAGACGATCGACTCCAGGTTCTCCTGGTGGACGTTCGTGAACTCCGCCTGCACCAGGTTCCGCACCGCATCCTCCAGCCCCCGGAACACGTCCACGAACTGGCCGAAGGAGAATCCCCGAACCTCCAAGGCCCGCCCCAGCAGGTCCAGGTTGCTCTCGATCTCGGCCCCCTGAATGCCGTCCACCCGGAGGGCCCGGACCATCAGCCCGAGGTCGCTCCGGGCACGGGCCATGGTCGCCCGGGTGACCAGGCCCAGGTCGGACGAGGCCGCCAGCTCTTCCAGCAGGGCGTTCAGCAGGGACTCCAGCCGCAGGGTGAGGCCCATGGCGTCGAACTTGGGCTCGTGGTAGCTCCCGTAAACCGACGGGATGTCCGCCGCGATGTGGCGCTTGTGATAGATGTCCTCCCGCGCCTCGTGCTCCTCCCCCGAGAGGATCAGGTCCCGAAGGCTCTCCAGCGCGTCCAGGACCCCCGCGATCCGCCTCCGAAGATCCGGCTCTCGAAGCGCCCCCCGGAGGCCCTCCACGTCCGGCAGGATGCCCGGCGGCAGCTGGTCCAAGGTGCCCTCCAGGGTGGACGCGCCCAGGCAGTACTTCCGGTAGATGAGCGGGTAGAGCTCGACGGCCAGACGGAGCCGCTCCAGGTCGGTCCCGGACACGCCCTCGAGCTCCGAGGCCACGCGCTCGATCTCTCCACCCTCCAGCCCCAGGAGATCCTCCACGCGCCCCACCCTCCCTTCCCGGGCCAGGCCCTCCAGGACCCGGTGGATGCCCTCGGGGAACGCCTCTCCGCCCTCGAGCCGCTCGTAGAGCGGCGCGGGCAGATAGGGCTCCAGGGGCTCCCTCCGCCCGCTCCACCAATAGGAGAGCATCCCCTCCACCAGCCCCACGATCCGGTTGCTGCTCTCCACGTGGCTCTGCTTGCGCACGAAGTGCACCAGGGGGTCCTGCCGCCCCGTCATCTCGTCCACCTCGGTGGAGACGTCCCGCAGCCGGCCCTCGGCGCCGATCTCGTTGAAGTAGGTGGGGAGCAGCCGGGCCAGCTGCTTGGCCTGGTGGTAGACCGGCCCCAGGTTGCTGTTCAGAAACCGGGTCACCTCCCGCGGGAAGAGGTCCACGTCCCGGATGAACACCCCCCGAAGCGCCAGATGGATGGTGAGGGCGGAGAGGAGCTTCCTCGAGGCCGCGGGGTCCAGACCGATGAGCTGCATCCAGACCCGGATGTTCTGAACGTGATCCGTGTTCCGCCGGTTCAACAGGCCCTCGCCCCCTTCGGCGAGATCGGGCCCCTGAAAGTCCAGGTCCGCCACCCGGTCCACGAAAAAAGATATCAGCCGCCTGCGACCCGTGGCATACACAGCCTTCCCGATGTTGAGCACGCTGTTGAGGGCCGTTGCGGGATACGACCGGATGCTCCACCGGAGGACGGAGAAGGCCGATTGAAGGGCACCCTCGGCCTCCTCGCGCTCCCCTTGCTCGAGGAGCGCCCCCATGGTCCGGTGGATCTGCCGCAGGGTGTCCTCGTGGAGCGTCGAGAGACCCTCCAGCTCCATGATGTGGAACAAAAACAGGAGCCGCCAGCGCTCCCCCTCGACCTCGCTCCTCCCCAACCCCTTCAGCTCCCGGGGAATCCCCTCGTACGCCCCCACGAAGAACCGGAAGCCCGGAAGCCCGGCCAGCCCCCGGCAGAGCTCCCTCGAGTCCGGATCGCCCTCCCCCAGCCGCTCCACCTCCTCCAGCCGCTCCCGCACGCTCTCGTGGGAGACCGGCTGGAACACCGCCCCCAGCTCACCTTCCAAACGATGCCCCTCGAGCGCCGCCTTCCCCCGAAACCATCCCAGGGGATCCTCCTCGGAGAGCCAGTACTGATACGCGGTCCGCCGGCAGCGCACCAGGAGGCGGTTGAGCGCCAGAAACCCCGTCTCCCCCGAAACGCTCTCCAGCAGATCATCGGCCAGCCGGCCGATCTCGTAGTAGCTCCGCACGAACGCCTGGAACGGGACCTCCTCGAGGCAGGAGACCCGCTCGAAGGCCTCGTCCAGGACCGGCCAAAACTCCCCGGCGGCCTTCCCCAGGAACAGGAGCAGGTTGTCCGCAGCGTCCTTCCGGACCTCGCCCAGGGTCGTCTCCAAAGCCGCCTCGAGCCAGATGTCCACGAACAGCGCAGCCGCCTCCACCCCCCGTGGATGCCCCCGCATGAGGTGGAGGGTGTCCAGGGCCAGCTTCCTCGCCTCCTGGACCACGTAGCCCCAGTTCCGGTACGGGTGGCAGACCTCCCGAAGAAA
>CAYUBQ010000022.1:0-60258 GCA_964443135.1 uncultured Desulfobacterales bacterium | reverse complement strand
ATTTTCACGGTAAATGGCAGAGCGCCGCGCACCGGCACCGGGAAAGGAGGGCTTTCGTGAACATTCGCATCACGGTGGGGGACGTGGAGCTCGAGGCCGAGCTCAACGACTCTCCCACGGCGCGGAAGGTCGCCGAGACCCTTCCGCTCGAAACCGCGTTCAACACCTGGGGCGAGGAGATCTACTTCACCGTTCCGGTGGAGGCCGACCTGGACGACACGGCACGGGAGGTGGTGGATCCGGGGGATCTGGGCTACTGGCCCACGGGCGGGGCCTTCTGCATCTTCTTCGGGCAGACCCCCATGAGCTCCCCCGGGAGGATCGTGCCGGCCGGTCCGGTCAACCTCATCGGCCGCGTCACCGGGGACGCCGGCCGGCTCAAGGAGGTCATGGGGGAGCGGGAGATCCGGGTGGAGCCGGCGTGAACAGCTCCTCCGCGTTCCGTCCGGTCACCTTCTCCAGGGCTTCCCCGGACAGCCCGGCCTCGGACAGCTCCCGCAGGTAGCGGTCCGGCTGGATCAGCGGGTAGTCCGAACCGAAGAGGATACGGTCCTCCCCCGCGATCTCCACGGCAAACCGGTAGATCGACGGCTCGTAGAGAAACGGGGAGGCCGCCGTGTCGAACCAGACGTTCTCGAGGACCGTGCGGACCTCCCGCTTCAAGAGGAGGTAGAAGAAGAGGCCCCCGCCCCAGTGGGCCAGGACGACGCGGTTTCCCGGGTAGGCCTTCAGAAAGGCGTAGAGCTCGGAGAGGCGCATGGGCGCTTTGCCGGGGTAGAAATGCCCCACGGGCTCGTTTGCGTGGAGGAGGAGGGGCGCTCCGCGGGACTCGCAGGCGGCCATGATCTCCGGCAGGGCGGGGATGGCCGCCCTGTCGAACCCGCCGCCGTAAACGGCCAGCTCCCCGATGCCGGCCATGCCGCCGGAGAGGCACCGTTCCGCCTCGACGACCGCCCCGGCCGAGCCGAGGGAGAAGCAGCCCAGGCCGATCAGGCGGTCCGGGCTGCGGGATGCGGCCTCCATGATGTAGTCGTTGTGCCGCTTGTAGAGGTCCTCGCTCTCCCAGGGGAAGCCGAAGACCACGGCCCGATCCACCCCGCACCGATCCATGTCCCGCAGCAGCTCCTCCCGGCCGGCGATCCGGGACTTCGGGTTACCGTACAGGAGCTCGAAGGCCGGCTCGGCCCGGAAATAGCGGTCCCTGGCCTCGCGGATCGAAGGCGGGAAGATGTGGACGTGGCAGTCGATGATCAAGGGGCGGACCCGTACGCGATTCGAGCCGAAGGGTGAGTGCGGGGCGCTGGCCTGATGTCTGCGGGATCTCAGAGAATCCCGAGGATCGACTCCTCCAGGGCCCCCGGCACGTAGCCGACGTGGCGATCCACGATCTCCCCGTCCCGGTTGATGACAAACATGGTGGGGATCCCCAGCCGCTCGTCCCCGAAGTAGTCCCGGACCACGCGCTCCCCTCCCCGGAGGATCGGGTAGTTCATGCGGTTCTTCTCCTTGAACCCCTGGAGGAACCGGTCACTGGCTTTTGCGGGATCGTCCAGGGAGATCCCGATCACCACCAGGCCCTGGTCCTCGTAGCGGTCCTGGAGGCTGACCAGCTCGGGGATGGATTTCCTGCAGGGCGAACACCAGGTGGCCCAGAAGTCCAGAAGGACGATCCTGCCTCCGAACTCGTGGAGAGAGACGTCACGTCCCCCCAGATCCCTCAGGGTGAAGCCCGGCGCGTCCCGGGGAACGATCGCTTTCGCACTGTGGTTGCAGGCCGCCGCCCCCAGCACGAGTGCCAGGAGGAGCGGGAGCCCTCGAAACAGGGTTTTCATGTTCGACCTCATCTGCCGTCCTTTTCCGCCGCAGCGGTCTTCCCGTGATGGACGGCCTCGCAGAAAGCCGCCGCTGGTGACGCCATATCCGATTGAAATCACGGCGGCAGGTCTCTTGCCTCCAAATCTTCTGCGACGCCGTCGAGATTCAACGTCGTATTGCGGGACGCGCTGCTCCACGTCCGAATCGGGGCATACTATCAGGAGCCTCCCCCCTTTGGCAACTCCTGCGGAGCCGATCCGGGCCCCCCCGTATTGCCGTGAAAGAGTCCGGTGGCGCGAAAACGTTTCAGGGAGGCCCGAAAAGGGACGGGCCGCGGGAGCTGGAAAGGCGGGCCCGCCGGCCCCGGGAGCGAGGGGAATGCGAGCGAGGGGAATTGCGACTCCCTCGGCTCTGTGGTATGGAGTTGGATCGGCCCGGCGCCCGGGCGGCGCTTCGGGCTTCCACACCGGGAAAGGCACCCATGATCGGGACCCACGGAAAACATCGGACACGAATCGCCCTGGCCCTGGCCGGGCTCGTCCTGGCGCTCCTCTCCTTCCTCGAGCCGCGGGTTCCCGCCCTGGCCGAGCTCTGCGGTCTCTTCGGAGGGGGATGCCGGGAAACGGCCTCCTTCACCCTGCTGGGCGTTCCCGTGTCCATCCTGGGAGCGGCCTACTACATCGCCCTCCTGGGCTGTCTCTTCCTCGCCCGCTCCTGGGTCTTCCGCGTGGTCATGGCCGGCGCCGGCGCGGAGCTCACCTTTGTGTACGCCATGGCCGTGTACGGCATCTTCTGCCCTTTCTGCCTCCTCAATCTCCTGGTCGTGGCCGTGCTGGTCGTCCTCACCCTCGACCCCCAACGCGGCTGGGAGTCCCTGGCACTCGTCCTCCTCTTCCTGGTCGTCTCCCTGGTTCCGTTCACCCTGGAAAACAGGCTTCGTGAACCGGCGCAGGACGCTTCCCCGCACCCGCAGGCCGTCGCCCTGGTGGCCGGGGAGCCGATCGCCGAGGCTGAGCTCGAGCGTGCCATGGCCTCGAAGCTCTACGACGCCCGCATGGAGCTCTACGCAGAGAAGACCCGGGAGCTCGACTGGATCATCCGGGATCGGCTGCTTCTCATGGAGGCCCGGAGGCTGGGAAAGAGCGTGGAGGAGGTCCGGTCCGCCGCGTTGGAGCAGGCGGACCCCGTGGGACCGGACGACGTCCGGACCTTCCTGGCGGACAACCCCGACGTCCGGTCCTCCTGGCAGGGAACCGATGCAGGCCTCCTGCAACGGGTTCGGGACTACCTGCAGGACCGCCGGGACGCCGAGGCCCTGAACCGGTTCGTGGACGGTCTCCGGGAGCGGTACGGCGTCGAGCTGCTGCTCGAGGAGCCCCCGCTCCCCCACACCCGGGTCGCCCTCGGGGACAGCCCGGTCCAGGGTCCGGAGGACGCCCCGGTCACGGTGGTGGAGTTCTCCGACTACACCTGTCCGGCGTGCCGCAAGGCCCACGAGATCGCCATGGAGATCCGGGAGGAGTTCCGGGGAAAGATCCGCTGGGTGTTCAAGGACTACCCGCTGGAGCGCCACCAGGGAGCGGGAACCCTGGCCGAGGCCGCTCGCTGCGCCCGGGATCAGGGGATGTTCTGGGAGTACCAGGACATGCTGTTCCTCTCCCCGGTGGACCCGGACGAGCGGAGGCTGGCGTCGCTCGCCGAGGAGCTGGGCATGGACGGGGATCGGTTCGAGCGCTGCCTCCAAAGCGGCCGGCATCGGGGGGACGTGCTGGCCGACGTGCGGGCGGCGGAGGAGGCGGGCGTGGAGGTGACGCCCACCTTCATCGTGAACGGCAGGCTCCACCCCGGCACGCCCGAGCCCGAGGCGTTCCGGGATCTGATCGAGTCCGAGCTCGCCCGGGCCGAGGACCGGGAGGCCGCTCGCTGACATGAAGATCGGATTCATCCAGTTCCGGCCCCGCCTGGGCGACCTCGACGCCACCCTGGAGTCCCTGGACCCCCTCGTCCGGTCGGCCGCCGGGGCCGACCTTCTGGTCCTCCCGGAGCTCTGTAACTCCGGATACGACTTTCCCTCGGCCGGAAAGGCGAGGCTCTGGTCGGAGGAGATCGGGGACGGCCCGTTCGTGAGCTACCTGGTCTCCCGCTGCCGGGAGCGGGACCTCCACCTGGTGTCGGGGATCAACGAGCGGGCGGGGGGAAGACTGTACAACTCGGCCGTGCTGGTGGGGCCGGAGGGCTGGGTGGGAACCTACCGAAAGCTCCACCTGTTCCGCTCCGAGAAGGAGATCTTCGCCCCCGGGGACCTGGGGCTTCCCGTCTTCCGGGTCGGACCGTGGCGCATCGGCATGCTGGTCTGCTTCGACTGGATCTTCCCGGAGGCCTGGCGTGTCCTTGCGCTCGCGGGGGCCGACATCATCTGTCACCCGTCCAACCTGGTCCTGCCCGGGCTGGCCCAGCGCGCGGTGCCGATCCACGGTCTGGTCAACCGGGTGTACGTGATCACGGCCAATCGAACGGGGAGGGAGGGGAGCCTGACATTCACGGGGAACTCCCTCGTCAGCGGTCCGGCCGGGGATCTCCTGGCGGAGGCCCCGGCCTCCGGGGAGCACGTGGGCCTCGTGGAGATCGATCCGGCCCTGGCAAGGGACAAGCGGGTGACCGACCGGAACGACGTGTTCCGCGATCGCAGGCCGGAGGAGTACGCCCGCCTCTGCCGGCCCCGGTGAATCCTCCACGCTCACTCCATCTGCTGGTCCTGGCGAAGCTCCTGCTCGAACTGCCGGAAGAACGCGTCCCGCTCCTTCCAGTCCGGTCCGAACCGCTTGTTGAAGTAGTCGCCGAGGCGGTCGAACAGCTTCTTCCAGACCGGCTTTCCCCGTTCGAGGACCACGTCCTCCAGGAACGAGCGAATCATGAAGACCTTTTCCTTGGGCAGGAACGATACCGCGCCCAGCTTGATGGAGGTCTTCAGCGACTCCGGCGACAGGGCGTGGGCGGTGAGCATGACCGTGGGAAACCCCTTGGAGACGGAGAGCTTCAACAGCTCGAAGCCGTTCACTCCCATGATGTCCAGGATCACGATGTCGTACGTGTAGCTGACCAGGTACTGGTAGGCCGTGTCGTAGTCGCCGGCCTTGTGCACGATGCACATGTCCAGCTCCTCTTCCAGGGTCTCGAGCACGTCCGGTTCGTCATCGACGGCCAGAATGACCTTGTCCTTCAGGGGGCTCTCCTGCACCTCCATGATTCCGCTCCTTTCCCCGAATCATCCCTCTCCGGATTCTCCCTTTGTCTTACTTTTATCCTTTTGCTTTTCCAGCTTTTTCTTCTGTCTTTTGCTCAACTCCTGCTCTTCTTCGCCAGGTTTCTGCTTCTTTCCCTTTTCCATTTTCGGGGCCTGCGCCTTCTCCTGCTTGGCCTTGGCCATCTCCTCGAGCTTCTCCTCCCGCCCCTGGATGGCCGAAAGACGTTCGTTCGCCTTGCGCAGATCGGCCCTCAGCTTCCGGACCGCCGTGTCCTTCGCAACGGCCTGCGGCTCCATCCCTTGGTCCGCGAGGACCTTCAAACGCTCATTCAGCTGCGCCTCCACCAGGTTCTTCTGCTCGAGGCGGGCCTCCTTGGATTTGGACGGCATCTGTCTGGTCTCCTTTCTTCGATGATTGACGGATTCGCAAAGCCCCGCTCACCCGCCGCTCGAAACGCTGTAACCCATTGATATCCCAAGGGCGGATCTCAAGGCTTTGGGCTTTTTGCAACTCCATCACAATTCCCGAGCGCCCCGCCGGCGGCGAGCCGGCGGATCGAAGGGATCATAGCGTTCTTACCAGGAATCCGGTCAAGAATAAACCCGAAAATTCAGGTTCGGCTTGAATCCGGTCCACCACGAGGGTATGTTGGTGGATTGCATTGAGCCGCATTGGGCCCGGTCGGGCCCCGGTCGTGCCCGCCGGATGGAAGGCGGCCCTGTCGTGGAACGGAAGATGGTCGAGCGGAAACCGGTTTTGCTGGAGCCGCTTCCGGGCAACTGCGTGGTGACGCTGGCGCGGGAACGGTACTGGAAGCGGGTGGACGAGCTGATGAGGAGACCGGCCGAGGACGATCCTGCACCAGGGCTGGAAGAGGAGATCGAGACCCTCCGGGCGTTTCTGGAGACGGCCGACGTGGCGGCGGTGCGGCGGGAGGCCGAGGAGATCATGGAAAGCGGCCGCCGCGTTCGGGTCGCGCTGAGGCGAACCCCGCGGGAACGCCTCGAGATCCGCGTCGAAGCGTTCCCGGAGTGACCGGCGGGAAAGCCCGGGGAACCGTTGCCCGTGTACGAGTATCAAAAAACCGGGAGGTTTTTCGCCCAGGTCCCGAGGGAATGGATCGGGGAGGCCGAAGAGGAGCTGGCCTTCCTCGGGGCCGGCTCCCTCCGGCCGGTGCACAGGGGGATCCATTTCGAGACGGACCTGGAAGGGCTGTACCGGATCACCTACGGAACACGGCTTGCGACCCGGATCCTCGCCCCGCTCCTGAGATTCCGCTGCCACGCCCCGAAGTACCTCTACAAAAGGGCACGGGAGGCGGGCTGGTCCGATCTCATCGGCGCGAACCGAACCTTTGCCGTGTTCTCGTCCGTGGCCAACAGCCGCATCCGTCACTCCCGGTACGCGGCCCTCAAGCTCAAGGACGCCGTGGTGGACGCCGTCCGCGACGCGTCGGGCCGGCGCCCGGACGTGGATCGCAACGACCCGGACGTCTGGATCGGCCTCCACGTCGAGAACGACTGGGCCACGATCCACCTGGACGCCTCGGGCGGTTCCCTCCACAAGAGGGGCTACCGGGTGCGAAGCGTGGACGCACCCATGCAGGAGACCCTGGCCGCGGCCGTGGTCCGGCTTTCCGGCTGGGACGGGTCCCGTCCTCTCGCAGACCCCATGTGCGGGTCCGGGACCCTCCTCTGCGAGGCGCTCATGGCCCACGCCCGCATCCCCTCGCAGATGCTCAGGGAGCGCTTCGGATTCGAACGGCTGCCGGATTACGATCCCTCGACCTGGAGACGCGTCCGGGAAGCGGCGGACGGGGCGGTGCGCCCCCCGGCGCCGGGTCTGATCACGGGAAGCGACCTCACCTCCGAAGCGGTCCGCGCGGCCCGCGACAATCTCGAGCGGCTTCCCCACGGCCGCGGCGTTCGGGTGGTTCGGGCGGACTTTCGCGAGCTTCCCTCCCTCGAGGGCGCTCTGATTCTCTGCAACCCGCCCTACGGGGTGCGCATGGGATCGCCCGGGGAGGCGGCCCGGCTCCACCGGGAGCTGGGGGACTTTCTGAAACAACGGTGTACCGGCGCTTCGGCGTTCGTCTACTTCGGAGACCCGGGGCTCGTGTCGGCGATCGGCCTCCGACCCGCCTGGAAAAGGCCGCTCCGGAACGGGGGCCTGGACGGGAGGCTCGCCCGCTTCGACCTCTACTGAGCCGCCCTCTTCTGCCCCTTTGCGCTCCCGGCGGCTTTGCGAGACAATAGGAATAGGGATACCATACAACCTGTAAAACTTCCGAGGGCGGATCTCGAGGCTTCGGGCCTGGAACGACATTCTTATGATTCACATTCGCAACTTCAGCATCATCGCCCACATCGATCACGGGAAGTCGACCCTGGCGGACCGGCTGATCCAGCACGCCGGCCTGGTGACCGATCGGGAGTTCCGCGACCAGATGCTCGACACCATGGACATCGAGCGGGAGCGGGGCATCACCATCAAGAGCCAGACCGTCACGCTCCCCTACACCGCCCGCGACGGCCGGACGTACCGCCTGAACCTCATCGATACGCCCGGGCACGTGGACTTCTCCTACGAGGTGTCCCGCGCCCTGGCCTCCTGCGACGGGGTCCTGGTGCTGGTGGATGCGGCCCAGGGCGTCGAGGCCCAGACCGTGGCCAACGTCTACCTCGCGCTGGACCACGACCTGGAGATCATCCCGGTCATCAACAAGATCGACCTGCCCGCAGCGGACGTGGACCGGGTCCGGGCGCAGATCGAGACGGAGCTCGGGCTGGACGCGGAGGAGGCCGTGCTCTGCTCGGCCAAGGAAGGGACCGGCATCGAGGAGGTCCTCGAGACGGTGGTCCGGAGGATCCCTCCCCCGAGCGGGCGGGCGGACCGCCCCCTGTCGGGCCTGGTGTTCGACGCGCACTACGACCCCTTTCGGGGGGTGATCGTGAGCTGCCGCGTCCTGGACGGGTCGATCCGGAAGGGGGACACCCTGCGCTTCATGTCCAACAAGGCGAGGTACCGGGTCGAGGAGGTGGGGTACTTCCGGCTGCGCCGCGACCCCCAGGAGACCCTGTCGGCCGGGGACGTGGGGTACGTGATCGCCGGGATCAAGGACATCGCGAACGCCCGGATCGGGGACACCATCACCCTGGACGACCGGCCGGCCGAGAAGCCGCTCCCCGGCTTCCGCAGGGTCAAGCCCATGGTCTTCTCGTCGATCTACCCGGTGGCATCGGACGAGTACGAGGACCTGAAGGAGGCGCTGGACAAGTACACCCTGAACGACGCCGCGCTCTCCTATCAGAAGGATGCCTCAGCCGCCCTGGGTCAGGGCTTCCGCTGCGGGTTCCTGGGGCTCCTGCACCTGGAGATCGTCCAGGAGCGGCTCGAGCGGGAGTACGGCATCTTCCTGGTGCTGACCGCCCCGAGCGTGCAGTACCGCGTCCACCTGAGGTCCGGGGAGACGGTGGTTGTGGACAACCCCCAGGAGTTCCCCGACCCCACGGAGATCGAAGGCGCGGAGGAGCCCTTCATCCGGGCCCACATCTACGTGCCGGAGCGCCACCTCGGCGCGGTGATGTCGCTCTGCATGGAACGGAGGGGGGTGCAGCCCCGAACCGCCTTCCCGTCGCCCGAGCGGGTCGAGCTCACCGTGGACATGCCCCTCGTGGAGGTGATCTACGACTTCTACGACCGGCTCAAGACGGTCAGCCAGGGCTACGGCTCCCTGGACTACGAGATGCTGGACTACCGTCCGAGCGATCTCGTCAAGCTGGACATCCTGGTCAACGGCGAGAAGGTGGACGCCCTTTCGGTCATCGTCCACGAGGAACGGGCCCGGGAGTGGGCCCTGCGCGTGTGCGAGCGTCTCAAAAACGAGATCCCCAAGCACCAGTTCAAGATCCCCATTCAAGGGGCCATCGGCGGCAAGATCATCGCCCGTTCCACCATCTCCGCCTTTCGAAAGGACGTCACGGCCAAGTGCTACGGCGGCGACATCACCCGAAAGCGCAAGCTCCTCGAAAAGCAGAAGAAGGGCAAGAAACGCATGAAGATGGTGGGGTCCGTGATGATCCCCCAGAGCGCCTTCGTGGCGGCCCTCAAGTCGGAAGATGACTGAACCGGACGTCCAGACGGGTAGAGCCGACAGCCTGCTCGAGCCGGAGGCGCGGGACGAGGCGGCCGGTCTGTACGTGCACGTCCCCTTCTGCTCCGGAAAGTGCGCCTACTGCGACTTCTTCTCCGTGACCGATCCCGTCCGGACCGCCGCCTGGGCCGACGCCCTGCTCCGGGAGGCCTCTCTTCTCGGTCCCCGCTTCGGCCCGTTCGACACCCTCTACCTGGGCGGCGGGACGCCCTCCCTCCTGGACCCGCACACCCTGGAGCGGGTGATCGAGGGGCTGCGCCGCAGCGTCCGCTTCCTCCCGGACACGGAGGTCACCCTGGAGGTCAACCCCGAGGACGTGGGGCCGGATCGCCCGGCGGCCTACGAAGGCATGGGGGTGAACCGCGTCAGCATGGGGGTCCAGTCGCTGGACGAGGAGGCGCTCCGGTTCCTGGGACGCAGGCACTCGGCCGCGCAGGCCCGCCGCGCCCTGGACCGGCTCCTGGAGGCGGGCTTCCGAACCGTGAGCGTGGACCTGATCTACGGCATCCCCGGCCAGGACCCGGATCCATGGCCGAGGAGCCTGGGGGCCGTTCTGGAGCAGGGCCCCCAGCACCTCTCGTGCTACGAGCTGACCGTCTCTCCCGGCACGCCCCTCGGGCGGCGGGTCGCGTCGGGCCGGGTGACGATGCCGGCCGAACACCATACGGCCGCCCTCTTCCTGGACACCTCGAGGTCCCTCCAGGCCCGGGGGTTGGTCCACTACGAGATCTCCAACTTCGCCCGGCCGGGTCACGAGTCGCGCCACAACCGCAAGTACTGGCGCCGGGCCCCCTACCTGGGTCTCGGACCCGGCGCCCACTCCTTTCTCCACCCGGTGCGCTGGTGGAACCCCTCCTGCCTGGACCGGTGGACCCGGGCACTGGAGCGCGGTCGTCCCCCTGCCGAGGGCCGGGAACGCCTCACGCCGGAGCAGGAGACCCTGGAGCGTCTCTGGCTGGGGTTCCGCACCCGCGAGGGCGTGGCCGCGGACCTTCTCGACGGCTTGACCGGGGCGGACCGGATCGCCGGCGAGCTGGAGCGCTCCGGCCTGGTCACCCGCCGTGGCCCCTCCCTGGTGCCGACCACGCAGGGCTTCCTGGTGTCCGACAGCCTGCCGCTGCTCTTCGCGGACTGAACCCTTCCCCCGACACGCGGGGCCGAGGCGGCGGAAACCGTCAACGGAGGTTCCCATGAAAGCACGAGCGAGAGCCCTCCTCATCCTGATCGCCCTGCTGGCCCTGGCTCGGCCCCTTCCCGCCGGCGCCGGCATCGGCGATTTTCTGAAGGGCCTGGGAAGGACCCTGGAGCCGGGCGCCCAGTCCGAGGGCAAGATCGTCCGGGGGCTCAAGGAGGCCCTGGAGGTCGGCGTGAAGAACGCCGTTTCCCGGGTGTCGCAAACCGACGGCTACCTGGGGAACCCGAACATCCGGATCCCCCTGCCGGAGACCCTCGGGAAGGTGGAAGGCATCGTACGGGGAGCGGGATACGGGGACCGGGTGGACGCCTTTCACGAGAGCATGAACCGTGCGGCCGAGCGTGCGGCGCCCCAGGCCCGATCGCTTTTCCGGGATGCGGTGCGCGGCATGACCATCCAGGACGCCCGCGACATCCTCGAAGGACCGGACGACGCGGCCACGAGCTACCTGCGGGAGAAGACCTCGAGCCGTCTCGAGGATCTGTTCAGGCCCGAGGTGCACGACGCCATGGCCCGGGTCGACGTCACGCGGCGCTACCAGGAGCTCACCGGGAGCATCGCCTCCCTTCCCTTCGTGGGACAGCTCGCCGACCTGGACCTGGACCGCTACGTCACCCGGGAGGCCCTGGACGGCCTGTTCTACATGCTCGCCCGGGAGGAACGGAAGATTCGACAGGACCCGGCCGCCAGGGTCACGGACCTGCTGAAGGAGGTGTTCGGCCGCACCGGCTCCGGAGGCTGACGGCCCATTTTGGTTGATCCGCCGGCCGCTTCCGGCTATACGTGGGGCACCGAACCGACAGGAGAGGAGAGCTGCAACGTCGCCGGCGGCTGGGCGGGTCTCTGCCGGGCCGCGATGCGGAACCGCTTGGAACGTCACGGAAGGAGGGCATGCGAATGGAGATCAAGACGATCGGCGTTGTGGGTGCGGGACAGATGGGCGCGGGAATCGCCCAGGTCGCCGCCGCCGCGGGATACTCCGTGGTCATGAACGACATCAAGGACGCTTTCCTGGAGCGCGGCTTCGGGGCCGTCGAGGCAAGCCTGGCCCGGATCGTCAAGAAGGGAAAGCTCACCGAGGAGGACCGGAAGGCCATCCTGGGGCGAATCGAGGGGACCACGTCCATCGAGGATTTGGCCAAGGCCGACTTCGTGGTGGAGGCCGCCACGGAGAACGAGAACCTGAAGCTCCAGATCTTCCGGAACCTGGACCGGAGCTGCCGGGAAGGGGTCGTGCTCGCCACGAACACCTCGTCCATCTCCATCACGAAGATCGCCGCGGCCACGAACCGCCCGGACAGGGTGATCGGGATGCACTTCATGAACCCGGTCCCCGTGATGAAGCTCGTGGAGGTCATTCCCGGGCTGGCCACCTCCCAGGAGGTCCTCGCGCTGACGAACGATCTGGCGGGGAAGCTCGGCAAGACCCCGATCCCGGCCAACGACTACCCCGGCTTCGTGGCCAACCGCATCCTCATGCCCATGATCAACGAGGCGGTCTACGCCCTGTTCGAGGGGGTGGGCAAGGCGGAGGACATCGATCAGATCATGAAGCTCGGCACCAACCAGGCCATGGGGCCGCTCGCCCTGGCGGACCTGATCGGCCTCGACACCTGCCTCGCCATCATGCGGGTCCTCCACGAGGGACTGGGGGACGGCAAGTACCGTCCCTGCCCCCTGCTGGTCAAGCACGTGGAGGCCGGATGGCTCGGCCGCAAGTCCGGAAAGGGGTTCCACGACTACTCGAAATGATGAAGGAGCCGTAAAAGGCCGGAAGCTCCGAGATCCGCCCTGGGGATCTCAATGGGTGATAACGTACCCCGCGGCGGGTGAGCGGGTTTTTGCGAATCCGTCAAATGATGCACGCTGCGGACCGGGAAACCCGCCGGGCACGGTCCCGGAAGGCCGTGCCCGCGACCCTTTCCCGGTTCGATGACAGGCTCGATTCCCAAAAATCGCAGGGGCTTCCGGTCTCATTTCGCCCGGGCGGTCTGGAGATAGTATTTGCCTGACCCCCGGAACTGTGATAGCCTTTTCTGCGAAAATGCCTCACGGTGGGCCGGGCGTAGGGCGGCATTTCATATGCCGCCGCAAGGCTTGCGGCAAGTACGGCGGGGTGGTAAACCCCGCCCTGCGAACAGTCCGGTTTTCATCAGCGAGGGTGACCGGACACCGGTCATGAACGTTTCGGGGATGTCGATTCATCCCGCGCCCGCGTTCAGCTTGCCGGTGCGGACACGAATGACGAAAACGGAAGCACTCGAGATCGTGGGAGAGCATCATGGCCAAAATCCTGATCGTTGACGACGAGGAACACATCCGGTTCCTGTACTCGGAAGAGCTCACCGAGGCCGGATACGAGGTCATCACCGCGGACAGCGGATACAGGCTCATAGAGAAGATCGAGGAAGAAAAACCGGACCTGATCGTGCTCGATATCAAGATGGTGGACTACAACGGCCTGGACCTCCTCCAGGACATCCGGAACAAGTTCTACGACATGCCCGTGGTCCTGTGCACCGCCTACGACACCTTCAAGGAGGACATGAAGTCCATTGCCGCGGACTTTTACGTGATCAAGTCCTTCGACCTGACCGAGCTGAAGAACAAGATCGCCATGGCCCTCGAGGCGGGCACCGAACCGGAGAAGCCGGAAAAGTCGGGGAAACCGGCCGGCCAAGGCTCGTAGCGGTCCCCCGTCACTTGTGGTACCGCTCTCCCGCCATGATGGTGCAGGCCCGGTAGAGCTGCTCCAGGAGCACGAGACGCACCATCTCGTGCGTCAGCGTGAGCCTGGAAAGGCTCACCACCGCCTCCGCCCGACGGGTGAGCTCCCGGCTCATCCCCAGGGGGCCGCCGACCATGAAGCAGATCGGACCGCCCGCACGTCCGGACAGGCCTTCGAGCCAGCGGGCGAGCCCCTTCGAGTCGTACTGGGTGCCCGTGCGATCCAGGGCCACAGGGATCTCCCCTGAACGAAGCCGCTTGGCGAGCGCGCTCCCCTCCTGCCGAATCGCCTCGTCCTCGGGCCGCCCCTTGGTCGTCCCGGCCGCCTTCACCTCCACCCAGTCCGTCTTCACGTACCGTTTCAGCCTCTCCAGGTAAAACGCCTCCCCCTCGCGCAGGAAGGAGACACGCGTCCGTCCCACCACCATGATCCTGAACCTCAGCACGACCTCGTCGTCCTCCCCTGCGCCTCCCCGATGCGCCTCACAAGACCCTGCGGCGAAACCGCCTTTCGAGACGACCTTCGCAGCCGTCCCCTAAGCCTTCCTCTCCAGCCCCAGCAGGCCGGCGATCTCCAGCGCCGTCTCCCGCACGAACCGTTTCAAATCCTCTCCTTCCAGAGGCCTGCCGGGCTCCGGAAAGCGGTCCACGCCCGCGGGCCGCACCAGGGCCGGGGCGTTCCTCAGCTCGGGCCTGGGCGTGACCCCGAAGGCCGGATCGAAGGCGTCCTCGAAGTAGCGCTCCTGAAAGCCCAGGAACTTGAGCATGTGGGCGGTGGAGTCCAGGATGCCGATCTCGTCCTCCCGGACGACGCCCTCCTCCACGGCCCTGGCAAAGCCGGCCATGGACTCCCCGCCCTGGGTGCAGGCGATGTGGCCGTTGCGGTTGGCCGTGATCATGGCGTCCATGATCTCCTGCTCGCTCACCTGGAAGACGAAGACGCGGCGCTCCCCGGCCGCTTCGTCGTACTGCCGCACCCGTTCGATCACGCGGGGCATGGAGACCGGGTTCCCGATCATGGCCGCCTGGGCCACGCTCGCACGCACGTTGACCGGTTGGAAGGATCGTTTCCCGGGGTCCTGCTCGAGGTAGTAGCGGAACACCGGGTCGGCGTGCTCGGACTGCACGCCGATCACCTTGGGGAGCTCCGTGATGAGACCGGCGTCCAGGAACTTCATGAACCCGCCGAGGACGGCCGTGATGTTGCCGGCGTTCCCGATCGGCAGCACCACCACCTTGTCGCCCACCTCGTAGTCGAAGTCCTGGGCGATCTCGAAGGAGAAGGTCTCCTGCCCGAGGATGCGCCAGCTGTTCTTGCTGTTGAGCAGGGCCACGTGGTAGTCGTCCGCCAGGGTCTCCACCACCTTCATGCAGTCGTCGAACACCCCGGGGATCTCCAGGACCCGGGCCCCGCTCCCGAGAGGCTGGCCCAGCTGCTGGGGGGTCACCTTGCCCTGGGGGAGCAGCACGGCGGACTTGACCAGGTCGGAGAGATAGGCCGCGTACAGGGCGGCCGCGGCCGACGTGTCGCCCGTGGAGGCACAGACGGACAGGATGTCGTCGACGCCCTGCTCCCGGGCGAAGTGGTTGAGGAAGCTCAAGGCGCAGGCCATGCCCCGGTCCTTGAAGGAGGCGCTGGGGTTCAGCCCGTCGTTCTTGAAGTAGAAGTCCCGTCCGATCTCCTTCCTGAGGCGCCGGTTGCCCCGCACCACCGGGGTGTGGCACTCCCCCAGGTAGACCACGCGGTCGAGCGGGATCACCGGGGCGATGAACTCGTAGTAGCGAAACACCCCTTTGAGGGGCTGGAGGTTGAGCATCCTCCGGTGGTCCAGGATCCGGCGCCATTGCCGGCCGTCCGTCTCCTTGACCCGGTCGAAGTCCGGGTTTTCGAGCAGGAGGACGCTGCCGCAGCCCGGGCAGGTGTAGAGCAGGCGGTCGATCCCGTACTCCTCCCCGCACCCGAGGCAGCGGTAGAGCATGCGTCCCGACGGTTCGGGGATGACGGCGTCGCGGATGTCCTCGGGAAAATCCTCGATCTTCATGGGGTCCGTTCTCCTTCCTGGGCGGCCGGGTCTCTCTCGACGGGTACCTGTAGCACCCCTTCGGCGGGTTTTCAAGGGGAGCGGTGACCGGGGGACCGCCGGCCGGGCCGGCTTAGGCCTTGTGATGCCCCCGGGTTCGTGATAAGGGGACGTTGATGGAATCGTAGAAAGCCCCAAGCCTTGAGATCTGCCTTGAGCATTTCTATAGGTGATTCGGTATCCAGCGGCGGATGAGCGGATTTTGCGAATCCGTGATGGCGTCGCAAAAAGCCCGAAGCCTTGAGATCTGCCCAAGGAATATCAATGGCTTATGGCGTTTCCAGCGGCGGGTGAGCGGGTTTTTGCGAACCCGTCAATCCGTCAAACGGTGTCGTCCCGGACGGCCCCGCCGAACCGCTCCGCCGCCGGGGACGCTGCATTCCGAAAACAGGACAGGGGCCGACCAGAAGCTTTTGGGAACTCGGAAACGCCGTCTATGGTTCTCGAACAAGTCAAGGAAGTACTGAAGATCGAGGCCCAGGCGATCCTGGACCTGGTGGAGCGCGTCGGGCCCGAGTTCGAACGGGCCGTCCGGATGATCCTGGAGGCCAAGGGAAGGGTCATCCTCACGGGCATGGGCAAGTCGGGCCTCGTGGCCCGGAAGATCTCCGCCACCCTCAACAGCACCGGCACCCCCTCCCTGTTCCTCCACCCGGCCGAGGCGATTCACGGCGACCTGGGCATGGTGACGCGGGACGACGTGGTCGTGGCCATCTCCAACAGCGGCCACACGGCCGAGATGAACACCCTGCTGCCCATCCTCAAGGAGATGAAGGCCCGGATCATCTCCATGACCGGGGGGCTCGACTCGGCCATGGCCCGGGAGAGCGACGTGGTCATCGACGTCGGGGTCGAGCGCGAGGCCTGCCCCATGGGGCTCGCCCCCACGGCGAGCACCACGGCGGCCCTGGCCATGGGCGACGCCCTGGCGGTGGTGCTGATCCACAGCCGTCGATTCGACCGGCAGGCCTTCCGCAAGTTCCATCCCGGCGGGAGCCTGGGGGAGAGACTGTCCATCCGGGTGAAGGACGTGATGCTCACGAACGACAGGATCCCCCTGGTCTCCCTGAGGACCCCGTTTCCGGAGCTGGTGGGGGAGATGAACGCCAAGCACCTCGGGGCCACCCTGGTGGTGGACGAGGACCGGCGGCTGACCGGCATCGTCACGGACGGGGACCTCCGCCGCGCCCTCGGGCGGGGGCTGGACGTGCGGGGTCTCGAGGCGAAGGATCTGATGTCCCCCTCGCCGAAGACCGTGCAGGAGGACCAGACCGCCGCCGAGGCCCTGGCCCTGATGGAGATGTTCTCCATCACCCTCCTGGCCATCCTCGATCCGCGCAAGCGCGTGCTCGGCGTGGTCCACCTCCACGATCTCCTGGGAAGAGAGGAGTTTCGACTCAATGGCGGATTCAAGGTCCCCCAGGGGGCTGATCGCTGACCTGGTCACGCCGATCGGTCCGAGCGGTGCGGTGGACGGCGCGGGCCTCGACCGGCTCCTGGACCGGGTGCTTCCTCACGTACAGGGGGTGCTCCTCTGCGGACCGGATGCGGGAGGCGGATCCGGCCTGGGACAGTCGCAGCGCCTGGAGCTGCTCCTCTCCGCCATGGATCGGGTCGGGGGCCGCGTCCCCCTCATGGCCTGGATCTCCGGGAGGACCCCGGAGGAGACCTCCTCGATGCTCGAGGCCCTGGAGGAGGGGATCGAGGGCAGGGGATACGAGGGACCGCTCTTCTGGGTGGACACGCCTCTCGTCTACCACAGCAACCGGGGCCTGCCCCGGCACTGCGAGGAGCTCGCCTCCTCCGCGTCCCGGCCGCTCATCCTGTTCAACGATCCGGAGCGGGTCGGGCGGGCGGCCCGCCCGCTGAAGCGGGCCAACATCCGGACCGCCGTGCTGAAGGAAGCGGCCCACGTAACGGGTGTGTGCGGTCTGTTCTTTCGAGGCACCCTCGACCGGTCGCGGAACTACCACAAGGCGGTGCGGTTCCGGAGCGACTTCCGCGTCTACGACGCGGACGAGGGCCAGTTTCTCGCCCATCCCAGCCGGCACGGCGTCCTCGCCGCGGGCGCCAACCTGGCGCCTTCCGCCTGGGAACGGGTCACGGCCTCCTCCCTCGGGACGGGCGGCGACGGGCCGACCTACCCGGACCAGCAGAAGGGAATCTGGGACCTGGGCCGTTACCTGGAGGCCCTTCGGGGCCTCTACTCGGAGCGGCCCTCCCGGACCATCGCGCGCACCCTCGAACGGGCGGGGGTCCTCGGGGCGTCCGGCGAGCCCCTGGAGGACCCGCAGGAAGACGCCCTTCGCAGGATCCTGGAACTCATGAAGCGGCACGGGGATGCCTGACCGCCCCGCTGTGACTCCCTCTCGCGGGCTTCAGCGGCCGCAGCAGTCCGAGCCGCACTCGGTGGCCCCGGACATGGCCTGGATGACCTCCCGGTCTCCGGCCGGCTCGGCGCGTTCCACGACGACCCGGATCCCCTGCGCCGTTCCCCCCGGCCCGCTGAGCCGGAGGGGAGGCGGGGCGAGGTGGCCGAACAGGGCCTCCACCCCCTCGGGCGGGACGGTCACGTGCCGTTCCTCTCCCTCCTTGCAGCCCTCCAGCGCCATCTCCAGGGGGGACAGACCCTGGCTGCCGACCCCGAACACGAACTCGAACGGCGTGATCCCGCCTTCTCCGATCGGGGACCCGTCCTCCCCGATCGGTTCCAATCGAAGGAGCACCTTGCGAAGGTGCTCCACGGTGCGTTCTTCCCGGCTCATGCCGTCCTCCTTCCGGGACGGGCCGACCCGCCCCGCCGCCAACCGCCTTGACACCCGGGCTGGATACGATAAAGTACGCCCCCATGTTCTAGACCGAATCGTCATGATCGACGGATTCGAAAAACCCGCTCACCCGCCGCTGGATACAGGATAAACTGTAGCAATGCCGAAGGCAGATCTCAAGGCTTCCGGCTTTTTTCGATTCCATCACAATTGGGAAGAGGGGGGACCCGATGACATCCGAACTGGACACACTCTGCGTCAACACCATCCGCATGCTCTCCGCGGAAGGGGTGGAACGGGCCCACTCGGGGCACCCCGGCCTGCCCATGGGCGCAGCGGCCGCGGCCTACGTCCTCTGGACACGTTTTCTGAGGCACGACCCGGGCCGGCCGGACTGGCCCGATCGAGATCGGTTCGTGCTCTCCGCCGGACACGGCTCCATGCTCCTCTACAGCCTCCTCCACCTCACCGGGTACGACCTCCCCCTGGAGGAGCTCCGGGAGTTCCGCCAGTGGGGGAGCCGGACCCCGGGACATCCCGAGTACGGGCACACGCCCGGCGTGGAGACCACCACCGGCCCCCTGGGCCAGGGCCTGGCCAACGCCGTGGGCCTGGCCATGGCCGAACGATTTCTCGCCGCACGGTTCAATCGGTCGGGGCACGAGATCGTGGACCACCACACCTGGGTCCTCGCAGGGGACGGGGACCTCATGGAAGGGGTCTCCCATGAGGCCTCCTCGCTCGCCGGACATCTCGGGCTGGGCAAGCTGATCTGCCTGTACGACGACAACCGGATCACCATCGACGGCAGCACCGACCTCACCTTCACCGAGGACCGGGAAGGGCGTTACCGCGCCTACGGCTGGCACGTCCAGCGGGTCGAGGACGGGAACGACGTCGAGGCCCTGGACCGGGCCCTTCGCGCGGCCCGGGACGAGACGGACCGGCCCTCCTTCATCGCCGTCAGAACGCACATCGGATTCGGCAGCCCCCACAAGCAGGACCGGTCCTCGGCGCACGGGGAGCCCCTGGGCGAGGAGGAGCTCCGGCTCACCAAGGAGAACCTGGGATGGCCCGCGGCCCCGCCCTTCCACACGCCCGAGCAGGCCGTCGAGCACTTCAGTCAGGCCGGGGAACGGGGGCGGGCGTGGAGCGCGGCCTGGGAGTCCCGGCTGGAGGCGTATCGAAACGCCTTCCCGGACGAAGCCGGGGAGTGGGATCGCTGGATGCGCGGGGAGCTGCCTCCCGGCCTGGACGACGCCCTCCCGGTATTCGAGCCCGATGCCAAGGGCGTGGCCACCAGGGCCGCATCCGGCGGGATCCTGAACGCGGTCGCGCCTCTCCTCCCCAACCTGATCGGAGGATCCTCGGACCTCTCCCCCTCCAACAA
This sequence comes from uncultured Desulfobacterales bacterium, assembly GCA_964443135.1. GTDB lineage: Bacteria > Desulfobacterota > DSM-4660 > Desulfatiglandales > HGW-15 > JAIPEI01. The sequence goes on along the minus strand of CAYUBQ010000022.1, from coordinate 40,884 downwards.
GACCGTGGTCAAGGACGAGCCGATCTTCCTGAAGGGGCAGTACCACGGCCGCAACGTCCACTTCGGGGTGCGGGAGCACGGCATGGGGTCCGTGCTCAACGGCATGGCCCTCCACGGCGGGCTCATTCCCTACGGGGGGACCTTTCTCATCTTCACGGACTACATGCGCCCCCCCATGCGGCTGGCCTCCATGATGGGGCTCCGGGTGATCTACGTCATGACCCACGACAGCATCGGTCTGGGGGAGGACGGGCCCACCCACCAGCCCATCGAGCAGCTCGCCGGTCTCCGCGCCGTTCCCGGGCTCACCGTGATCCGGCCCTGCGACGCCAACGAGACCGCCGAGGCCTGGCGCTCGGCCTTGAAGAGAACGGACGGCCCCACCGTGCTCTGCCTGACCCGGCAGAGCGTCCCCACCCTCGACCGGGCCGTGTTCGCGCCTGCGGAGGGCCTCCACCGCGGCGCCTACGTGCTGCGCGACCCCGGGGACGGGCCGCCGGACATCCTCCTCATGTCCTCCGGGTCCGAGGTGCACACGGCCCTAAAGGCGGCCGATCGCCTGGAGAAGGCCGGGAGAAAGGTCCGCGTGGTGAGCATGCCTTCGTGGGAGCTGTTCCTGGACCAGCCCCCGGCCTACCGCGATGAGGTGCTTCCCCCCGACCTGCACAGGAGAATCGCCGTCGAGCCCGGGGCCACCCAGGGATGGCATCGGTTCACCGGGGACCGGGGCCGGGTGATCGGCCTGGATCAGTTCGGCGCCTCCGCGCCGGCCGAAATGCTCTACGAGAAGTTCGGCATCACGGCGGAGCGCGTGGAACGGGAGGCGCTCGAGATGCTGGAGGACGGACGGTAGAAAGGCTGGAGGGCCACGAGGCGCGGGGCTAGGGCAGGTAGTCCTCCCTCACGTTCTGCAGCGCGTGAAAGATGTTTCCCTTGATCTTGGGGTTGCTGCGGTAGAACCGGGCGAGCATCTCCTTGATCTCGTTTCGCTTGCTGCTCCCGGCCGTGGGGCATCCCAGGTCGATCTCGGGCCAGCCCATCTCCCGGGCGAACCGTGCCACCACCTTCTCCTCCACCCGGTAGAGCGGCCGGATGGCCGTGATCCTCCCGTCGAAGAACCGCTGCACCGGGACCATGGTGCTGATGGAGCCCCCGTAGAACAGGTTGAGGAACAGGGTCTCGATGAGGTCGTCCTTGTGGTGACCGAACGCGATCTTGTTGCAGCCCAGCGCCTCGGCCGTTTCGAAGAGCGCCTTCCGGCGAAGCCGCGAGCAGAGGAAGCAGGGGTTTTCCAGGTTCTCGGGGCTGTGGGCCCGGGGCCCGAAATCCCCGCGGACGATGCGGTGGGCGAACCCGTGCTCCTCGAAAAAGGCCGCCATGCGGGACCCCGAGTCCGCTCCGAACCCCGGGTCCACGTGGACCGCGGTGAGCTCGTACTCGATGGGGATCCGGCGGATCCGCTCCCGGAGGAGCCACAGGAGGGAGAGGCTGTCCTTGCCCCCGGAGACCGCCGCCAGGACCCGGTCCCCGTGCTCGAGCATCCTCCGCTCGTGGATCGCCTTGCCCGCGAGCCTCCTCATCTCCTTCGCCGCATGCCCCAATCGCCGTGCCCGCCTCATGCATGTCCGCTTCGATGACGGCCTCCGCCGGGCTCCCGCCCGGGTGAGGGGACCCCGGCCGGCCGAGCCTCAGCCGTAGCTCCTCTCGCCGAAGATCAGGGTCCCGATCCGCACCAGGTTGGCCCCCTCCTCCACCGCGACCCGGTAGGAGTTGGACATGCCCATGGACAGGGTCTTCATCTCCACGCCGGGGATCGCGAGCCCCGCGAGCCGGTCGAAGACGGCGCGGGTCGTTCGGAAGTAAGGCCGGGCCTCTTCCGGGTCTCCCGTGAAGGGCCCCATGGTCATGAGGCCTGCGACCTTCAGGTGATCCAGGCCCGCCATCTCCCGGACGAGCCCCTCGGCCTCGTCCGGCGGGACGCCCGCCTTCTGCTCCTCCTCGCCGCTGTTGATCTCCACCAGCACCGGCATCACCTTGTCCGCCCCGGCGCACTGCTTGTCGATCTCCCGGGCCAGCCTCACGGTGTCCACGGTCTCGATCATGTCGAAGATCCGCACGGCCTTCTTGACCTTGTTCCGCTGGAGGTGCCCGATCATGTGCCACTTCACCCGGTCCCCGACGATCTCGAACACGTCCTCGGCCTCCTGAAGGTAGTTCTCCCCCACGATTCGAAGACCCGCCTCCACGGCCTCGAGGATCTCCTCCGCACTCCGCGTCTTGGCCGCCGCGACCAGCTCGACGCCCTCGGGCAGCTCGTCGAGGATCCTTCTCACGTTGTCCCGTATCATGCCCGCCCTCCCGATCGTTGAGGTGCGATTCGGCTCCGGTCTCCTAAAGACAAGGGGACGTTCTTGCATAATTCGATAACTCTCTACGGGAGTTATCGAATTATGCAAGAACGTCCCCTAAATAACGAGAGCGCTTCCCTATCGATCAGCAGCTGCAGGAGCTGCTGCAGCTGCTGCCGCAGCCGCCGCCCGCGTTCAGATTGGACTGGATGGAAAATCCGGAGCCCATCGCAGTGTCCACGAAATCCACGTTGATCGGCTTCACCTGGTTGAACAGGTCCTTGTTGATCACATACTTGAGATCGTTGACCTCGAACACCTGATCGTCGTCTTTCGGCTCGTCCAGAGCCATGCCCAGGGAGGGCCCCGCTCAACCACCCTGTGCGAGAAAGAGCCGGATGCCCGGGATGTCGCCCTTGTCCTTGATGAAGTCCTTGATCATGCTGTCTGCCTTGTCGGTCACCTGAAACATGCTTTCCTCCTTGAGATGTCTCTGCCAGTGCGGCAGGTTTCATACTCCGATAAAAATATACATTTTATAAAGATTGTCAATGGTTTTCCGAACCCCCACCGGATCGCTTCCGTCTTGTTGCTTGCGGGTATAGAGCCGGGCACCCCGGAAAGGTTACAGGGTCTGGAACGGTTCCTCGCGGAGCCTCTGCTCCAGCCAGAGCAGCACCTTGTCGAACTCCCCCTGCAGCTCGGCCATGGCCTTGCCGCGGTGGCTGACCCGGTTCTTCTCCTCGGCCGTGAGCTCCGCAAAGGTCTTTCCCAGCGGCGGGTAGAAAAAGATCGGGTCGTACCCGAACCCGTTCGCCCCGGCGGGCTTCCGGGCGATCTCCCCTTCGCACCGCGCCTCGTAGGTGAGCGCCGGGCCCCTCGGCACGGCAATGCTGATGACGCATTCGAACGCGGCTTTTCGGTCGTCCCGGCCCTCCAGGGCCTCGAGGAGCTTCCGGTTGTTCTCCTCGTCCGAGGCGCCCTCGCCCGCGTATCGGGCCGACCGGACGCCCGGCGCCCCGCCCAGGGCCTCGACCACCAGCCCCGAGTCGTCCGCCAGGGCGGGAAAGCCCAGCATCCGGGCCGTCTGGGAGGCCTTCTTGTAGGCGTTCTCCTCGAAAGTGGTCCCGTCTTCCACCACCTCGGAGACGGGCCCGAAGTCGTCGAGGCTCTGAAACGCCACGTCGAAGCCGGAGAGGAGGGCCTCGAACTCCTTGATCTTTCCCTTGTTCCTCGTCGCCAGGATGATCGGTCGATCAAGCATGAATGCGAATCCTTTCCATCTTGCTGAGGTTTTCCTCCATCTTCGCCGCCCTGTCCTCGTAGCCCGGCTTGCCGATCATGGCGAACATGGCCTTCTTGTAGGCCTCCACGCCGGGCTGCACGAAGGGGTTGTGGCCGAGAAGGTACCCGCTGATCGCCACGGACTTCTCCATCATGTAGTAGAGCTGGCCGAGGTTGTAGGCGTTTCTCCGCGGCACCTCCAGGGTCATGTTGGGCACGCCGCCCTGGTAGTGGGCATAGGCCGGTCCCTCCACCACCTTGCGGTTGACGAAGTTCATGTCCACCCCGCGGTCCGGCAGGAAGTTGAGACCGTCCAGGTCGGCCTCGTCTCTCGGGATCCCGATCCGGTTGTCGTGCTCGGCCAGGAGGAGAAAGGTCTCCAGGATGTTCCGCTCCCCCTGCTGAACCATCTGCCCGTTGGCGTGAAGCTTCTCGCTGTACAGGGAGGGCGACACCCACATGCCGTGCCCCTTGTGCCCCTCGCTTTCGGGGAAGAGCTGCTCCATCCATCGGGCCGCGTAGAAGAGTGCGAGGGCGTTGGTGGCCACCACCTCGATCTTCTTTCCTTTCAGCCAGGCCGCGTGGCGCACGGCCGCGTGCACGAGGGCGGGGTTCCGCCAGAAGTCGTCGGAGGCGCAGACCTGGTGCATGTTGCGAAACCCCGCCACGAAGGCCCCGATGTCGATGTTCGCCACGGCGAGCCCCACGAGCCCCACGTCGGAGAGCACGGAGAACCGTCCGCCGATGTCGTCCGGCACCACGAACGAGCGATACCCCTTCCGGTCGGCGAGCTCGCGCAGGGCGCCTCGGTTGCGGTCCGTGGTCACCAGGATGCGGCGGCCGGCTTCCTCCTCCCCCAGGTTCTCCTCCAGGAGCCGCTGAAGGATCCGGAAGGCGATCGCGGTCTCCGTCGTGGTCCCGGACTTGGAGATCACGTTCAACCCCAGCCGCTTGCCCCGGAGCATGTCGAGCGTGTCCCGGAAGTAGTCCGGATCCACGTTCTGCCCGAGAAAGTAGATCTCGGGGGCGCCCCCTCTCTCCTCCCGGCTCAGCTGATTGAAGTGGGTGTGGGTGAGCGCCCGAACCGTAGACTCGATCCCGAGATAGGAGCCGCCGATGCCGATGGACACGAACGCGTCGATCTCACGGGACAGCGCTCCGGTGGCGGATCGGATGTCGTCCAGCTGGGACGGTCCGATCCGTTCGGGCATCTCCTGCCAACCGGTCATGATCAGTTCGCCGTCCCGAATGTCCCCCTCGCCCCGCTCCAGCATGCCCTTGGCCTCCAGGATCGGACGGATCAAGGAATCCACGTCCTCGCGCGAGATGGAACCCTCGCCGGGCGCGTCGAAGGCGTACGTCAGATCCAGGGCGAGGCGATTGTCCTCACGAAAGGCGCTCGAATCGTACGGAGCCCCTGCCCCGCGTCCCCGCCTCTTCTGCTTTTCCACGGTCTCGTTGGCGCCCATGCCGGTCAGCCTGGTCTCACTCATGGTTCCCCTCCGAAACGGTTGCGTGCCTTCGATTGCGCCTCCCGACGGTCTTGGGAGAAGCCCTATTGATTTCCTGTGGTTTTTGTGGTTCTCTGGTTCCGGCAGATGCGCCGGTCATTCGAGCAACCCCAAGGAGGTCCGTCTTGCAGTCCGTGGAGGCCTTTCAAACCGAGTACGATCCCCGAACGGCCGAGCTGGCCATCCGGGGCAGGCGGTTCGAGATCATGCTGGCCAAGAGCCTGGATCGCTTCATCCAGCCGGAGGACCCGATGCAGGGGTTCCCCCTCTGGACCAAGATCTGGGAGTCCTCCATCCTGCTGGCCGATCACATGGCCGGGCTCGAGCCGGATCCCGACCGCCGCATCCTGGAGATCGGCTGCGGGGTGGGTCTCGTGGGCATTGTCGCCGCCTCGTTCGGACATCGCGTGACCATGACGGAGCACGACGACCACGCCCTGGAGTTCGCCCGGGCCAATGCCCTGCTCAACTCGGGGCCGGGCCCCTTCCCGGAGATCCACAAGATGGACTGGCACGCCCCCACACTCCGGGGACGCTTCGACTGGATCATCGGGTCGGAGGTGGTCTACCGCGAGTCCGACTTCGCTCCGCTCCTCGGCCTCTTTCGAACCCTTCTGCGGCCGCAGGGGACCATCCTGATCACTGCGGAGCTTCGAAAGACCACCATGGCCTTCCTGAACCGCATGAGTCAGGACCACCACATCGAGGCGAGGAAAAAGGTCTTTCACGGAAACGGACGGGAGATCCCGATCGCCTTCTGCACCATTCGGCCACGCGAGCCCGCCGACCCCGTTTCCTTGTAATATACATCGCAGGCCCATTTCAATGTCTATCTCCCGATGAAAGGCTCCGGGTGAACGGCGCGTTGACGGAATCGCAAAAACTTGCTCACCTGCTGCGGGAGAGGCTATGAGCCGTTGAATTTCCAAAGGCAGATTTCCAAGCTTGGGGCTTTGATGGCCTCCATCGGATTTGCTTCCGCACCTGTCGCGTGTTACTTTTCAGATCGAATGTCTCCAGAAACCGGGGATGCGGACGGTTTCACCCCCGCCAGGGAGGAGACCATCCCTTCCCTGAACGTCTTTTTCGGCGGACACCCGCATGAATGCTGACACGGATCTACCGGAGTTCGAACGCTCCTTTCAAATCATGGTTGTGGACGACGAGACCGGTTTTCTTCGCTCTCTGGATACCTTTCTCGAGCGTCGCGGGCTGAACGTCACCTGCCTGTCCGACGGGAACGCCGCGTTGGAGGTCCTGGAGGAGCGGCGGTTCGATATCCTCGTGACCGACTTGAAGATGCCCGGGCTGGACGGGATCGCCCTGGCCACGAAGGCGAGGGAGCTTCACCCGGACATCAGCATCGTTCTCATGACGGCCTACGGCACCATGAACGAGGCCATCCAGGCCGTCCGGCTCCACGCCTTCGACTTCCTGCTCAAGCCCCTGGAGCTGCAGCACATTCACCAAGTCATCAAGAAGACCCTCAACGAGAAGGCCATCCTCTGGGAAAACCTGCTCCTCAAGAAGGAGCTTCTGGAACGGGGGTACATGGGCGAGTTCGTGGGCATCAGCCGCCCCGTCCAGGAGCTCTACGAAACGATCCACAAGCTCAGCCGCAAGGACACCCCCATCTCCATCGAGGGGGAGTCCGGGACCGGCAAGGGGCTTCTGGCCAGGACGATTCACAACAACAGCTCCCGCAAGAACGAACCTTTCGTGGAGGTCAATGTGGGGGCCATCGTCCCCCAGCTGATGGAAAGCGAGCTCTTCGGTCACGCCAAGGGGGCGTTCACCGGCGCGATTCGGGACAATCTGGGCATCATCCTGTCCGCTCACGGGGGGACGCTCTTCCTGGACGAGATCACGGAAATACCACCGGACCTCCAGGTCAAGCTTCTCGGCGTCCTCCAGGAGCGGGTGGTGCGGCCGGTCGGCGGGAAGCGGGAGGTGCCCGTGGATGTCCGCATCATCACCGCCACCAACCGCTCCCTCCAGGAGGCGGTGGAAACGGGCCGCATCCGCGAGGACTTCTACTACCGCATTCGGGTGCTGCCGCTCTGGATCCCGCCGCTCAGGGAGCGCAAAGAGGACATTCCCGTGATCGTCGGTCACATCCTCGAGAAGCTGCACGCCGCCGGGAAGTCCAAGGCGGACGCCATCTCGCCGGGGGCCATGAACGTTCTTCTCTCTTACGACTGGCCGGGGAACGTCCGCGAGCTGGAGAACCTCCTGGAGCGCTGCACCGCCACCAGCTCGAGCCGGCAGAAGCTCGAGGTGCGGGACCTTCCCCCGGAGCTGGTGGAGGCCGCCCACCCGCGGCCGGCCGGAGAAACCCCACTCAATCTAAAAGAGCTGGAGATCGAGGCCATCCGGAAGGCCCTGGCAAGCAGCGGAAACAACAAGACGCTGGCCGCCGAGCTGCTCGGGATCGACAAGTCCACGCTGCATCGCAAGATCCGGCGGTACGGGCTCGAGTGATCCTCCGCAGGGTTGCAAAATGCCCCTCAGTGGCAATTCGCCACTCTCAATCAATCCTTTGATTTTTTAATCTTTTTTCTCTCCTTCGTTGCAATTTGCGCCTCTCCCGGAGGGCCATTCCTCCCCGGGAGATGCTCCCGCCCACCCCTGCCCCTGTTATCCTATTGATTTCAATGATATTTTATCCGGCGCCCTCCTTTGGCACAAAACTTGGACCTGCCCCTTCCCGAAGGATGAATCAGGCCCGAACCGGCCGATCGGGAGGCAAGCATGGGAAAAGACGTTGATGAGATCCGAAGCGGGCGTTCCGGGTTCACGCTGACCGAGCTGCTGGTCGTCGTGGCGGTCCTCGGCATCCTGGCGCTGGCCGCGATCCCGGCCTTCTCGGTCTGGCTTCCCGGTTACAGGCTCAGGACCTCGGCCCAGGACCTCTACTCTCATGTGCAGGCCACCAAGCTCCGTGCGGTCAGAGAGAACGCCTCCACCGGCGTCTCCTATTACACGAGTCCCGACCGGTACCTCCACACGGGGTCCGGGACGGCCAGGACCGTGAGCCTCGGGAGCTACGGCTACGGCATCAACTTCGACGGGCCCGGCGGCGAGACCTTCAGCACGAACTATCTCGAGTTCGACGTGCGGGGGTTCAGCAACGGGGGCTACGCCTACCTCTCCAACGAACGCGAGACGGCCCACTATCGGGTCGGAGCGTTGAGCACGGGCGTGGTTCTGCTCCAGAAGTGGGACGGAGGTTCCTGGGAGTAGCCGAATGCTTCTTCTCTGCAATGGAGGCGGAACACCATGAAGCGGCCGCGTCATCGATCTTCGGGTCCGCCGCAGGGCCAGCGCGGGTTCACCCTGGTCGAGCTGCTGGTCACCATGGTCATCAGCGGGGTGGTGATGGCCGGGATCTACACCACGTTTGCGGCACAGCAGAACTCCTACATCGTTCAGAGCGAGGTGGCCGCCCTGCAGCAGAACCTGCGGGCGGCCATGTACAACCTGAAGCGGGAGATCCGCATGGCCGGGTACAACCCCGCCGGAACGGCCGATGCCGGCATCCTCTCGGCGGGGAGCGGTTCCATTCGGGTGAGCATGGATCTCACGGACGACGCCGGGACCGGGGACCCGGACGGGGACGTGGGCGATCTCGACGAGACCGTGACCTACAGCCTTTCCGACACGGACGGGGACGGTCTCAACGACCTGGTGAGGCAGACCGGCGGAACGCCGGTCATGGCCGCCGAGCACATCGACGCCCTGAACTTCGTCTATCTGGACGGCAACGGGGCCGTAACCGGGGCCCTGGACGACATCCGTTCCATCCAGATCACGGTGGTGGCCCGGACCGGCAGGCCGATCCGGGGGTACACCAACTCCGTGACTTACCGCAACCAGCAAGGCGATGCCATCTACACGGCGCCCGGGGACCGTTACCGGCGGAACGTCCTCACGGCCCAGGTCAAGTGCCGGAACCTGGGCCTCGAGTAAGGGGAGGTACCATGGACCAGAGAAAACCCTGTTCGAAGGCGGTCGGGGAGAGCGGGTTCACCCTTCTCGAGGTGATCCTGGCCGTCGCCATCCTCTGCTTCGGGCTCCTGGCTGTGGCCTCCATGCAGGTCTCGGCGATCCGCGGCAACGCCTTTGCCAACGACGTGACCGAGGGCACCTCCTGGGCCTCGGACAAGCTCGACAAGCTCCTCCAGCAGGGTCTGGTCGACTACGACGACCCGGACCTGGCCGACACGGACGGTGACGGCAGCGGGGGGTTGGGCCACGACACGGCGGCCACGGCGGACGGCCACGAGGACCAGGGCGACTACCGGATCTACTGGAACATCGCGGAAGACCACATCCTGGAGCGCACCAAGACCATTCAGGTCATCGTGCAGTGGGGAGACCACGGACAGACCAAGGAGATGTCCCTTCGGGGCATCGTGCCGGAGATTGTTTGATGGAACCGATTCAGCCGGAAGGCGTCAGCGGCCGGATGGAACCCGCACGTGACGGAGAGCGCGGGGCGGTCATGGTGGTTGCGCTCGTCATACTGGCACTCCTCACCATGATCGGTGTCTCCGCTTCCAGGACATCGGAGATCGACATCCAGATCGCGGGCAACCACAAGTTTCACGAGATGGCTTTCCACCATGCGGACAGCGGCGTCTACGCCACCCCCAAGGTCATCTCCGCCTGCGTGGACGGAGGCACCCAGCCGGACCTCGCCTCGGTCAGCTACCTGGACAGCGGCACCAGCGACTTCTACCGGGAGGTCATGGGATACAAGGCCCACGACAGCGACAACGATCTCCGCTTCATCCTTTCCGGGCACCGCGTCGAACTGGACGTCGCACGGACAGGCCAGAGGAGCCTGGCCGGGGGCGGGGTGGAGTTCGCCAGCGGCGCCGAAGGCGTGGGGGCCGGAACCAGCGGCGGTCTCGCGATTTTCTACCTGATGGACTGCATCGGGACAGGTCCCAACTCGGCCCAATCCAATGTGGTGGCGGAGTACCGCAAGGTGGTTGGAGTTTCCGGAGGGCTTTGATCATGAAGAAACGTCGCACGACTCGATTCCTCTTCGTGTTGATCACCGTTTGTGCAACCTTGACGGGGCTCTCGGGTGTCGTCGAGGCCGCCTGCACCGAACCCACCATGGGTGACTACACGGTCTACCCCGTGTTCCAGATCAACGCCGTGGAGCCCAACATCATGCTCGTTGTGGACAACTCGGGGAGCATGAACGGCCCGGCCTACACCGACCCTTACGACCACGGCACCCGCTACTACGGCTACTTCGAACCCCACAAGCGGTACACCTACTCGAGCGGCGTCTTTGTCCGGGACACCGCGGGTGCCTGGGACGGGAACTTCCTGAACTGGGCCGCCATGCGCCGGGTGGACGTGATCCGCAAGGTCATGATGGGGGGGCTGGCCACGTCGCGGACCGGCGGCGGCAACCAGACCAACATCGGGGAGGGCTCGAGCTCGGAGTACAGCTACTTCCAGTACTTCGGCCAGATGAGCGGCACCAGCGAGGTGCCGACATCGGTCTCCCCCTGTCCTGCGGACACCTGGTTCTACGTCTACAATACGGGCGGGGACTTCGAGTTCAAGTACTGGGACTCCGGGACCACCTCCTGGGCGGACGTGGGCCAGGCCTCCTACACCATCCGCGTGAAAAAAGGCGAGGACATCAACGGGGTCGAGCTCCCGGACGAGGATGCCAACTTCCTCGACGGGAACCTGGCCGGCATCATGCAGCGGCTCTGGGCCCAGGCCCGTTTCGGCCTGACCTTCTTCAACCAGGGGGACGACGGCAAGAGCCGCCAGAACGGCGGCATCATCCCCCGGACCATCGGCTCCAGCATGACGGACATGATCAACAACATCCAGAACCAGGCCTCGGACACCTGGACCCCCCTGGCCGAGACCTACTACACGGTCATGAAGTACTACATGCAGGAGGACGTGGAGGCCTACCTGGACCAGGCCAACAACGTGATCCCCAACAGCACCGCGGCCGACGATCCCTACAACAACCCGGACCCGGTCCACTGCGCCAAGAGCTTCGTGCTCCTCCTCACGGACGGGGCCTCCACCAAGGACCTCTACGTCCCGGACGCGCTCAAGGACTACGACGGGGACGAAAACGACGGGATCACGGTGTACGACTCGGGCACCACGCCGGACGGACGCCTTCAGGCACAGGCCGGGAGCGACACCGCCAAGACCTTCTACCTCAACTACATCGACGGCTACGCGGCCGGGGCCACCACGTTCTCCACCGGTGCGTCCCCCTATCCCTCCGGCACCACCCCGTTCAACGACACCTACATCGGCAAGACCCTGGTTCTGTACGACTCCGAGGACATCCTGATCCACTCCGGAGAGATCACGGCGGTCAACTACTACGACTCCACCTCCGGCACGAGCGAGATCGTGGTCTCCGGCACCACGGACACGCCCGAGTGGCGGACAGGCGCGTCCCCCTACACCTACGACCTCGGCTGGCAGGTGGTGGAAACCGTGCCCAACGACGAGAGCGGCGGGTCGAGCGGTTCGGACTACCTGGACGACCTGGCCCTCTACGCCCGGACCAACGACCTCCGGGACGACCTCTACGGCGACCAGAACCTGATCCTCTACAACGTTTACGCCTTCGGCGCGGACAGCTCAGCCCGTAACCTCCTCAAGGACGCGGCCAGGAACGGCGGGTTCGAGGACAAGAACGGCAACCGAAGGCCCGACCGGGACGACGAGTGGGACGCGGACGGAGACGGAAACCCGGACACATTTTACGAGGCGAGCGACGGCTACCAGCTGGAGTCCCAGCTCTTGAGGGCGATCAACGACATCCTCCAGCGGGCCGCCTCGGGCACGGCCGTGTCGGTCCTGGCCACCTCGGGCGAGGGCGAGGGGAACCTGGTCCAGGCCTACTTCCGGCCGTCTCTCACCAGCGGGACCACGGAGGTCACCTGGGTGGGCTACCTGCAGAGCCTCTGGGCGGACCAGCTCGGCAACCTGCGGGAGGACACGGACGGGGACCTGGCCCTGGACACGACCCGGGACCGGGTCGTCTCCTACTTCCTGGACGAGGCCGACGGCGACGCCAAGATCCGGGTCTTCGACGTGAGCGGGACCACGCCGTACCCGGACACGGAGACCGCGCCCTACGAGGTGGTCGAGCTGGACCAGATCCACCCGCTCTGGGAGGCGGGCAGCCTCCTGGCGGAGCGGCCGGCCTCGGATCGAAAGATCTTCACCTACACGGACAAGGACGGGGACGGACTGGTGCACGACGCGGGGAACGACGCCTTCGACGACATCGGGGAGGTGGTCCGCTTCCACACCTCCGGCGCGACCCCGGCCGTCGGCCCCTACCTGGGCGTGCGGGACGACGCCGTCTGGAGCTACCTGGGAGCCACGCAGGACGACCGGGTCCACAACCTGATCGAGTACGTCCGGGGCAAGGAGGACGGGTTCACGGGCGTCACCCCCATGCTCATCCGCTCCAGAATCCTGGAGGACGACGTGTGGAAGCTGGGGGACATCGTCCAGTCCACGCCCGTGGCCGTCTCCAAGCCGCCCGAGAACTACCACGTCATTTACAGCGACCCGTCCTACCAGGACTACTACGACGCCTACAAGGACCGGGAGACGGTGGTCTACGTGGGGGCGAACGACGGCATGCTCCACGCCTTCACCTCCTGGCGGTACAACGCGGTCTCCAAGCAGTACACCAAGCCTTCCGGAGCGCCCCCGGCGGAGCGCATCGGCGACGAGATCTGGGCCTACATTCCCCAGAGCCTGCTGCCCCACCTGAAGTGGCTGCCCTACTGGGATTACACCCACACGTATTACGTGGACCTGAAACCCAAGGTGTTCGATGCCAAGATCTTCCCGGACAATACCCACTACTCGGACGACGACGCGGAGGACGACTGGGGCACGGTCATGCTCGTCGGTCTCAACATGGGCGGCAAGCAGATCTGCGTAGAGGACTGGTTCGACGACGGAACCGGGACGACGTATTACGAAACCCGTACGTTCCATCCCAGCTATGCAGCCATCGACATTACGGAGCCACGAGACCCGAAGCTTCTCTGGGAACGGACTTACAAGGATCTGGGCATGACCATGTCCATACCGTCCGTGGTTCGCGTCAAGGACGAGTGGTTCGCGGTGTTCGGCTCGGGCCCGACCACCTACGACGGGACCACCACCAACAACGGGCACGTCTACGTGGTGGACCTCGAGACCGGAAACGCCTATCCCAACCCGACCGAGTTCGGCTCGGGCGTCACCAACGCCTGGCTGTTCGAGACCTCGGAGAGCAATGCCTTCATGAACTCGCCGGTCTCCCTGGACAAGGAGCTCAACTTCAACGTGGACGCCGTTTACATCGGAGAGAGCTACGACAGCGGCTCCTGGCTGGGGAAGGTGTACAGGATCGGGATCCCCTGGGACTGGTCGGACACGGCCACCTACGTGGACGACCCCAACCACGCGACCCGACCCTGGACCTTCGACGAGCTCGCGGCCACGCCGGGGCCGGTTACCGCGGACCTGTCGCTGAGCATCGACCATTTCGACAACGTCTGGGTCTACGGCGGGACCGGCCGCTACCTCTCCGAGGCCGACAAGTCGAGCACCGACCCCCAGTACATCTTCGGGCTGAAGGACCCGTTCTTCAACGCCGATTACGACACGGCCCCGGACGACTACTACCACGACGACACCAAGGCCAAGACGCTGGACTTCGACACGGATCTGTTCGACGCCGATCCGTACATCGTCACCAGCTCGGGCAAGGTCTACGACGACTCCCTGAACCTGTTCGGCACGTGGGACGATCTGGTGGACGCAGCCCGGGCCAAGGACGGCTGGCGAAGGACGCTGGACATCACCGGGGAACGCGCCCTGGCCAAGTTCACCATCCTCGGAGGCATCGCCTTTGCCCCGACCTTCCTGCCGAGCGGCGACATCTGCGGTTTCGGCGGGGACAGCTACCTTTACGGGCTCTACTTCGAGACGGGGACGCCTTACTACAAATCGGTCTTCGAGGACGACAACGAGACCATCGTCGTCGAGGAGAACGGGGTGTTCGTCGAGTACGACCGCCTCCTGGGCCGCATCCGTCTGGGCGCCGGCAAATCCTCGCCCCTCGGGGTCCACGTGGGCAGGGAGGAAGGAGCCAAGGCCTTCATCCAGCAGAGCACGGGCACGGTGGTGGAGGAAATCATCACGCCCGCCTTCAAGATCAAGAGCGGCCTGATCAGCTGGCGGGAAAAGCATTGAGGAGGCTTGGAAGCCATGAAAACGGCAAAAGCAGTTAGCGTCGTACTCTGCCTCGCCCTGCTCCTGGTTCCGGCGGGAACCGCCATGGCCCTGCCGCCGGCGCCGCCGGCCATGGCCCAGGCGGAGACGCGCGTGGTCCTCATCGAGGAGAAGGCGCCCGGGGCTCATTTCATCTATGTCAATGAACGACCCTTTCGAGTAGAGCCCGAGGCCGCCGTTCTGGACCGGGACGGCAACCCCGTCTCCTTCGAACAGCTTCACGTCCCCTGCAAGGCCCGAATCACGGTCACCCTGTACGGAGACAACCGGTATCCCTATGTGACCAAAATCGTCTGTCTGGACTGAAAGAGGCGGGTTTCCTGCAAACGGGAGAGGAGAACTCATGGAGGAGGCAGTGCTCCTGGTGGATCAGGACAGCGTCGCCCTCGAGGCGATGAGGCGGATTCATCGGAAGCTGGGACACAGGGTCCTGAAGGCTTCCTGCTGCAAGGAGGCCGTCCACCTGATCCGGCGTTACGCCGTCCGGCTGGCGGTCATTGATGTGGATCTGCCGGACGGAAAGGGACACCATCTCATTCCCGCGCTGAAACAAATCCGGCCGTCCCTGCGTGTGATCATGACGTCCTCCGATTACTCCGAAGAGACCGAACGGGTCTGCCGGGTCTGCGGTCTGGTGCTGTACATGGCGAAGCCTCTGGACCTGGGCCTCTTCGAGGCGGCGGTCCGGACAGCGTGGCAGAGCACGCCTGCCTCCGGCAGCCCGCCGGGATCGGCATCACAGAGGATGGCCGGCGGTTTCGCTTGAGGGGCCCGGATCCGAACATCCCTTGGAAAGGAGTTCCCCCGGAAGCCATGTCCAGTCCACAACCCTTCCCACGTGCGGACCGGGCCTTCCCGTCCGCGGCCGTTCAACCCGCGCCGGGGGCCCATGCTTCGAGACAACCGGTTCTGAAGATCGACTGCCGGAACTGCGGCCGATCGGTTCCGGTCCTCGAGTTCACCACATCGACACAGGGGCTCCACCTCACCTGCCCTTCCTGCCGCGGCCGGTTCTTTCTGGAACCTCCCGCACGCGACGGAGAAGGAGGGAACCAGGAAGCCTCCCACTGCCCGAAATGCCTTCGTTCCGTCCGGAGCGGGAGCAAGTCCTGTCCCAAGTGCGGCCTGATCTTCGCCCTTTGGGAAGACGCCACCGTCCGAGAGCACGGAACGACCGGGGCGATGCCATGGGATGCACCGGTGGACCTCCGTGCCGACGCGCTGTGGAGGAGGGTGGAAGCCCGTCCCGACGACGAAGCCTCCCACGAGGCGTTTCTCGTCCACTGCCAGGAATCCCGGCAGCTGGATTTCGCAGCCCGCAGGTATCAGGCGTTCCTCCACAGAAGCCCCGATCACCCCCTGGGCAGGGCGAATCGGGATCGGATCGTCCTGCTCGCCCAGTTCAACCCCCGACCCTCTCCGAAGCCCCGCTGCGCCCTCCGGCGTTTCTCCGGGCTCAAGACGGTCCTGATCCTGTGTCTGACCGCGCTCCTGTGGGGACTCGTGATGATCCCCGTATTTCTCAAAAGCTGAACCGTTGTATCGACCCGGCCCCAGCCTTTCACTGGAAAGGCGGCAAACCGTCGAAAGCCCGGGGCGGACATCGAAGCCTCGGGGCTTTTTGCGACCCATCGGATTGCCTCCACATCCCCCGTGTGCTATCTTGTGCGCCAACGCCCTCCAGCACCGGGGCCCGAGTCCGTGGCCCCGAACGCACGGAGTCGTGCGAGAGGAGTGTTCCAGGCGGAGCGGGCACTGCTTCCCCGGCCGCGGCCGCTGCAGAAAAAAGGATGGAGGACCATGAAAAAGCGAGGCATTCTTGTCGTCGACGACGACGACTCCGTGCTCATGATGATCTCGGACTGGCTCACGCGAAACGGGTACCGGGTGTTCGCGGCCGACGGCGTGTCCACGGCCCTGGAGGCGTACGAAGGACACCGGGAGGAGATCGACCTGCTCATGACGGACATCAAGCTCCGTTTCGAGAGCGGTTTCGACCTCGCCGACACCATGGAGCAGCAGTACGGCTTCAGGAACCACGCCTTTTTCACCTCGTTCGTCTGGGAGCCGGAGGTGGCCGAGGAGCTCGTGAACCGGGGAAAACCCTACTTCGAGAAGCCCCTCAAGTTCAAAAAGGAGATCCTCCCCTTTCTCGACAACCTGTTCCGTGATGAGTCGTGAATCCTGAAAAATCGGACACCCCCCAAACGGACACCCCGGAAGCCTCCACCTTTCCGTGCCCAAGATGCTTCCGAGAGGTTCGACGGCGAAGCGAGTCCTGCCCCAAGTGCGGCCTCGTGTTCGCCGTCTGGGAAGGCGGGGCCGCCCGGGTCCCGGGGGGCTTCCGCCGGGCGGGAGACGAGGACCCCCGAGCCGAAAGCCTCTGGCGGGAGGTGGAAGCCCGGCCCGAGGACGAGACGAGGCACGAGGCCTTTCTGGCCTACTGCCGGGAGGCCCGCTGCCTGGACCTGGCGGCATACCGGTACCAGGCGTTTCTCTTGCAGAACCCCGGATCCCGGACCGGACTCCTCTTCCGGGACCGGATCCTCCTGCTGGCTCAGTTCAACTCGAAAACCACCCTCCCTCCAAAGGATCGCCCACCGCACGCAAGCCGGCTCAAATGGGTTCTGGGCCTCGGCCTCGCCGCGCTGCTCCTGGGCCTGGTCATGGCCCGAATGATGGTTGTGCAGTAAGCCGCGCGCTTTCAAAGCCCTTTCTCCATGTGGCCGGTTCGCGAACGAGGCTCCGGAAGCTGGCATATGAATTGCAGATTTCCCGGGGAGCGTCCCCCCGAGGAGAACCGGGTTTCCCGCAAACGAAGGGGCCTCAGAAGAGCGCCCCCGGCACCGAGGCCGCGTTTCACCGAGCGCTGAATAAGGCTTCCCGGCTATGACCCTGTACAAGAGAAGAACCATCGTGGTCCACCCCAAGGTGCAGGTCCGGCTTCTCCTGCACGAATGGCTCCATTTCGTCATCATCATCCTCTCGCTCGCGGCCGCCCTGTTCCTGCCCCTGGTGCTGCGCCTCAACTCGACGGAGACCGGCTGGATGGAGCAGATGAACCTCGGCCGGACCATTCTGTTCCTTCACGCCCATCTCTGGCCGGTCCTCCTGCTCGTGTTCATCCTGCTGAGCCTCCACTCCCTGATCATCTCGAACCGGATCGTGGGACCGCTTCCCCGCTTCCGTTCCGCCGTCCAGGCCTTTGTCGGGGGAAAAGACTGGAGCTCGCCCAGGGCCCGCAAGGGCGACTTTCTGTTCGACGACCTGAAGCAGCTGTCGGATTCCCTGGACGGGCTCCAGGAAAACCTGCATCGAGTGCGGGACGAAAACCAGGAACTCCAGCGCCTGATCGAGCGCATCGTTCCGGACTTGGAGGACGCCCCGCTGCCGGACCGCCTGGAGGCCGAGTTCCTTCAGCTCCGCGGGCAGTGCGCGAGGATGCAGACCGCACTTCGGGATCTGAATCGAGGGGGCGATCCGCAAGGGCGCCACCGTCAAAATGCAGACGAAGACGTGGAAGAACCACGACGATTTCGAGCCTTTCCCCAGCGGGGAAGGACCCTTTTTGATATATGATATACCCTAGACAATTACATATTTTGATCAATATAGAGTCCATCAGGGGCAGAAACCGTCTTCCGGGCTTCACGCTGGTGGAGCTCCTCATCTGCGTGGCGATCATGGGGACCCTGGCCAGCATGGCCATGATGGGTTATAGAAAGATCATCGAGGAGACCCGGCAGAACGTGGTGATCCAGGAGCTGAACAGTATCCAGAACTACATCGAGATCTACTTTCAGGAGAACGGCGAGCTTCCCGACAGCCTGGACGACCTGGGCATGGGGACCTTCGAGGACCCCTGGGGGAACCCGTACCAGTACCAGGCCTTCGACAAGGTTCCCCCGGGAAAACGGCGGAAGGACCGTTTTCTGAACCCGATCAACTACGATTACGATTTGTGGAGCATGGGACCGGACGGGGAGAGCGTTCCGGCGCTCACGGCCCAGCAGAGCCGGGACGACATCATCCGCGCCACGGACGGGGAGTACATCGGACCGGCCTCGGAGTTCTGACGCTCCCGCCCAAAAGGAACCCTTGTCTTTTTCTCGCTCCCATGGCATGGAGTTTGAT
The DNA here is from genome assembly GCA_964443135.1 of uncultured Desulfobacterales bacterium. Lineage (GTDB taxonomy): Bacteria > Desulfobacterota > DSM-4660 > Desulfatiglandales > HGW-15 > JAIPEI01. The sequence goes on along the minus strand of CAYUBQ010000022.1, from coordinate 22,295 downwards.
CAACCACGAACCATGCGCATCGCCCACGTCGAAATCAGCTTCCTCAGAAGCCGGGTCGCCCGAAGGATGTTCGGGCTGTTCGTGTTCTGCGCCCTGCTTCCGCTCCTGATCCTCTCCGGGTTCACCTTCCTGTTCGTGAGCCAGGAGCTGGAGGAGCAGGCCAACCTGCGGCTCAGACAGACCTGCAAGGCCAAGGGGTTCGAGATCTACGAGCACCTGCTCTTTCTCGAGACCGAGCTGAGGATGATCGCCGCGGACCTGCGGGAGGGCGTCCCGGGACGGATCACGCTGGTCCCTTACGCCTCCGACAAGGGCGCGGGGAGCCGGATTCGAAACCTGGCACTGGTCGGCCCGGACGGATCGCTCCGGAATCTCGTGGGAGACATGTCGTCGGCCCCGCAACCCACGGGACCGGAACGGGACCACCTGGCGGCAGGGAACACGCTGCTCGTGACCCGCCCGGAGAAGCCCCACCACGCCGTGTTCATGGCCAGGCTGGTCGACCCCGGGCGCCCCTCCACACCGATCCTCCTGGCCGAGATCAACCCGGTCTACCTCTGGGGCATCGGCGGCGAGGGCTCGCTTCCCCCGGAAACCGAGATGGTGATTCACAACCCCCGGAATCAGGTCCTCGTCAGCTCCCTCCCCGTGCGCGGGGCCGATGAGCGGCTCCTGGACGACCTCCGGAGCCCGGCGCCCCGGTCGCACTTCGGGTTCGAGCTGGAGGGGGAGCGGTACATCGCCGCGTCCTGGAAGCTGTTCATCAAGTACCGATTCTTCGTGCCGGGCTGGACCATCCTCCTGGCCGAGTCCCGCGCCAGCGTCCTCTCCCCGGTGAGCAGCTTCAAGCTGTTTTTCCTGCTCACGGTCCTGCTGACCTTCTGGATCGTGGCCCTGCTGAGCGTCGCCCTGATTCGCAAGAGCCTCGTCCCCATCGAGACGCTTCGCACAGCCACCGAGCGCATCGCCGGGGGGGAGCTCGGGACCCGGGTGCAGATCGAAAGCGGAGACGAGTTCGAGACCCTGGGCCGGTCGTTCAACGAGATGAGCCGGAAGCTCGAGGAGGGGCAGAGGCTTCTGGTACAGACCGCCAAGATGAGCGCCTTCGGGCAGATGTCGGCCGGCGTGGTCCACGAGATCGGTCAGCCCCTCACCTCGCTCCTGGGTCTGGTGGAGCTCATGCTGGACGACCCCATGGACGAGGAACAGCGCAGACAGATGGAAACCATCCAGTCCGAGCTGAACCGTCTCAAGGAGATGATCATCAAGTTCCGGTCCTTCTCCAGGGCCCCGGAAGGGGTGCGGGAGGTCGTGGACGTCAACCGGGTGCTGGAGGAGACCCACCGGCTGCTCGAGCACCAGTTCCGCATGAAGGGAATCCACTACGTCATGGAGAAGGGGGAAGGGCTGCCCCCGGTTCGGGCGGACCGAAGCGGGCTTCAGCAGGTCCTGGTGAACCTGATCATCAACGCCATGGACGCCCTGAAGGAGAAACCCGCGGGCCAGGGGCTCGTCGAGGTCCGAAGCTTCGCCTGGGACGGTCGCGCCTGCATCAGCGTGTCCGACAACGGCCCGGGCATTCCAGAGGAGATCCGGGGACGGATCTTCGACCCCTTTTTCACGACCAAGCCGGCCGGCGAGGGGACCGGGCTGGGTCTGGCCATCATCCACTCCATCGTGCACCAGCACCGGGGCACCCTCCGGATGGAGTCCGATCCGGCCTCCGGGACCCGGTTCGTGATCGAGCTCCCCGCGGACGAGGCCTCAGCCGCATGACGCCTCGTCCACGGCCTCTCGAACCCGCTCCAACCGCCGGGTCAAGGTCTCCACCACGGTGAACTTCTCGTCGTCCGGGCAATCCATGCGGATCCCCTCTTCTCTGTTTGGAGGTCACCGTGCTCCGTCCGGCGGAGGTGGACTCAGGTCCGATAGTCCGCGTTGATGGACACGTACTCCTGGGTGAGGTCGCAGGTGGTCACGCGGTCCTCGTGGTCTCCCCGGTGAAGGTGCACCGTCAGGTGGATCGTCTCCTCCTCGGCCATGATCGCGGCCGCCGCCTTTTCCGCCTCGGCTCCCCTGCCCAGCCCTCCCCTCACGACCTCCACGCCGTTGATGAGAATGTCCACGGCCCTCTCTTCCATGGACACGCCGGAACGGCCGACGGCGGCCATGATCCGCCCCCAGTTGGGATCCCTGCCGCAGACGGCGGTCTTGACCAGGTTCGAGTTGGCCACGGTTCGCGCCGCCCGCAAGGCCTCCTCCGCGGTCCCGGCGCCCCGGACCCGCACGTGGACCACCCGGGTGGCGCCCTCGCCGTCCCGCACGATCATCACGGCCAGCGCCTCCATGACGCGGCAAAGCCCCTCCCGGAAGCCGGCCAGGTCCTCTCCGGCCAGCTCCCCGGTGCCCGCCTTCCCGCCGGCCAGGGCAAACACCGTGTCGTTGGTGCTGGTGTCCCCGTCCACGGTGATGCGGTTGAAGGTGGCGTCCGCCGCCCGGACCACCGACTTCTTCAGATCCAGGGACGAGACCTCCGCGTCGGTCAGGACGAAGCAGAGCATGGTGGCCATGTCCGGCATGATCATGCCCGCCCCCTTGGCGATCCCCACGATCCGATAGGGCCGCCCTCCGGCGGAACCGTCGAACCGGCTGAGCTTCGGAAACGAGTCCGTGGTCACGACGGCCTGGGCCACCCTCGGAAGGCCTTCCTCCGAGAGATCCGCCACGAGCCCGGGAAGGGCCCGGTCGATCTTGTCCACGTCCAGGGGGGCCCCGATCACGCCGGTGGAGGCCACCAGCACCTCCTCCGGAGGCACCCCGAGGGCCCGGCCCGCCGCCTCGGCCGTCCTCCGGGCGTCCTCCAGCCCGGCGGCACCGGTGCAGGCGTTGGCGCAGCCGGCGTTGGCCAGGACGGCCCGTGCCTCGCCGCCGACGATGTGATCCTGGGACAGGATCACGGGCGCCGCCTTCACCCGGTTCGTGGTGAACACGCCGGCCGCCCGGGCCGGACCGTCGGAGACGATCAGCCCCAGGTCCAGCCCTCCATGCTTCTTCAGTCCCGCCTCCGTCGCGGCCGCCCGAAAGCCGGGCACCTTGAACTCGGATCCCGCCATGTGTTTCCGCCTTTCTTCCCGGGCCCTCGGGGGTCCCTTTGGCCGGATCCCCTGTTTCGATCCCTTGGACGTTGATTCTCTCCCCTCGAGCCTTGATCCTTGCGCCTTCCCCCTTGCCCCCTTGATCCCCGGTTCCTTTTCTTTGACTACCCCTTTGACCTTTCGCCTTTCATCTTTCCCCTCGCCCTCAAGCGTTGGCGCCGCAGCACTTCTTGTACTTCTTGCCCGAGCCGCAGGGGCAGGGCGCGTTTCGCCCGATCTTCTCCCCTTCCCGCTTGACCTGGGCGGGCGGACCGTCCCCGTCCCCGTGGCTGAGCTGCATCGGGCGCTCCCTCCTGCGGGGCGTTTCCGGGGGTTTCCGTCTCAAGACCTGGAACCGGCTCAGGGTGCTCAGGGTTTCCTCCCGGATCCGGCCCATGAGCTCCTCGAACAGGGCGAACCCCTCCTTCTTGTACTCCCTGAGGGGGTCCAACTGCCCGTACCCCCTGAGGCCGATCCCCTCCTTCATGTGGTCCATGTCCTGGAGGTGGGCCACCCACTGCTCGTCGATGATCTGGAGGAGGACGATCCGCTGCAGCGTGGCCAAATCCTCCCCGAACTCCTGCTTCCGGCGCTCCTGGGCCTCGTCCGCCCCCTTGCGGAGCATCTCCTCCAGATCCTCGTGTTTCAGGTCGTTGAACGCCTCGCCGAGGTCTTCGGGGCCGATCTTGGGGACGAAGCCGAACAGCCGGGATGCGTTCTCCTTCAGCCCCTGGATGTCCCAGTCTTCGGGGTAGGTCTTGGGATCGGTGAAGCGAACCAGCAGCTCCTCGATCTTCGCCTCCATCATGTCCCGAACGATCTCCTCGAGGCCCTCCCCCATGAGGACGTCTCTCCGGAGGGAGTAGATGATCTCCCGCTGCTTGTTCATCACGTCGTCGTACTCGAGGAGGTGCTTCCGGATGTCGAAGTTGTGGGCCTCGACCTTTCTCTGGGCGTTCTCGATCGCCTTGGAGATCATGCCGGCCTCGATGGGCTCGCCCTCCTCCATGCCGAAGCGTTCCATGATCGACGCGATCCGGTCGGATCCGAAGATGCGGAGCAGGTCGTCCTCGAGGGACAGGTAGAACCGGGAGGAGCCGGGATCTCCCTGACGTCCGGCACGGCCCCGGAGCTGGTTGTCGATCCGGCGGCTCTCGTGACGTTCCGTTCCCAGGATGTGAAGCCCGCCGAGCCCGGTCACACCTTCGCCCAGCACGATGTCCGTTCCGCGGCCGGCCATGTTCGTGGAGATGGTCACCGTCTTGGGCTGGCCGGCCTGGGCGATGATCTCCGCCTCCTTCTCGTGGTGCTTGGCGTTCAGGACGGAGTGGGGGACGGCGGCGCGCTTGAGCATCTTGCTCAGCATCTCCGACTTCTCGATGGAGATGGTGCCCACCAGCACGGGCTGTCCCTTCTCGTACAGCTCTTTGATCTCCTCCACCACCGCAACGAACTTCTCCCGCTCCGTCTTGTAGATCACGTCCGGGTTGTCGATGCGGATCATGGGCTGGTTCGTGGGGATCACGTTCACGTCCAGGCCGTAGATGTTGCTGAACTCGGCCGCCTCCGTGTCGGCGGTTCCGGTCATGCCGGCCAGCTTGTCGTACATGCGGAAGAAGTTCTGGAAGGTCACCGAGGCCAGAGTCTGGTTCTCCCCGGCCACCTTCACCCCCTCCTTGGCCTCCACGGCCTGGTGCAGTCCGTCGCTCCAGCGCCGCCCCGGCATCATGCGGCCCGTGAACTCGTCCACGATGACGATCTGCCCGTCCTTGACCACGTACTGAACGTCTTTCTCGAAGAGCCAGTAGGCCTTGATGAGCTGCTGCGTGGCGTGAAGCAGCTCGGAGGAGCGCATGTAGCGATGCTCCAGCTCCTGGAGGCGTTCCGCCTTTTCCGCGTCGCTCAGGCTTTCGTCCTCGCGGATGTCGTGTCCCTCCTGGTCCATGTCCGGCAGGGCGAACTCGCCCTGATCGCTGCCGGAGAGCAGCCGGATCCCTTTGTCCGTCAGCTCCACCGAGTTGCCCCGCTCGTCGATGGTGCAGTAGAGATCCTGGTCCAGGTCGGGGAGCATCTTCTGTGAGCTCAGCATGCTCTCGGTCCGGTCGATCTGCTTCTTGAGCGCCGGGTTCTTGGCCACCAGGTCCAGGAACGTGGGGTTCTTCGGGTCCCCCCGCTTGACCTGGACCAGCTTCTCGATGGTGTTCTCGGGGAGCTCTTCCTCCCCGAGGTTCGCCCGGACCTCCTTCAGTATGGAGCGGATGACGGCGTTCTGCTTCTCCTTCAAGCGGATCACGAGCGGCTTGACCTCCGCGAAGGTCTCGTTGTCGCTCTGCTCCATGGGGCCGCTGATGATCAGCGGGGTGCGGGCCTCGTCGATCAGGATGCTGTCCACCTCGTCCACGATCGCGTAGCGGTGTCCCCGCTGGACCCAGTCCGAGGCCTCGAACTTCATGTTGTCCCGCAGGTAGTCGAATCCGAACTCGTTGTTCGTCCCGTAGGTGATGTCGCAGGCGTAGGCGGCTTTCCTCTCCGGGTCGTCCATGCCGTGCACGATCACCCCGACGCTGAGGCCCAGGAAGTTGTAGATGCCGCCCATCCACTCGGCGTCGCGCCTGGCCAGGTAGTCGTTCACCGTCACCAGGTGGGACCCCTTGCCGTTCAGGGCGTTCAGGTAGAGGGGCAGGGTGGCGGCCAGGGTCTTTCCCTCACCGGTCTTCATCTCCGCGATCCTGCCCTGGTGAAGCACGATGCCGCCGACGAGCTGGACGTCGAAGTGACGCATGCCCAGAACGCGGACCGACGCCTCACGGACCACGGCAAACGCATCGGGCAGCAGATCCTCCAGGGTCTCCCCCTTCTTCAGGCGCTCCCGGAACTCGTCCGTTCTGGCGCGCAGCGCGCCGTCCGACAGGGCGTGGATTCCGGGCTCGAGGCCGTTGATCTGATCCACGTAAGGATTGAGCTTTTTCAGCTCTCGGTCGTTCTTGCTTCCGACAATTCCCTTGAATATCTTCGCCAGCATGGTTGGTGATCGCTCCTTGATGGTTTTTGCCGGAAAAGCCGAAAGGAAACGGTGCCTTTCCGGTCCGCGCCCCCTCATAACGAGGGCAGCGGAAGGGGCTCTCCCGGGAGATCCCTGTGATAACATAATGCAAACATACGAGTTTACAATAAAGACAGGAAAAAAGAAAGGCGGGAAAAAGGGGTGGGCCGGCCCTCTTCCGGGACCGGGTTGGACCTTCATCGCCGAAAAACCCGCCCAACGACGGTTGGGCGGGTTTGGAGTCTTCCGTCTCCTGCAGGAGACGGCACTAGTTGATAATGTAACGCATAGGGTTCACCGGCATCCCGTTCAGGTGCACCTCGTAGTGGAGGTGGGGGCCGGTGGTTCGTCCCGTGGTCCCGACGAGCGCGATGTTCTGACCCCGCTCGACGTGCTCGCCCTTGTTGACGAGGATCTTGTGCAGGTGCGCATAGCGGCTCTTCAGCCCGTACCCGTGCTCGAGGGTCAGTATCTTGCCGTAACCGTGGTTGGACTCGACCGCGGCCACCACGCCGTCCGCCGGCGCCACGATGGGGGTCTCCTTCCGGGTGCAGATGTCGAGTCCCTGGTGGAACTCCTTCTGGTTGGTGAAAGGCGAGATCCTCTGGCCGAAGCCCGAGCTGATCCACCCCTTGGTGGGCCACACCGACGGCGTGCATCGGAGCATGTCCTTCTGGTTCTCCAGGTACTTGAACAACTCCTTCTTTTCCCGGGTGCGGATCCCGACCTCGTCGTCCAGGGTCTCCAGGGACCGGTGCATGAGCCTCACGAGGTTCTTGTGGCTCTTTTCCACCGCCTGGTCGGGGTCGAATGCGGACGTGCTGGAACCGCCCATGCCGAGGAACGCTCCGTCCTCCTCGCCCACCTCCATGTTCACCATCACCTTGAGCTTGTGGTCGAACTCCCGCAGCTGCTGCATCTTCGCGTCGACCTGATCGATCTTCTGCGAAAGCGCAAGGAGCTGGACGCGCTGCTGGCGGTTCTCGCTGCGAAGGCGGGTGAGTTCGGGCACCTCGCTCTTGATCTCCCGATAGTCCCGCACCATCCAGGTCAGGAAACCGCCCCCGCAGAAAGCCGCGAGGAGAAGCAGCGTGATGAAGACTTTGGGGACCTTGACCTGCCGTACTTTCCTGGCCCCTTCGGACAGGAACATGATGGTGATCTTCTTGAAGGCCACGGCGCCTCTCTTTGTTCGGGTTCGGTGGGAACGGACTGGAATCAGGGTACTGCGATCGGAAAGCCAGCGTGCACGATGCGGCGTAACATACCACACCGTCTTCCATCCTGTCAACTTCTATTCAAACCACATGTTCTCGTGTTTTCAGGGCATTGGACACGAGCCGGGCCGTCTCCATGGTGATCCCCGGGAGCTCGGCGATCTCCTCGGGGGAGGCCTGGGAGAGGGTCTCGATGTCCCGGAAACGGTTGAGCAGGGCCTGCCTTCTCTTGGGCCCGATCCCCGGGACGGCGTCCAGGAGGGAGGCGGTCATGGATTTCCCCCGGAGCCTGCGGTGATACCCCACCGCCCGGCGGTGGGTCTCGTCCCGTATGCGCATCAAGAGGAGAAGCACGGGGTGGTCCGGGGCCAGCGAAAGGGGGTTCTTGCGTCCGGGAATGAACACCTTGTCCGCCGGTTCCCCGAGCCTTTCGTCCCGCTTGGCAATGGCCGCCACCGCAGGCCGATCCGGTGCGTCCAGGCGGTTCACCACCCGTTCCACCGCGGCCAGGTGTCCCCTGCCGCCGTCCACGAGGAGAAGGTCCGGAAGGTCGCCCTTGTCCAGCCTGCGCTCGGTCATCTCGGCCATCATGGCGTAGTCGTCGATCCCGTCTACCGCCCGGATCCGGTAGTTGCGGTATCGCCGCCGGTCCGGCTCGCCCTCCCGGAAGGCCGCCACCGTTCCCACGGCCTGCTCCCCCTGGACGTTCGAGATGTCCATGCCCTCGATGCGCTCGGGCCGCCGCTGCAGCCGGAGGGCCTCGCGGACCTGCTCCATCCGGTCCGCATCTTCGACGGACCGCCGCTCCAGGAGGCTCTCGGCGTTCTTCTCGGCCATGGCCACGAGCCGGCGTTTCTCCCCCCGAAGAGGCCGGTGAAGAGAGACCTTCCGGCCGGCCCGGGCCGACAGCCAGGACTGGATGGCCTCCACGTCCTCCACGGGGTGGGACACCAGAATCGTTCTGGGCACCAGCGGGCCTTCGGCGTAGTGCTGCTTGACGAAGGCCTCCATCACCTCGGAGGCGGAACCGCCCCGGTTCCGGAACCGGAAGCTGAGGCTTTCGGCCAGCTTGCCCCGGCGGAGGTGGAGGTTGACCAGCTGGAAAACGTCCTCTCTCCGGGCCAAACCGATGACGTCCCAGTCCTCCATGGCGCCGGACACCACGTGCTGCCGCTCCACGATCCGCTCCATGGCGCGGATCCGGTCCCGGATGCGTGCGGCCTTCTCGAACTCCAGGTCCCCGGCCGCCCGGTTCATGGCGGCACGAAGGCGGCCCAGAAGCTCCCGGTTCCGGCCTTCCAGGAAGAGACGGACCTGCGCCACGAGATCGGCGTAGAGCCCGGGCGGGACGTCCCGGGTGCAGGGCCCGAGACAGCGGCCGAGCTGATGGTTCAGGCAGGGCCTGGATCGTTTCGGGGGCCGGTTGCCCCGGCACTTGCGGAGGGGCAGCACGGTCTCGATGAGCTTGAGCGTGGCGCGCACCGATCCGGCCGACGAGAACGGCCCGTAGTAGAGGGCCCCGTCCTTCCGAATGCGGCGCACCACCTGAAGCCTGGGGTAGGGATGGCGGAGGTCGAGCTTGAGGCACGGGTACCGCTTGTCGTCGCGGAGGACCACGTTGTAGCGGGGCATGTGCCGCTTGATCAGCGTGTCCTCCAGAATGAAGGCCTCGTTTTCGGTCTCGGTGAGGATGGTCTCCAGGCTCCCGGCCTTGCGGAGCATGAGCAGGGTCTTGCGGGGCGGCTCCGCCGACGGCTTGACGTAGCTCAGCACCCGTTTCCTGAGATTCTTGGCCTTGCCCACGTAGAGGACATTCCCTGCATCGTCCTTGAACAGGTAGACGCCGGGCTGCGCGGGCAGCCGGCTTCGGAGCGAGTCGGGATCCAGATCCTGGTGTGTGAGAGGCACCTGTTTCATGGCAGGGAGGTCGGGTCCGAGGCGGGATTCAGTCCGGGTCCCCGGGGAGCCACTCCAGAGGGAGGCGTTTGACCATCAGGGCCAGGTTGTGGAAGTTCCCTTCCATGTCCTTGACGAACGCCTGGAGCACGGCCTCCCGGGCGAACCTGAGCTTCTGCACGCCGCGCATGATCAGGTCGTCCCGGCCCTCCACCAGACGCATGACCAGCCGCTCGAGCCCCATGGAGATGGCCGCATTGATGAGGTCCAGGAGCATCCAGGTCCCCAGCCGCCGCTCCCGGTAGTCGGGAACCACGGAGATCCGGATCTGCCCGACGTGGCCCTCGGCCCCGGACCGTTCGCGGGCCAGGGCGGCCACCGCGATCATCTCGCCCTCGAGCACGGCGGCGATGGCGAAGACGCGCTCGGTCCCCGCAAACCGGATCCAGCTCTCCACGAAGGAGGCGACATCCCCGCCCAGACCGAGAAACCAGCGGTCCTCCTCGCTCAGCCGGGCCAGCATGCGAATCAGGGGGGGGCCGTCCTCCGAGGTGACGGGACGCAGGGTCACGCCGCTTCCGTCCCGGAGGATCACCTCCTTGGGATAGTCCTTCATGACGTGGAGGAGCGGGCAGTCGATGTTCGTGGCTCGGTTCAAGGCGTTGTTTTCCTTCCCCGGATCGCGGCGCGCGGTTCGACCGGTCCGTCTTTCCGGGCTTGCGCGGCCTCAGAGTAAGTGATACGTAAGAAACCAGTCAAGGGAATTGTCCTGTGCACCCATCGTGGCGAGGTCCCGCTCCGGGCGGGGCTTCTGCGTTTGAAAGACCGGACGTCCGATCGGATTGGAGCCATGAAGCCATCCCTTCGATATGCACCCTGCCTCCTCCTGCTGGGGATCGCCCTGGTTTCCGGCTGCGGCCCCGCCCGACCCCGCCCCGCCCCGTTCGCCGAGATCCGGGGGGCGGAGGGGAGGTACGGCCCGGGAGAGATCGTCGACCTTCACCAGGCCCGCGCCCTGGAGTTCCCCTCCTTCGTGGACCTCATCGCACCCAACGACCTGGTGTTCGTGGGCGAGGTCCACGACAACGCGGAGCACCACCTCATCCAGGTCCAGATCCTCCAGGCCCTCATGGCCTGCTGCGGACCCGTGGACGTGGCCATGGAGTTCTTCCGGACCCCGCAGCAGCCGGTGCTGGACCGGTACACGGCCGGGGAGATGACCGAGTCGGAGTTCCTCGAGGCGGTGGACTGGGATGCCAACTGGGGCTTTCCCTTTCACCTCTACCGCCCCCTGCTGAGCCTGGCCCGGGAGCACGGAAGCCGCATCCTGGCCCTCAACGTGCCGCTCGAGCTCGTCCGCAAGGTGGCCCGGGCGGGCCTCGAGGGGCTCACCCGGGAGGAGCGCGCGCGGCTGCCCGTGCAGATCGACCTCACGAACGATGCCCATCGGGAGTACGTCCGCGAGGCCTACCTGATGCACCGGCGGGCCGGCATCCCCAACTTCCAGTTCTTCTACGAGGCCCAGTGCGTCTACGAGGAGGTCATGGCCGAAAGCCTCGCCCGCTACTTCGAGGAGGCGGGAAGGCGCCACCCCAAGGTGGTCGCCTTCGCGGGAAACGGTCACCTCGAGTACCGGTTCGGCATTCCCAACCGGGTGTCGAGCCGGGTCCCGGTGGCCGCGGCCACCGTCCTGCCCTATCCTCTCGCGGGCGAGACCTCCATACCGAGCGAGATCGCCGACTTCGTGTGGCTCACGGCCCCCTGCAGGAGCATGCCCTCGTTCATCCCTCGAATGGAAACGGAGGCGGAGGAGAACGCCCCCGGTTCGGCCCATGACGGACCCTGACGCCCTTCGTTTCTGTCCCTGCTGCGGCGGCGGGCTCGAGACCCGGAACCTGAAGCCCGGCGAGCCGGACCGGCTGATCTGTACGGTCTGCGCGACACCGCTCTACCTGGACCCCAAGGTGGTGGCCTGTGCGATCGTCGAGGTGGGCGACGCGGTCGTGCTGCTGCGCCGCGGGATTCAGCCCCGGAAGGGCTGCTGGGTGATGCCCGGCGGGTTCGTGGACCGCGGAGAGACGGTGGAGGCCGCCGCCCTTCGCGAGACCCGCGAGGAGTGCGGTCTCCGGATCCGCATCAAGGAGCTCCTGGGCGTCTACTCCTATGCCGGAGAGACCCCGGTCGTGGTGGTGTACACGGCCGAGCACCTCTCCGGGGACCTCTTCGCCGGGGACGAGACCGTCGAGGCCCGGCTGGTCCGGCCCGAAGAGATCCCCTGGGAAGAGCTCGCATTCACGAGCACCCGCGACGCCCTCACCGACTACTGCCAGAGGAGAGAGAGCCCATGAACCTGACCCCCATCGCCGTCGACGACCTGGGCCCCGAGGAGAAAGATGCGCTTCTCCGGAGATCCATGGAGGACGTCTCGTCCGAGCACGACTACGTGCGGGGCCTCGTGGAGGAGGTGCGCACCGGAGGCGACGCGGCCGTGGTGGAAGGCCACCGGCGCATCGGGCAGGACCTGGAGGCGGACGCCCTCGAGGTCACCCCTTCCGAGATCCGCGCCGCCTACGACCGGGTGGATTCTTCCCTGGTGGAGGCCCTACGCACGGCGGCCGCCAACATCACCCGGTTCCACCGGGCGCAGCTCGAGCGGGAGATGTGGTCCCTGGAGGTGGCCGAAGGCGTCCTGGCCGGGCGCATCACGCGGCCCATGGACCGGGTGGGCTGCTACGTTCCGGGGGGCCGGGCCGCCTATCCCAGCACCACGCTCATGACCGTGCTCCCCGCCCGCGCGGCCGGGGTGCGCGAGATCGTGGCCGTCACCCCCCCCGGCGAGGGCGCCGGGGTCTCCCCCGCCACCCTGGTCGCCCTGGACATCGCCGGCTGCGACCGGGTGTTCCGCATCGGTGGACCCTGGGGGATCGCCGCGCTCGCCCACGGGACCGAGTCCGTCCCCAAGGTGGACAAGATCGTCGGACCGGGGAACCGGTACGTGACCGCGGCCAAGATGATCGTCTACGGCGAGGTGGACATCGACTCGCCCGCCGGCCCGAGCGAGTCCCTGATCCTGGCCGACGAGACCGGGGAGGTGGAGCCCCTGGCCCTGGACTTCCTGAGCCAGACCGAGCACGACCCCGACTCGGCCGCCGTCCTGGTGACCACGTCGCCGGAGCTGGCCGCCCGGGTCTGCGACTGGATCAACCGCGCCGCGGACACCCTCCCCCGCAGGGAGATCATCGAGGCCTCGGTGTCCGCGCACAGCCGGGTCCTCACGGCCCGCGACCTGGACCAGGCCGTGGCCTTCGCCAACGAGTACGCCCCCGAGCACCTGCAGATCGTCACCCGGGACCCGTTCATCGTCCTGAACCGGATCCGACACGCTGGGTCCATCTTCCTGGGCCCCTTTGCGCCGGTGGCGGCCGGGGACTACGCCTCGGGCACCAACCACGTCCTGCCCACGGGGCGGGCGGCCCGCATGTTCTCGGGCCTCTCGGTGGACGACTTCCTCAAGAAGCCCACGTTTCAGTACCTGAGCCGGGAGGGGCTGGAGGGGCTGAAGGAGACCATCGTCACCCTGGCCGAGGCCGAGGGGCTCCCCATCCACGCCCGGGCGGTCAAGGCCAGGTTCGGACCGTCTTGAACTGGACGATCATCCGTGCTAAGGAAACACCCACATCAAAACGAAAAGGAGGTTGCAGGCCATGGCGGACATCAAGGGATACAACATGCCGGACGATCTCTACTACCATGAGGAGCACAGCTGGGCACGCGTGGACGGCAACAAGGTCACCGTCGGGATGAACGACTTCTTCCAGAAGGAAGCCGGGGACATCGTGTTCGTGGACCTGCCCGAGGAGGAGGACGACGTGAGCCAGGGCGAGGTGTGCGGCAAGATCCAGTCCCGGAAGTGGATCGGCAAGCTCGTGGCCCCGGTGTCCGGAGAGATCGTGGAGGTCAACGAGGACCTGGAGGACGACACCAGCCTGATCAACACGGATCCTTACGGCAAGGGCTGGATCCTCGTGATCGAGGCCGAGGACCCGGAGGAGGAGCTCGGAAGCCTCATGCAGGGCGACAAGCTGGCCGCCTTCATCGAGAAGGAGATCCAGCGGGCCGAAGAGGAGAAGGCCAAGGCGTAGCCCCATGACCGAGACCTGGCGGTTGTTCCGGAACACGACCCGACCGCTGAGCACGGCCGAGGGCCTGGCGGTGGACGACACCCTGCCCCGGTCCGTGGCCCTCAACGGTTCCTGCCCGATCCTGCACCTCTACAGCTTCGTTCCGTCCGCCATCGTGGGCAAGTACCAGGACATCGAGGCGGCCCTGAAGCTGGACCGGTGCGAGGCGCGAGGGATCGAGGTGAACCGCCGGAGCACCGGCGGCGGCACCGTGATCATGGGCCCGCGGGTGGTCTCCCTCGGCCTGGGCCTCGAGCTGGACCACCCCGGCCTGGAGGGCGCGGGGGTGGGCGGCCTGTTCACCACCATGAGCCGGATCCTGGCCGACGCCCTGGCCGGCTTCGGCATCCAGTCCTACTTCCAGCCCCGGAACGACCTGGAGGTGGCCGGCCGCAAGATCGCCGGGCTCTCCGCGGCCTCCGAGGTGGGAAAGAGCCTGCTCTTCCACACCAGCCTCCTCGTGGACTTCGACGTGGAGCTCATGCTGGACATCATGAACACCCCGCTCGTCAAGCTGAGCGACAAGGGGTACAGCTGCTTCAGCCAGCGGATGACCACGGTGGAGAGCGGCGCCGGACGACCGGTAAAGACGGCGGCGGTGGTGGACGCGGTGGCAAAAGCGTTCGAGCGGGGCTTCGGCATCCGGTTCCAGGAGGACGAGCCGGACGCCTGGGAGAAAAAGACCATTCAGGAGTTCATCGACCACCGCTACACCCGGCACGACTGGATCTTCTCCCACAAGCACCCCCGCGCCCGCATGGGCGTCAGCCGGATGAAGACCGGGGGCGGGCTCCTGGAGATCTACCTCGCCCTGGCCGGGGCCTCCATCGAGAACGTGGTCATCACCGGCGACTTCTTCTCCACCACCGAGGACGTGAACCGCCTGGAGAAGGCCCTCAAGTGGACCAGCGCCCGGGAGGACCGCATCGCCGAGAACCTCTCCCGGGTCTGGAGGGAGGACATGATCTACGGCCTGGATGTGCCCACCCTCACCCGGGCCGTCCTGGAGGCCAAGGCGAACCAGGAGAGGCTGTGAGCAAGGACCCCCAGAGAAGCCCGGACGCGGCCAAGATCAGCCAGGCCTCGGCCATCTCCCTCGGGCTGGTGCGCGGACGCATGTACCGCGGCGCGGTCAACCGCTGCGTAAACCTGCTGGTCCACTACCCCGAGGGCTGCGCGGCCAACTGCGCCTACTGCGGCCTGGCCAGAAAGCGTCCCGGGACGTACGAAGACAAGAGCTTCATCCACGTGGACTGGCCCGTCTTCTCCATGGACGCCCTGATCGACGCCGTCAACGGGGCGCCCGGCTACGTGAAGCGGACCTGCATCTCCATGATCACCAACGGCAAGTGCCGCCGGGACACCCTGACCATGTCCCGAAGGCTCTGCCGGGAAACCTCCCTCCCCCTCTCGGTCCTGTGCAGCCCCACCATCCTTTCCCGGGAGGAGTTCGAGGCCCTGCGGGACGCGGGCGTGGACAAGCTGGGGGTGGCCCTGGATCTCGCCACGCCCGAGCTCTTCGACCGCTACCGAGGCCGGGAGGTCAACGGCCCCCACCGCTGGGAGCGTTACTGGGCCGCCCTGGAGGAAGGCCTGGAGGTCTTCGGATCGCCCCACGTGGGCGCACACCTCATGGTGGGGATGGGCGAGACCGAGGAGGAGATGGTCCTCCTCATGGATCGGCTCCGGCGCATGGGCGTGGTCAACCACCTCTTCTCCTTCTTCGCCGAGGAGGGATCGCGCCTCGCCGACCGGCCCCAGCCGCCCTGGCCCTCCTACCTCCGCATCCAGCTGGCCCGCTACCTGATCGAGGAGGGGCTGAGCCGGGCCGGGGACATGACCTTCGACACCAAGGGCCGCATCCAGGGCTTCGGCGTGCACCCCAGGACCCTCGAGGGGGTCGTGGACCGGGGAGGGGCCTTCATGACCACGGGCTGCCTCGGCCCGGACGGCGAGGTGGCCTGCAATCGGCCCTTCGGCAACTGCCTCCCGGACGTCCACCAGTGGAACTACCCCTACCCGCCCAACGAGGAGGAGCTGGACCTGATCCGCCGCTACCTCTTCGAGGCGGAAGGGCCTTCCCGGATGTCCCGGAGATCGGCCGGAACCGCCGGCTGACCCGACCATTTTCCTTTTGACAGGTTCTTTTCGAAATGGGTACGATGACACTCTTTGGGGCCGTTAGCTCAGTTAGGTAGAGCAGCGGACTTTTAATCCGTTGGTCACAGGTTCGATTCCTGTACGGCCCACCAAGTTATTTCAGGTAGTTATTGGCTGCTTTCGGCTTTTCCGCCTTCCCCTCGCCATCCTGTGTCTCCAAAATGTCGCCACTTTCGCCAAAAACCGCCTCATCGAGCCCCTTGGCTGCGCCCTGGTTCACGGTCCTCATGAGGTGCCCGTAGACGTCCATGGTGATGTTGATGGAGGAGTGCCCCATTTGGGTCTGGATGTACTTGGGGTGCTCGCCGCGCTCGATCAGGAGGGATGCGTAGGTGTGCCGAAGGTCATGGAAGCGGATTTTCCGTAGGCCGGCCCTTCGGAGTGCGGGGTTGAACATGCGGTGGATCAGGTTGGATGCGTCGATGGGCTCCCCGGCCTCGTTCGTGAACACAAGGTCCAGGTCGTTGGGCAGGGAGGCCATCTTCCACACCTTCAGCCTCTTGATGACGGTCGGCCCCAGGTCGATCGACCGCCTGGAGGTCTCGCTCTTCGGGTCGTGGAACTGGCCGTGGTTGTATGTCCTGCGGACGTGGACCTGGCAGTTGAACCAGTCAACGTCCGTCCACTTGAGGCCCAGGATCTCGCCTTGGCGCATGCCGCTCATGACGGCCAGGGTGAGCAGGGTCCTGAACCGCTCCGAGTCCGCCTCATCAATCAGGGCCCGGATCTCCTTCGGCTTCAGGAACTCCACCTTCTTCCCCTTCGGGACCTTCGGCTTCTCGATCTCCCGAACCGGGTTGGATTCCCTGAAGCCCTTCCTCACCGCATAGCCCATGATCTGCCCCAGGTGACAAGGAGCTTCTTGAGGGTGGCCGGCTTGACGCCCTTCTCCCGGCGGTCGGCCGAGAACTCCTCCATGGAGCTGAAATTGATGCGGTTGATCTTCGCCTTTCCGAAGTAGGGCTTCAGGTGGTTCTCGACGTGCCCCTTGTACTGCTCCAGGGTAGTGGGCCGGACGTTCCCGGTCTTGTACTTGAGCCAATCATCGGCAACCTTGCCGAATACCGGGATCCCCGACTTGGGGAGATAGGTTCCGCGGTCAACCTCGATCTCGATTTCCCTGAGCTGCCTTCGGGCCTCCTTCATTGAAGTGCCCTCCGGCAGGGTCTTCAGCCTTCGCCTGCCGTGCTGGTCATAGAAGTCGATGACCATGCGGCCTCGCTTCGTCGTTATGCACGCCATGAAAGCCCCTCGCTTTCTCCCTGATGGTGAACCCACGGGCAGGGGCTAGGGGTGCCCTTTTCGGCCTCGAGAACCTAGCCCGTGAGTGCTGTGCTTTACTTCGCCGCCCTCCGCTGGTATGGTGTCTTCCGACGGCTGCGTATTCACCGTGCCCCACGATGATCCTCAGCCGTCAAGCCCCTGGCCGTCCGCTGCAGCCGGTTCGTGTCCAGGGGCTTTATCATGCCGCCTCAGCCTCGATATACTCACCGGGACCGTGCTCCCGGGCCCGGAAACCAGGCGGTAGAGAAACGCCTCGATCTCGTCCCTCTGGTTCTGAGAAGCCGCATCCCACGTTTCGAGCATCAGCTCCATGAGTCTCTCGCCCTGGTTGATCCGTTGCTCCTTCCTCTTCATGCCCATTCCGCCCTCCGGTTCCACGCCTGTGCGCCTCCCTGACCCCGGCCAATACCTTGGCATGGACCGAGCCCCGGGGGGGCTGTGTGGTTATACCTGCGCGGCCTCGACCTCGGGTTCTTTCACGATCCTCTCCGTCTTCTCCACGATCTCGTCGGTCGAAGGCCCTCGCCGTTTCAGTTCGACAATGGCGTCCCAAACCTTGTCCATTCCGAGAATGTCTTCCAGCTCCTCGCGCGTTGGTTCCATGGCTACGCCCCCCTTTCTTCCGGCAGGATCTCGTCCAGCTCCTCCTGCAAAGCCGGGTCCGGTGCGGCTTCCATGGTCTCCATCTTGAGCACGGCCTCCAGGGCTCGAAACCTGTCGCTGTCCGGTTTCTGGACGATCTCGAACATCCCTTTCCACAATGCGTCCTTTCGGGGATCGCCGAAGTAGCTGCCCAGGCAGTCTTGGAGGACCGCCTCATCCGGCACGAATTCCTCGGGCTCCTCGCCGGCACTTTGCTGTGGTGCTTCCTTCATCAGCCGATCCAGGAGCCTTTCGAGCCGCTGCGCCCGGTCCTTGAGGTCAAAAAGCAGAAAGCCCATTGCCTCGCTGTCTTCGATGCGGCCCTCGAATGCTTCGATTTGTTGGATAACGGGATAAACCGAAAACGAAGATATCTCATTCAAAGTCTGCACCCTGCCAATCCACCTGATGTCCTCGATCTGCATGCCGCCTCCTTTCTCCCGGCCGTGCCGGGATGGGTGTGGTTCAGCCGACAGCGCTCCGAAACGTTCCGCCCTGCTCGGTGTAGGCGGCCCCGGCCTCTTGCCGGAGCAGGTCCACCATGAAGGCCTTCGCCTTCTTCCTCTGGCCGCCCGACAGGGCCTTGAACAGGTCCAGCCCCACCGGATCCGTGTCGTCCGTCCAGTCGAGCCGCCGGCGGAGCATGTCGGAAAGGTCCATCTGCCGGTCCTCCATCTCGGTGACGCAGTGAAGGGCCTCCCCGCCACTATCCTTCTTTGCCGTCGCTCCAGTCTTCTCCATGCCGTTTTTCTCCCTTCCAGCCGATCACCCAGCCTCGTCAAAGATTTCGTCCAGGCGTTCGCGGATCTCCCTGTCCGGGTCGTGCTCTCCCGCACGGTCGATCTCCGCAAACAGTTCATCCAGCTCGGCCTGGAGCTCCTTGGATCGCCTCTCCATAGGGCCCCCTTCCTGAAAAGAAAAGCGCGAGACCTCTCCCCGGCATAGACTACCGGCCCCATGCCTCACGACATGGGGAGTCTCGCGCTGGTCTGTGAACCTGGCTTTCATCGTCTATGCTTTGGAGAGAGGGTTGACTTATAGTCTTACCGAGTATAGTTTATAGTTTACTCAGCTATCCCGTGTCAAGGATTTTCTTGACAGTACACGGGGGCCATAATAGACAAGGAGGATGCTCACCATGATCAACATCAAGGTCGATCCCAAGATGAAGACCTCCATCCAGAGGCTCGCCGACAAGCAGTTCATCTCCATGTCTGCCGTGATCAAGCAGGCGATCGAGAAGCATCTCAAGGAAAACGGAATAGACTGGCGGGAAGAGGATCCCGGGGAGCCCGGGGAGTAGGGCGCTCGGCCTACACGTAGTCGACCGCTTCCGCCGTCAACCGCGTCTCCATCTGATCCAGCACGGCCCAGGCAAGGGCCAGCGGCTTCACGGGCCCAGGTGGTAGGTCTCGCAGGATGTCGTGATGCTCCGGCCCCTCGAGGAATGCCATGGCGGCCTTCGGGGTCCAGAGGTACAGGAAGGCGTCGAGGTTTTCGGTGTAGGCGTGCGCTTCGGGCCCCAGGTCCAGCCGGCCGGTGCTCAGGGCCCATTCTGCGAGCTGGAGGCAATACAGGGCCTCCGGGTAGGGCTCGGCCCCTACGAGCTTCAGCATGGCCTTGGCGATCTTGTTGGTGGGGTCGTTGTTTTCAGGGAATGGCATGGCAGAAGAGGGCGCATGAAAAGAGTTGTGTCTGTCTGTTTTAGTTTATCCCCCCTGAAAAGTTTTGATTGCAACATCTAAATACTGTTGCATCCATCCTGCCTGTAGTTGAACTAACATAAATATCAGCCCACCAATCCCGACAAGCAACGCAGCCGCAGTTCCAATAAACCACCATTTGATCGAATCAATTCTGGACTCAATATTATGCACTAACTCTCTTTGGGATCTTGTTTCATCAGAAAGCAATGAAGCCGTTGATCTAAACCATTCAGAGTTGTCGTTGACTTTTTCGGTAATCCGTTCCACATTTCCTGAAATGCTTTCAGATAAACTATCGAATCTAGTCAATATATTTTCCATCTTTAAATCAAGCTTCTGATCAAGATTCTCAAACCTCTGTTCTATGTATTTTAAATCTTTGTCTTCTTCCATTTCAGTACCCCAATTTTCAAAGTCCGTTTCCTTAAATGTAAGTTGATCGGATTCATCCCTTATAAAGTCTGAAGAGAGATCGCAATACTCGCTGAATACTTTCACCAAGAAGCTACCCACGCCGCCTTCATCAGGGGCTGTGGCATCTGTGGCTGATTCAATAAGAGCTTCAGTGCTGGGATCAGTCTTTCTTTGGAGTTTTATAATATCAGCACTCATCGCATTCCAAAGTTATTATTGAGAAAATCAATCATTTGGTCCTTATAAAAAGAATCCGCAAATTCAAATATTTTAGATGCTAAATCGTTGCTTACTCCTGAGATTTGATCCCTATTGTTGAAATCCAATTTTACCAGAATCGTTTGATCTGCGCCTTCATCTTCTTCATCTTCTTCTGATTGTTTATTTTGAAGCGAAATATGAATATTTATATCTTCTCTAATGGCGGTCGCTCTTAACAAAAATAGCGATAATGATTCATCGCGGAGCGTAGAAAATCGATTTTGGAGGAATTCAATATTGTCGGACCCGATCCGAAAAAGAAGGTTATAAACCTTCCCCGCCAATTTGAAATCAGTAGATTCAACGCCTTTTACTTCGGAAAAGAAAGTATACAACCTCTTTAAAGAAATATCATTGAACTGTTTTTCATTAAACTTTTGGCTTTCAGTGTACTGTATATTCATCGGATCTATGCTTATGTTTCTCTTATCCCCTACATGTATAAATCCCCTCCCCCTCCCTTCGTCAAATATCGGCTCGGCCCGTCCAAAGTACTTAGAATACGAGGTCCTCAGGTGTCTTACGAAGTCCTTGAATTGCTCATGGGTAATATCCCCTGCGGGTATTGTAAGTTTCACAGAAGAAAAAATTCCTACAATATCCATTTTCTCTCTAGTGAAAGTCTTCGACTCTGGCATATCCCTCCCCCTAGTCGATCAAGTCTCAATCAAATAACCAGATATAGTGGATTTAAGGGATTACCCCACAACATATCGGAAAAATTGCCAATTATCAGACTCTAGCACGTCGGGAGCCATTTTGCAAAATAAATGCACCAACTATGCCAACGTCTGATCTTCGAATCTTACCGTATCAGGATTGGGGCTGCACGTTTGGTTTCAATTCAAGACGCCGATTTTCGGTTCGGTTTCCTACCTGCCTTGACAGGACGCCCTGTTTCATCCCTCCCGCCTGGCACGGGATTTGTGGTCTTGGACGACTTACAACCGCTTCGGGCGGGCCGTTAGCTCGCCACAGATTCAGTTTTCAAAGAGCCGAGCGGGCTACCGCCTCGACCTCAGCGCTGTCCTGATGCTCTGCCGGGTGATCACGCTGATGCCCTCGGTCTCCTGGGGCCCCCGCTCCACCACGCGGTCGTTGTACTCCATGATGTCAGCGTTGGTGCCCTGGTCCCGCTCCTCCTGCTTTTGCGCTCCCGCTCTCATGTTGAACCATGGCGCTGTCGCGCCTCTGCCCGGGCGATGTAGGCATCCGCCCACCTTGCCAGGCGCAGGCGCTCGCTCTCGAGCGCGACCCGGTGGAGGTCAACCGGATCATCACCGAGCATTATGCGGGGCTGAATGATCCCGGCGCCCACGATACTGCCCTGCTCGAATGGCTGTGGCCTCCCCCGCAGACGCTGTGAGGCTGCCGGGGCGAAGTCCCTACCAAGGGCGGGGGCGGAGGCTCGGGCGCTCTCCAAGGCTTGATTTGCCCACGGCTGCCCTGCGTATTCCTCGAGCACGGGGATCGGGACAGTTTCCCCTTGGAACACGGCGTGCCTAACGGCCGCCTGGTGCGCCGGCCACACGTTCTTCCGAGCTGACGGCGGGACGGCCCGCGCGTACTCCTGGAGGGTCTGCTGCCACGGTTGAGGCTGAAAGTTCGCACTAAGGTTCGCGCCTCCCGCGCGGGAGAAATTTTCGAGAACCTTCGCCGGGGCAGCCGGGGACCTCACAGCCTCCCACTTGATGTTCGACAGGTCGATGCTCTGGCGGGGCGCGGGGCCGGTATCCTCTTCCCACTGGATGTCTGCGAGCCTGACCATGATGTGCTTCCTTTCGCGCCGCCAGGGTTGGGTTGTCAGTCAGTGACCTTCACCGCCGCTCTCAAGGCATGTTCCTTTTTCAGGCTGCGCACAATCTTGTCGGCGGTTTCCTTGTCTACCTCTCGTATCACTTCAACGACCACAGATTGAAATTTCTGGACCTCTTTCATGTCATACAAGGACTCGTAGATCTCAAATTGGAATCGAAGCTGCTGCCTGATCTCTGCCATGGCCTTCAGGGCAATCTCGCGGGGGTCTTTGAATTTGTACTCGCTGACCTCCTCCGTGTCCTCGCCCCGGCCGACCCGCACCTTGCGGACCTGGCTCTCCATGACCTGAATGGCCACGTCGTCGCCGCGGGCCCAGGCCATGCAGAGGCTCAGGAGCTCCTGTGCGTTTTCATTGACCCCGAAGAGCTGGCCGGCAATGTCGAGCTCTCGCTCAACGACTGTGTGCGCAGCCTCCATGGTGGCGACCTTCGTGACCGAGTTCTTGAGTTCCTTCTTCGCCCTGGAGACGGCTGACTCCGAGACGCCGAGGATTTGCGCAATTTCCCGTTGGCTCTTCCCGGCCTGAAGCAGCTGAGATA
>CAYUBQ010000021.1:0-62690 GCA_964443135.1 uncultured Desulfobacterales bacterium | reverse complement strand
CCCTGGTGACTGCAAATTTGGTGACCATTGTTAGACAACTACAGCTCCGAGAGGCTTAAAAGGGATGATAAAGACAACGTTTAGCAAGATTAAATGAATAATAGTGCCTAATATCGGCATTTTTATGCATCTATAGCGCGAACCCTATTCAATCCCGAGTTCGAAGCATGAAGTTCGGGGCGTAACGAGAATTTTTTGTTCAACACCAACTGGAAAATCACCGTTTCTGGATAGGAACTAATCAGAAGATCGGTCGTGGTTATCAGGTCCACACAGATCCCCGCAACGGCCAAAGTAATCACTTCCCCGCCGTATTCGGGGTCCAACTCTTCCGCCACTTCGCACTCACAGAGCTTCGAAATAAGCATGGCCTGGTTTTTGATCTTACTCGATCGGTAGTCGTATGCCTCCCAGTCAATGACGTGTCCCATGGTCATTTGCCCCCCTCTCACGCCTCGGCGCCCAACTGAGGCACAAATTCTTTGATTAACATCGAGAGTCGTTCACAGCCCCGGAGGTAGACTTCATCCACCGCGGCGCCTTCACATCCCACCTCAAATGCTCCGTGTCCTTCATCGAGGCCGACCGCTGGCTTGCTCTCTTCGGCCGCGAGCTCCTCCCGCGCGAGATCGAGCCCCATCTCCTCCTCGTCTTCCATGTCCGGGAAGAGTCGCGCGTAGACCTTGACGAGCGCATCCCGCGTGTCGTCGATGATGTAGGCCAGGGCCCGGGTCCCCCCGATGGTTTCAAGGAACTCGCATGTGTAGGGGTTCCCCGGGCTGGTCATTTGATTGATAGTGTCCACAAGGAAACCGAGTTTCGAGATCGACATTCTCAAGGTGTATTCGTTATCGGAACCCATGGCTAATCCTCCCTTTCGTTCAATGCGTTCGTGATCCCGCCCGTTGACGGCAGCCTCGGCCTCTTTGATGGAGGGGGGAAGGGCAGGCAGCCCCTCCCCCCTCCGGTCCCCGGGGCAGAGGCCGGGGTGCCCCGGAGAAAAAAAGCGCCCAAGGTCTCTCCCCGGTCACAGGAACCGGCCTCATGCGTCACCACATGAGGAACCTTGAGCGCTTTGCTGATGGGCTTTGATCTCATGGCCTGTGGTTTTGGAGTTGACTACTTAACAGCTTAGCCATATAAGTAGCAGACCAGGAAGCCACCTGTCAAGCTATTTGTGTTGAAGTGTGGCGGAAACCCTGGTAAAGAGATTTCATGGGCGATGATCGAAAGAGCTACAACACAACCCTGCGGGCCGATTTGGTAAAGCGGCTCAGGGTCCTGGCGGCGGAAGAAGAAAAGCGCCAGAACGATCTGTTGGAAGAAGCAATCTCTGACCTTCTCAAGAAGTACGGGAAAAGAAAGAAGAAATCGTAGCTTATCGAGCCTTTCAGGAAGGGGATAGTCGCCATGGAAATGGATCATTCAGAACATGAGGCAATCAAGGAGACCTTGGAGGAAACCAAGGGCCTAGCAAAAGATCTGGGAATCCCTCTTTCAGAGGCCCTTTTATTGCGGTGTCTCGTCTGCCTTCGTTGGCTCAACAATTGGACGGTAAACAAGGGCGATGATAAGCTCTTCCCGGATATTTAATCAGTGATCATGAAGCCCCCTCAAGTCTCCACCTAGAGGCAGCCATGGGCTTTCAACTCACCTCCGAAGACCTTCAGGCCGTCCAGGTAGCCATTGACGTGGCCCGACGCCTGATGCACCATCCTGAAACCAATCCCGAATACATGCCGGCCATTACCAAGGCCCTCGATGCTTTGCGGCGGTTGCCCGAGCCCACCCCGGGCTGTGACTGCGGGTTCGGGATCCATTACAGGGCCGGTGATCGGGAATTCAGCGAACGGAAGTACATGAGCTTTTCGATATCGGAAGCGGCCTTTGAAATCAGCATGGGCGGGAGCGTCTATGAAGCCGGGATCGGATCCGATTCTTACGACGAGGGGAACTGGTACTTCGAGGACTCGGGATACGCTCGGCGGGAATGCGAGCTGTTTCGGATCGAAGGCCAGGCCGGGCAGTACCTGAACCTGGGAGCTGAAATCACTTCATGGTTGGATGAGGAATGATAGGAATGGCATTTGATATATATCAATTATCCAATGCTGAAAATGAATTGGTAAAACAAGCCTCTGAACGCTTTGGGGAATCATTTTTTCATGCAAACGATCTTGTTATATGGCTTTGGGAATTTATTAAACAAGTGACCCCTGCCGGATTAGCCTTTTCGATTTATCTCGCACAATTAAAAAAAACATCAACTTTAGCCCTGTTATCAATCGTCAGAAAACATGAAACACAAGCACAGTTATTAATGCGAACCTCCATAGAAGCAGTTGTGAAGTCAGCTTATGCAATGGTTAATAAAAATCTAGAAGATTACTTAGATATTACCAAAGAAGGTAATACATTCGAAAAAAGGTCTATTAAGATAGATGCTTATAGATGGATCGAAATGAATTATGCTGAAAGATCAAAAAGTCTTAAGGGAATGAAGGATAATATCAACCTGCTTTGGTCTCATTCTAATATAATAGATGCTCAATCAAATCTAATGCAGATGAAATATGAACGAATACTAAAAACAGAGTATTTTGATAATACAGATGATTGGATAACCGAAATACTTTTGTGGCAATTAGCTAACATATTGGTAAATGCATATGATTTATATTGGGTTGTTAACGAAACAGAAAGAGTCGCTGTATTTGAGGATAATTTTTTGCAGAGGCATCGTGGAAATATTGGTAGGCATGTTATGATTGAAGAGCAGATAAAAAGCAAACCCAAAGTGAAAGAAGTTCTTGATAGAAGCCAAGACTCTATTCTCTCCACTTGAGGCAATCGCTCCTTCGTTTTTGGATTGTCCCCCCGCACACTCCCTTCCCGCGTCGATACCACAGCCTCCTTTACCTGTACTGCCCGATGTTGACCCGGAGGGTCTCACCGCTCACGGGCCCACGCCTGGCTTCTTCTTCCTTCGGTCCGATGAGGACCTTTTTCCCCATGTACTCAGCGTAGATCCTGCCGCCCTCATCATAGACCATATGCCCGGCCTGCTCGAAACGCCTTGCCTGCTGCCTTTCTTCTTCGGACAGGGAGCTCCAGGCCTCCTCGAAAGGCTGCTGTTCCCCCGGCGTTTCAAGTACACGCAGGTTGGAACCGGGGATCTTCTGCCCCTCACGGTACTGACGAAAGGCTTGCCGGTAAGTGTCGGGGTCGGCTTTGCGGAGCTTGTCCAGTCGGGTGCGATCCTTCGCCTGTTTGGCCTGGCGGATCTCCTGAACCATCTCGGAAACCGAAAGTTGCTCCCGTGACCCGCGTTCCCCTGCAGGAGAAGGGACACGGGCGCTCTCTACCTCTTGCACCACCTCTTGCACCACGGCCTCGGGAATCAGCCCCCGGTTTACGGCGGCTTTCCACTTCTCAGGATCGGCCTTCGCTTCTCGCCTGAGGTTGTCCACATCCCAACTGCGCCCATCGGCTTCGATGATCCCAGCACCGCCGCGCCTCGGGGTCCGGTCTTGGCCGGAGATCTCGCGCCACTCCTCTTTGATCCGCTGGATGATCTCGCCGCGTTTCGCCTCCCGGGTCTTGCCGGTCTTGGGGTCCTTAACCTGCAAGGGCCGCATGGGATCAGTGTAGGCCTCCAACTGCTTCTGGAAGAAGTCAATGCGGTCCTCTTCAGCGGGACCCCGGTCATCCTTCCCGGCCGACTTGATCAACTCCTTCAGGAGTTCGGCCTTCTGCTGCTCTCGAAAGCCCTCTCTGGTCTCGGAGTAGTCCCCGGCTTCCTGGACACCATGTTCCTCCATTCTGACAGCCGCTTCATGGCCAGCAAGGGCTTGCTCGAGGCGCCGCTTCTCCTGTTGAAGCTGCTCACGCTTCTCAGCGGCCGCCTCATCCTCTTGATAGGCCGGGGTTCCTCGGCTTCCAATGTTTGTGACCTTGCCGCTGGGAAGGGCATAGATGCCGGTCTCTCGGGAAAACTTCGGACTGATCTTCCCGGGATCCCACCCCTCTGCATCAGGACGGGCGGCCAGCTCATCGTCTCGAAGAACGCCTTCATCCCTGAACCCGGATCGCATGTGCGGGGCCGCTGCTTCGGGAAGGGCATAGCTCCGGGGGCGCTCGAGGACGCCCATCTCCTGCTCGATCCTCCGAAGGCGCCACTCGGTATCGCTCTTCTCCCTGGGAGCAAGTTTACGGGGTGCAACGGCGTTGCCTCCCCCATCACCAAGGGCCTGAGAGATCCGAAGGATACTTCTTTCAAGATCATCGTCGTTCATCATTCGTGGGTCCATCGTCAACCTCCATCAGACGGTAGGAATGAATTCATCGTCATGCCGCGCCTGTTCCCGCCGCCTGTCCTTCAGACGAGAAACCATTAAGGCGCTTCGGGCCTGAGGGCCTTTCAGGCCTTTGAGTCTGTCCTGTTCGATGGCCCGTTTGACGCCTTTCTCATGCTCCGCTTTGGGCATGAAGCCGCCGGACTGGTGCTTCAGTGAGAGGTACGCGGAGATCGCGTTGTGGCCGGGGTGGTCCTTGATGAACGCCTGGATCTTGCCGTCATCCCACATCTGATCGAAGTCGGGATGCTTCTCGGCAAATTTTTCGATGGTTTCTTCAACGGCACCCTGCCTGGCCTCCGATTCAAGCGAAGACCGGATCCCCCGGGAAACTCCTTCGACGAACCCCTTGGGGTCATCGTCCATCAGGTCGCGGAGTTCGTCTCCGTCCATGTCCATGAAACTTCGTTCGTCTTCCATGATGATCTCCTTTCCTGCTTCCTCTATTCGTTCACCACGTTGGCGGGCTCCTTTTCAGGGATGCCCTCGATCATGTAGAACCCCCTCGAAGTGAGAACCCGATCCGGCTCCCCCCACGGCCTTCTCCCGCACACAGAGCACACGAAATACAAATACTCCTGCTTCGGTGGAAACACGTATGACGCGGATCCCCGCCGCGCTTCCCTGAAGGCGGCACCCGTCAAGGGGGCCTTGATCTCCTCCGGATCGAAGACGGCGATGGGGTGTTTGCACGCTTCACAACATGCGAGCCGGGAAGGGGATTGAACCTCGGGGGGCGTGCTGATTGGCCGGCGCTCCGGTCCTCGGATGGTCCTGTCACGCTCGGGCCAGGCGCGTTCCAGCTGCCTGATCATCTCCGCTCGGTCCTCATCGAGAACGGCACGGAGGGCCCTTTCCAGGTCGCGTCCCGGGCCGTCCGCGAGCTCCTTCTCCATCTGCGGAACGATCCGCTCGAGCTCCTCAAGGCAGGACCGGATGTCCTCCTCCCGAGCCAGGGCCGCCTTGCGCTTCCCCAGGAGCACCTTCGGGTCTCGTGCAGCCCGGAGGGACTCGGTGATCTTCTTCTTGAAGCCCTGGGCAGCTTCGAGACACTGAGCGGCCTCGGACCTGAAGTTATCCCGTTGCTTTTTGACGGCGGCCACCTTGGTCTCGGCTTTCTCGAGGGCCTCAGCTTCGGGGAGCGTTTCAGTGTGCCCGCTCATCTCATACCAGAAGAGTAACTTGTCGCTCATGTCGTGCTCCTTTCGCCAAAGGTCGAAACAAGATCATACCCCCCATCCTCCGGGGGGATTTCGTCTCCATAGAGGGCTCGGAGGCTTTCTTCTTCAGCCCTCTGGTAAAACCGCTCCTCTTCCCTCATCGTGCTGACCAAGCTCTTCCGGACGGTCTCCATGCGAACCATCCAAGGCTTCAGGGTCAAGAGGCTGTGGACCGCCGCGCCTACGGCAAAAACAGCCGGAAAGTCCTCCGTGGTCAGCCGGCGCTTCTCCTCTTCCGGTTGGGGTACGGCCTGAAGCTGATTGCGCAGGATGCTACACCCTCCAATGATCAGCCGCTTTCGGCCCTCTTCGTTGGGCTCCAAGCAGGTCAACGCCTGCGAAAGGTAGATCGAGAAGGCGTCAGATCTCTCGATATCGAAAGGCGGGGACAGGTGAAGGCCCCGACCAGGGGCTTTCCTCAGAAGCTTGGCGTTGAAGGCCGCCCATATCGAAAGGAACCGCTCAGGTTCTGCGAACCAGGACCGAAGGATGTCCGGGGATTCGTGGAACCCCCACCGGTCACGCATCCCTGTGCATGCCCTGAGAAGCTTCAGTGGGGGTTTCGCTTCGACCTCTGCAAGGCATTCCAATGTTGGCCGTCTGTCCTGCCCTTCACGGTGTACCCCGAGGATCAGGCCATACCCTGGCCTGCGCCCTGGCCAACCGATGGCGCCCACAAGGGTCGCGTACTCCTGCCCTGTCTTCCGATTCCGAAAGTAGTGGCCCGGGGAAATCAGCAGTCGTCCGGTGATCATCGCAATGTGCTCATCACTGAACCTTGGATGCTCAGGGCCACGGACTCTCTCGATGATGCTTGTCATGAAAGGTCAACCTCCCCGAAGAACCCGCCGGGACTGAATGTCAGAATCAACGCTGAGGCACGGTCCGGTGATCGTTTCAGGAGCTCCCGCATCGTGTCCCGGTCCATGACCCGGATCTTTCCATTCCGGATCTCGTAGGTGGGTACGACGAGCTCCTCGATGAGCTGTTCATCCGGGGGGAGCATTGCCCCGGGGTCCGTCCGCAGCCATTCCCGGCATGACCAGTACAGTTGATCCCTGAGCTGATAGAACTCGCCGAGCTCGGTCTTTGTTGTGGGCCTCGAGGCCACCTTGACGCCGACAGCCGTACATTCCTCACGCTGCATGTGCGGGGCAACGCCGGCCCCGACTCCCGTGGCGTCCACGTTGCATCGGAGGGTTTCGCGGGCCTTGTACTCCAACGCCGCCCGATCGCCGGTTGTGACGGTATCCACACCCCCCCAGGAGATAAGCCGTTCAACGAATCCCCCGTAGCGGAAACACCCAGCATTGGCGTCTATACCGAACTCGGCAACATCCAGGCCCATGAGGGCCGCTGTTCCGATAGGAGGGACCTCCCCATGTTCCTGCACGTAGGAATCCCAACGGGCCCGGGCCCGGGAAACCCACTCCCTCGAAATCAACTGATTCTCGGCCTGGGCTGGGTACTGCCCGAGGACCATGTAGGAGAAAGCAGGCTGCATGATCCGATAGTGACCGACCTGAAGGGGAGGGTAGGTCTTCCCCGATTGGCTTTTCGCTGTGGCGCCCACCAAGAAACCAGGGAGCATGAAGGATTCCGAATCAGGGCGCTCTCCTTCCGCGAGAGGCCGACACCATTCGTTGAGCCGCCTCACCGTGGTTTCACGGGTCACAGCCCCGGGGATCGCGTCCCGACCTTCGATGACGTTGGGGTGGTTGAACGCGCTGAGGTGAACGACATTCGCCCGGCCGTCCCGCTCCATCCGGTAGACCTCCCCGGATTCATGCCGGGGGTTGAACATGCAGAGCAACCGGGCATGGCCGCCAGACATGCAGGACTCGATTCCTCGAAAGACCTCATCAGGCACAGCGTCTGCCTCATCGATCACGAAGAGGAGATAGGGAGCGTGCTTCCCGCTGAACTTCGCCTCCCGTTGGGTTTCGCTCCCGCTCATGGGGATCGTGACGCCTGCAATGAACTCCTGGGCTCCACGGGAAACCTGCAGAGACGCCTGTCGATCGAACCCGAACAGCTCGGGGTGTTTCTCGAAGATGGTGTTGATCTCCCCCCAGAGAAGGCGCTTCAAATTGGACTCAGGAGGAGCCGCGGCCGTGTAGACCTGGGCGCCAGGGAACGACTTGTAGAACCACGTGGCCACGCGGGCCGCCCCGTGGGTCTTGCCCGTGGCGTTTGCAGACTTGGCGATGGTGATAGGGTTATCCCTCACGCTTTCCATGAGGGCCCTCACTTCATCCGTGAAGCTCTCACCAAGGACCTTTTCTCCGAATCCCACCGGATCGTCCTGGTAGGCTTCGAAGTCGGCGCTTCCCGAGCCCTTAACCTCCCGGCGCAGTAACTCGGATAGCCCGCCGTAAAGCCTGTCTTTGATCGATTCTGCGGCAGAATTCATCGGCTACCTTCGGATCACTCTCCTTGAGGATCTGAATCAATTCCTGTTGGAACTCGAGAACCCCCTTCATCTCTGCAAGCATGGAGAGGGTCTCATTCTGAAGTCGAAGCTGACCCCGGATCTCGGCCATGGCCTTGAGGGCGATCTCGCGAGGGTCCTTGAACTTGTACTCGTTGACGGTATCCTCTTCCTTGCCCACGCGGACCTTTCGCACCTGGCTTTCGAGGACCTGGAGGGCCTCTTCATCCCCCCGGACCCACTTCATGCAGAGGTCGAGAAGCTCATGGGCATGGCCGTTGACCTCTCGGAGCTGCCCCACCGTATCGAGGTATTCGTCAACGAACCGGTGACAACTCTCCAACTGCACATCCTTGGCGACGACCTTCCCGACCTTCTTCTTCGCCTTCGTGATCGCCGCAGGGCTCACCCCGAAATGCCGTGCGCACTCGCTCGGGCTTTTACCTTCAGCGAGAAGCTGACGCAGTTCATCCTTGTCGATTCGGCCACTTGGCATGGTTAAGGGTTTAACCTCTGCTTTACCGTTCGTCTTGAGTCAATGCAGGCAGGACCTCCACTTACCAAGGAAGGCGTCAAACAATGCCCGGTTTCCCACAGCCGCAGCCGCAACCGCAGCCTCCTCCCAGAAACGTGCGCGATGGGTAGTCGAAGGCGGGATGTCCTGGGACCAGGTGAAGAAGCTGTGGCACCAATACCAGTCACAAACCCGCACCGGCGCCCTGGGCAAGTCTCGGCTGCTCTCCATCCTCACTTCCTTCCTCGAGACGCTTCCTTTCCTCGAACCCGATCCGAACCGGCTTGGGGACCTCGAATCCCTTGGGTCCGTTGTCGAGCTCGATCAAACCAGGGAGATGCTCAGGATGATCCCAACGCTTGGCCAGGGTCTGGTATGCCCTCTCGAAGTCCTTCCGCCTCCATACCCGCCAGTCCTCCGCACTGCAGTTCTGGATCTCCGTCCAGCCGCCCATCATCTCAACAGCGCTGTGGATCACGGGGTCATCGAATTGAACGCTTTCGTATGGCCCGATCCTCCTTACCGCTCGATCCAGTTTCTGCCAGGCGAGCAGGGCCGCGTCCTCCCGGGTTCCCCGAGCGGCCTCACGAATTTCCGCTGGCTTCGGCATGCCGTTGAACACCCGGCCCCCGACCAATTCGATGCAGGCCGCCTCCACTTCCTCAATGGCAAGATCCTTGAGGGTCCGGAAGTACAACTCGACGGCCACGGCCGACATTTCCTTCCCGTGGGTATTGAAGACCTCAGCGAGACCGGCCAGGGCTGCCGCGAAACGGCCTTTATCCTCAGACCTCAAATCGCACCTCCAGCGCTTGTACCCGACCGCTCAAGCCATTCCGCGATCCCAGAATGGGGCTTCTGCCCTCCTCTGAAATCCTCCGGGCTCTGGTTCAGGTACTTGTCCCAATGGCTCTTCCGGAAGAGCGTCACAGGGTTCATGTACTGCGGGTTCTCCTGGAAGTGGGGATCACAAACTTTCGTGTCAATGATCTGCTTGCAGTCCGAAACGGTTCCTCCGTCCTTCAGCCGAGCTTCAATCTCATCGGTCTTGGAAAAATTCCTACCGGTCTTCTCATTCAGGTAGCGAATGACTTCCCGAGCTTCGCCCTTCAAATCGCGCCTTGGCTCGGAATCCGGGATCCGGGAAGGGGAATCAGGAATCAGGGAAGGGGAATCAGCACGGCTAGGTTGGGGCTTTTCTGAGGCTTTCCCCGGATCAGCCCCGGGCTTGTCCTGGGCTTGCCCCGGGCTTTCCCCGGGCTGGTCAGGAGGAGGAGGGATTTCGCTCTCCGCTTCGCGATGGTGGGGGTTCTGGTGCTTCGAAAAGTTTGAGATTTGAATGTAGGCCCCGCCTTCGGCCTCATAGCGCTGGATGAAGCCCCGGTCTCCGAGTTGCTTCAGAAGGTCATCAAGGCAGCATTCATCATACGGCAAGGTCTCAGCCTTTATCCGCTTCGGCCGATCTTCCAGCCGGCCTTCTCTGTCGGCCAGGCACCATAGGCCTGCGAAAAGGATTCGGGCCAGGGGGTCACACTCTGCAAGGCGGTCGTTCTTGAAGAACCCTGGCTTTATGTTACGCGCTCGCATCGCGCATCCTTTCGATATCGAAACGCTTCATGATCCCTGGCCTTCGAGAGCTGCCAGCACCGCTTCGAGCCGGAACCGGCTGTACTTGCCGACCTTCACAACTGGGATCCGCTTGGTCCGTGTCGCTGAGTAAACCCAGCTCCTCGGTACGCGCAACACCTTGGCAAGATCTTCAACGCTGAGAAGGGGCTCGATCCCTTCATTACCCTTCGCTTCTTGCATTGCCCTCCTCCGTCTCGCTGAGAATGGTATGGATGAAGTCACCGTGCCTCTTTGGAAAGAGCTTCTCGGGAGCGACGCCAAGGGTATCCGCGATAGCCTTGGCTTCGCCATCTTTGGGGATCACGCCCCTTTCCAGAAGGGAGACACGCCACCTGGGAACGCCTGCCAAATCTGCAAGGCTCTCTTGACTGAGATCCTTGAGCACCCTGGCCACTCTTAGAGGTGAGGGCATTTCGAAAAACCTTTCTGGATAGGGTTTCGCGGCACAGCTCCGCCGCTTGGATTCCGTCCTCGTGCTGGCGATGGTTGGTCACGACTTCATGGACGAAACGCCGTTGAGTAATTATGGCGCTAATTTTGAACTCAAAAACTTGAGTTGGATAATGGAACTAACTGAGGCGGTTTTTCGGTGGTGTGATTGGCGGGATAGTGCTCACCCATCTGTATTGGTCAATGCTGAAAAGGGTTCTAGAACCTTGGCTCTTGATCTCCTTTCTTGTCAGTTGAACCTGCTTACCGAGAGCTACGTCGGACCAATACTCTTCCTCCTTCACGCCCACGGCATCGAGGCACACCTTGAGGAAGTCAAAGAACCGGCCTTCGTATCTCTGCCGATGCTCATGCCATGTGATGCCAGCCGGCTTCCCACAGAGCTCTTCGTAAGCCAACATGAGGGAGCCAATGAATTTTCTGAGAATGGGCTTCTTCTGGCGAGGGCCTCCCCTGGCGCCTTGACGATCCGAGAGCAAGACCATGGCATTTTCAACCGCAGTCCTGATCTGCTCAATCTCGGGAAGCGTGAATTCCTCGCTATCCATGAGATCAAGGGCCCCATCCTGGGCCAGCACCGTCGCTAGATGTCCTCTACTCACGTCGTCGAGTTTGCGGAACCACTCAAGGAGAAGGGGTTCTTGTGTTCCTGACTGATTCGCCTTTTTGAGCACCCGGGCTATCTCATTTCTCAATTTCTGGATAGCAGCCTTCGATTCTGGTGTAGAAGGTGCCCCTGAATCAACCTGAAGGTTTGTGTGGTAATCAACCGAGGCCCTTTGTATGTGCCCCCTGATATCAGGGTTGATTTCATTGATACCTAACGCCTCAGCCATCCTTCGGAAATCGGTTTCTGAAAGGAGCTTCCCGGATACGATCCCACTGGGCTCCCATCCGGATTTTGGTTTGTGCCGCGTGGGCATCTCGCCCTCCACAAGGCGAAGACTCCACTTTGAAGGGCCGGGGGAAGGCCGGTGTGGAAGGCCGGCTTTTCGGGCTGCAGTTCCCTATCCCCCGGGAGCTCGGGTTTGCGCTTTGAAGACTCCCCAACAATGTACAAGGACAAAGGGCAAGAAAAAAGCGAAACGCGAACCGGGCACCAAGCTCCCCGACTTGGTGGTTTCCGCTTTTGAGGCTGCTACTGTTTTGCTACCATGACAAAAAACAATGAGAAGGAAAAACAGAAAACAGGAAGCAGGGAAAGCTTGACCTGCCCTGGTTCTTGGTGTACCGTCTTTCACGCTGTTACCCCTTGGATAAGTGCCTGTAGGCATTCCTAATCTGGGTGTCGTGCGTTCGAGTCGCGCCGGGGGCACCATTTTCGGTTTTTTTCCGTTGACAGGCTCGAGCCGGTTGAATATCCTAAGAGTTTACAAATCAAACAGGAGACACGAACGATGTATGCGGTGTTTCAGAGCGGCGGCAAGCAGTACAAGGTTTCGGCCGGCGAAGAGGTGAAGGTGGAGATGCTTCCCGGGGAGATCGGCGAGGACGTGGTGTTCGACAAGGTCCTGCTGGCCTCGGACGGGGAGAACGTCCAGGTCGGGAACCCCTATCTCGGCGATGCGCGCGTGACGGGCAAGATCGCCCGGCACGACAAGAGCAAGAAGATCGTGGTCTTCAAGTACAAGCGGCGGAAGGGATTCCGGAACACGCGGGGTCACCGGCAGCCGTACACCCTGGTGCGGATCGAGGACGTGCAGGTGGGCTGAGGCCGCCTGGAAAGAGGACCACAGAAGCTCGAGGTGATATCAAGCCATGGCACACAAGAAAGCAGGCGGAAGCTCCAGAAACGGCAGGGACAGCGCCGGCCAGCGGTACGGCATCAAGCGCTACGCGGGTCAGGCGGTGCGTGCGGGAAACATTCTGGTTCGCCAGAAGGGGACCAGGATCCACCCCGGTCAGAATGTCGGATTGGGCAAGGACTACACCATCTTCTCCAAGATCGACGGCGTGGTGGCCTTCGAGCGGCTGGGAAAGACCAAGAAGAAGGTCAGCGTCTACGCGGCCTGACGCCTCCCTCGAACGTCCCGGTGTGCGATCCCGCCCGGGCTGCGGCCCATCCCGATTTCCCACACGACCCGACACAGGTCCCCCCTTGCCCGAACGCCCGGTTCAGGTGAATAGAGCCCATGCGGTTCCTGGATGAAGCGGTCATTACGGTACGATCCGGTGACGGCGGCAGGGGGTGCGTCAGCTTCCGCAGGGAGCGGTTCATCCCCAAGGGGGGACCCGACGGCGGGGACGGGGGCCGGGGCGGGGACGTGTACGCCGAAGCCACGGGACGGCTGCACACCCTGGCGGACTTCAGCTCCCGCAGGCAGTTCAAGGCGGAGAACGGGCGGCCCGGCGCGGGCCGGAACCGGACCGGGAAGGACGGGCGGGACGTGGTGATCCGGGTCCCGCTCGGAACGCTCGTCCTGGACGAGGAGAGCGGGGAGCTTCTCGCCGACCTCGTGCGTGAGGGCGAACGGGTCGCCGTTGCGGCCGGGGGGCGGGGAGGCAAGGGAAACCGGCACTTCGCCACCTCCACCAACCGCGCGCCGAAGTTCGCCCAGCCGGGCCTTCCCGGGGAGACGCGCAGGCTCAAGCTCTCTCTCGAGCATCTCGCCGAGGTCGGGCTCGTCGGGCTCCCGAACGCCGGGAAGTCCACCCTCCTATCCCGCCTCACGGCTGCGGAACCGCAGATCGCCGACTATCCGTTCACCACGCTGACGCCCAACCTCGGCGCCCTCCGCTGGGAAGACGGGGATTCCCTGACCATCGCGGACATCCCCGGCCTGATCGAGGGAGCCAGCCGGGGTAAGGGGCTCGGGATCCGCTTTCTCAAGCACATCGAGCGGACCCGCATGCTCCTGCACCTCATCGACGTCGCCGCCCCGGACCCCGTGGAATCGTACCTGTCCGTGCGGGCGGAGCTCGAACGGTTCGATCCCGTGCTCCTCGAAAAGGAGCATTGGGTGCTGTTGAACAAGATCGACGCCCTCCCGCCCGAGCGGGCGTCCGTGTCGGACGACGCCCGTAAGGCCTTCGAGAAGCGGGGGGTGGGCTGCATGGCGATCTCGGCCCTGGAGGGCAAAGGCCTGGAGGCGCTGAAGGCCGTGCTGAAGAGGAAGCTTCTGCATGAAGACGAAAGCGGCTGAACCGAGCACGAGGCCGGCCATCCTGGATCCGGTCAAGCGGTTGGTGGTCAAGGTCGGGAGCGGGGTCCTGACCCTGGAGGACGGGTTGAACGCCGGGGTCATGTCCGACCTCGCCGACGAGCTCGTCGCCCTCCGGCGGTCCGGGAGAGAGGTCATCCTGGTCTCCTCGGGGGCCATCGCCTCGGGTCTCCGCAAGGTGGGCATGAGCCGGCGGCCGAAGTCGATCTCCCAGCAGCAGGCCATGGCGGCGATCGGCCAGAGCAGCCTCATGCGGGTCTGGGAGAGCTCCTTCGAGCGACACGGTCAGAAGGTCGCCCAGATCCTGCTCACCCGGGACGACCTGACCCACCGGCGGCGCTACCTGAACGCCCGGAACACCATCTTTTCGCTCCTGGGCTGGAACGTCCTGCCCGTCATCAACGAGAACGACACCGTGGTGGTGGACGAGATCAAGTTCGGCGACAACGACAACCTGAGCGCCATGGTCACGAACCTGACCGAGAGCCACCTGCTGGTCAACCTGACGGACATCAACGGCCTCTACGACAAGGATCCCAGGACGAACGAGGACGCCAGGCTCATCGGCGTCGTGGACGAGGTGAGCCGGGAGATCATGCAGCACGCGAGCGCCATCCCGGGGTTCCTGGGGACGGGGGGGATGGCGAGCAAGATCCGGGCGGCCGAGAAGGTCGCCCACGGGGGGGTCCCCACGATCATCGCCAACGGGCTCCGGCCCGGGGTCCTGGGGCGGATCTTCGAGGGCGAGGAGGTGGGGACGCTGTTCCTTCCGCGGGACATTCCGCTCCGCAGCCGAAAGCACTGGATCGCCTTCACCAAGGCCCCGAAAGGGGAGCTGGTGATCGACGAAGGGGCGCAGAGGGCCATTCTCGGAAACGGCAAGAGCCTGCTCCCGTCGGGCATCCTGGACGTGAAGGGCCGGTTCAGCCTGGGGGACAAGGTGGTCCTCGTGGACGGCGGGGGGCGCGAGCTGGCGGTGGGCATGGTCAACTACCACTCCGGGGACATCCGAAAGATCATGGGCCTCAGGAGCGGCGAGATCGAGGCCGCCCTGGGGTTCAAGCAGGACGACGAGGTGGTCCACCGGGACAACCTCGTGGTGACCAGCGGGATGGAGAAGGAGGACGGGGTCTGCCGGTTGACGAAGTGAGTCGGTGAGACTGTGAGGGGTGACGGTGAGGGGTGGCGGTGAGGGGGAATTGAAGCTCGGCATTCTGGGAGGCACGTTCGACCCGGTCCACCTGGGGCACCTGCGGATGGCCCTGGAGGCGGCCGAGGATCTCGGGCTCGATCGCGTGGACCTGGTGCCCGCGTCCGTCCCGCCCCACAAGGAGAGCAGGCCGGGGGCTTCCTTCGCCGATCGCCTCGCCATGGTCCGCATGGGGACGGAGGGGGTTCCCCTCCTGGGAGCGTGCGACCTGGAGGGCCGGAGGGAGGGCGCTTCCTACACCATTTTGACGCTGGAGGAGCTCCACCGGAGCCACCCCGGGGAGTTCGAGCTCTACTTCGTCATCGGGACCGACGCCTTTCTCGAGATCCGCACCTGGAAGGACTACCGGTCGCTCTTCGACCACGCGCACTTCGTCCTGATCGACCGCCCCGGGGTCCGTTCGGAAGACCTGGAGACGTTTCTCGACTCCCTGGACGTTTCCCTGGAACCCCTGGGCCCGGACGTGTATCGTGTGGGGAAGGAGGGGAACCGCCTGTTCAGGAGAACCGGGACCTTTCTGGACATCTCGTCCACCCGGGTCCGGGAGACCGTGCGCCGCGGGAGGTCCATTCGATTCCTCGTGCCGTCGGAGGTGGAACGCTTTATCGTGGAAAAGGGGTTGTATCGCGCAGATGGAGAGCCCGGCTAAAGCACGGTTCGCCCTGGACCTCATCCGGGAGCGAAAGGCCCTGGACCCGGTCCTGTTCGACGTGAGCGAGCTGACCTCGTTCACGGATTTCTTCCTCGTGGCGGCCGGCAGGTCCACCCGGCAGGTGCAGGCCATCACCCGCCACCTGGTTCGAAGGATGCGCGAGGCCGGGTGGCACGCCCACGGCGTGGAAGGGGAGCAGGAGGGACAGTGGGTGCTCGTGGACTACGGGGACCTGGTGGTCCACATCTTTTACGAACCCGTTCGCGACTTCTACGACCTGGAGAGCCTGTGGGTCGAGGCGCCCCGGGTCGAACCGGAGCCGGAGAGCGGGGAGGGGCGGAGCGATGATGCGGGCGGGTAGTCTCATCAAAAGGTTCCTGCCGGCCTGTCTGGCCGTCGCCTTGCTCGTCGCGCCGCAGCCCGCGGCTGCGCTGAGCCTGGAGGAGGAGGAAGAGCTGGGCCGGGAGTTCGTGGCCGACGTGAAAAGGGTGTTTCCCCTCGTGGAGGACGAGTTCGCAACGGACTACCTGAACCGGCTCGGCGACTACCTGGCCGGGGCGGTGGAGACGAGGCCCTTTCCCTTCTCCTTCTACCTGATCCCCAAGAACGATCTGAACGCCTTTGCCGGACCCGGGGGCCACATCTTCTTTTTCACCGGCCTGATCGAGTCCATGGACACGGTGGACGAGCTGGCCGCGGTGGCCAGCCACGAGATGGCCCACATCACGGCGAGGCATCTCTCCCGTCGCATCGAGCAGGCCAAGAAGATCAGCATGGCCACCCTGGCAGGCATGCTGATCGGGGCGTTGGTCGGGGGCGAGGCATCCCAGGCCCTCATATTGGGCTCTGCCGCGGCCGGGGCCCAGGCACAGCTCGCCTTCAGCCGGACCGACGAGCGACAGGCGGACCAGCTGGGTTTCCGGTACATGAGAAGCTCCGGTTTCGATCCCGCGGCCATGATCGAGGTCCTGAAGAACATGCAGAGCGCCCAAATCTACGGGACCGACAAGATCCCCGCTTACCTGAGGACCCACCCGACGGGTCCGGAGCGCATGGCGAACATGGACAGCCTGCTCGCTTCCGGCTCCCCGGCTGCGGGCACGGAGACCGAGGAGAGGCTCCGATCGGAGTTTCCGGTCTTCCGGACGCTCCTGGCCGCCCAGTACGGAGACCCCGGGGCCACTCGGCGGAGGTTCGAGAGCGAGCTCGAGGAAAACCCCGACTCGCCCCTCGCTCATTTCGGCCTGGGCCTGCTGGACAAGGAGACCTCGGAGTACGACGCGGCCGTCACCCACCTGGAGCGGGCCCTGGAGCTCGGGCCCGACCTGCCTCCCGTGGGCAGCCACCTGGCGGAGGCCTATCAGTTCACCGGCCGCTACAGGGA
Organism: uncultured Desulfobacterales bacterium; assembly: GCA_964443135.1. Taxonomy (GTDB): domain Bacteria; phylum Desulfobacterota; class DSM-4660; order Desulfatiglandales; family HGW-15; genus JAIPEI01. The sequence goes on along the minus strand of CAYUBQ010000021.1, from coordinate 45,684 downwards.
CGCGGTTCCGGTCCTGGAGGCCGTTCTGGACAGCGATCCCGACAACCGGGAGGCCCTGTTCCTGCTGGCCACGTCCTACCAGAACCTGGACGCGTACGCCCGCGCGGCCCGCATCTACGAGAAGCTGCTGAGCATGGAGCGGGTCCGGGAGGAGGTTTCCTACAACCTCGGGCTCTGCTACGGACGCATGGATCGGCTCCCGCTCGCCCACTACCACTTCGGAATGTTCTTCAAGAAGACCGGAAAGCCGGCCAAGGCGCGCTTCCATTTCGACAAGGCGGAGGAGCTGGGCCGCCACGACATGGATCTCGTCCACAGGATCCGGAAGGCCAGGGAAGACCTTCCCTGAGATCCCGGGAGAGTAGGTGAAAACGTTTGACGCCGGGCGCGGGCTTGTGCTAGCTTCCTGAATGAGAGTTCATTCATTTCCTGGGCGGCTATTGATCATTTTCGCTCGATCCAGTATAAAGGGCCGGTCTTCGTCGGGAACGGGCAGGCCGTCAGGGAAGGCATGCGGCCGGGAACGCCACGGGCCGGAACCAGGTTTCAATCGGGGGTTCAATCGGGGGTTCAATCGCGGCCGGCGGGTGCAACGGGCCGGGGATGCGTGCAAACGGGAATCGAATGGAACGAGGAGGATGATGAGATGAACATCGTGGTTTGTGTGAAGCGGGTCCCCATGACCCAGGAGGTGGACCTCGAGATCGACGCCTCCGGGAAGGACGTGAAGGCGGACATGCTGGCCTATGTCCTGAACGAGTGGGACAACTACGCCGTGGAGGAAGCGATCCAGCTCAAGGAGAAGGCCGAGGGGACGGTGGTGGCGGTCACCATCGGCTCGGAGGACGACGAGGAGGTGCTCCGGCGCTGCCTGGCCATGGGCGCGGACAAGGCGATCCGGGTCGATCCGGGCGACCGGCCCGTGGACGGCCTGGTGAAGTCCCGCATCCTGGCCGAGGTGGTCAGGGGACTGGAGTACGACCTGGTGCTGACGGGCGTTCAGTCGGACGACCTGAACGACGGCATGGTGGCCGTCCTCCTGGCCGAGCGGCTCGACGCACCCCACGCGGCGGTGGTGACCGGAATCGAGCCCCGGGAGGGCGAGGTCGCGGTGCGGGTGGAGCTGGAAGGGGGCACGGAAGAGCTGTCCAGGGTGAGCCTTCCCGCCGTCTTGAGCATCCAGACGGGAATCAACGAGCCCAGGTACGTATCCATCATGGGCATTCGAAAAGCCGCCAAGAAGGAGCTCAACGTGGTGCCCCTCGCGGACCTCCCCATCGGCGACGCCGACCTGGCGCCCATGACCACCGTGGAGGAGTACTTCTTCCCGCCCGAGACCGAGGGTGCGGAAATCCTCGAGGGAGATGCCGCGAGCGTGGCGGAACAGATCCTCAAGATCATGAAGGAGAAAGGGGTGAGTGTGTAATGGGCGAGATCTTCGTGCTGGTGGAACACAGGCAAGGGGCGCTCCGGGACATCTCCTACGAGATGCTCTGGAAGGCGAACGAGCTCTGCAGCGACCTCTCCCACACCCTGACCGCGGTTCTGCTGGGTGGGAAGGACGAGCCGTTCGTGAACGAGATCGCCGAGCGGGCCGACAAGGTCCTCGTGGTGGAGGACGAGCGGCTCGAGGCGTTCAACGCGGACCTTTACAAGGGGATCCTGCTGTCCCTGATCCAGGAGCACAAACCGTTCATGACGCTGACGCCGCAGTCCCCCTGGGGAATGGACCTGGCGCCGGCCCTGAGCGTGAAAACCGGTTTCCCGCTCGCCACGGACTGCGTGGACATCCTGGTGGAGGACGGCAAACCCAAGGCGGTCCGGCAGATCTACAACGGCAAGATCTTCTCCAAGGTCGCTCTCAGGGACGCCGAATGCTACCTGATGACGGTGCGCGCCAGCGCGTTCCCGCCGGACGCGGTGGAGGGGCGAGCGGGCGAGGTGGTCAAGGTGGACCTGCCCTCCGACCTTCCCGAGCCGCGCCGGCGGTTCGAGAAGTTCGAGGACGCGGGCGCAGGGGAGGTGGACATCACCCAGGCGGACCTTCTGGTCAGCGTGGGCCGCGGCGTGGGAGAGGCGGACAACATCGAGCCGCTGAAGGAGCTGGCCGAGAAGATGGGCGGCCTGCTCTCCTGCTCCCGCCCGGTGGTGGACAAGCACTGGCTCCCCAAGTACCACCAGGTGGGGACCTCCGGGAAGTCCGTGAAACCCAAGGTCTACCTGGCCTTCGGTATCAGCGGGGCGTTTCAGCACGTGGCCGGCATCACCGGCGCGGGCACGGTCATCGCGGTGAACAAGGACAATAAGGCTCCGATCTTTCGGGTGGCCAACTACGGGGTGGTGGACGACATGTTCAATGTGGTGGAGGCGCTCAAGGAGCAGTTGGATTAGCTCGAGCTCCTTGACCTTGGAAGAAATCCCTCATTTCCGGCTCGAAAACTCTGAGGAATGAAGTACCGATGCCGGAGCAGCGTGTGAAACCCAGCGCCGGATAGAGTTCTTCAAAGGCCGGGCAATCCTCATGGGTTGCCCGGCCTCGTCGGTGAGGCGAGGCTTCAGGGAGCGGGGTCGCGGGTTCACGTCAAGACCGAGGAGACAGCGGATGGACTTCACCTCGAGCAGGGAGCAGCAGGACATCCAGCGGGCGGCCAGGGAGTTCGCCCTGGGAGAGTTCCCGGATCGCGCCCAGGAGTTCGATCGAAGCGAGACCTTCGACCTGGACATCTGGCGCAAGGCGGCCGAGCTGGGTTTCGTGGGGGTCTTCATCCCGGAGGAGTACGGGGGGGCGGGGCTCGGCTTCTTCGAGCACAGCCTGATCACCGAGGAGTTCTGGGCCGTGGACGCGGGCATGGCCAACGCCGTGCTCACCGCCACCTTCGGCGCGGAGCTCCTGATGCTCTTCGGGACCGAGGAGCAGAAACAGACCTACCTGCCTCCCCTGGTGGGGGGCGAGGCGATCACGGGCACGGCCATCACCGAGCCGGACGCGGGAAGCGACGTGACGGGCGCGCGGACCACCGCCGTCCCGGAGGGCGACGAGTGGGTGATCAACGGCTCCAAGATGTTCATCACCAACGGGACCGTCGCGGACTTTCTGCTCGTCTTCTGCAACACCGACCCCGACAATCCCGATCGTCACGCGCGGCACAGCTTCATCGTGGTGGAGACGAACCGGCCCGGGTACGAGGCCAACAAGCTCCACGGCAAGCTGGGCATCCGGGCCAACGACACGGCCGAGGTGGCCTTCAACAACGTCCGCGTTCCCGCCGGCAATCTGGTGGGGGAGGAGGGAAAGGGCTTCAAGGAGCTCATGAGCTTCTTCAACCTCACCCGACTGCACGTCTCCGCCATGGGGGTGGGGATCGCCCGGGCCGCCCTGGAGGAGAGCATCGACCACATTCGGAAGCGTCACCAGTTCGGCGTGCCCCTGGCGTCGTTCCAGGTGAATCAGTTCAAGGTGGCGGAGATGGCCACCCGGATCCGGGCCGCCAGGAACCTCTACTACGAGGCCGCGTGGCTCGCGGACCGGGGCCGCATCGACCACGGGCTGATCGCCATGGCCAAGTGGTTCTGCGGCGAGACGGGCGTGAGGGCCGCCGACGAAGCGCTCCAGATGCACGGCGGCTACGGGTACATCGACGAGTACAAGGTCCAGCGGATCTACCGGGACGCCAAGATCGTGGAGATCTACGAAGGGACCAAAGAGGTGGAGAAGACCATCGTGGCGAAGACGCTTCTGGGGCGCTGACCCGGACCCGCCCGGGCCTCTCCGCGGGGGCGGGCGAGACCCGCTTCGATCCCTTTCAGGATGAACCGCCGGGGAGGTCCACGATCACGTCCGCCAGGCGGCGCTTGGGAACGTGGTGGACCCCTTCCTCGTCCCGCCAGTACCGGGTGTGGCCGTCCCCGCCCACGACCTCGATCTCCACGGCCTCGCCGGGCTCGCCGAGCGCGATGGCGAAGAGGATCTCGTAGCGCTCCGGTATGCCGAAGCGCCTGCGAAGGCGGTCCCGGTCCACGGTCCCCACGATGCATGCGCCGAGCCCCGCCTCGGCCGCGCCCAGCAGGATGCTCTGGCCGGCCAGGCCGGGATCGTACCCGAAGCCCGCTGCGATCTCCAGGTCGCCCAGCACGACGATGTAGGCGGCCGGCCGCTCCCCCGGGCCGGGTCCCGGCCAGTCGGGAAGGCCGGCGGCCCAGCCGAGCAGGTCGAAGATCCGCCGGTTGGTCTCCTCCCGGTGGGAGAGCAGGTAGCTCAGCGCCTGTCGGTTTCCCTCGCAGGCGGCCAGGCGGGCGAGATCGACCAGCCGCTCCAGGGTCTCCCGGGGAACGGCCCGGTCCTGCCGGAAGCGGCGCGTGCTTCGGGCGTTTCGTGCCAGCTCGGAGAGGGTCATGAAGGGCCTCCATCCCTTTGGAGCCGCTCGATCACGCAGCGGTCGGGCGGGGGGAACCGGAAGGAGGAGAGCTCCGAAAGCTCCACCCAGCGGACCTCCTGGCCTTCCAGGCTCCGGATCGCGGCGTGAGCCTCGAGGGTGCAGGCAAAGAAGTGGAGCGTCACCCGCTTCTCGTCGTACTCGTGCTCGACCACCCGGAGCCGCTCCCCGGCCCGGACCGTCACGCCCAGCTCCTCCCGAATCTCCCGGACCAGGCAGGCCGCCAGGGTCTCGTTTTCCTCCTGCTTCCCTCCGGGGAACTCCCACATCCCGGCCAGGTGGCTGCCTTTGCGCCTCCGGGTGATGAGCAGCCGGCCGTCCCGCCGGATGATGCCGGCGGTCACGTGGAAGTGCGGCTTCAATCCCCCACCGTCTCCAGCCGCAGCCTCAGGTAGGCCTCCTCGGCCTTTTCGGTCCCGGGCGCGATCTCCATGATCTCCTCGTAGGTGGCCATGGCCGCCTTCGGGTCCCCGGCGGCCTCCTGCTCGCGGGCCCGCTGGAGCAGGATCCGGACCGCGGCCTCCCGGGCCTCGGGGTGCTCGGGGTGGATCTCCAGCACCCGGCGGTAGGTGCGGAGGGCCCGCTCCGTCTCGCCCTGCCGGTCCGCCAGCTCGGCCAGCCGGAGCATGAGGTCGACGTCCTCGGGGCGGGACTCGAGGGCCCGTTCCATCAGGTCCATGGCCTGGGACTCCCGGTCGGTCTCCAGGTAGACGAGGATCAGGTAGCCCGTCAGGACCGGGTTCCCCGGGTCGGCCCGAAGGCCCTTTTTCAGGAGGGGGACCAGCTCGTCCCAGCGTTCCTGCCTGCTGAGGACGTCGAAGATGAACCGGTAGTAGTCCATGTTCTTCGGCGCACGGTCCAGCAGGGCGAGGGCGGTCCGGTAGGCCTGTTCCCACTGCTCCTGCTCGACGTAGGCGTCGAGAAGGAGCTCCCGGGCGGTCACGTCGTCGGGCTCGGATCGAAGATAGTCTTCCAGGTGCTCTGCGGCCGCCGCATACTCCCCGGACTCGTACTCGAGCACGGCGAGGTTGTAGACCAGCGTCTCGTTTTCCGGGGTCAGGGGGAGGATCTTCCGGTACAGCTCCTCGAGCCGTTTTCTGTCCCCGAGCCGGTCGAGCACGTCGGCCAGCAGGAGCATGGCCTCCAGCGAGTCGGGGTCCCGGGCCAGAACCTCGTTCAGATAGGTCTCGGCCTCCCGGAGGTCCCCCCGCTCGATGGCGTTCTGCGCGAGACGCAGCCGCGCGTCCGTGTCGCCGGACTTCATGGAGACCGCCTGCTTCAGGTACTGGTCGGCCTTTTCCGGGTCTCCCGCGCGGTCGTAGAGGCTGGCCAGGTTGTAGTAGAGGTTGACGTCGCCGGGGTCGTAGGCCAGGGCCTCCGTGTAGCGCTCGATGGCCATCCGGGTGTTGCCGGCCTGGGAGTAGAGGTAGCCCAGGGTCTCGAGCAGGACCGCCCGGTCCTGATCATCGTCCAGAAGCCCCAGGACGCGCTCGTACTCCTCCAGGGCCTCCTCGGACCGGCCCGCCTCCTCGAGCTTCTGGGCCAGGCGGTAGCCGAGCACCGGGTCCTCCGGGTTCAGGACCGCCAGCCGCTCCAGCGCGGAAAGCACGCCCTTCGGGTCCCCCGCGGCATCGTAGGCCGTGAGCAGCCTCTGGAGCAGCCGCTCGTCCCCCGGCGTCCGTTCGGCCTCGGCCTCGAGCAGCTTCGTGGCCAGGTCCCACCGCTCGAGGGCGAGGCTCTCCTCGATGATTCGATCCCGGATCCGCCGGTCCTCCGGGTGGAGCTCCAGCGCCCGGTTCAGGAGCTCCAAGCGCTTTTCCGGGTCGATGATGCGATCCGCCCGGGCCATCCAGTCGTCGACGCTGGGCGCCACCTCCAGCGACACGTGGCCCAGGAGCGTTCCTCCCTGCTTGACCTCGATGCGGTAGCTGTTCCGGTCGAAGGCGGACCCTCGGGGGAGCAGGCTGCGGATGGGCATCTCCTCGTAGAGGAGGGCGTTGGCGTCCAGCCCGGTGGAGAAGATGCGGATACCGTGGTTGAAGGCGACGTTCGTGGCGATCTCCGCGATGTGAATGCGGTCCCCCGGGCGCACGGGCAGGGACTCGCCGTTCAGGAGGCGGATGGGGTCCCCGTTGCGGGAAACCAGCATGGCGTGAAACCGGGGTTGAGGGGGGTGCACCGCCTTCCACAGCCAGAAGCCTCCGGCCGCGAGAGCCAGCAGGACCAGGATCCATGCGAGGGATCGTCGACGTCTCGGTCGTCCGCTCAGTCGAGCCAAGCCGTACCCCCTCTACCCTGAACGGATCTCTCTTCCCGCCGCCCTATTTCCCGTCCGCGAAGCGTTCCTGCCACACCAGCAGAATCGGGCTTGCCACGAACACGGAGGAGTAGGAGCCCACGAAAATGCCGATCAGGATGGCGAATGCGAAGTCGTGGATCACGCCGCCTCCCAGCACGAACAGGGCGACCACCACGATCAGCGTGGTGAGGGACGTCAGGATGGTGCGGCTCAGGGTCTCGTTGATGCTGGCGTTCATCACCTCTTCGAAGCTCCTTCTCCGGAACCGTCTCGTGTTCTCCCGGATCCGGTCGAACACCACGATGGTGTCGTTCAGGGAGTAGCCCACGATGGTCAGGAAGGCCGCGATGATGCTCAGGGAGATCTCCCGGTCGGTCAGCGCGAACGCCCCGACGACGATGGCCACGTCGTGGATCAGGGCCACGATGGCCCCCATGGCGTACTTCAGCTTGAGGAACCAGCAGAGCCCGAGGGTGACGATCAGGGCGAGCAGGATGAGCCACGTGACGCTGATGCCGACGATGGAGGCCACGTACACCACCAGGGCGAGGGACAGGGCCATGACGATGCTCATGGCCCACTTAAGCTCGAAGCGTCCGGAGATGTAGATGGCGATGAAGAGGATGGCGTAGAAGATGGCGAACAGGGCTTTCTGACGAAGATCTTCACCGACCTTGGGTCCCACCATCTCCAAACGCCGGATCTCCACACCCTCTCCGAACCGCCGGCTCAGCTCGTTGCGGACGGCTTCGCTCAGGTTCGCCAGGTCCACGTCGGTCTGGCGGACCCGGATGAGGTACTCGTCTCCCTCGTCCTCCCCGAACTCCTGGATGATGCTGTCCCTGAGCACGGGCGAGGTGAAGGCGTTGCGAATCTCGGAAGGGGGATGGGGCCGCTCCAGCTTGACCTGGATGAGGACGCCCCCGCTGAAGTCCACGCCGTAGTTGGGGCCGCCGCGCCAGACGAGCAGGGTCGCGGTCAGTGCGATCAGGGTGATCGAGAGGACGAAGGCGATCCTGCGCCTCCCGATGAAGTCGATGTTGATGCCCGGCTTGATGAATTCCATAGATGTGGTCTCCGAGTGCGGTGTCCGGTTCCTCGAGTGCCGAGGGAGCCGTGAGACGCCTGTTCGTCAAATGCTGATGCGGCTTCGCCTCTTCTGGACGTAGAGGTAGTCGAAGACGATTCGGGTCATGAAGACCGCCGTGACGAAGCTTGCCACGATGCCGATGCTGAGGGTCACGGCAAACCCCCGGACCGGACCGGTTCCGAACTGGAAGAGCACGAGCGCGGCGATGAAGGTCGTCACATTGGCGTCCAGGATGGTCACGATCGCCTTGCTGTAGCCTCCCTCGATGGCGGCTCTCGGAGGTTTCCCGAGCCGCAGCTCCTCCCGTATCCGCTCGAAGATGAGGACGTTCGCGTCCACGGCCATGCCGATGGTGAGAATCATGCCCGCGATCCCGGGCAGGGTCAGGGTGGCGCCGAAGAGGGCCAGGCCCGACATGATGAACAGGATGTTCAGGAGAAGCGCCATGTCCGCAACGGCCCCGGCGAGCCCGTAGTAGACGATCATGAAGATCAGCACGATGACGCCCCCGATGATCATGGACTTGAACCCCTTGTTGATGGAGTCCTTCCCGAGCGAGGGCCCCACGGTCCGCTCCTCGAGGATCTTCACCGGGGCGGGAAGGGCGCCCGCACGAAGCACGATGGCCAGGTCCCTGGCCTCGCTCGTGGTGAACCGGCCGGTGATCTGGGCCTTCCCTCCGGAGATCACCTCCTGGATCACGGGTGCGGAGTAGACGTTGTTGTCCAGCACGATGGCGAGCCTCTCGCCCACGTTGGCCTCGGTGATTCTCTCGAAGAGCCGGGCCCCCCGGGCGTCGAAGGAGAGGGACACGTACGGTTCGCCGTACTGCGAGTCGATCTGCACCCGGGCGTCGGTGACGTACTCGCCCGTCATGAGCGTGCGCTTCTTGAGCAGGAACGGGACCTTGCGGGTCTTCCCCGAGTCCGGGTCCACGTCGGTCTTGTACAGGATCTCGCTTCCGGGCGGGACCTCCCCCTGAACGGCCGCTTCCACACTGTGGTCCTCGTCCACGAGCTTGAACTCCAGGCGGGCGGTCTTGCCGATCAGGTCCAGGGCCCGCTCGGGGTCCTTGATGCCCGGGAGCTGGATGAGGATCCGCTGCCCCTGCTGGGGCCGGATGTCCGGCTCGCTGACCCCGAACTGGTCCACGCGGTTGCGGATGGTCTGAAGGGCCTGGTCCGCGGCGAGCTTCATGATCTGCTCGCGGGCCTCGGGATCCAGGGTCATCCGGACCGGAAAACGCTGCTCTCCCTCCGCCGGCAATGCGGCCACCTCGAAGTTCCGGTAGCCCTCCTCGGCCAGCTCGCGGAACGCATCGACGTCGGCTTCACGCATGAGGGTCAGGTTCACGCCCGACGTTCCCTGGCGCTCCATCTCGCGGTACCGGATCCCCTCCTTTCGAAGGTCGTGCTTGATCTCCTCGACGATCCGCTCCAGGTTGCTTTCCACCGCCTTGGTCGCCTCCACCTCGAGGACGAGATGCATGCCGCCCTGCAGGTCCAGCCCGAGGTGAATGCGTTCCTGGGGAAGCACCGAGGACCACCACGGCGGCAGGTCCCGGGTGAGGGAGGGCGTCAGGTAGACGAGCGCCAGGAGGACGAGGAAGGAGGCGATTCCGGCACGCCAGCCTAGGTTCTTGAGCACGCTTCACTCCTTTGGCCTTGCAGGGCCCCGAACAGATCCGCTTTGACGGATTCGCAAAAACCCGCTCACCCGCCGCCGGGTATGCGATCACCCATTGAAATCCCGGAGGCAGATGACGTTGGTTGAGAGCTCGATTTCATCACAGAACCGCAAGAAAGGCCTGCCGTCACTTGCTCGGCTTCTCCTGGACCTCCCGCCTGCCGGCCACGCCCGCAACGGAGCCCCGGCTCACCTTGACGCGGACCTTCGGTGCGATCTCCATGGTGATGGTGTCGTCCGTCAGGCCGGTCACCGTGCCGTGCAGGCCGCCCGAGCTGACCACGCGATCGCCTTTCTTGATGGAGGCCACCATGTTCTTGTGCTCTTTGGCTTTCTTCTGCTGGGGCCGGATGAGCAGAAAGTAGAATATGGCGAACATGAGAAGGAGCGGGATGAATGCGCCGAACGCTCCTCCCTGACCGCCCTCGGCCCCGGTACCGCCACCCATTGCGTATGCCAGAAAATTCATGCTGAATCCTCCATGGTTTCCCTTCGAAAACGGCTCCACATCCGGACGGCCCTCACCGGGCCTGCGAGAACGACCCGGGTTCGGGTCTGCTGCTCTGCTGCTCCTTCAATGGAAAAACGGCCTGTTCCCGTTTTGGAAACGGTTAAGAATTTACGGATTTCACTCCACGCGACTCGTAGAAGCCGTCGCGGAATGCTTCCATCCGGTCATTTCGTATCGCCTTCCGAATGTCCTCCATCAACCGCGCATAGTAATACAGGTTGTGGATCGTGTTCAATCGGTACGCCAGAATTTCTTTCGCCAGGAACAGATGCCTCAGATAGGCCCGGGAGAACCGCGTGCAGGTGGCACACCCGCATCCATCCTCCACCGGCCTCTCGTCCCGCGCGTACTGCGCGTTCTTGACGGTGATCCGTCCTCCCGCAGTGAAGAGGGTCCCGTTCCGGGCGTTCCGGGTCGGCATCACGCAGTCGAACATGTCCACGCCGAGGCGGACCGCCTCGACGATGTCCTCGGGACCGCCCACGCCCATCAGGTAGACGGGTCGATCGTCCGGCAGCCCGGGCACGGTCTCCGCGACGACCCGCTCGCGGGTTTCCCGGTCCTCGCCCACGGAGAGCCCCCCGAGCGCGTAGCCGTCGAAGTCGAGCTCCACCAGCGCCTCGGCGCTTCTCGACCGGAGGTCCCGAAACATGCCGCCCTGGACGATGCCGAACAGGGCCTGCCCTTTGCCCGCCCCGCGCTCGCGGCAGCGTCGCGCCCACCTCGTGGTCCGGTCGACCGACTGCTTGACGTAGTCGTGGTCGGCCGGGAAGGGCGCGCACTCGTCAAAGGCCATGACGATGTCCGAGCCCAGGGCCTCCTGGATCTCCATGGCCTTTTCGGGGCCCAGAACGTGCTCCGAGCCGTCGAGGTGGGAGCGGAACACCACCCCCTCCTCGGCGATCGTCCGGAGGGTGGCCAGGCTGTACACCTGGAACCCGCCGCTGTCGGTCAGGATCGCCCCGGGCCACGCCATGAACCGGTGCAGTCCCCCCAGCTCCCGTACGGTCTCGTGCCCGGGCCTGAGGTACAGGTGGTACGTGTTGGCGAGAACGATCTCCGCCCCGATCCCCAGCAGGTCCTCCGGATCGACCGCCTTGACGGAGCCCGCGGTGCCGACGGGCATGAACACGGGCGTGTCGAACGTCCCGTGGGAGGTCGTCACCCGGCCGGTTCTCGCGCCGGAGCCGGCGCACCTGTGAAACAGCTCGAACATGATGCCGCCCGCTCGCCCGGCGGCCCGGATCCGAAACCGACCGGGTCCCACGCTACAGGATCAGCATGGCGTCGCCGTAGCTGAAGAATCGATAGCGCCCGCGGACGGCCCGCCTGTAAGCCTCCCGGATCCGTTCGCAGCCCGCGAAAGCCGATACGAGAAAGAGCAGGGAGCTCGCGGGCAGATGAAAGTTCGTGACGAGCCCGTCCACGGCTCGAAACCGGTACCCCGGGGTGATCATCAGCCCGGTCTCGCCCCGGCCCGGGGCGAGACGGCCGTCGTCGTCCGACGCGGTCTCGAGGGTGCGGACCACGGTGGTCCCCACCGCGATCACGCGGCGCCCTTCGGCCCGGGCGCGGTTCACGCGGTCCGCCGTCTCCGGCTCGATCCGAAAGGACTCCTTTCCCAGGACGTGCTCCCGGATGTCCTTGCTCCTCACGGGCCGGAACGTGTCGTGACCCACGTGGAGGGTCAGGCCGGCGACCGAGACGCCGGCTTTGGACAACCGGTCCAGCAGTCGTTCGGAGAAGTGGAGCCCGGCCGTGGGTGCGGCCACGGCGCCCGGGCGCCCGGCGTAGACCGTCTGGTAGCGGTCCCGATCCAGCCCGGCCCTGGGGTCCCCGGGCCGCCGCTTGATGTAGGGGGGAAGGGGCATGGCGCCCCGTTCCCCCATGAGCGCGACCAGGCCGTGGGGGTCGGAAAAACGCACCCGCGCCACCCCGTCCGTTTCCACCGCTTCGATGGTTCCTCCGACGCCTCCCTCGAGGTCGATGCGATCCCCGACCTTCGCCCGCTTGGAGGCCTTGATCAGGCATCGCCGGGATGCGGGGGGAACTCCTCCGTCCGGGTGGTCCAGCACGAGCAGCTCCACCCGCCCCCCGGAGGCCTTGCGCCCGTACAGGCGGGCCGGCACAACGCGGGTGTCGTTGACCACCAGCAGATCCCCCGCCCTCAGGAGATCGGGCAGGTCGAAGAAGCGGTGGTCCGAAAAAACGTCTTTCTCTCGATCCACGAAAAAGAGCCGGCTCTCCTCCCGCTTCCCGGCGGGCTCCTGCGCGATCAGCTCCTCCGGCAGATCGTATTTGTAGTCCTCGATATCGAACATCCGCTCAGCGTGCTCAAAAGCCGTACCATATATTGAAAACGGCTTGGAAAGTCAATGGATTTTGTCAGCGGAACAGGTAGGCCAGCAGAAGGCCGACGCACATGGCCAGGAACCCCATCACCCGCAGATGGGCATCCGGTACCTCCTGGAGGCGGAGCATCCAGCGCTTCATCCTGTGGGGGAAGGCGAAGTAAGGGATCCCTTCCACGACGAGAATGAGACCCAATAGGCACAAAAGAAGCTTCATCGCAATCGATCAGGCCGTGACGGAAGGTGGTTCGTAAAGGGCCGGGTTTCGGCAGGCCGCTCTCTCCAGCGTGCGTCGTGCGCATCTTAATCGGGCTGATCCCGGGTGTCAACCGGCTGCCCATCCGACTGCCAGACCTACATATTTGACGCATTCGCAAACCCCCGCTCACGCGCCGCTGGAAGCGCCATAACCAGTTGATATTCCTTGGGCAGATCTCGAGGTTTCGTGCTTCTTGCGACGCCATCATATTTCTTGATCTCTGGCGCTACATCGGGTAGCGTTCACCTGAACCGATCATCAAGGCTTGCGCGATCCTCGTCCCCTCTGGGAAGGGATGGGGAAAAGGGGTTTCGCTGCGGACGGCCTCCGACCGCAACGATCTTTTTTTTGTGGATCGGCGCTTCCCGGCGTCCGGGAGTCCGAAAAGGGACCATCGAGGCCATGGACCGTTTCCCCAACCGGGTGGAGATCGACCACACGGCCCTGCGGCACAACCTGATGCAGGTCCGTTCCTTGATCCCCTCCGGGACCGGGATCACCGCCGTGGTCAAGGCCGACGCATACGGTCACGGCATGGTCGAGGCGGCGAGGACGCTGGAGGCGGCCGGTGCGGAACGGTTGGCCGTGGCCCACCTCGCCGAGGGCGTGCGGTTGAGAAAGGCGGGCGTCCGCTGTCCCGTGGTCGTTCTGTGCGGCATCCTGACCCGGGACGAGGCCGGGGCCGTCCTCGACCACGACCTCATCCCGGTCCTCCCGGGGCCGGGCCCTGCCGGAATCCTGAGCGACGAAGGCCGGCGAAGGGGAAAACGGAGCCGGGTCCAGCTGAAGATCGACACGGGGATGGGGCGTCTGGGGGTCCCCGCAGCCCGGGCCGGCGCGTTCGTCGAGGAGGTCCTGAAGATGGACGGTCTGAGTGCCGAAGGCCTCGTGAGCCACCTCTCCTCGGCCGACGAGCCGGACCGGGGGTTTACGGAATCCCAGATCCGCACGTTCGAGGACGCCCTGGAGGCGGCCCGGGAGAAGGGCATGGACGCCGGTGCGAGCAGCCTGGCCAACAGCGCCGGCACACTCGGCTACCCGGAGGCCCATTTCGGCATGATCCGTCCCGGGATCCTGTTGTACGGCGGATCCCCCTCGCCCGAGCTCGTCCCGTCCATTCCCCTGGAGCCGGCCATGACCCTGAAGGCCACGGTGCTCCAGGTTCGCGATTTTCCGAGAGGAGCGCCGATCAGCTACGGTCGGACATACACGACCACGGATCCGGAGAAAATTGCCGTAATCTCGGCAGGATACAGTGACGGCCTCCCCAGGCGCCTGTCCAATCGCGGGCAGGTGCTCATCCGGGGGAGGCGGACCCCGATTCGAGGACGGGTCTGCATGAACCTGACCATGGCGGACGTGGGCCGACTGCCGGGGGTCCGGCCGGGGGACGAGGCCGTCTTCCTGGGTCGCCAGGGCGATGCGGTCCTCACCGGGGACCAGGTGGCTGCGGCCTGCGACGCCATTTCCTACGAGATCTACTGCACCGTGGGCCGGTGCGGAGAAAAGACCACGATTTCATGAAAGCGAAGATCGAGCACGCCCTGAAACAATGCCTGGAGTCCTGCTTCGAAGCGGGCGGTCTCGTTCGGACCCCGGTTCCGGATTTCGTCGTGGAGATCCCGAGCCATCCCGAGCACGGCCACTTCGCCAGCAACCTTCCCATGACCCTGGCCTCGTCCCAGAGGCGGGCCCCGAGAGAGATCGCCGCGGTGATCGTGGAGGCGCTTCGGGGCGGGCACCCCTGGCTGGAGAAGGTGGAGATCGCCGGCCCCGGCTTTCTGAACTTCACCCTCCGCGCGGAGGAGTGGAACCGGGTCCTTGCGGAGATCATCGCGCTGGGCCCCGCCTACGGACGGAGCGACCTGGGCCGGGGGGAGCGGGTCCTGGTGGAGTTCGTGAGCGCCAACCCGACCGGCCCCCTTCACCTGGGGCACGGCCGTGGAGCGGCCCTGGGGGACAGCCTGTGCAGGATTCTGTCCTTCTGCGGTTTCGAGGTGGCCCGGGAGTTCTACATCAACGACGCCGGCCTCCAGATCCGTCTCCTCGGGGAGTCCATCTACAGCCGATGGAAGCAGCGCCGGGACCCGACCGCACCGTTTCCGGAAGGGGGGTACATGGGCGGCTACATCGAGACCCTGGCCTCCGAGATCGAAGAGGTCGAGGATCTGGACGCCATGGGACCGGACGAGGCCGTGGAGCGGTGTGCCGAGTTCGGCCGGGGGCGCATGCTCGAGGAGATCCGCGCCGACCTGGAGGCCTTCAGAACGACCTTCGACGTCTGGGTCTCGGAAAAGGAGCTGGTGGCCTCCGGGCTCCTGGACGAGGTCCTGGAGCGGACCCGGGCCCGGGGGGACCTTTACGAGCGGGACGGTGCGTGGTGGATCAAGACCACGCTCTTCGGGGACGACAAGGACCGCGTGATTCGAAAGAAGGACGGCCGGTTCACCTACTTCGCCACGGACATCGCCTATCACCTGGACAAGTGGAAGCGGGGGTTCACGGGGGCCGTGAACATCTGGGGCGCGGATCACCACGGTTACGTACAGCGGGTCAAGGCGGCCCTCATGGCGAACGGACTGGAAGAGGACTGGCTGTCCGTGATTCTCATCCAGCTCGTGAAGCTGTGGGAGGGAGGGGCCGAGGTCCGGATGTCCAAGCGGGCGGGTTCCTACGTGACCCTCCGGGAGCTCGTCGACGAGGTGGGGGTGGACGCGACCCGGTTCCTCTTTCTCGTCAAAAACCACGACTCCCCCCTGGACTTCGATCTGGATTTGGCCCGGAAGCAGGACAGCGACAACCCCGTGTACTACGTCCAGTACGCACACGCGCGGATCTGCAGCGTGTTTCGCAAGGCCGCCGAAGAGGGGGTGCCTTTCCCGGAGGAGCCGCTGGAGCTGCTGGGCCGGCTGGAGCTCGAGGAGGAGCAGGCCCTGGTGCGGTTTCTGGCCAGGTTTCCCGCCCTCCTCACGGACATTTGCAGGAGTCGCGAGCCTCACCGTGTGCCTTACTATCTCACGGAGCTCGCTTCGGCCTTTCACAAGTACTTCAATCTCGGAACCAAGATCCCCGAGCACCGGATCGTCACGCAGGATATCCCGCGGACCCAGGCGAGGCTCTGCCTCGCAGCGGGCATCCGGATCGTTCTGCAAAACGGGCTTTCGCTGCTGGGGGTTCACGCCCCGGAGCGGATGTGAGCCAGCGCCGTCTGCGAACGTCGTGACGAAGGCCCCGCATGCCCATGGCCCGAAAACGATCCAGTGAAAAGAAGAAGGGCCGGACGTTTCAGGTCGAGATGCGCGCCGGGAGCCTGTTTCTCTGGGGCGGCGGGCTCCTGTTTCTGCTCGTGTGGATCTTTGCGCTCGGTATCCTGGTGGGGAGGGGGTCGCTGCCGGCGGACCGGGCCGTGGGGGAGTTGAAGGAGCAGATCGGGAAGCTCCAGGAGGTCATGCGGCAGGACCGGGCGCAGCAGATCGAACCCGAGGAAGAACCGCCGGAGAGCCCCAGGCTCGCCTTCTACGAGAAGCTGGCCACGAAAAAGGACGAGGCCCTGGAGCGCCGGACGGCGAGATCCGAGCCCGCCGTGAAAAAGCAGGTTCCGCCTGCGGCCCCGGTGCGACCGGCCCAGGAGCCGGAGCCGATCCCCGGGAGCGCAGAGAAGGTCCGGAAGGCGGAGCCCGGGACGTCCCGTCCCGCCGAGCGGTCCCCGCCGGAGAAGCCGTCGGCTCCGGCAGAGGAGACGCGGGTGCCGGCTCCCGTGGCGGAACGGGACGGGCTGCTGGTCAAGGCCCGGTTTACGGTCCAGCTGGCCGCGACGACCACCCGCAGCGCCGCAGAGGAGATGATTCGGCGGTTGAAACGCAAAGGGCATCCGGCCTACTATTACGATGTCGAGGTCAATGGAACCACCTATTACCGCGTTCGATGCGGGCGGTTCCTGAGCCGGACGGAAGCCGAGCGGTATGCCGGGCTGCTGAGGAAGAAGGAAGGGGTCAAGGGATTTGTCTCCAAGCTCGAGTGAGCCGATTCTCAGAAAGGCGGCGATTCGGGACGTGAAGCCCATCCACCGGCTGCTGTACCAGAATGCGGATCGGGGGCTGCTGCTCGCGAGGTCCCTGAGCGAGCTCTACGATCACCTCCGGGACTTCTACGTGCTGGAAGACCCCGGCCGCGGGGACTGGGTGGTGGGGGTCTGCGCCCTGGGCGTGTGCTGGGAGGATCTCGCCGAGATCCGCTCCCTGGCCGTGGCGGAGGACTGCCAGGGCATGGGGTACGGCCGCCTGCTGGTCGAGACGTGTCTCGAGGAGGCCGGAGACCTGGGTGTCCACCAGGTGTTCGCGCTGACTTACGTGGACGCGTTTTTCGGAAAGCTCGGCTTCACGGAGGTGGAAAAGTCCGTGCTTCCCCACAAGGTGTGGGCGGACTGCCTCAAATGCGCCAAGTTCCCGGACTGCGACGAGACGGCCATGATGCTCGACCTGTAAAGACACAGAGGAAAGAGGCAAGAGACACGAACCGCGAACCACGAACACGGCCCTTACCACGGTCCTTCGGAGGCACATCATGTTCGGCATCGGCCTGCCCGAGCTGATCATCATCATGGTGATCGCGCTCATCATCATCGGACCCAGCAAGCTCCCCGACCTGGCCCGCGCCCTGGGCAAGGGGATGGCGGAGTTCAAGAAGGCGACCCAGGAGATCAAGGACAGCCTGGACGTGGACCAGGACTTTCAGGACATCCGGAACGACCTGAGCGACACCGTGAGCAGCCTCAATCGGCCCATGGAGGAGCAGGAGCCCGTGGACAAGGCCCCGGAGGGGGGTGCGCCGTCCGGCGAGGAGGAGGGCTCCTCCCGCTACGAATCCTTCGACGATGTGCTCGAGGAGTACGAGCGGACCAAGACGGCCCCCGAGGGGGCGTCCGCCTCGACCGAGGAGCTCGAGGAAGCCAAACCCGAAGGGGAGGAAACGTCCGGCGCTTCCCAGGAAGAGGCCTCGTCCGACAAGGAGTCCCGCTGAATGGAGAACGACGCGAAGCAGCCCTTCATGAGCCACCTGGAGGAACTGAGAAAGCGGTTGGTCGTCTGCGCGATCAGCGTCGGAATCGGCTTCGTCATCGCCTACTTCTTCGCCGAGCAGCTTTTCCAGATCCTAATCCTGCCGCTCGAGCAGAACATGGAGGAGGGCCAGCAGCTCATCTTCACCAACCTTCCGGAGATGTTTTTCGCCTATCTCAAGACCGCGCTCGTCACGGGGATCCTCGCCTCCGCGCCCATCATCTTCTATCAGCTGTACAAGTTCGTCGCCCCCGGGCTCTACCGGCACGAGCGGAGCCTCGTCGTCCCCTTCGTGATCAGCTCCACGCTCCTGTTCGTGGGCGGCAGCCTGTTCGGCTACTTCATCGTGTTCCCGTTCGGTTTCCGCTTCTTTCTGGGGTTCGCCAACGAGTCCATCCAGGCCCTCCCCTCGGTGAAGGAGTACTTCTCTTTCGCCGTCAAGCTGCTCTTCGCCTTCGGGCTGGTGTTCGAGCTCCCGGTCGTGGCCTTCTTCCTCGGCAAGATGGGCATCGTCACGCCCGAGCTGATGCGCAAGAAACGGAAGTACGCCATCCTGCTGACCTTCGCGCTGGGGGCCATCCTCACCCCGCCCGACATCGTGACCCAGTGCATGATGGCCGGGCCGCTGATCGTCCTCTACGAGATCAGCATTCTCGTGGTCCGAGTGGCGAGGAAGAAGAAGGAAGAAAAAGAAAAAGAATAGACGCGAGAGGTGAGAGAAGTCAGGAGAGGAAAAGGCAAGGACAAGCAGCTGTCCTCTCACCTCTCACCTCTCACCTCTTGGTTCGGCTCGACCGGCACGAACCGGCCTCTCTTCACGGTCAAAAGCAGGGGGCGTTTCAGGACCTCTCCACCGGCGTCGAAGCGGATGTTTCCCGTGACGCCGACCATGCCGCCCGACTCGCGGAGGGCCCGTCTCAGATCCTTGCGGGTCGCCACCCGTGGATCTTCGAGCACCCTCTTCAGGTAGCGGATGGTGTCGTACCCGTTGGCCGCCAGGATGTCCGGCTCCTTTTCGAAAGCGCTCCGATACTGCCGGACAAAGTCGGCTGTCGGCTCTGTCGCGTCGTCCGGGAAGAACCCCGAGGGCAGCACCGCCTTCCGGACGTAGTCGCCGGCCAGCTCGATCAGGGCTTCGGACTGCCAGAGGCTGGTTCCCAGCAGTTGAACGTCGAGCACCCGGTGGAAGGGGAACTGGGGGACCACCAGGGCCACCCTCTCGCTGTTGTCCGGGATGAAGACGGCCTCGAAGTCCACGATGGGTTCGGGCTCGTCCCCCGGGGGGTCCGTCACGCCGCTCTCCGCCCGCTGCTCCTCGAGCATGCGCACCACGGAAGGGGGCCTGGGGTGGTACAGGCCCACCATCCTCTGTACCTCGTCGGAGTAGTCCTTCTTGTCCGGCGGATAGGCCTCCACGGCCGTGATCGTGCCGCCGAGCTCCTGGACGCGATCCCAGAACAGGTTCATGAAGTAGTGCCCGTAATGGTTGTCCGGGTAGAGGATGCCGAACCTTCGGAGGCCCTGATCGCGAAATGCGTGGTCCACGAGGGCTTCGACCTCCATGGACGGGGTCAAAAAGTTCCTGAAGACCGACTTCCCGATGTCGGGGATGCTTTCCTTCTGAGCGAGGGTGATGATCGGGACGCCCAGCTCCTGGGCCCGCGCCGCAGCGGCCTCCGCGACCTTGCTGGAGAGCGGACCGATGAGGGCCGAGACCCGCTCGTTTTGTGCCAGCTCCTCCACGGCCCGCACGGCCCGCCCCTCGTCCCCGCCGGTGTCCCTGATGATCAGCTCGATCTCCGGCTCGTCCGGGCCGGAGAGCCAGGTCGCTCCCCCCATCTGAATGCCGTTCAGGGTTTCCCGGCCGTAGATGGCAAAGGGGCCGCTCAGCGGAAGAAGACAACCGATCCGGCCCCGGGCGATGGAGAGCTCCTCGTCGATGCGGGCGAGGATCTTTCGCCCCTCGAGCCTCCACTCCGGGCTCGAGGTGGCGTCGAGGAGGTCCATGGCCGCCTGCCTGGCCTGATCGAGGCGCCCCCGATCCGCGTGAAGAAGGGCGATCCGGTGGAGAATGTCCGGAAGGTAGGGGTTCGCCTTCCTTTGCCCGGCCATCGACTCGAGCTGGGAAAGGGAGGCCTCTTCGATGGTGTCGTGCACCGCATCGTCCAGAGCCGCAAGCTTTTCCGGTGCATCGGACAACTGCCCGGCCGCTTGCAACCAGCGCTGGAAGGCCCGAACGGGCCGCCCCGCATCCGACTCGCACCGGCCGAGGAGGAAGAGCACGTCGCCTCGCAGGGGGTGGTCCGCGTTCCCGCTCAGCCAGGTCTCGCCCCGTGAGCGGCATGCATCGAACGCTTCCATGCGGTACAGGGTGTTCAGGATCTTCACCCCGACGAGGGCCCGGTCCGGGTGGGACGGGTCGACCCGCAGGATGCGCTCGTAGAGGTCGAGGGCTTCCTCGAAACGGCGGTCGCCGTACCGGATTTCGGCCATCCTGAAGAGGGCGCGAGGGATCTTCTCATTCCCCGGGTGCTTTCGGACGAGGTCCGCGTAGGCCTCGTAGGCCCTCTCCAGCTCCCCCAGACGCTCGTACTGGAGGGCCTGCTCGAGCAGAAGCTCGCCCGGTGCCTCCACCTCGGCGGCCGGCTTTTCCGCCGGCCGCTTGGGCTGGCAGCCCGCGGAGAAAAACAAAAGGGCCACCCCCGCCGCGAGGGCGGGGACAGCCCGAAGGGATCGCCGGTCCATGCCGGGGATCACTTCTTCACTTCCTCGTAGTCCGCATCCACGACGTCCTCGTCCTCACCCGAGGCTCCGCCGCCCTCGGCCTCTCCGCCGGGCGCAGCCCCTTCCTGGGCGCCTTCCTGCTGCTGGGAGGCCTGGGAGTACATGGCCTCGGCCAGCTTGTGGGAGGCCTGGGTCAGCTCTTCGGTCTTCTGCTTGATCTCGGCGGCGTCCTCCCCCTCCATGGCCTTCTTGAGGTTTTCGATGGCCGTGTTGATGCTGCCCTTGGTGTCGGCGTCCAGCTTGTCGCCCATCTCGCCGACGGACTTCTCCGTGGAGTAGATCAGGGAGTCCGCCATGTTCTTGGTCTCGACGAGCTCCTTCCGCTTCTTGTCCTCCTCGGCGTGCACCTCGGCATCCTTGACGAGCTGGTCGATCTCCTCCTCGCTCAGACCGCTCGAGGCCGTGATCTTGATGGACTGCTCCTTGCCCGTTCCCTGGTCCTTGGCCGAGACGTTCACGATGCCGTTGGCGTCGATGTCGAAGGTGACCTCGATCTGCGGAACGCCGCGAGGTGCAGGGGGGATACCCACCAGCTGGAACCGGCCCAGGGTCTTGTTGTATGCGGCCATCTCGCGCTCTCCCTGCAGCACGTGGATCTCGACGGCCGGCTGGTTGTCCGCCGCCGTGGAGAAGACCTGGCTCTTCTTGGTGGGGATGGTCGTGTTTTTTTCGATGAGCTTGGTGAACACGCCGCCCAGGGTCTCGATCCCCAGTGAGAGGGGCGTCACGTCCAGCAGCAGCACGTCCTTGACGTCCCCCTTGAGCACGCCGGCCTGGATGGCGGCGCCGATGGCCACGACCTCGTCCGGGTTGACGCCCTTGGTGGGCTCCTTGCCGAAGATCTCCTTGACCTTCTGCTGGACCCTGGGCATCCGGGTCATACCCCCGACCAGGATCACCTCGTCGATGTCCGCGGCCTTGATGCCCGAGTCCTTGAGCGACACGGAGCAGGGCTCGGTGACCCGGTCGATCAGGTCGCTCACCAGGCTCTCCATCTTGGAGCGGGACAGCTTGATGTTCATGTGCTTGGGACCGCTGGAGTCCGCCGTGATGAAGGGCAGGTTCACGTCGGTCTCCTGGGAGCCGGAGAGCTCCATCTTGGCCTTCTCGGCCGCCTCCTTGAGCCTCTGGAGGGCCATCTTGTCGTTTCGCAGGTCGATGCCCTGGTCCTTTTTGAACTCGTCCGCCAGGTAGTCCACGAGGCGAAGGTCGAAGTCCTCCCCACCCAGGTGGGTGTCTCCGTGGGTCGACTTGACCTCGAAGACGCCGTCGCCGATCTCCAGGATGGAGATGTCGAAGGTGCCGCCGCCCAGGTCGAACACCGCGATCTTCTTGTCGCCCTTCTTGTCCAGACCGTAGGCCAGGGAGGCCGCTGTGGGCTCGTTGATGATGCGCTCCACCTTGAGCCCGGCGATCTTGCCGGCGTCCTTGGTGGCCTGTCGCTGGCTGTCGTTGAAGTAGGCCGGGACCGTGATCACCGCCTCGGTGACCTCCTCGCCCAGGTAATCCTCCGCCGTCTGTTTCATCTTCTGGAGGACCATGGAGGAGATCTCCGCGGGGCTGTAGTTCTTGCCCCGGATCTCGATGTGGGCGTCCCCGTTGTCGGCCTTCACCAGCTTGTACGGCACGATCTTGATGTCCCGCTGGATCTCGTCCGATTCGAACTTGCGTCCGATCAGCCGCTTGACCGCGGACACCGTGTTGTCCGGGTTCGTGATGGCCTGGCGCTTTGCGATCTGCCCGACAAGACGTTCCCCCTTATCGTTGAACGCCACCATGGAAGGGGTGGTCCGGCTCCCCTCCGCGTTGGCGATCACCACGGGATCCCCTCCCTCCATGACGGCCACACACGAGTTCGTCGTACCGAGATCAATACCAATCGTCTTGCCCATCTTAGTCCTCCTCTTGTTCTATCCCGAATTTATTCGTTTTCTGATTCGAAGGCTGCGTCGGAGGAAGGGCCCTTCCCCTCGCCTGATGTCCCCTGGTTCACGACGACCAGGGCAGGACGGATCAGACGGCCGTTCAGCACGTATCCCGTTTGGAGTTCGTGAAGGACGGTGCCGGCGGCCCGGTTCGGGTCTTCCTGAACGGAGATCGCTTCATGGTAGCTGGGATCGAACTGCTCACCTTCGGTCTCGACCTTCTCGACGCCGGCTCGGCCCAGGGCCTCGCGCAGGCCCTTCAAGGTCAGCTCCACCCCCTCGCGCAGGGATTCCACGTCGTCTGCGCCGGCGGCGTGACCGAGGGCCGACTCCAGGTTGTCCACGACCGGCAGGATCTCCTTGATGAGCTTCTCGTTGGCGAACCTCTGCCAGTCCTGTTTTTCCTTCTGGTGGCGCTTCTTCAGGTTCTCCATCTCCGCCTGCACGCGGAGATGGCGATCGGCGATCTCGTTTCGGCTCTCTCGAAGCGAGCGGACCTGCTCGATCAACGCCTCTCCGGAGAGGTCCTCCAGGTTCTGACCCTCCTCCGGAAGGCCTTCGGAAGCCCCCTCGAGGTGTTTCCCTTCGTCGCTCACGGCTCCGTTGCTCTCCTGTCCGCCTTTGACGTGCTCTTCGTTCATATGCGATTGTCTCTTCCCCTTCCGGTGCCCGATCGAAAGTTACGTTAAGCATCGGGTAACTCTTTGTCAACCGGAGGGCATTTGAGATTTTTTCGGGGCGTGAGGGACGTTGGACAGCGTGGGAGAAGGCGGCGGCGCATCTCTGGCGACCGGTCCGGCTTCCCCATGACGGGCGGGAGGCGGGGTGGCCGGAAACCGGTCGTTTGTCGGGTCCGGGTCGGGGTCAGCCCGTGGAGGGCCGGGTCGACACGATGCGACGCAGGGCCTCGAGGAGCTCGGGAGCGTAAGCCCGGGTCAGCCGCCGGGTCTCCTCGTCGTCCGATCCGGTCGGCTTGATGTAGAGTCCGTCGCATCCGGCCCGAAGCATGGCCACCGCATCGCTGATCAGGGATTTTCGGGTGTAGAACACGGCCGGCACGCCGGGGTGGCGTTCCCTGGCGAGGGCCAGGTTCCTCAACCCGTACTTTCTGTTCTGCCCCACCCCGGAGCAGGCGGCCTCGAACAGGTTCCGCCATTCGTCGACGATGCGAAACAGGCGCTTGAGGTACTCGTTGTTGCGGTCGCCGGGGAAGGCGTCCAGACCGCGATAGACCGATTCGAGGTCCGGGATCGCAGCCGCCCGTTTCTCCAGGGTCTCCCGAGGGGTGATCACCGGCCGGGCGACGTCCGGGTCCTGTCCCCAGAGGTCGAGCAGAAACAGGGACGGTGCACGCGGGCCCAGTCGCTCCTCGGCCTCCTCGAACGTGTGGGCCTGGACAAACATTTCGGCCTCGGATTGAGGTGCGATCTCCCGGCGGACCAGGTCGTGCTCGTAGTCGGAGTCGTCGATGAAGCAGATCACGGGCTTCACGATCGGTCCAGCCCCTTCCCGGTGAGCCGCTTCAGGGCTTCGAGGTACTTCTCCCTCGTTTTTTCGACGATCTCCTCGGGCAGCCTGGGGGGCGGCGGGGTCTTCGGCCAGTCCAGCCCCTCCAGGTAGTCCCGGAGGAACTGCTTGTCGAAGCTCTTCTGGGGACCCCCGGGACGGTAGGCGTCCACAGGCCAGAACCGCGACGAGTCGGGCGTGAGAACCTCGTCGATCAGGACGATTCGATCCCCGACCCGGCCGAACTCGAACTTCGTGTCCGCGATGATGATCCCTTTCCCGGCGGCGTAGTCCCGGCCGAAGGCATAGATCTTCAAACTCAGCTCCCGGACCTCCTCGGCGGTCTCCCGGCCGACCAGCCCGACCGCCTCGTCGAAGGAGATGTTCTCGTCGTGGGTCCCGGACTCCGCCTTGGTGGAGGGGGTGAAGATGGGTTCAGGCAGCTTGTCGGACTCCCGGAGACCTTCGGGCAGGGGAATGTCGCACACGGTGCCCTTTTCCCGGTACTCCTTCCACCCGGACCCGGAGATGTAGCCGCGCACGATGCACTCCACCGGCAGGGGATCGGCCTTCCGTACGAGCATGCTCCGCCCCTCCAGGGCCTCGCGGTACCTGGAGCAGGGCTCGGGGTAGTCGGCCGGGTCGGTGGAAACCACGTGGTTCTCGACCACCGGCCTCACCTGCTCGAACCAGAAGGTGGAGATGCGGGTCAGGATCCGGCCCTTGTCCGGGATCGGATCGTCCATGACCACGTCGAATGCGGACATCCGGTCGCTCGCCACGATGAGCAGCTTGTCGTCGAGATCGTACACGTCCCGTACTTTTCCCCGCTTGACGAGCTCGAGTTCCTCGAAATCGGACTGAAGGAGTACCTTGGGCGCCATGTTGCCTCCATTTACCGGTCAGGGATGAAAGGAGAAGGTGGATTTCTTCCCTGGATTTTCCACGGAGGTGCGCAAATGTCAAGAGGCTTGCGATACTCGAGAGAGGAGAGGGGCCGGATCCTGGGCGGCTCCGGTGCATGGGAAGAAAAGGGCTTTTGCATTGAACCCCTCCCTGGAATGGACTAATAATGGTCCCCGGCGATCCGGTCTCGGAGCGCAGGACGGGAGTGGAGAGACCATGCTGATATCCAAGGAGAATCGCGAGCTCCGCGACGCCATTCTGGGGTTCGAGCGTCGCATCGAAGCGATGCACCTGGATTTCCAGAAATACCGGCTGGGTGAAGCGGACAAGATGCCGGAGTGGGAGCGTCTGGAGCGGGAGATCCTGATGCTCAGCCGCCGAAAGGTGTTCGACCTGGAGCTGAGGAACCACCTGGACCGCATCATGCACAAGTTCCAGAACCGGAAGAAAATCTGGCTCCGCTGGGCGGAGGAGTACCAGCAGACGCCGCGCAGCGAGGGGTGAACGGATCAGGGGTTGCCGAGCTTCGCGAGGTACTCGCGGTAGAACTCCAGGACGCGGTTGCGGAATCGCACGGTTTCCCCGTACGGGGGGATGCCGCTGTACTGCCGTACCCGGTGCGGTCCGGCGTTGTAAGAAGCCAGTGCCAGGCTGATGTCCCCGTTCTGGTCCTGCAGGAGCCCGTTGAAGTAGATCAGCCCGTACTCCACCGCCTTTTCCGGGTGGAGCCTGGGGTCCGACGTTCGCTCCCGGAGCTCGCGTCTGTACTTCGTAAAGAGCCGGTTTTTCTCCTGCCTCAACCGGAGCGACTCCTGCATCAGCTCCCGGGCCCTGGACGCCATCTCGAGACCGTTCGCCGGCGTGATGGAGAAGAGGGTCGCCGTGGCCTCCCTTCTGGCCTGCCGCTCTTTTCGGAGAAGGTCGAACGCCTGCTCGAAGTAGTCGGGATGGTAGACGTTCTCCATGCCCATGGATTCGGCGGTCCGGGGCATGATCTGGGTCAGGCCCGCCGCGCCCACGTGGGAGATGGCCTTCGGATCGAACAGGGATTCCCGGCGGATCAGGGCGAGGAAGAGCAGGGGGTCGACCTGGACCGAACCGTCCCGGCCGAGCTTGTGGAGGGCGTCTTCCACCAGCCCCGCAATTTTCGCGGCCCCGGATCCGACCGCACTCTTCCATCCGGGCGGAGGGTTGGACGCCCGGGAGGGGTCGAGTCGATCCAGATCGTACGCCTCCAGGAGCCCTGCCGGGGCCCGGTCCACGAACTCCCGGAACACGGTGTTGACGAAACGGACGTTCTTGGGGGTGATGCAGGACGGGGTTCGAACGCCCCGGCAGGTGTTCGCGAAGCAGCCCAGGGCGTCCCTCAACCGGCCTTCGGTCCGCCTGAGGCTGTCCTTCAGGAGCCGGACCATGAGGTCCCGGCAGAGCCGCCGGTCGAGGCGTTCGTCGGCCTCGGGCGTCAGGGAGCGGGTGTAGTCCCGCAGCAGGGCATTGGCCTTCAGGGTCATTTTCTTGTGGGCGAGGAAGGCCTCCACGATGTCGCGGGCGCTCTCCCCCGGCTGCGACGGTTCGCCCCGTGCGGTTATGAGCTGTCTCGCCCGTTCCAGGGCCTTCTCCGCCTCGTCGTGGAGCGATCTGGCCTTCAGGTAGGCCTCTCCCATGGACACCCTCAGGCCGAGCTCCCGACCGATCTCCGGCCGGATTCGAAGGATGCCCTCCTCCCCCCGGTACGATTCGTCCTCCAGGCTCTCCTGCCGGAGGGCGAGGTTGTGGGAGACGATGATGTCCACCAGGGGCTCGGGAACCGGAGACGCCCGGCCCGGGAGGACCCCCACGACCGACAGCAGGGCCGTGAGGAGGCAGAGGGCGGAGAGACACCGGAACCGTGAGGTGGGTCCGGTGTCGATCCGGCCGGCCGTTCCGGTCCCGGTCCGGCCGGTGCGCATGATCAGTGAAGCGCCCCGGCCGGGCACTCCGACTCCTGGAGCCCGGACCGGTGGAACTCCCCGCAGAACTCGCATCGTATTCAAAGCTCCTTTCATCTCTTTTGCCAGGCAGAGGATCTCCTGCCTGCCGAGCGACGCCGGGGCGCACTCCATACGCTCCAGGCTGCCCCCGCAGCGGAAGTCCCGGGAGTACGGCCCACCGCGTCTCGCCACTGCTCGCTCGCTCGCGCTGAAGCGAAATGCCGGAGCTCTCAGCCCAGCTCGCTCAGGATCTCGTCGATCTGATCGAGTGTGAGCAGGCCCTGCTCCAGGAGAATCATGCCGATGAGGCGGTGCTGGGAGCTTTGCAGGTTCTCTTCCACTTGGACCTGGAGGGCTGCCACGAGCTGCTCGGGGGTGATGAACCCCCGCTCGACTGCGACGACTCCGAAACGGATTCCGCGGCGCTCTTGGTTCATGGTTTTCTCCGGCACGGGGAGGGTGTCATTGCCCGGACATTCTACAGGGACGTCCGGAGGCTGTCCACCCTTGTCGGGGCGGGGCCGGTCTGGAAGGCACCGCCCTTTCGACGCCCTGTGGTGTGGAGGAAGCCTCATTGTTTCAGGGATGAAAATGCCTGTTTCATGGTTTCTTATCCCATCGATTGAGGATTGAAAACCAGAAAGACAAATCCTCCTTGACAAGAGGAAAGGCAACCTTACTTTGAACAGTACACGGCGGCAACGATCCCAACCGTGATCCGATCGCTTCACAAGCGGTTCGCGAGGGCGGAATCGGGGCCGCGTACGAAAATTGTGCCCATCCAGATAAACGAGCTTTGGGGCATTGCTGCGTTTCCAATTCAGAAGATCAAGGAGATCAAGAGGTGACGCGCAGGCGTACTGGAGTACGCCGCACAAGGAACCTCGCCGATCGACGGTGAGATTGGCAAGAAAGCCCTTTTCTGGAGGGAAACGAGATAGAAACGAGGAGGAACCCATCCATGCGATTTGACAAGTTCACGCTGAAATCCCAGGAGGCGCTTCAAGAGGCCCAACAGCTGGCCGAGCGATTCGGGCACCAGCAGATCGAACCGGAGCACCTGGCGAGGGTGGCCCTGGGCCAGGGGGAAGGCGTGATTCCCCCGATCCTGGGGAAGATCGGCGCGGGCCGCGAACGGCTTCTCCAGGCCTTTGATCAGGCCCTTCAGAAGCTGCCCAGCGTGTCCGGGGCCGGGACGGGCCAGTCCTACCTGTCCAACCGTGCCAAGACCGTCCTGGACAACGCGTTTCGGGAGGCCGAGCACCTCAAGGACGAGTACGTGAGCCTGGAGCACGTCCTGCTGGCCGTCACCCAGGACCAGGGGGGCGAGGCCGCCCGCATTCTCGCCGGCGAGGGCGTCACCCGCGACACCGTCCTCCAGGCCATGAAGGACGTTCGCGGGGGGCAGCGGATCACGGATCCGAACCCCGAGGACAAGTACCAGGCCCTGGAGCGCTTCGCCAAGGACCTCACCGACATGGCCTCCAAGGAGAAGCTCGACCCGGTGATCGGCCGGGACGAGGAGATCCGGCGGGTCATCCAGGTCCTGTCCCGGAGGACCAAGAACAACCCGGTGCTCATCGGCGAGCCCGGCGTGGGCAAGACGGCCATCGTCGAGGGCCTGGCCCAGCGGATCGTTCACGGGGACATCCCCGAGACCCTCAAGGACAAGCGGGTGGTGGCCCTGGACATGGGCTCGCTGATCGCGGGCGCCAAGTACCGCGGCGAGTTCGAGGACCGTCTCAAGGCCGTCCTCAAGGAGGTCACCGAGGCCGAGGGGCAGATCATTCTGTTCATCGACGAGATGCACACCATGGTGGGCGCGGGCGCGGCCGAAGGCGCCGTGGATGCCTCGAACATGCTCAAGCCGGCCCTGGCCCGGGGCGAGCTCCGCTGCGTCGGAGCCACCACCATCAAGGAGTACCGGAAGCACATCGAGAAGGACGCCGCGCTCGAGCGTCGATTCCAGCCGGTCATGATCGAGCAGCCCACCGTGGAGGACACCATCTCCATTCTCCGCGGCCTCAAGGAGAAGTACGAGGTCCACCACGGGGTGAGGATCCAGGACTCGGCCCTGGTGGCCGCGGCGACCCTCAGCCACCGCTACATCACGGACCGGTTTCTCCCGGACAAGGCCATCGACCTCATCGACGAGGCCACCTCGAGGCTGCGCATCGAGATCGACAGCATGCCGGCGGAGATCGACAACGTCCAGCGCAAGATCACCCAGCTCGAGATCGAGAAGGAGGCGCTCAAGAAGGAGAAGGACAAGGCCTCCAAGGAGCGGCTCGAAAAGCTGGCGCAGGAGCTGAAGGAGCTGAAGGACGAGACCGCCGAGATGAACGCCCACTGGGAGCAGGAGAAGGGCGCCATCATGCGGATCCGGGAGGTCAAGGAGAGGCTGGAGGCCACCCGGGCCGAGGCCCAGATGGCCGAGCGCCAGGGAGACCTCTCCCGGGCCGCCGAGCTCAAGTACGGCACCCTGATCGAGCTCGAACGGCAGCTGGAGGAGGAGAACGCCCGGCTCGCGGAGCTCCAGGGCGAACAGAAGATGCTCAAGGAGGAGGTGGACGCCGAGGACATCGCCGAGACCGTGGCCAAGTGGACCGGGATCCCCGTCTCCCGCCTCATGGAAGGGGAGCGGGAAAAGCTCATCAAGATGGAGGAAAGGCTCTCCCAGCGCGTGATCGGGCAGGAGCAGGGTATCGTGGCGGTCTCCAACGCCGTCAGGCGCGCCCGGTCCGGGCTCCAGGACCCGAACCGCCCGGTGGGCTCCTTCATCTTCATGGGGCCCACCGGCGTGGGCAAGACCGAGCTGGCCCGGGCCCTGGCCCAGTTCCTGTTCGACGACGAGCAGTTCATGATCCGGATCGACATGTCCGAGTATATGGAGCGGCACTCCGTGGCCCGGCTCATCGGGGCGCCCCCGGGATACGTGGGATACGAGGAGGGCGGCTACCTCACCGAAGCGGTGCGACGACACCCCTACTCGGTGGTCCTGTTCGACGAGATCGAGAAGGCCCACCCGGACGTGTTCAACGCGCTCCTCCAGATCCTGGACGACGGGCGCATGACGGACGGAAAGGGCCGCACCGTCGACTTCAAGAACGCGGTGCTCATCATGACCTCCAACGTGGGAAGCCAGTGGATCCAGGAGGTCGGCGAGCGGGACAAGGAAGAGGTGGAAAAGCGGGTCATGGACGCGCTCAGGAGCACGTTCCGCCCCGAGTTCCTGAACCGGATCGACGACGTCATCATCTTCAACGCCCTCGGCACCGAGGAGATCAAGAAGATCGTCGACATCCAGGTGGCCCAGCTGGAGCGGAGGCTGGCCGACAGCAAGATCACCCTGACCCTCACGGACCAGGCCAAGGAGCTGATGGCCCGAACGGGGTTCGATCCGGTCTACGGGGCAAGGCCCCTCAAGCGCACCATCCAGCACATGGTCCAGGACCCGCTCGCCATGAAGATCCTGGAGGGCTCGGTCCAGGAGGGAGACCACGTGACCGTGGACGCGGAGGGGGACGAGATCGTCTTTCGGTAGCCCCGTCGAGACCGGTCGGCCCCGGATCGTGGATTCGGGCCGAAGCCGTGAGGCAGAAAAGGGAGCCGCACCCCGGCCGGGGCGCGGCTCCCTTTTTCATGCGGGGCGGGGCGACTTCGAGCAGGGTTGCAGGGCGGGCACGGCGATCAGGCCGTGCGCACTCGGGGACCGGACCGGTCCCGCGGCTACACCCCTCAGGAGCCGCCGTACCCCACGGTCACCTTCTCCCCCTCGACGATGACCGGCACCTGGCGCTTTCCCTTGGACAGGGTCAGCATCTCCTCCAGCCGCTTCCGGTCCTTCTTCACGTCGAAGTAGTCGCCATCCTTGTAGGCCTCACGGGCCCGGTCGGTGTAGGGTCACCCCGCCTTTCCGTAGATCCGGATGCGTTCGCTCATGGCTTCCTCCTTTCTAGGGACGTTCTTGCATCATTCGATAACTAACCTGGGTAAGCCCCCGGCTTTGCCGGGGGACCCGTTCTTAAGGGACGTTCCTGCATAATTCGATAACTCCTGCAAACGCATGAAAGGGAAGGCCTTAGGGCCTGATTGAGGCTCGGTTCCATGCAAGAGCAGGAGTTATCGAATTATGCAAGAACGTCCCTGCTTCCCTGCTTCAAGCATGTACACGAATGATCGAATGATGCAAGTACGTCCCCTGGTTTTTTTCAGGCCCGGATCTCCTGGACCATGAAGACGGTGTAGGAGACCCCGAAGCAGACCAGGGTCAGGGCCACCAGGGCCGCGAGGTGCGGGGCGATCACGAGCAGGCTCTGCCCCAGGGGCAGGGGGCCCTGGAACCGGCGGGCCGAGGCGCGCTCCCGGGGCTCCATGAGCACGACCGACCGGGTGGTGTTCTGCAGCGGGTCGATGAGGGTCGCCGAGGCCTGGGAGTAGAGAACCAGGGGAGAGACGAGACGGACCCTTTCCCGGATGCGGGCGTTTCGAAGCAGGGTCTCGCGTGCAACCCCCTGGGACCTCTCCACGGGGGCGACGGCGTCGGCCAGGGCCTCCGCCCCCATGGAGACGAAAAAGGAGAGAAAGATCCAGAGGGCCACGGAGGCCAGGGCCGAGGTGGGGATGCTCCGGAACAGGATGGAGAAGAGCAGACCGACGCCCAGCCACAAGGCGATGTAGAAGATGCTGACGATCAGGTAGAGGGCCAGGCGCAGGATCTCTTCGACCCCGGGGACGATGCCCAGGGTGGCGAGGCCGAGGCCGGAGACCAGGAGAACGACGGCGGTGAGCGTGACGGCGATGGTCGTCACCCCGGCGAGAAACTTGCCGTTGATCACGGCGTCCCGGAAGACCGGCTGGGTGAGGAGCTTGATGAGCGTTCCCTGGGTCCGCTCGCGGTTGACCGCGTCGAACCCGAGCACCAGGCCCGCCAGCGGTCCGAAAAACGCGACGAACTGAACGAGGGAGAAGAGGGCCCCCGTGGTGTTGAAGAGCATGAGGAAGACGAAGCGGGGCTTGGCGATTCCCGCCAGGTTTTCCCGAAGGCCCACGCCCGCCAGGTAGGCGGTGATGAAGCCGACCATGGCGATCAGCGCGAAGAGGATGACGAACCGGTGGCTGCTGAACTGGTCGGCGAGCTCCTTTCGGTAGACCGCGAGCAGGCCTTTCACGATCCGCTCTCCCGGAACTGGTTCATGTAGATCTCTTCGAGCGTGACGGTCGCTCCCTCCACGCCGAAGCGGTCCCCGGCCAGGTCGTCGATCGA
Source organism: uncultured Desulfobacterales bacterium (assembly GCA_964443135.1). Taxonomy (GTDB): domain Bacteria; phylum Desulfobacterota; class DSM-4660; order Desulfatiglandales; family HGW-15; genus JAIPEI01. Next base: position 13,641 of record CAYUBQ010000021.1, on the reverse strand, counting down.
ACCTTCGGCCACGAGCCTTCCCCGGATCATGATGCCCACCCGGTCGGAGATGCGCTGGACCTGCTCGAGCCGGTGGGAGGAGAGCACGACCGTGATCCCCCGATCCCGGTTCAGCCGTCCGATCAGCTCGATGATCCGTCGGGCCCCGTCGGGGTCCAGCCCCAGGGTGGGCTCGTCGAGGAGGAGGACGCGGGGCTCCTTGACCAGGACCTCCGCGAGGCCCAGCCGCTGCTTCATGCCGCGGGAGAAGGCGCCGACCCTTTTTCCCCCCGTCTCGTCCGCAGGCAGGCCCACGGTCTCCAGCGCCTCGCGGATCTTCACCGCCGCCTCCTCACGCCCGAGTCCGTTGAGCTCGGCAATGTACGCGAGGCTTTCCTCGGCGGTCAGGTCCTCGTAGAACCCGACGTTCTCGGGAAGGTAACCGACCTGCTGCTTGATCTTCCGGGCCTCGCGGGCCGGGTCGAGGCCGCACACGCGGGCGCTTCCCCCCGAAGGCTGGATCAACCCGAGGAGCATGAGCAGGGTGGTGCTCTTGCCGGCGCCGTTGGGGCCGAGGAACCCGTACACCTCCCCCTCCGTGATTCGAACGCCCAGGGCGTCCACGGCCCGGATCCCCCCGTAGATCCTGGTCAGGCCCGAGGTCTCGATGAGGGCGCTCTCCATCATCTCCTTCCGACGCGAATGAAGAGGATCACCAGCCCGGCGATCACGAGGAGGATGACGCCGACGCCGACCCATCCCCACGCGGCGGATGCCCTGACCGTGACCCGCAGCTCCAGGTCGTCCGACACCTTCTCTCCCCGGACCGAGAGGTTGACGGCGTAGTCGCCCACCAGGGCCTGCTCCGAGGGGGTCAGCTTCACCCCGATCTGCCGGAGCTCCCCGGGGGGCAGGGCCTCGATGGAGTCGGGATCGAAGCTCACCTCCCAGTTTTCGGGTTGAAACGAGAGAAACCGGACCCGTCTCTGGACGGCGGAGCCGTTGTTCTCGACGAAAATGGAGAGGGTGGAGGGCTCCCCCTGGCCGGCGTTCAGGGAGAGGAGGCCGTCGGCCGTACCCACCCGGATCTCGTGGGTGCCGGTGAGGACCACGGTCAGGTCGGTGTCGGCCCGTGCCCGCTCTCCGCCCACCTCGACCCGGATGGGGTACTCCCCCGGCTCGGCGGCGGGATCGGGCTTGACCTCCACGCCCATGCTTCGGCTCTGCCCGGCCTTGATTCGCAGGCTGGAGATGAACTTCTCCTCGTAGGCGGGCTTGAATCGCACCTCCCAGTTCCCGGGCGCCCGGGCGTTCAGGCTGAAGGTCACATCGCGGTCGAGCTCGTTCTCCACGTCCACGGAGAACTCGAACTCGGCGCCCGTCGGGCCCTGGAGCACGGGGTAGGAGGTGGCGAGGCTCACGCCCCGAGGGCGGGCGGCGCGATCACCGGCCTGGACCGTGATCCGCAGGCGGGAGGAGGCGACGACGGCTCCGTCCCGGGTTTCGGCTCGAACGGGAAACAGGTAGTCGCCCGGCGTAACGCCTTCCCCGGGGACGGCCTCGAGGGTCAGGCTCCGGCTTTCCTCCCCGGCCACCCGCACGCCGGTGACCTCGAAGGCATGGGTCTTGATCCGCGCTTCCCAGCCCTCCGGGATCTCGGTCAGGGAGACCAGGAGGATCTCGGTGTCGGGGCCGCGATTTTCCAGGACCAGCTCCATGCTCACGTCCTCTCCCCGGGGGACGATCACGCCCGCGTAGTCGGGGGTCACGGCGATCCCCCGGGGGGAGGCGCCTCCGCCCTCCCGGCCCGACAGCGCGGGCGAAGAGCCCGGAAAGAGAACCGCCAGGAGCACGACGAGCAGACCTGCCAGGACGCGGTGGGGCGTTTGTCTCATCGGGTTCACCCTTTTCGCCGGGCTTGGGGTTGCTGTGTCGAGGTGTGATGAAGGTGCGATCATGCTGGATCGGGTCCGGTCAAGGTGTGCAGCCGGCATCTTTGGGCCGAGGGAAACCGAACCTCTCGTCAGGGTCGTTTCGTGGGATGGGGGGAGGCGTCCGTCCCGTTGAGGCGCCGCCTCAGGCGCGAAAAGGCCCGGAAGGTGATGCTGCGCCGGGAGTTGAGAACGATGGGTTCGCCGGTTCGGGGGTGCCGGCCCCCCCGCGCCCACTTGAACCGGGACTGGAAGGTTCCGAAGCCGTGGATGCGGACGTCCTCCCCCCGTTCCAGGGCCCGCTTGACGATCTCGAGGGTGGTGTTCACCAGGTCGGTTGCCCGTTTTCGGGAAAGGGGTGTATAATCGAGCTCCGGAAACAGGAACTGCTGCCGGCCTTTTCGCTTTTTGCGGGGCTTGAAGCGGACCTTCTCGATCACGCCGTTCACGAGATCCTTCTTGATGAGGGTCATGGGCTTTTCCCCCGGAACGATTGGACCGATGCCGCCGCGAATCCCAGAAAACTTGGCACAGGGCGCCTGATTTGTCAACGCCGTGAGGACCCGGGAGCTCGGAGCGAACCTTGCGACCCGCGTTTCATCCCAGGCTGATCAACGACGCTGCCGCCGACCCGGGCCTGTTCGTCCCCTTTCATTTCGAGCGGCGCGCCCTGCTGTTCGACCTGGGCGATCTGGCCCCGCTGAGCCCCAGGGAGATCCTGTCGGTGACCCACGCCTTCGTCTCCCACGCCCACCTGGATCACTTCATCGGGTTCGACACGGTGCTCCGCCTGCTCCTGGGCCGGGATCGCACGTTTCACCTGTACGGGCCGCCGGGCTTCTTCGGGCGGGTGGAGGGAAAGCTGGCCGGGTACACCTGGAACCTCGTGGAGGAGTATGCGAACGAGCTTCGCCTGGCGGTGACCGAGGTACGACCCGCCGAGCTGGTGACGCGGACCTATACCTCCCGGGCTCGGTTCCGCCCCGAAGGGCCGGATCGCAGGGGGCCTTTCGAAGGGGTGCTCCTGGAGGAGCCCCGCTTCCGGGTGCACGCCGCACACCTGGACCATCGCATCCCCTGCCTCGGCTTCGCCCTGGCCGAGCGCTTCCACGTGAACATCGACAAGGCGGCCCTGGGCGACCTCGGCCTGCCCGTCGGTCCCTGGATCGACCGGTTCAAGGCGGCCCTGTACGAGGGACGGGATCCCGGGAGCCCCTTCGAGGCGACCTGGGGGGAGGACGAAGGCGTCACACGCTCCAGGCGCTTCGAGCTGGGGACGCTGGCCGGAAAGATCGCCCGCATCACGCCCGGAAAACGGATCGCCTACGTGACCGACGTCGGGGCCACCCCGGAGAACGGGGAGCGGATCGAGGCGCTGGCCCGGGATGCGGACCACCTGTTCATCGAGGCGGCGTTCCTGTCCGGGGAGGAGGTCCTGGCGGCCGAGAAGTGCCACCTGACCGCAGAGCAGGCCGGGGCCCTGGCCGGCCGGGCGGGCGCCCGGGCGTTCACGCTGTTTCACTTCTCCCCCCGGTACCGCGGCAGGGAGGCCGAGTTTCAGGAGGAGGCCTCCAGGGCCCATCGCCGGGAGGTTCGCCGTCCCTAGCCGATCTCCGACGAGATGACCTCGACCATGGCGCGGTGAATGGAGGGGTTGCCGGCGACGAGGCTCTTGTCCTCGGGCCGGTAGGGCCCCCCTTCGAAGGTGGACACGACTCCCCCGGCCTCCCGGACCAGCAGGATGCCGGCCGCCGTGTCCCAGGGGTGGAGCTTTTCCTCCCAGAAGCCGTCTGCGCGGCCGGCGGCCACGTGGCAGAGATCGAGGGCCGCGGAGCCGGGCCTGCGCACGCCCTGGGACCGGAGGATGAGCGCCTCGAAGAGACGGAGGACCCGGTCCGGTTCCTCGCGGATGTCGTAGGGAAAGCCGGTGCAGAGAAGCGCGTCGTTCAGGTCCCCGGTGGAGGAGACCGACAACCGGTCGCCGTTCAAGAAGGCCCCGTCGCCCCGGACCGCTTCGAAGCGCTCCCCCGTGACCGGGTCGAGCACCACGCCGAGAACGATCTCCTCCTCCCACTCCAGGGCAATGGACACGGCCCAGCCGGGGAACCCGTGCGCGAAGTTGACGGTCCCGTCCAGCGGATCCACGATCCAGCGCCGGCCCGAGGTCCCGGATCTGGCCGCGGACTCTTCCGAGAGGACGCCGTCTCCCGGAAAACGCCGGCCCAGAAGCTCGAAGATCGCCTCCTCGGAGCTCAGGTCCGCCTCGGTGACCAGGTCGATCGCCCCCTTCTTCTCGACGCGGTTCGCCCGCGCGGACATGCGAAGCAGGATCTCCCCGGCAAGGCGTGCGGCCTCCCGGGCGGTGTCGAACTCGTTCTCCCACATGGTGCGGCTTCTTCTTTCCGGGGCGGAGGACCCTCAGGCTCCGGGGCTCGAGGGGCGGTCTCCACCCGCCCGGGGCCACGAAAAGTGCTTGACACCCCTTGATGCAGCTGATAGCAAATAACGTTTTATCTTCCTTATCTCCTTGTCCCGTCCGCCCGGTGCCCTTCGTGCCGGCAGGAGGCGGGACCTGAACGTTCCCGCGAGGGAAATCGCCCGAAAGGAGACCGTCCATGAAGTACTACGAAACCATCTTCATCGTGGACCCCGACCTGAGCGACGAGGAGTACCAGGCCGCGCTCGCCAAGTCCAACGAGGTCATTGAAAAACAGAAAGGGGTCATTGTCAAGGTCCGGGAGTGGGGAAAGCAGCGGCTGGCCTACCCGATCCAGAGAAAAGAGAAGGGGTCCTACGTGGTGGTCAACTACTGCGGGGAGGGCGGCACGAGCGCGGAGCTCGAGCGCCAGCTCAAGCTGGACGATCGCGTCCTCAAGGCCATGACCGTCAAGCTGGAGGAGAGCGTGGACCCGGAGGAGCTGCTCAGGCAGGAAAAAGAATCCCAGGAGAAGAGCGCTTCTCCCGGCGAGGGCGCATCGGAAGAAGCTCAGGAAGGCGAGTCCGAAAACGCCGAATCGACGGAGGGGGAATCCAATGGCTAGAAGAGGCTTTCGGGGGCGCCGCCCTTCCTTTCATCGCCGCAAGGTCTGCCGCTTCTGCGCGGACAGCAACCTGGCCATCGACTACAAGGATCCGAAGACCCTGAGGTACTTCACCACGGAGCGGGGGAAGATCATTCCCCGCCGGATCTCCGGGAACTGTGCCAAGCATCAGCGATTGCTCACGGTGGCGATCAAGCGGGCGAGGAGCATCGCCCTGCTGCCGTACACCACGTCGACCGTGAGATAGCTCCGGCGGGAACCGCGCCCGACCGATATCCGAAGGTCCGGGTGCCCTCAGGCTCCAAGGCCCTCCTGCATCTCGGAGAAATCCGGCTCGAGGAATCCATGAAACCAGCGGATCTGCTCGGATGCGCCGGGGCAACCCTGTTGCTCCTGCTGCTCTCGCAGCTCATTCCGGTGGTCGGGCTCCTGCCGGGGATCTTGATTCCTCAGCCCTTCATCCTCTACTCCGTCAGGCTGGGGTCCCTGCAGGGGGCCAAGGTGGCGGCCGTCACCTTCCTGATCGTGTTCCTGACGGCGCTCCTCGTGGGGGTCCCCCGCGCGACGCTCCTGTGCCTCGAGCTCGGCATCCTCGGTCTCTTCCTCGCCGAGCTCTATCGGAGTCGCCAGGGGATCGGGCGAACGGTTCTCTCGGGTACGGCTGCGCTGGTGTTCATGGGGCTGATTCTCCTGCTGGCAGTCGGCATCCCGAGCGGCAAGGCCCCCTGGACCCTGATTCTCGACTACTTCAGGAGCAACCTGAACGAGACCGTACGGTCTTACGAGGGGTTGGGATTGGGCCCGGAAGGGGTCGCCCGGCTTCGGGAGTACGGCCGGCACATCGGCGTTATCGTGGAGCGGGTCTACCCCTCCCTCCTGGTGATCGGTGCGGCGGTGGTGGTGTGGGTGAACGTGCTCGTCAGCCGGCGGGTGCTCCGGATGCGCGATCTGCCCGTACCGGAGTTCGAGCCGCTGGATCGATGGCGCTCTCCGGAGGGCCTGGTCTGGGGTTTCATCGGGGCGGGTTTCGCTTTATTTCTGCCCTGGTCCGGGGTAAGATTCGTGGCCGTGAACGCACTGGTCGTGATCGCTTCGGTTTACACCTTTCACGGGCTGGCGATCCTCCAGTTCTATCTGAAGAAGTTCCGGTTCCCCCGGTTTCTGCGGCTCGTGGCGTACCTCCTCATCCTGATGCAGCAGATCCTCCTGGTCGGGCTGGCGCTGGCGGGGCTGTTCGATCAGTGGATCGATTTTCGGAAGATATCCAGGAATCAGGCGATTCCACACGATTAATGGACTTTTGGCGTAGGAGCTCGGTTCCGAGCGGGAAACCAGGGAGGAGATGGATCTCATGAAGGTAATCCTGAGAAGCGACATGGATGATCTGGGCTACGAGGGCGACGTGGTGGACGTCGCCAAGGGTTACGCCCGCAACTACCTGATCCCCAAAGGGTTTGCGGTGGAGGCCACGGATCGGAACATCAAGATGTTCGAGCAGATGAAGCGCAAGATCGAGGTGCGGAAGCTGAGGGCGAAGGAGGAGGCCGAGCAGCTGAGGGACCGGCTTGCGGAGATGACCGTGGAGATCAACCAGAAGGCGGGTGAAGAGGGCAAGCTGTACGGATCCGTGACCAGCATGGACCTGGCCGAGGCGATCGAAAAGCAGGGCGTGGTGCTGGACCGGCGGAAGATCCTCCTGGACAAGCCCATCAAGACCGTCGGCGAGTACGACGTTCCCGTGAAGATCTACCAGGACGTGACCGGCCAGGTCAAGGTGGTGGTCTCGCCGGAGGAAGCCACGGCCTGAGGCGGGAAAGCCCCACAGGCTTCGGAGCGAAGGTGATGGCCAGACCCGAAGAACAGAGGACGCAGGCCTCCTTGAAGGTCCCCCCCAGCAACCTGGAGGCGGAGCAGGCCATCCTCGGCGGCATCCTCGTCAACAACGATGCCATGAACCAGGTCATGGACGTCCTCTCCGAGGGGGACTTCTACCGGGAGGCCCACGGACACCTCTTCGGGGGCATGGCGGCGCTGTACAACAACAGCGAGCCCGTCGATCTCATCACCCTCACCCAGCATCTGATCAATCGGAACCTCCTGGACAAGTCCGGGGGAACGGAGTACCTGGCCTCCCTCGCGGAGGCGGTCTCCACCTCCGCCGGCATCCTCCATCACGCCCGGATCGTTCGCGACCTCTCCATCCGGAGGCGGCTCATCAGCCAGTGCTCCGTGATCTCCGACTCCTGCTTCCAGCACTGGGACCGCTCGGACGAGCTCCTGGACATGGCCGAGCAGCTCATCTTCGACATTGCCGAGGAGAAGGTGGGCGAGGGCCTGTCCTCCATGGAAACCGTCATCAAGGACAGCTTCCGGAAGCTGGAGAGCGTCTCCGAGTCCGACGGCTTCATCACGGGGATCCCTTCGGGGTTCGAGGACTTCGACCGGTTGACCGCCGGTCTGCAGCGGTCGGACCTGATCATCATCGCCGGCCGCCCCAGCATGGGAAAAACGGCCTTCGCCCTGAACATCGGGTACAATGCGGCCCGGAAGATCGGCAAGGGCGTGGCCGTGTTCAGTCTGGAGATGAGCAAGCTCCACCTGGGGCTGCGTCTCCTCGGCATGTCCGCCGGGATCGACGCGGGCAAGCTCCGAACGGGCCACCTCACCGACCGGGACTGGGCCAGGCTGACCGAGGCGGCCAACCAGCTCTCCGAGCTGCCCATCTTCATCGACGACACCTCCGGCATGAGCGTCCTGGACATGAAGGCGAGGTGCCGAAGGCTGACCAAGAAGACCGATCTCTGCATGGTGATCGTGGACTACCTCCAGCTCATCCAGGGGAGGAGGAGCGCCGAGTCCCGGCAGCTGGAGATCTCGGAGATCTCCCGCTACCTCAAGGCGCTGGCCAAGGACCTGGACGTGCCGGTGCTCGCCCTCTCCCAGCTCAACCGGAAGGTGGAGGACCGTCCCAACAAGAGGCCCCAGCTCTCGGACCTCCGGGAGAGCGGCGCCATCGAGCAGGACGCGGACGTGATCGCCTTCATCTACCGCGACGAGGCCTACCACCCCGTCTCGGACGAGAACCGGAACCTGGCGGAGATCATTCTCGCCAAGCAGCGCAACGGACCCACCGGGTACTTCAAGCTGACCTTCGAAAAGGAGTACACGCGGTTTCAGAGCCACATCTCGGAGGCGTTGTAGCCTCGCCTTCCGGAGAACTGTTTTCCACCTCGGTCTCCTCGAGGTCCTCCTGAGCCTCGTGGGGAGCCGGCCGGTCCGCGTTTCCGGGCTACGGGTCAAGGAACGGTAACCATCGACAAGGTCCACGGAAAGACATCCGGCCTCAAGGCCGGCCAGACCAAGCGGCTCCAGCGTCTCTATCGGAGCAAGGTGTCCGAACGGGAGCTTCTCTCCCCCGACCTCGCCCGGCGTATCGCAGCCATCTCCAGGGAAATGCAGAGGCAGGTCGCCCTGCTGATCACGCGGAAGGGCCGGATCGCCTTCGTGGTGGTCGGGGACCGCTCGCACATCTGGATTCCCGACCTGGGCCGGGAGCGCCTGGGAACGGGCCGGCTCAAGGGGCTCCGATGCGTCCACACCCACCTGAACGGGGAGCCCCTCACCCGGGAGGACCTCACCGACCTGGTGCTCCTGGGCCTGGACCTCATGGTCTCGATGGGGGTGGACGAGGAAGGGACCCCGGGGGCCTTGTCCGTGGCCCACATCCTCCCCCGCAACGCGGAGGGGGAAGGGTGGCAGGTGAGCGACTACCCGGACATGGGCCGGGTGGATTTCGACGCGCGCTCCCTGATCTCGTCGCTGGAGGACGAGCTGGCGAGGGCCGGGAAGGGCGGCCGGGCGCTCGAGTCGGGCGAGCGGGCCGTGCTCGTGGGGGTGGTTCAGGGGCCGCCGAGGAGGGCCCGGGATTCCCTGCAGGAGCTGCGGGAGCTGGCGCGCTCCAGCGGGGTGGACGTGCGCGACGTGATCGTCCAGCAGGTGAAGCGGCCCAATCCCCGCTTCCTCATGGGCAAGGGCAAGCTCAGCGAGATCGTGCTCCGGTGCATGCAGACCGGTTCCAACCTGGTCATCTTCGACAACGAGCTGACCCCGACCCAGGTGAAGAGCCTCACGGACGTCACCGAGCTTCGCATCGTCGACCGCAGCCAGCTCATCCTGGACATCTTCGCCCGGCGGGCCGTCACCCGGGAGGGAAAGATCCAGGTGGAGCTCGCACAGCTCGAGTATCTTCTGCCCAGGCTGGCCACGAAGAACACGGCCATGTCGCGCCTGACCGGCGGGATCGGGGGGCGGGGCCCGGGGGAGACCAAGCTGGAGGTCAACCGCAGGCGGGTGCGGGAGCGCATCGCCCGGTTGAACCGCGAGCTGAAGCAGATCAAGCGCCAGAGGGAAGGGCGCAGGAAGCTCCGCGAGGACCGCGGGCTTCCCGTGATCTCCATCGTGGGCTACACGAACGCGGGCAAGTCCACCCTGCTGAACGCCCTCACCCACAGCGAGGTGGCGGTGGAGAACCGCCTCTTCGCCACCCTGGATCCCAGCAGCAGGCGGTTGCGCTTTCCCCGCGAGCGGGAGGCGATCATCACGGACACGGTGGGGTTCATCCGGGACCTCCCCGAGGACCTCATGGAGGCGTTCGAGGCCACCCTGGAGGAGCTCCACGACGCGGACCTCCTGCTCCACGTGGTGGACGCGAGCAGCCCGCGCATGGAGGAGCAGATGGAGACCGTCGAAGGGGTGCTGCGCGATCTCGGGCTCGATCGCATCCCCACCCTGCTCGTCCTGAACAAGTCGGACCTGCTCGAACCGGGAGAGGCGGCGGAGACGGCGAAACACATGAGGGGCGTCGCCATCTCGGCGATCGCCCCCCGGACGTTCTCGGACCTGTTGTCGCGGATCGAGCAGGCTATCTGGCTTCGCTCCTCCAGCCCCGGGACCTCCACGGCTTCCCGCTCCGCGCGATGATCACGGCGCCGCAGCCGGGGAGCGACTCCACCAGGCGCATCCCTCCCTCCGGTTCCATGACGAAGACCCCGGTGGCCAGGGCGTCCGCGTCCATGGCCGTCTTCGCGCGAACGGACACGCTCGCGCTCAGGGAGGGGGAGCCGCCGGTCCCGGGGTTCACGATGTGGTGGACCATCTTCTCCCGGTCGTAGTAGATCTCGTAGTTGCCCGACGTGGCCACGGCCCCGTCCCGCATCCGGAGGATGTCCGGATAGGCTCCCCGCTTTTCGGGATCCTCGATGGCCACGGCCCAGGGCGCTCCGTCCGCCCGGGAGCCGCTGGTGCGGATGTCCCCCCCGGCGTTGACGAGGTGGTCTTCGATTCCCTGCCTGCAAAGCTGCGCCGAGACCCGGTCCACGATGTATCCCTTGGCGATGCCGTCCAGGGTGAGCCCCATGCCCGGGCGGGAGAAACGGATCTCCTCTCCGTGAAGCGCGACGGCCCGGGCGTCCACCAGCCGGAGGGCCTCGTCCAGCCGTCGTTTCGGGACGTCGAGGGTCTGCCCGGCTGCATGCCGTTCCTTGAACAGGTCCACCACGGGCTTCACGGTGACGTCGAAGGCACCCCCCGACAACCGGTAATGGTGGAGGCTGCGGCCCACCACCTCCCGGAGCTCCGGCGGGGCGTCCACGAGGCGCCCCTCGTCGTTCAGGCATCCCACGGCGGTGGATCGGTCGTAGCGGTTCAGGAGCCGGGAGAGGCGGTCCATTTCCTCGAAGGCGCGGCCCATGGCCTCCTGGGCCCTGTCCCGGGACCCGTGGATCAGGGTCATGGACACCAGCGTGCCCATGGCCAGGCGGGTCGAGGAGACCTTGTGCCGGTTCCGGTCGAACTTCACGGCCTCGGCTCCGGCGGGGACCAGAAGGGCGGAGGCCGCCCCCAGACCCAGCAGGCCGGAAAGCCTGAGAAAGGATCTCCGGTCCATGGGGCCTTCCCGGTCGAGAAGGACGCGGTTGCTTTTCATGCTGCATCTCCTTGTCCCTGAATCAAGAGGGTTTTTCACTGCTTCGCTCGATCCCGTCGGGACCTCGATTCAGGCCGTCATGTGCGGCGGAATCCTACCATGGGGTCATGGCGATGGCAAGGCGTTTGTATGCCGGGGCCCTTCCGGCGGGTGCGGTCCCGCAGGCCTCACTCCACCGGCTCGTCCTCGGGGACGAGCCGCCTCCATGGAACGTGAAGCGAGAGGAAGGCCAGGAACCCGGCGAGCACGGTGGGGATGAAGAACGACGCGTGCAGCAGGATCCCCGCGGAAAGGCCTTCCTCCGCGCTGAACCCGTTGACCAGGAAGCTGTACTGGGCGGCGAGATGAAAGGTCCCGATGAAGCCCGGGGACGACGGGATCATGACGCCCAGGGAGGTGATGGCCAGGACGATGAGGGTGGCCTCGAAGGGGAAGTCGAGCCCCAGGGACGCGGAGACCACCTTGATCTGCACCAGGGCGAAGAACCAGACCGCGCACGAGTAGAGCGCGGCGAGCGTCCAGCCCCGGACCCCTTTCAGCAGAACGATGCCGAGGCTGAAGTTCCACACCGCTTCGGTGACCCGGGTCCGGAAGCGCTTCGGAAGCAGGAACAGGAGGCGGTCGATGAGCGCCAGGCAGGCGGGCGCCTTCCACTTGAACCCCACCAGGAGGAGGATGAGAAGGACGTAGGCGGACAGGAGGAGCCAGCCGATGGCGCGAAGCCCGGTGGCGAGGGCCGCATAGCCGTCGGGGAACTCGGTCACGGAGAGACCCAGGGCCAGAACCGCGAGAAGGGTCAGGCCGTCGAACAACCGCTCCACCACCACCGTCCCCAGGGCGGAGCTCCCGCTCAACTCCTCGGACCTCCCCAGGTAGTTGGCGCGGATGAACTCCCCCAGCCGGGCCGGGAGGACGCAGTTCGCGGCGAATCCCACGAGTATGGCCAGGAACCGGTTGCGGAAGCCCGTGGTCTGGAGCGGGGCCAGGAGGACGCCCCACCGGAGCGCCCGGAGGGGATACTGGATCAGGACCACCACCGCGGCGGCCAGAAGAAGTAAGGCATCGGCGGAGCGGATGATCTCCCACAGGCGGGGAAGATCGACGCGAGCCAGGGCGAGGTAGAGGAACGCGGCGCTGATGACCAGACCCGCCCAGAATTTCCAGTCAAAGGCCCGGTTCAATTCCGTCCCTCCCGTGGAGGTCCTCGAAGGCCCCCCTGGCCCGTTGGATGTCCCGGTCGATCTGCTCCTTCAGCTCCTCGAAGCCTCCGAAGGCTTTCTCGTCCCGGAGCCTCTCCAGAAAGTCGATGCGGATGGTCTTTCCCACCAGGTCCCCGGAGAAGTCGAGCAGGTGGGTCTCCACCGAGACGTCCCTGTCCCCGAAGGTGGGATTGTTCCCGATGTTCGTGACCCCGTGGTGGGTGCGGCCGTCGATGCGGACCAGCACGGCGTAGACGCCCTCCTTCGGGACCAGCTCGTCCACCGGCTCCAGGTTGGCCGTGGGCACACCGAGCAGCCGGCCGCCGCGGCCGTGACCGCTGATCACCCTGCCGCAGATCTGGTAGTCGCGGCCCAGAAGACGCGCGGCCCGGTCCAGGTCCCCCGCACGGACCAGGTCCCGAATGGAGGTGCTGGAGACGAGCATGCCGTCGATGGCGATCGGGTCGAGCACGTGGACCTCGAACCCGACCTCCTTTCCCAGCTTTCTCAAGAGGGCGATGTCCCCCTTGCGTCCGGCCCCGAAGGAGTAGTCGTATCCTACGACGATCTCCCGGATCCCGATGCGCTCGATCAGGATCCGCCTCACGAAATCCTCCGCGGTCACGGCGGCGAACTCCCGGGTGAACGGCAGGCAGAACACCACGTCGATGCCGGCCCGGCCGATCAGCTCGAGCTTCTGCTCGGTCGGCGTGATCATGGGCGGCCCGTTCCCCGGTTTCATCACGCGGATGGGGTGGGGGTCGAAGGTCATCACGGCCGACTGCCCGTTCAAGGCCTCGGCCCGTTCCCGGACCTTGCGGAACAGGGCCTTGTGTCCCTCGTGCACCCCGTCGAAGTTTCCGATGGTGAGGACGGGGTTGTTCAGGGGCAGCCCGGAATGGCTCAGATCTCGAATGACTTGCATAAAACGGCCGGTACCATCTCTGTCGCCCGGACCCGGCGAGGCGTCCTCGGCTCCGCTGAGTGAGAAAATATGGAGTTGACAAAAGCGAATCGAACCTTTAAATATAAAATCTTTATCGGAGAAGATCAACTCCGATTCCGTGCCGAAGTGGCGGAACTGGTAGACGCGCTAGGTTCAGGGTCTAGTGAGGGTTTCCTCGTGGGAGTTCGAGTCTCCCCTTCGGCACCATTTCAGCTTATAACCCGCTGATTTCTCAGCGGGTTTTTTTATGGGTAAACCATTGGCACCATCCCCTATCCACAACCTGTATCCACTTTGGGGGTGGCATTGCCATGAATCCTGCCTGTCTTGTTCGACAGAATCCCTCATGGGTGTTCCGTATCAAACGCACATGACCAGGGTCCCGATTTTGGTCACCCCCGCTGATGAAAACGGGTGTCGTAGGGCGGGGTTTTACACCCCGCCGTTCTTGTCGCCAACCTTGCGGCGGCATATGAAATGCCGCCCTGCGCCCGGCCCGTCGAGGGGTATTTTCACGGTAAAGTCCCGGTTGATCTACAACCGTTCATCGGCAGAAAGGAAC
>CAYUBQ010000020.1:59536-64310 GCA_964443135.1 uncultured Desulfobacterales bacterium | reverse complement strand
GTGTGCGGGGCTAACGACCTCGCAGGTGGGTTCGATTCCCATGCACTTCCGCCAAACGGGAATCCAGGGGGCTCGGGAGCGGTTCCGATCCCCCTTTTCTTTGCCTTCCCGGCCCTGTCCCTCCTTCGAAATGACAAGCTGATGGACAAAGCAGCATCACCGTAGACCCTGCGGGTCAGGCGGTGATGTTGTTCATGTTCGTTTTTCACGACCTCGCCTTTTTCTTGAGCATCCTCAGACCTCCAGGATTGACGGATTCGCAAAAACCCGCTCACCCGCCGCTGGGAACACGATAACCTATCGATATTCCGAAGGCAGATCTCGAGGTCCAGGGCTTTTTGCAACGCCATCAGGATTCCGACCGGTCCGCAGAGCAACGCCATGACGTATCCCCAAATGCCATAACTTGCTTTAACTTATTTATTCAATCATCTGTAAAATATACATAAAGACATCCCCACATAAACATATTTTCCCTCCTGCCAACGCTGCTCATAATCCACATCGAATCCTCTGGAAATGCATGCGCTCTATTCGAGTGGCGGCCGGCATGCACGAGGCGGTCGAGCAGCGCCACGGGATCGGACCCACGGCGCTCCTGGGCTGGGGCCTTCGCGTGGGCCGGGCCGTGGGTGGGCACCGTGACCACCACCCTGCTCCTGGTCTGCTCCGGCGGGTTCATCACCCTCTCGCGCCTGGTCTTCGCACCCTGGGATACGCGGCACGGCAACCCGGCTGAAGGCCCTTCCGGAGGCCGTCTTCTCCGGGGCGTTCACGGGGGCGCACAGTGGTCGGGGATCCCTGCCGCAGCGCGGGCATTTTTTCGTGAGATGGGGATATCAGGAGATTGACCAGCATTAACAGCCACCTCTCTCATTTTTTGATGCCTGCTCGTCTCGAAATCACCCCCTTGACAACCACCTCAAATCGGTTCAGCATGACAGTACATACCCTCTTCCCGGCCTGCCGGAAACCACCCCCCTGCCGGTCCGGCCGGGAGGATTCCTGTCGATGTTCGGCGACTGAACGCTCAAGCCCTTGAGACCCGTGTTTGCTATCGATGGGGGCCGCACCCCGTCTCTCCTCCCTCTCTTTGCAGTAAAATGCCTCGATACCCCTCGAACCCATTCGCAGGCAGGGTCATGAGCGACACAACGCCATCGAGAAACAAGTTCCGTGCGCTGCGGGAACATGCTGAGAAGCTCCTGGCAGAGAGGGAGAGCCAGGGGCTGGATGTCGATCACCCCGATCTGCTGGTCCTGGTCCACGAGCTCGAGGTCCACCAGCTGGAGCTGGAGCTCCAGAATCAGGAGTTGCGGAGCGCCCAGGCCGAGCTCGCGGATCTCTACGAGTCCGCACCCGTAGGGTACGTCAGCCTGAATCCGAAGGGCATGATCGAGAAAGCCAACACCGCGGCCCGTGGGTTCGTGGGGGTCGAGCATGAGATGGTGGGGAGGCCGCTTTCCAGCTTCATCGCCAAGGAGGATATTTCCGCTTTCTACGACCACCTGAACCGGATCGCATCCCGGGAAAGACCGGGCCCGGTCGAGCTCAGGATCCGGGGCCCGGAGGGCGTGGTTCACGTCCAGGCAGAGGCCGCGATCGAAGTCGATGAGAACGGGGATCCGAGACAGTGGCACGTGAGCCTCGTCGACATATCGGAGTTTAAGAGATCGGAAGAGGCCCTGTTTCAGAGCTTCGAAAATGCGGCTGCGGGAATGATCTACTTCTCTCCAGACGGGGTCGTCGTCCGTGCCAACCAGAGGCTGTGCGACATGCTGGGGTACAGCAAGGAGGAGCTTTGCGGAAAGCACGTCCGTGCATTGACCCACCCGGAGGATTTGGAAAATGACCTGCGCCGGATGGGGCGGCTGATCGAGGGCCGGATCGAGCATTACTCCGTCGAGGAGCGATGGTTCGGAAAGGACGGTCGGATCGTCTGGGTGCGCCTGACCGCGGCCATGCAGAGCCCGGAGCTGGGCATCGGCTCGGTGGAGGACATAACCGAGCGGAAGCGGTTGATGAAGGAGCTCCAAGGCTATCGGAACGAGCTCGAGGATCGGGTCGATCAGAGGACCAAGGAGCTCGCAGCCGAGTCAGAGCAGAGACGCTTCCTAGCCAAACGGCTCGTGGATCTCCTGGAAGAGGACCGGCGCAACCTGTCCCTGATGCTCCACGACGACGTAGGGCAGCAAATCGTCGGGGCCAAGATGGAGCTGGAGAACCTCCAGAGAGACCTGAGGCTCAGCGACCCGCCCCTGTCCAAGAGGCTCGGCCCCGTCATGCAGTCCCTCCAGAAGGTCATCGGGTCCCTCCGGGAATCCAGCCGTCGGCTCCACCCCACGACCCTGGACGTGCTCGGACTGGTGGCCGCCCTCAGAACCCTCGGTGATGGAATGCAGACGGGAAGACCCGGCATCGACTTCTTCTTCCAAGGGGTGCCGGCAGCCCTCGATCGCGAGCTGGAGATCGCGATCTTCCGCATCGCGCAGGAGGCCGTGATCAACGCGATCACGCACGCGGGGTGCGACAGGATCCACCTCAGCCTCCTGGACCGGGAGGACAAGCTGTTTCTCAGCATCGAGGACGACGGGTGCGGTTTCGTGTTAGAACCGGGGATGCGTAACTCGTTCGGCCTCTTGATCATGCGGGAGCGAGCGGTCAATGTCGGCGGGGAGCTGCGCGTGGAGTCCTCCCCGGGAAAAGGGACCACCGTGACAGCCGAGTTTCCCATGAGGGAGCGGATGGTATGGTAGGTGAGCTTCTTGTTTCTGCGTGTAGGGTTCTTCCCTATGTGGGTTTCTCATTTCATGGTATCCCGCGTTGACGAGGAAGCTCCTTACACGCTCCGCCCGCCGGCCCGGGACCTCCCTGTCCCGGTGCCGAGCTTCTTTCAGGACGCCAAAGGAAAACCCTTTGATATTGTTTATTGATCGCCACTGAAAATCTTCCACCCGCCTCTTCCAGCTTTCTTCACCGTCGCTGGCACAAAGCTTGCGTACACAACGAGACGAGAGCACTCGCTCCCTGTGCGTTCGAGCCCGATACCAGCCCCGCAATGGATCATCCGGTTCTGCTCTGATCTGCTTTCGCAAGACGCCTACTCACCTCGAGAAATGCAGTTGCGTGATGGGAACCCCTTTCACCTTCCAACGATTCAATGAGGAGGAAGTGAAATGAAGCAGGTCATCTTCTGGACGCTGTTGGTGGTTCTTGTTTTCTTCTCATCCTCCAGTCAAGCCAACCTATGTAGCACTTTTGATCTCGGGACGGAAGGATGGGACTCACTGGCCCTGACCCCGGGGGAGGTCAGCGATCTCTCGTGGCATAGCTCCGGCGGGCATCCAGGCGGCCACGTGGGCGCAACCGACTTGGGGAACACCCCTGGAGGGGCGCTCTGGACCTTTCAGTCCCCCGGGACGTGGAGTGGGGACTTCACCAGGTACATCGGCGGGACCGTACGGTTCGACCTCAAGATCCAGGAGGCGGGGAACCTGAGCTACAATGCATCCCGGCTCATTCTTGCCTTGGATCTGCTGGACTCGGCGGATCAGAACTTCCTGGGTTGGTTTTCATCCGACAACCAGCCTCCGGTCAACGAATGGGTTCACTACAGAACCCGGATTTCCTCGAGCAACTTCCAGGTCATGGGAGACGATGTGGCTGGGATGAGCTTCGAGGAGTCCATCCGGAACGTCACCGGGGTTTACGTGAGGGGGGACTACTTGAACGGGGTCGATGACCAGGCGTTTCTCGACAACGTGAGCATCTCGGCTGTCCCCGAACCGACCACCCTGCTTCTGGTGGGGACGGGACTGATCGGTCTTGCAGCCGTCGCAGGCAGGAGAAATCGTTTCAAAGCTCACTCCTGAGGGCTTGAAACCGTAGCAGGCCCGTCCATCAGGAGGCCCCTCACGAGTCTCCCCTCCGGGGCGGGTATGACCCAATCGTGCGCCAGATCCAGGTGAAGGGCCGTTCTTCCAGGCGGGACAGGAAAGCCGGCTCGACCCGAGTCCGTCGATGCGAGTCCTGATGGGCGCCCTGCGAAGAACCCATGAAAACCCCCAGAAGAGGTACTGCCCGGCACATGAGGCCGGATCAGGGGCTGTCTTCTCGATTCGTGGAAAAGAAACGCAGCTCGCTCTTGGGGATCTGGGAACGCAACCTGCCGTCGATCAGGAGGCCCACCCCGAGGGGCTCCCCGTCCAGGTCGAGGATGACGTAGCCGTTCTCCAGGTCGCCTTTCAGGGGCAGCTCCTTCCCCCGGGCCAGGGAGGCCAGCGCCTCCCGGCTCAGCGCGACCCGGGCCTTGGTCGCGTGCCTGCCGAAGGCCTGGATGAGCCTCGTGGTGGGCTTGATGAAGGCGCGGATCCGGTGGAACGCCCGGATGCCCACGACCTCCACCCGGAGCCGGAAGGCGGCTTCCAGGTGGGGGCTCCTGCGGAGGATCCTCCAGGTGTTTTTCCGGCGGAGCAGCAGGTAGTCGTCGAAGGCCGCCTCGGGAATGCCGAACCGCTCCTCCATGTAGGAGAGGATGCGGCGCCGCTCATCCGCCTCGGCCAAGGCGGGCCATGTAGAATCCCACCGAGTCGACGCGGTGGGGGTAGAACCGGCGGGTCCCTGCCAGTCGGTCATCGTAGCGCTCCTTGTTCCAGGCGGTCAGCCCCGGCTCCGAGGGTAATCCCGGTGACAGGGGGAGGATCACGGCCTCCCGCCGCCGCAGCAGGTGATCCACCACGGCCTCGTTCTCCTGCGGGTCGTAGGTGCAGGTGGC
>CAYUBQ010000020.1:0-59436 GCA_964443135.1 uncultured Desulfobacterales bacterium | reverse complement strand
GCAGCAGGTGATCCACCACGGCCTCGTTCTCCTGCGGGTCGTAGGTGCAGGTG
The DNA here is from genome assembly GCA_964443135.1 of uncultured Desulfobacterales bacterium. GTDB lineage: Bacteria > Desulfobacterota > DSM-4660 > Desulfatiglandales > HGW-15 > JAIPEI01. Next base: position 59,383 of record CAYUBQ010000020.1, on the reverse strand, counting down.
GCGTAGACCAGGACCCCTCCGGGCTCCAGGAGGTCGAAGCCCCGCTCCAGGATCAGCCTCTGGAGCGCTGGGAGGTCGGCGGCCCGGGGCCCCCGGATGGGCTCGGTCCGGCCTTTCACCCCCCGGAAGCCCCCCTCCCCGGTGCAGGGCACGTCCGCCAGCACGCGGTCGAACCGCTGCCTCCGGGGAAACTCCTGGGCCTGGTAGGCCGTGATCAGCGCGTTGAGCACCCCGAGACGCGCCAGGTTGTGGGCGAGGGCCGGGTGCCGGCCGGTGTGGAGGTCGTTCGCCACGACGAGGCCCCGGTTCTCCATGAGGGCGGCGGCGTGGGCGGTCTTCCCGCCCGGGGCCGCGCACAGGTCCAGGACCGATGCGCCGGGCGCCGGCGCCAGGGCGGCGCCGGCCAGGCAGGAGGTCAGGGCCTGGGGGTGGAGGTGCCCGAGAAAGTAGGCGGTCAGGTTTCCCGGGGTCTTGTCTCCCGCGGCCGTGAACAGGGTCTCGTCTGTAGGGTGGGAGCGCGTCAGCTGCACGCCCTCGCCTGCCGCCCGTGCCGCTACCGTCTCGGGGGAGGCCTTGAGGCGGTTGACGCGCACGTGCGGCGGCAGGGGCCGGCGCAAGGCCTCGAGAAAGCCGGGGTAGTCCGGAACGATCTCTTTGTAACGGGAAAAGTATCGGTTCAACGTCATGGATCGTCCGCTTCGGCCCTCAGCCTCTGCGGCCGATCACCGCGTTGGCGACCACCTTCCGCTGGATCTCCGAGGTCCCCTCGTAGATGGTGAACACCCGGGCGTCGCGGTAGTACCGCTCCACCGGGAACTCCTTGATGTAGCCGTATCCGCCGTGGATCTGGAGGGCCTGGTAGGCGGCCCAGTTGGCCGTCTCCGACGCGTAGAGCTTGGCCATGGAGGCGGCCGTGCCGAAGTCCTCTCCCCGGTCCCGCATGGCGGCCGCGTTGAAGGTGAGGAGCCGGGCCGCCTCGATGCGGGTGGCCATGTCCGCGATCATCCAGCGAAGCCCCTGGAACTGGCTGATGGGCCTGCCGAACTGGACCCGCTCCCGGGCGTACTGGACAGCGGCGTCCAGGCAGGCCTGCGCCAGGCCCACGGACTGGGAGGCGATGCCGATCCTCCCGCCGTCCAGGGAGGCCATGGCGATCATGAACCCGCTTCCCTCCTCCCCCAGCAGGTTCTCCACGGGCACCCGGCAGTCCTCGAAGACCAGCTCCACCGTGTCCGAGGCCCGGAGCCCCATCTTTTCCTCTTCCTTTCCCACGCTGAACCCGGGCGTGCCCTTTTCCACCACAAAGGCGCTTATGCCCTTGTGCTTCTTCTCGGCGTCCGTGTAGGCCGTGACCACGGTGATGTCGGAGTTTTTCCCCGTGGTGATGAACAGCTTGGTCCCGTTGATCACGTACTGATCTCCGTCCCGGACCGCCTTGGTCTTCTGGCTGCCCGGGTCGGAGCCGGCGCCCGGCTCGGTGAGCGCGAAGGAGCCGATCATCTCCCCTGCGGCCAGGGGCTTCAGATAGGTCTCCTTCAGATGGTCCGAGCCGAAGAGATAGATCGGGCCGCAGGCCACGGAGTTGTGGACGGACATGACCACGGCGGTGGAGGCACACGCGTAGGCGATCTCCTGCATGGCCAGCGAGTAGCTCACCGTGTCCACGCCCGCGCCGTTGTACTCCACCGGCACGTTCATGCCCATGAGGCCCAGCTCCCCCATCTGCCTCAGGATGTCCCGGGGAAACGTCTTGGTCCGGTCCCGCTCGGCTGCGCCGGGCATGACCTCCTCCCGGGCGAAATCACGGACCATGGCCTGGATCATCTTCTGTTCTTCGGTCAGCGGGTACGCCATGTCTCCCCCTTGAAACGGCACGTCATAGGGTCAGCCCTAGGGCGTGTACAGGACCACCACGAGCTCGGCCCTGTCCGCGCTGAGGTTCTTCAGCTTGTGCACGATGTTCGAGTTGAAGTGGACCGTCTGGTTGGGGCCCAGGACATTGGTGTTCTCTCCCACCTTGACCTCGATCCTGCCCTTGAGCACGTAAATGAACTCCTCACCCGGGTGCTGGTAGCTCACGCCCTTGTGGTCCTCTTTGGGCTCGATGAACACACGGAACGCCTTGAGGTGCTTGTCCTTGGCCTCTGGGGTCAGGGTCTCGTAGGCGTAGGCCTCGGTTCGTTTCTGGTAGTCCTGGTCCCGCAGCTTTCCCTCTTCCTCCTTCTCCTCGCGGAGCAGGAGCCCGGAGTCGATGCCCAGGGCCCGGGAGAGCTGGAGGATCACGGCCACCGGTGGGATCACCTCACCCTTCTCCAGGCTGGAGATGTAGTCCTTGGCCAGCCCGGTCTCGTTTGCCACGTCCTTGAGGCTGAGCTTGCGCTCGCGCCTGAGCTTCATCACCCGTTTGCCGAAGGGCATCTTCTTTCTGCGGTCGGCCATGCCACCCCCCCCATCCCAACAAATCACTTTAAATTTCTGACCTAACTATTTGTCATTATTTTTAATTTTAGAGCCTCGGATCGCGGCCACCATGCGGATCACCAGCCCGGCCAGGATGGTGGCGCTGATGAGGATGATCAGGTTGGAGGCGAAAAAGGTCATGACGAAGTTGAACGGATCCTTCAGGCCGTACGCGAGCACGAGGAGTTGGATGCCGAAGAGGAGAAAGAACAGCCCCAGACCAAGCAGGACGATGTGGCGAATCCACCAGAACAGGACCGGCATGCCCCTCCTACTCCGGATCCGGAAGGGTGATCTTGGGGAGGACCAGGTCGTCCGAGGCGGTGTAGGGGTCGATGTCCCCCCGGACGATGGCCTCGGCCGCCTCCTCGAACTCGCCGGTATCCGTGATACCGCGAAGGACCGTCTCCACCAGCCGGTTCTTGATCATCTCGGCCAGCTCCTCCCGGACCTTGTCCTTTCGGGCGCGGAAACGGAGGTCGCCGTAAACGGAGCGCAGGTATTCGGCGTGCCTCGCGATCTCTTCCAGGAGCTCGGTCACGCCCTGGTCGAAGACGGCCTGCGCCTTCAGGATCGGGGGCTTCCAGGTGCCGCTCTCGTACTTCTTCTGGTCCATGTCGATCATGAGTCGGAGATCGCTCATGGTCTTGTCCGAGCCCTCCCGGTCCGCCTTGTTGATCAGGAAGATGTCCCCCACCTCCAGGATGCCCGCCTTGATGGCCTGGATGTCGTCCCCCATGCCGGGGATCACGCAGATCACCGTGGTGTGGGCGCTCCGCACCACGTCCACCTCGTCCTGGCCCACGCCCACCGTCTCGACAATGACCATCTCCTTGCCCATGGCGTCCAGGACGTCGATGGCGCTCCGGGTGGACTGGGTGAGCCCCCCGAAGTGCCCCCGCGTGGCCAGGGAGCGGATGAACACCCCCTCGTCCATGCTGTGGCGCTGCATGCGGACCCGGTCCCCCAGGATGGCCCCGCCGCTGAAGGGACTCGTGGGGTCTACGGCCAGCACGCCCACGGTCCTGCCCTGGGCCCGGAGGTGGCCGATCATCTGGTCCACCAGCGTGCTCTTCCCCACGCCGGGCGCCCCGGTGATCCCGATCACGTAGGCTTTTCCGGTGTGGGGGTAGAGCGCCTTGAGCACCTCCCGGACGGCGGGGATCCCGTCGTCGATGTCGCGGATCACCCGCGCGACGGTGCGTACGTCTCCGGAAACCACCTTTTCGACCAGCTCGGCTGTCGAGGGCATACCGCTCCTTCTTCCTCGTTACTCCTTGGGGTTCACGTTCCCCCGGACCCAGTCCACGATCCGGTCCAGCGGGGTGCCGGGATTGAAGATCTCTCGGATGCCGGCTTTCTTGAGCTTGGGAACGTCCTCCTCCGGAATGATGCCCCCGCCGATCACCTGGATGTCCTCCGCATTCCGCTCCTTCAACGAGTCCACCACGGCCGGAAAGAGGTAGAGGTGCGCGCCGGCGAGGCTGGAGAGCCCGATCAGATCCACGTCCTCCTGGATGGCGGCGTGAACGATCTCCTCGGGCGTCTGGTGCAACCCCGAGTAGACCACCTCGAAGCCCGCGTCCCGAAAGGCTCTCGCGATGATCCTGGCCCCCCGGTCGTGACCGTCGAGGCCGGGCTTCGCCACCATGACCCTGAGTCTTCGATTCCGCTCCATAGGCATCCCTTCCTCCGCAGATGTGGGATCAATAAATGCCCGGGTCCCTGTACTCGCCGAACACCTTCCGAAAGACGTCGCACATCTCCTGGAGCGTAGCGTGGGCCTTGGCCGCGTCGATGATGGAGGGCATCGCGTTCTCCCCCTCGACGCAGGCCTCTTCCAGCCGATCCAGGCACTCCCGCGCCCGCTGCTGATCCCTCTCGTTTCGAATGCGCGTGGTCCGCTCGATCTGGAGCCGCTCCAGCTCCTCGTCGATCTGGAGCACATCCACGGGAAGGCTCTCGTCGGTGACGTACTTGTTCACCCCCACCACGGTCTTCTCGTTCCGGTCGATCTGCTGCTGGTAGTGGTAGGCGGCGTCCGCGATCTCCTGCTGGGGATAGTTCTTCTCGATGGCGGCGAGCATCCCGCCCATGTCGTCGATCTTGTGGATGACCTCGAAGGCCTCCTCCTCCATCCGGTCGGTGAGCGCCTCCACCATGTAGGAGCCTCCCAGGGGGTCGATGCTGTTGGCCGCGCCGCACTCCTCAGCGATGATCTGCTGGGTGCGGAGGGCGATGGTGGCCGCCTCCTCCGTGGGGATGGCCAGCACCTCATCCAGGGAGTTGGTGTGGAGAGACTGGGTGCCGCCCATGACCGCCGCAAGGGCCTGGACGGCCGTCCGGACGATGTTGTTGTAAGGCTGCTGCGCGGTGAGGGAGCAGCCCGCAGTCTGGGTGTGGAAGCGGAGCCAGAGGGAGCGCTCGTTTTTGGCCTTGAACCGCTCCTTCATGATACGGGCCCACATGCGCCGGGCCGCCCGGAACTTGGCCAGCTCCTCGAAGAAGTCCAGGTGGCTGTTGAAGAAGAAGGAGAGCCGGGGGGCGAAGTCGTCCACGTCGAGCCCTCGCTCCAGGGCCGCGTCCACGTAAGCGATGCCGTCGGCCAGGGTGAAGGCCAACTCCTGCACCGCCGTGGACCCGGCCTCCCGGATGTGATACCCGCTGATGCTGATGGTGTTCCACCGCGGGACCTCCTTGGTCCCGAACTCCACCGTGTCCGTGATCAGGCGGAGCGAGGGCTTGGGCGGGCACATGAAGGTCTTCTGTGCGATGAACTCCTTGAGCATGTCGTTCTGGATGGTCCCGCCCAGCCGGCGACGGTCGATCCCCCGGTTCTCCGCCATGGCGATGTACATGCCCCAGATCACGGGGGCCGGCGGGTTGATGGTCATGGAGGTGGTGATCTGGTCGATGGGAAGCCCCTCGAAGAGCTCCTCCATGTCCCGAACGGTGTCGATGGCCACACCGCACCTGCCGCACTCCCCGCGGGCGCGCGGGGAGTCGGTGTCGTAGCCCATGAGCGTGGGCATGTCGAACGCCGTGGAGAGGCCGGTCTGTCCCGCGTTGACCAGGTGGTGAAACCGCTCGTTGGTGTCCCTGGCCGAGCCCAGCCCGGCGAACATCCGCATGGTCCAGAGGCGTCCCCGGTACATGGTGGGCTGCACACCCCGGGTGAACGGGTACTGCCCGGGCGCCCCGACGTCCCGGACCAAGTCCTGCTCCCGGACGTCCGAAGGCGTGTAGATGCGCTGGATTTCCATGTCCGAAACCGTGGAGAACCGCTCGAGGCGCTCGGGGTGCTTCTCGAAGGTCTTTTTCACCTCCCGGGCCCAGCGGTCGTAGACTTCTTCGGCTTCCTCGAGCATCCTGCGGTTGTACGTCAAGGACATGAGATCCTCCCCCTCACTTCAGCTTGCCCAGAAGCGAGCTGGCGATGGTGTTCTTCTGGATCTCCCGGGTTCCCTCGTAGATCTCCATGATCTTGGCGTCCCGGTAGAAACGCTCCACCTCGTACTCCAGCATGTAGCCGTATCCGCCGTGGAGCTGGATGGCCTCGTCGGCCACCTCCACGGCCGTTCGCGCGGCGTACATCTTGGCCATGGAGGTGAGCTTGGGATCGATGCGCCCCTGGTCGTAGTTCCAGGCCGCCTTGTACACCATGAGACGGGCGGTCTCGATCTTGGTGGCCATGTCCGCCAGCTTGTGCTGGGTGGCCTGGAACTGGGCGAGCTTCTTTCCGAACTGCTTCCGCTCCTTGGTGTAGGCCAGGGCCCGGTCGAACGCCCCCTGGGCGATCCCCAGGGCCTGGGCGGCGATCTCGATCCGGCTCTCGTCGAAGAACTCCAGGACCTGGTAGAAGCCCCGGTTCTCCTCGCCGATCAGGTTGGAGGCGGGGACCCGGACGTTGTTGAAGGAGAGCTCGGCCGTAGAGGTCATCTTGATGCCCATCTTCTCTCCCACGTCCGCGTCGGTGAAGCCGGGCGTGCCCCGCTCCACGAGGATCACGGACTGGCCCCGGTAGGACGGGGACGCGTCCGGGTCGGTCTGGCAGAGGAGGCTCACGTAGTCCCCGATGGTGCCGTTGGTGATGAAGGTCTTGGTGCCGTTGATCACCCACTCGTCCCCCTCCCGGACCGCCGTGGTGTTCATGGCCGTGATGTCGCTTCCGTGGTCCGGTTCGGTGAAGCCGCCGCAGGAGATCATCCGCCCTTCGGTCAGGGGAACCAGGTACGCCTGCTTCTGCTCCTCGGTGCCGAAACGCAGGATGATCTCCGAGGCGAAGTCGGCGAGGGTGACGGCGACGCCGAACCCCGAGTCCTGGCGGCAGAACTCCTCCACCACCAGCGCGTTCTCCAGGATGCCGTAGTCCTGCCCGCCGTAGACCTCGGGAAAGTGGATCCCGATGAACCCCAGCTCGCAGGCCTTCTTCCAGATCTCCTTCGGAAAGGTGTGGTTGCGCTCGTGCTCCAGCGCGACCTCCCGATCGAACTCCCCCTTGGCAAAGTCCCGGGCCGCGGTCCGGATCGCCTCCTGCTCCTTGTTCAGCTCGAAATCCATGGATGTCGCTCCTCCACCTCGTTGTCACCTGGTTTGGGCGGATCCTTTCATGGCTCCGATCGTCCTAGAATCGCTCGCCCTTGAACTCCGGCTTTCGCTTCTCCAGGAAGGCCGACATGCCCTCCTTGCCGTCGGGACTCACCATGCAGAGCCCGAAGGCGTCGGCCTCCATGCGGCAGCCGTCCTGCAGGTCCACGTCGTACCCGCGATCGATGCACTCCTTGACCATGCGGAGGGAGAACTTGCCCATGGAGGCGATCTTCTTCGCCGTTTTCAGGGTCTCCTCCCAGAGGACGTCGTCGGGAAAGACCCTGTTGGCGAGACCGGTCTCCTTTGCTTCCTTCGCCCCGACCATGGCCCCGGTCATGCAGAGCTCCCTGGCCATGTTCTTGCCCACCAGCCGCGACAGACGCTGGGTGCCGCCGAAACCGGGGATGATGCCCAGGGTGATCTCGGGCTGCCCGAACTTGGCTTTCTCCGCCGCGTAGATGAAGTCGCAGGCCAGGGCGATCTCGGTGCCCCCGCCCAGGGCGAAGCCGTTCACGCACGCGATCACGGGGACGGGGAGCCGCTCCAGCCGGAACATCATCTCCTGGCCGGCCCGGGAGAACTCCCGCGCCTGGAGCGGCGTCAGGTTCACCATGTGGCTGATGTCCGCCCCGGCCACAAAGGCCTTTTCGCCCTCCCCGGTCAGGATCAGGACCTTGACGGTCGGGTCCTCCTCGATCTCCCCGAGGGCCTCGTTCATCTCTCGAACCACATCGGGGTTGATGGCGTTGAGCGCCTTGGGCCGGTTGAACTTGATCACCGCAACGCCGTCTTCCCTGGTGAACAGGATGGTATCGTAAGGCATGATCACCTCCAGGCTGAGAATGGGTTGGTATTCGATGGGCGGCGCCCCGGCGCGGAAAGACGGCTTCCGCCGGCCCCGCGGCGGGACGGCCGCAGGAAGATGTCGAGCCCGGGGCTCTAGGAGCGCTCGAGGACCATGGCCATGCCCTGGCCGCCGCCGATGCAGAGGGAGGCGAGACCGAGATCGTGGCCGCTGCGTCTCATGTGGTGCATGAGCGTCACCAGGATCCGGGCGCCGCTGCATCCGATGGGGTGGCCGATGGAGATGCCGCTCCCCAGCATGTTGGTCCTCTCCGGGTCGCAGCCCAGCTCGCGCAGGCAGGCGATGGCCTGGGAGGCGAAGGCCTCGTTCAGCTCCACCGCCCCGAAGTCGCCCATGGTGAGCTTTTCGCGGTCCATGATCTTACGCACCGCCGGCACGGGACCGAGGCCCATGAAGGCCGGGTCGATGCCCGCGGATGAGTATGCGCGGATGCGGGCCAGGGGCTCCAGCCCCAGATTCTCGGCCTTTTCCGCCGACATGAGAAGCAGGGCGGCCGCCGCGTCGTTGATGCCCGAGGCGTTGCCGGCGGTCACGGTGCCGTCCTTCTTGAAGGCCGGCCTCAGCTTGGCCATCTTCTCCACACTCGTGTCCATGGGGCGCTCGTCCGTGTCGAAGACCAGCGGGTCGCCCTTTCGCTGGGGAATGACCACCGGCACGATCTCGTCCTCGAAGCGGCCGTCCGTGATCGCCTGCCGGGCCCGCTGATGGCTGAGGGCCCCCAGCTCGTCCTGCTCCTCGCGCGAGATGCCGTACTTCTCGGCGATGTTCTCGGCGGTGATCCCCATGTGATAGCCGTAGAAGATCTCGAAGAGGCCGTCGAAGACCATGAGGTCCACGAGGTCGGCGTTGTTCATCCGGGCGCCCCATCGGGCGGCCGGGAGGGTATAGGGGATGAGGCTCATGTTCTCCATGCCGCCGGCCAGGATCACCTCGGCCTCGCCGGAGGCGATGGCCCGGGCCGCCAGGGCCACGGATTTCATGCCCGAGGCGCACACCTTGTTCACGGTGAAGGCGCCCGTCTCCTTGGAGATTCCCGCCCGGATCATGGCCTGCCGGGCCACGTTCTGCCCCTGACCCGCACCGACCACGTTCCCCATGATCACCTCGTCCACCTGCACGGGCTGGAGGCCGTCCTCGTAGTCGTAGCCTTCCTTTTCGAGGTCGATCATGCCGAGCCCCTTCAAGGAATCGGGCTCGAACCGGGTCAGGGCCTCAGTCGCCTCGGGCCTCAGGCCGGCCTTCTTGAGGGTCTCCTTCAGCACCAGGGCGCCCAGCTGCACCACCGGCGTCGATTTCAGTGTTCCTCCGAAGGCCCCCACCGGGGTCCTCGTTCCAGCCACGATCACCACATTCGCCATGACACTCTCCTCTTTGACGCATTCGCAAAAACCCGCTCACGCGCCGCTGGGTACGCCACAGCGTATGGAAATCCCAGAGGCGGATCTCGAGGTTTCGGGCTGTTTACGGCGTCATCCTCTTTCGGTTTTCGTTGTCGTTGTCCGCGGCCGCCGTTCCGCGCCGCTCCCCTCATGCCGCTCGAACCGCCTCGTACGCCGGTCCCCGACCCGCACCGCGTTCCGACGCAGCCGCATCCCGGAGCCGGCGAGCGCCGGCGCACCTTGCTACTCTTCGTCGTACACCACCAGGGTGACGGCCTCCCCCCCTCCCAGGCAGAGCGAGGCCTGGCCGATCTTCGCGCCGCGGTCCTTCATGGCGTGGATCAGGGTGGTGAGCACCCGCGCCCCGCTGGCTCCGATGGGATGCCCGATGGCCACGGACCCGCCGTGGACGTTCACCTTGTCCGGATCGATCCCCAGCTCCCGGTTGATGGCCACCGAGGAGGTGCTGAACGCCTCGTTGATCTCGTGGAGGTCCACGTCGTTCACGTTCAGACCGTCCTTGGCCAGCACCTTGGGGATGGAGAGGATGGGCGCCACCAGGACGTACTTCATGTCCAGCCCGGACGCCCCCTGGGCGCCCACGCGCACCAGGGGCTTGCACCCCAGCTCCCGGGCCTTGTCGCGGCTCATGACCACCAGCGCCGAGGAGCCGTCGCTGATCTTGGAGGCGTTCCCCGCGGTGGTGAGACCGTCCTTCTTGAAGGCGGGTCTGAGCTTGGCCAGGCCCTCGGCGCTCGTCAGGGGCTTGCGCGTGGGAATCTCGTCCTCCTGGAAGAGCACGGGGGCCCCCTTGCGCCGGGGGATCTCCACCGGGAAGATCTCGTCCCGGAGCTTGCCCCCCTCCATCGCCTTCCAGGCCTTCTCGTAGGAGGCCAGGGCGAACGCGTCCGCATCCTCGCGGGTCACCCCGTACTTCTCCGCCACCAGCTCGGAGCTGATGCCCATGTGGAAGTCGTTCACGTGGTCCCACAGCCCGTCGTGGACCATGCCGTCCACCGCCTTGCCGTCGTTCATGCGGTAGCCCGTCCGCGCCTTGGGCAGGAGATAGGGGCAGAGGTTCATGTTCTCCTGTCCCCCCGCCACCACCACGTCCGCGTCGCCGCACCGGATGGCCTGGGCCGCCAGCATGACCGCCTTGAGCCCGGACCCGCACACCTTGTTGACGGTGACGGCCCCCACGTCCCAGGGAAGGCCCGCCCGCACCATGGACTGGCGGGCCGGGTTCTGCCCGAGCCCGTGCGGGAGCACGCTTCCCATGATCACCTCGTCCACGTTCTCGCCCGATATTTCGGCCCTCTTGATCGCCTCCCGGATGGCGAGGGCCCCGAGGTCCGTGGCGGAGACCTGGCTCAAGGAACCGGCGAAATCCCCCACGGCCGTCCTGCAAGCGCTCACGATGACCACATCCTTCATGAATGCCTTCCCCCTTCCCCATTTGCCGTGCGTGTTCGCGCACGGAGTCCGGATTTCGATCGCAGATCAAACCGGATTCGATCATAAGATTTTAGAAATTCACTATATATTGGAATGAGGTTTTCAAGTCAAGCCAAATTGCCTCCTGTTTTTTCTTGACAGGATGGCTAACATGTCGCTAATAATACAGAAATCGTGTTGCATTGTGCCGCTTTCCCCGGCTCGGACGGCCATCGAACCCTCTGCGGCGGTCTCCCCCCGGACCGTGCCGTGACGACGAAAGGACCCCCTGAATGAACCCGCTTGCTCGAGAGCTGAACCAGGATCTTCGCGAATCCCAGCCCCATGTGCTCGACATGCTCTCCCACGTGGGGAAACACCTCTTCTTTCCCAAGGGCATCCTCAGCCAGGGCGCGGAGGCCAAGGAAAAGGCCCACCGCTTCAACGCCACCATCGGCATGGCCACGGAAAAGGGCCGGACCATGCACCTGCCCTCGGTCATGAGCCGCATCTGCGAGTTCCGGCCCGAGGACGCCCTGACCTACGCGCCCTCCTTCGGCGTGCCGGAGCTCCGCCAGGCCTGGAAGGAAGCGCTCGTGCGGAAGAACCCCTCCCTGGCCGGAATGGAGCTGAGCCTCCCCGTCGTGACCTCCGCCATCACCCACGGCCTGAGCGTGACCGCGGACATGTGGGTGGACCCGGGAGACGTGATCGTGCTCCCGGACAAGATGTGGGGCAACTACAACCTGATCTTCGGCGTGCGCAAGGGGGCCCGGATCGCGAACTACCCCCTGTTCGACGCCCAGGGCGGGTTCAACGTGGACGGCCTCCGGGCCTGCGTGCGCGAGGAGGCCTCCGGCCGGGACAAGATCGTCGTTCTCCTCAACTTTCCCAACAACCCGACCGGATACACGCCCACTCCGGGGGAGGCGGACGCCATCGCGGACGTGCTCCTCGAGACTGCGGGCAGGGGAACCAACGTGGTGGCCGTCACCGACGACTCCTACTTCGGGCTGTTCTACGAGGGCGACATCCTGAAAGAGTCCGTGTTCACGCGGCTGGCCGGGCGAGACCCCCGGCTGATGGCCGTGAAGCTGGACGGCGCCACCAAGGAGGACTACGTCTGGGGGTTGCGGGTGGGGTTCGTCACTTACGGGGCCCTGGTCGAACGGAACGCCCCCGCATTTTACAACGCCCTGGAGCGCAAGACGGCCGGGGCGGTGCGCGGGAGCATTTCCAACGCGAGCCGGCTCAGCCAGGCCGTGCTCCTCGGTGCGCTGGGCTCCGAGAGCTACGCGGAGGAAAAGGCCGGGAAGGTCCGCATCATGCGGGAGCGGGCGGAAGAGGTGAAGCGCGTGCTCGCCGACCCCCGCTACGACCGGGCCTGGGAGCCCTACCCCTTCAACTCGGGGTACTTCATGTGCCTCCGGCTCAAGACCGTGGAGGCCGAGCCCCTGCGCGTGCATTTGCTGGACCGGTACGGCATCGGTCTCATCAGCCTCGGGAAGAGCGACCTGCGCGTGGCGTTCTCGTGCATCGAGAAGGAGGACGTCCGAGAGCTCTTCGACACCGTCTATCAGGGCGTGCGGGACCTGGAGCCCTGACGGTGTCGTAAAACGTCCGAAGCTTCGAGATCCGCCCTTGACCGCCCGCCGGCGGTCGTCGGTTCGAAACCCCGGAACGGATACCCCCGGGCCTCGAATGAGGAGCGTGGTCGATCGCCATGTGGTGGAAAGACGTCCATCAGCTGACCCGAAGGATCCGCAAGGAGCCCTGGGCCGGGAATCTGCCCGAGGACGAGCCCTTCTGGGTCTTGCTCATCGACTGGATCGAGGAGCACGTCCTCTCGGAGTTCCTCACCCGGTTCGTGAAGCAGGTGGACGAGATCATCGAGATCAGCCCGGAGCTCGGGGAGAAGGAGATCCTGACCAAGGCCACCCTCCACATGGTGGAGTTCCTCGGTGCGGACTCCGCCTCGGTGCGCATCTACGACCCCTACACCGAGCAGATGCTGAGCTACGGCTCCTTTCCCAGCAAGGAGACGACCCGGGAGACCTACATCCCGCTGGACCGGAGCGTGGCCGGGGAGGTCGTGAAGACCCGGCGGCCCTATCTGGTGCCCGACATCCTCGGCGAGGAGCTCTACCGCGACAAGAGCGTGGTCTCGGAAAAGGGCGCCCACTCCCTGATGGCCATCCCCGTGGAAATCCCCCGCTTCTTCCCCCACGAGCGGGACGCCGTGGGCGTGATCCAGATCTACTTTCCGGAGAAGGGCCGGCATTTCACCACGCTGGAGGTCCAGACCGCCCTGGTGATGAGCCGCAGACTCAGCTTCGTCATCGCCCGGAAAAAGATCCTTTTTCTCAATGCGATGAACGAGAAGAAGGACACCATCGTCCGCAACATCTTTCTGAAGCTGGGCACGCGGGAAGGCGTCAAGATGGGGGAGGTCTTCAACCAGGTCATCCCGGAGCTGGCGGACATCATCAACCTGGAGAGCTGCGCCCTGTTCTCCGTCAGCCAGGACCTGAATCACGCGGTCCTGGAAGCCGGGTTCCCCGACTCGGTCGGGTACCACGGCATCGGCAAGGAGTTCCCCGTCGAGTCCGAGCCGGCCTTCGAGCTGATCCTGGGAAAGCGGGAGTACGTGGAGGAGACCCCGTACGAGATCGTGACCCCCTCCTACCTCCTTGTGACCGACCCGCAGAGGAGCCGCCTGATCTCCGGCAGCGTCAAGCGGTTCGCGGCCTCCCACCACATCAACTCCATCCTCTACATTCCCCTCGCCGTCGGGGGGGAGATCACACACTTCATGACCTTCGACGCCCTGGACCAGCGCAAACGCTACGCCGAGGAGGAGATCGACATCTTTCTGTTCCTCGGGCGGGAGCTGGTGAAGGCCCAGAGGATGGAGCACCTCGACGACACCCTCCACGACTTCAAGAACCCGGCCATCGCCACGGCCGGCTTCGCCCGGCGCCTCAAGCAGCTCCTGAACCGGCCCGAGGAGGAACGGGACGACGCAAAGATCCGGCGTTACGTGGAGATCCTGCTGGAGGAGACCAGCCGCCTCCAGGAGATGGCGCTCAGCATCTACCAGGTGGGAGAGAGGCAGGCGGTCAACCTGAGCGATGTGGTCCGGTACCGCTTCGAGATCAACGAGGAGGCCATCAAGGAGCAGCTCAAGCAGAACGTCACGTTGAACAGCGGCCCCTACGAGGACCCCCTGATCGTCCGCTGCTATCCCATGCACCTGGAGCGGGTACTGGACAATCTCCTGAACAACGCCACCAACGCCATTCCCTTCAGGGGGGGAGAGCTGGCCGTCCGGACCTACCGCGACGGCCGGTGGGCCTGCGTGGAGATCACCAACACGGGCGTCATCTCCGAGGAGGACCGCGCCCGGCTCCTGGAGGGCGCGGGACGGGGAAGGGGGATCTACATCACCCACCGGATCATCCGGCTCCTCGGGGGGCGCCTGGAGATCCGGACCGGCACGGACACCACCACGCTCCTGGTCCGTCTTCCGCTGGCCGGCGAGGACTGAGGCCGGTCCCTCGGATCAGTTCCTGCCTTCGAAGCGGGCCTCCTCCGTGGAAGGGGTTGCTACTGGGTGAAATCCATGTCGAACTGGCTGAAGTGTCCGCTCTTGGCCCTCCTGGGGGGAGGGACGTGCTCCGTGGGCTCGGTGCCCTCCACGAAGGCCTGGAACACGGTCTTCTCGGAGTGCGCGCTCGCGAGCAGCCCCTCCTCCGCGTCGATCTTGGCGAACACCACGCCCTCGGGGACCGGAAAGTCCTCCACGGGCAGCCCCTCCAGCGCCTCCTGCATGAACTGGAGCCAGATGGGGCTCGCCGCCCTGGAGCCGGTCTCTCCGCGGCCCATGGGCACCCGGTCGTCGTACCCGACCCAGACGCCGGTGACCAGCTCGGGCGTGAAGCCCATGAACCAGGCGTCCATGAGGTCGTTGGTGGTGCCGGTCTTGCCGGCCGCGGGACGCTTCATCGCCCGGATCCGCCACCCGGTGCCTTCCTGGATCACCCCCTCGAGCAGATCGGTCATGACGTAGGCGGTCTGGGGGGAGATGACCTCCTCCAGGCGGGGCTGGTTCTCCTCGAGGACGTGGCCCCGGCGATCCACGATACGTTCGATGGCATAGGGCCGCGGGAGCAGTCCGCCGTTGGCGAAGCAGGTGTAGGCCCGGGTGAGCTCCAGCAGGGAGAGGCCGGAGGAGCCCAGGGCCAGGGAGAGGTCCGGGCTCAGGTCGGACTCGATCCCCAGGCGGCGTGCATAGTCGATGGCCTTCCGGACGCCGATCTTCTTGAGGAGCTTGACGGTGATGACGTTCATGGACTTGATGAGGCCCCGCCGGAGCAGGGTCCGGCCGGAGAACTTCTTCTTGTAGTTCTCCGGTCTCCACAGCTTGTCCTTCTCCTGCATGGGAGCCACGTAGGGGGCGTCGAGGATCACCGAGGAGGGGGTCATGCCGGCGTCCATGGCGGCTGCGTAGATGATGGGCTTGAACGCGGAACCCGGTTGCCGCCGCGCCTGGACCGCCCGGTTGAACTGGCTCTCGTCGAAGTCCCTGCCGCCGACCATGGCGAGGACGCGGCCCGTCTCCGGCTCCATGCAGAGGAGAGCCCCCTGGACCACGGGCACCTGCTCCAGCGCCGCGGTCCAGGCGTGGGGCTCCCCGGCCGGCTCCAGCAGGCGGACCTGGATCAGGTCGCCCCGCTCCAGGACCCGGCTCGGGCGTCGGACCGGGGCCGCGCTGTAGTAGATCCCGGGGTTGGGCTCGCGGGCCCACTTCATATGCTTCAACGGGAGCAGGGCGCTCCTTTCGCCGATCCCGACGATCACCCGCTCCTCCTCGTCGCTCACCGCCAGGACCACCCCCACCACGATCTCCCCGACCTCGGGCGAGGCTTCCTTCAGCCGCTCGGCCGCGTCCTCGCGAAAAGGCCCGATCTCCTCCTCATCGATGCGGCGGAGCGGACCGCGGTACCCTTCCCGCTTGTCCAGGTCGCGCAGCCCCTGCTCCACGGCCGCCTGGGCCATGGCCTGCCTGGACAGGTCGACCGTGGTGTGGACCCGGAGCCCTTCCCGGTAGAGGGCCTCCCGGCCGTAGGTCTCCTCCAGGTACTTGCGCACGTGCTCCGTGAAGTAGGGGGCCTTGTCAAAGGGGTTCTCCTCGGCCTCCTGGAGCGGAAGCGGCTGGGCAAAGGCCTGATCGGCCTGCCTCGGGTCGATGTACCTCTCCGCCACCATGCGATCCAGCACGTATCGCTGCCGTTTCTTGGCCCGGGCGAAGTTCCGGAAGGCCGAGTAACGACTCGGGGCCTGGGGCAACCCTGCGAGCATGGCGGACTCGGCCACGGTGAGCTCCATGGCGGGCTTGCCGAAGTAGGTCCTGGCCGCCGCCTCCACGCCGTAGGCCCCGTGGCCCAGGTAGATCTGGTTCAGGTAGAGGAAGAGGATCCGTTCCTTGGAAAAGGTCTTTTCGATCTGGAGAGACAGGATGGCCTCCCGGGCCTTTCTCCGGTAGGTCTTCTCCGGGTTCTCGAGCAGGAGCGAGCGGGTGACCTGCTGGGTGATGGTGCTCCCGCCCTGGGCGATCTTGCCGGCCTGGATGTTCTTGATGAATGCCCTGAATATACTGAGGAAATCAACGCCCTTGTGCTCATAGAACCGATCGTCCTCCGCCGCCACGAAGGCCTCCACCAGATGCCGGGGCACCCGGTCCAGGGGGATGAGGATCCGTTTCTCCTCCCAGAAGCGCCCGATGACCTCCCCGCCGGCGCTGTAGATCTCGGTGATGATCGGCGGGTGGTACTCCTCCAGGGATCCGATGTAGGGAAGGTTGCTGGACCAGACGTACCAGAGGTAGGCGCCGGCCCCTCCGGCCGCCAGGAAGGCGAGCAGCACCAGCACGATCATGGCCTTGAGAAAGCGCCGCATGGAATGGACTCCGTTTGGATGGCTCCCGGCAGGGCGTGGTCGCCCCGGCGATCAGAGCGGGTACTATGACACAACGGAGGGCGGGTGTAAAGCGCGGGAAAAGGGGAGCGGCGGGCGCCGCCAAGGCCGCCTCATCGGGCGAGCCGAAGAAGCAGGTTGCCGGCCACCAGGCGCCGGTAGCGGGCCGAGGCCCGGACGTCCGCGATGGGCCGGACGGCCTTCCTCGCCAAGCCGGCGGCCGCCTCCAGGGTCTCCCGGTCTCTCCGGCCGTTTCTCAGAAGCTCCTCCACCTCCGGCGATCGGACCACCCTGGGCCCCACGCTCCCCCAGGCGATTCGGGCCCGTGCGATCCGGTCCCCGTCGACCTCCAGGAGGGCGGCCATGCTGACCAGGCTGATGGCCAGGGCGTTCCTCCGCCCCACCTTTTCGAACCCCTGGACCGTGAACCCGGCCGGGTCGGGAACCCGGACCCCGGTCACGATCCAGCCGGGGGCCAGGCGGGTTTGTCCGGGGCCCAGGATGAAATCGCCGATGGGCATCCGCAGCCGTTCGGACGCGCTCCGGATCTCCACCTCCGCCTCCAGCCCATAGAGGGGGGGGAGGGTGTCTCCGGCGGGGGACGCAGTGACGAGGTTCCCGCCCAGGGTGCCCATGCGGCGGATGGGAGGAGAACCCAGGACCGACAGGGCCCGGGCCAGGACCGGGAGCCGGGAACGCACCCGGGGATGGGTCATCAGGCTCTCGTGGGTGGCCCCCGCCCCCAGGAAGAGGCCCCTGCATTCCTCGCGCACCTGCTCGAGGGATTCGATCCGCTCCAGGCAGACGAGCACGTCCGGGTCCACGATCCCGGCGCGCCGCTTCACCAGGAGGTCGGTCCCGCCGGCGTACACCGCGGCCTCGGGGTGGTCCCGAAGGATGGGCCACAGCTCATCCAGGCTCCGCGGGAGAAAGAACCGGCTCACGCCTCCTCCTTCCGGCCCCTTCGCTCGGCCGCGTCCAGCACGGCGTCCACGATCTTGACGTACCCGGTGCAGCGGCACAGATTTCCCGACAGGGCCTCCCGGACCGCGGCTCGACCCGGGTTCGGGTTCCCTCTCAACAGGCCCTCCGCGGCCAGAATCATGCCCGGCGTGCAGAAACCGCACTGGACCGCCCCGCGCTCCACAAAAGCCTCCTGGAGGAGGTGTACGCTCCCCTCCCCGGCCAACCCCTCGATGGTCAGGAGCTCCCGTCCATCCAGCTGCCCGGCCAGCATGAGGCAGGCAAGGCGGGCCTCCCCGTCCACCAGGACGGTGCAGGCCCCGCACTCCCCGCCGCCACAGGGCTCCTTGGCCCCGGTCAGCCCCAGGTCCTCCCGCAGGACGTCGACGGCCCGTGTGTCGGGCGGGGCGTCCAGCTCGATCTCCCGGCCGTTCAACCCAAAACGGATGGTCATCTCCCGGATCCTTTCTCCATCATGGCCGCCAGGACCCGCTCCCCGGTGAGCGGGAAACGCCCCGGGCGGACCCCGCAGGCATCCGCCACTGCGTTGGCCACGGCCGGGGCCGGGCCGCTGATGCCGATCTCTCCGGCCCCCTTGAGCCCGTAGGGACCGGTGGGCTCGTGGGTCTCCACCGCAAGGGACGTCACCTCGGGAACGTCCAGGGAGGTGGGGAGGAGGTAGGTGGCGAGATCGGGGCTGCGGATCAGCCCCTCCTCCACGACGAGCTCCTCATAGAGCGCGTACCCGAGCCCCTGGGCCACCCCGCCCTGGATCTGGCCGTGAAAGATCACCGGGTCGAGGACCCGCCCGCAGTCGGAGGCGGCCAGGTAGTCGAGCACCTCCACCCTCCCGGTCAGCTCGTCCACCTCGACCCGGGCCAGTTGCGCGGCAAAGGAGAACACCAGGTGGGGCATGCCGAGCACCTCGGTCCCGGCTTTGTCCACTCGGTCCCGCGCCCAGGGGGCCCTGTGGAACCGGACGCTCACCCGCTCCTCCGGGGCCATGAACGCAGCCACTCCGGCGAGGGGGAGCTCCCGGCCCGTGGCCAGGCAGCGCACACCGCCCGGGTACAGGGCGAGGGTCTCCGCCCCGGGGCCCATGAGCATCAGGGCGGCCCTGTCGAGGATGCGGGCCCTCAGGGCCCCGGCCGCGGCCATGAGGGCCGGTCCGTATACGAGGGTGCTCCGGCTCGCCGAGGCGCTGCCCGAAGGCAGGGTGCGATCCGTGTCCGGTGTGACCAGGTCCATGTTCGAGACCGGCTGGTTCAGCAGGGCCCCGGCGATCTGGAGGCAGGTCGAGGCGTTCCCCTGCCCCATGTCCACGACCCCGGATGCGACCCCGATGCGGCCGTCCTCCCGGAGCTCCACCTTGGCGTTGGCGTAGTCAGGGACCACCGGCCCGTATCCGCTGCCCTGGGAGATCAGGGCCAGCCCCGAGCCCCGCTTCTTGAACCGAGGGGCGTCGGCCTTCCACGCTGCGCGCTCCTTCCATAGGGGATGGTGCTCGACGGCCTCCAGGCAGTCCAGCGCTCCCGCGGACCCGGTCAGGGTCACCCCGGCGGGCGTGGTGTCGCCCGGGCCCAGGGCGTTCTTCTTCCGCAGCGCCATCGGGTCCAGGCCCAGCTTCTCCGCCATCCGGTCCACGGCCTGCTCCGTCGCCGCCATGGCCTGGGGGACCCCGAAGCCCCGGAAGGGACCTCCGATAGGGTTGTTGGTGAAGACCGCCCGGCCCTCCGCGTACACGTTGGGGATCCGGTAGGCCCCGCCGGCCTGCTCCACGGCCAGCGCACAGACCTCGCCCCCCAAATGTCCGTAGGCCCCGGTGTCCAGGGTGAGATGCGCCTCCAGGGCGGTGAAGGCGCCGTCGCTCCGGGCCCCCAGACGCACGCGGATCCGGGCCGGGTGCCGCTTGCTTCCCGAAAGAAAGCTCTCCTGCCGGTCCAGGACCATCTTCACGGGCCGGCCGCCGGCGTGGAGGGCGCCGAGGGCCAGGAAGCCCTGGATGGTCAGCCCGTCCTTTCCTCCGAAAGCCCCACCGGGATAGGGAGCGATGATGCGGATGCGATCCAGCCCCCAGCCCAGGATCTCGCAGAGCTCCATCCGGTCGCGGAACGGCGTCTGCGTGGAGGCGCAGACCAGGAGCCGTCCGTCCGGCTCCATGCGCGCCCACCCTGCCTCGGCCTCCAGGAAGGCGTGCTCCTGGTGTCCGAGCTCGACCTCGCAGGTCACCTCCGCCTGAGAGCGTCTCAGGCCCTCATCGAGGTCGCCCTTCCGGATCGCCGCCTTCTGGAGCACGTTGGGCTCCCTGCCTCCCTCCGGCAGGGGGTCGTGGATGGGCCTCGCCCCGGGCGACCGCGCCTCCTCCGGGTCGTACAGCCCCGGGAGGGGCTCCAGTCGGACCTCGATCTTCTCGAGGCCCTCGCGGAGGGCGGTCCTGTCCTCCGCCAGCACCAGGGACAGGGGGTCACCCGCGTGGCGGACGGTCTCCTCCACCAGCACCGGCTGGTCCTTGTGCACGATGCCCATGCGGTTCCGGCCGGGCACGTCCGCAGAGGTCAGGACCGCGACCACCCCCGGGACCGCCCTCGCCTCTTCCACGGCCAGGTGTGCGACGCGGGCCGCCGGCACCAGGGCCCGCCGGGCGCCCAGGAGAAGCAGGTCCGGATCGCGGAAGTCGGCGGCGTAGGTTTCCGTGCCGTTCGCTTTGGACCAGCCGTCGGCCCGCGGCAGGGGCCGGCCGATCGCGGGAACCCGGTCCCATGATCTCACGTTCACTGGATCCCTTCCCTTTTCAGGAGCGGCACACCGGCGCCCCCCTGAAGTCGACAATCCGGTCTCACGCGCTGCAGGCCTCCCAGTCGGCCCGGACCCGGGCCATGATGCGCTTCGCCCGATCGAACTCGAGCCGGATCTCCTCCCAGTGGGGTCGGTGATCCACTTTCTGCATGAGCATCCCGTCCGTGTCGAACCAGCGGGGAAGCAGACCGCCGAAGAAGTACCCCCTGGACCGGAGCAGGTCCGCGGCCTCACCCACCCAGGGCTCCCCCAGGTTGAGCCAGGTTTGCAGGATTCGTGCCCCCTTTGCGGCCATATCGGCCTCCTCCGTTTCCATCCGGGCTGCAAGGTCCTCCCCGACGCTCCGGACGGCGATCCGCGCCACACCGGCGAAGTCGAAGTATCGGGCGCTCACCTCGGAGGCACGGCCGGGAGGCAGGGAAGCCGCGGCCTCCTTCAGCGTTCGTTCTTCCTCCAAACCCTCGTACAGGAAACGGAACGCATCCACGTAGACGGGCGGGATGAACACCTCATGGGGGCTCGGCTTCACGGTGATGAACTCGAGGAGCGACGCCACGCGCCCGGCCGCCGCCATTTCCTTGACATAGGCCTCGGCCGGCATCAGGTCCACCTCCAGGGCGTGTGAGGTCATGCCCAGGCTGCGGCAGGCCTTCTGGCTGAACACGTGATTGCAGACGGACTCCCCGTACACCCCGGAAAGGCCGAAGGCGGGCGCCGCCTTGGTCAACCCGTGCTCGATCACCCCGGTGAAGAGCCCCTTCCCCCCCCGGTACAGGGGATGCACCAGGCCCGCCCCGGTCTCGTAGATGCCTTCGAAGGGGGCGCTTCGGAAGAGCGCGTTGTGGGCCACAATGTCCCCCCTGGGGGTGCGCGCCACGCTCGAGATGGTCCGCCCGGCCGCATTCTCCTCCCGGAGCCGATCCGGCTCCAGGTAGGTCCGGATGGGGTAGCCCTCACCGTAGACCGTGAGGAACAGCCCGGCCACCCCTTCGCCGTCCTCCGGCCGGAACAGGTCGATCTCCCACGACTGCCCCGGCTCGATCTCCCGCTCGTCTCTCCTGTTCATGGTCCTCCTCCGTGACGGGGGCCTTTCCCGCGCTCGACCACAAGGATCGGACGCGCAGGGCCGATTCTTGACGGACTCCGCCGGCAAATCAAAGACAATCGGACCCCCGAGATCGCCCTCGAGGCAGTTCGGTTGAGGCAGTTCTTGCCGTCGGATGGCGAATTCGTTATGCTTCACCCGAACGTTTTTCCGCTCGCATGACCCTTGCCGTGCGGTGATGTGACCCCGCCATGCCCCTGCGGTCTCGACATGAACAGAAGGTCGCCGATCAAGAAGGTCCTGCACCCGGCATTCAGCGCCCTCAAGTGGGCGCTGATCGCGGCCCTGATGCTGGAGGTTGCCAGCTTCGCCGTGGTCACCGGCGCCAACCTTTTCCTCTACGGCCATCCCAGGGAGGGGAGCCGAGTGCGCTATGACCCCTACACCCTCTACCTGAACCATGCAGGTCCCAAGGCCACGCCCGGGTGCCCGGCCCCGCCGGGGCTCCGGAAGCCCGCCCGAAGGATCTGGATGTTCGGCGGGTCGACCATGAGGGGGGAGTCCGGAGAGGGGGTCTCTCCCATCCCCGCACACCTCCACCGGATGCTCAACGGTCCCGACAGCGCGGTCCACTTCGAGTGCTGGAACCTGGGGGAAAACTCCTTCAACTCCCTCCTGGAGGTCCAGTATCTCCAGAAGCGGCTCATCGAGGAGCGGGACCGGCCGGACTGGATTGTCTTCTTCGACGGGGCCAACGAGGCCGTCTACCTTTCCCAGCACCGGAACCCCCACGGGCACCACGGCTACAGGAGGTTCCGGTCCATGGTGGAGAGCTACCACAAGGGGCCGTTCGGTCTTCTCAAGCCGTTGAATGCCGCCCTCTACTCCTCCTTCACCAAGGAGCTCTACGACAAGATCATGCAGACCCTGGTCCCCCTGGAGGAGAACGACCCCCTCGTCCGGGAGTTCGCACGGGTCTGCGAAAGGCGATACGACCACGTCCACCGGACGGCCCTGAGCCTGGGAGCGGGCTTCACCCTGTTCCTCCAGCCCTGCTGGTGGGCCGAGACCACGGCCGTGGATCCCCGCGTGGCGAGGCAGGAGCGGGCCATCGCCAAGCAGGAAAAGCACTTTCCCGCCACGCGGAAAAACTTCCTGGCGGTCTACAGTGCCCTCTCCCGGAGGCTCGAAGGCAAGCCCTACTTCGTGAACCTCCAAAACGCGCTCACCGATCGCACCCGGCCGGTGTACAACAGCGACGGCGTCCACATGAACGACGACGGGCACCGCAGGGTGGCCGCCGAGATGAAAACGATCCTGGAGGGTCGGTTCCAGGAAGAACGCGGTGGTTGAGGTGTCTTGATGGCCGACGAACCCCGCCGGTTCGCGTTCGATCGGCTGACGCTCACCCTGATGGACTCGACGCCGGAAGGACCAGTTCGTGGCCGTGTTGATCCTGGGGATCACCCGGGCATCCGACCAGGCGGCCGGCTTCATCGCCGAGATGGTCGTCTCCCACCTTCTCCGGTGGGAGAAACTGTCCGTCTGAGCGTTCCGCTCGGGGTCGGGGTTCCGCCTCTCCGACCCCCATGGAAACCGACCGCATGGCGGGACGAGGCTGATGGAAGAGGCGGACGCCTACCGGAAGGGATCCAGGTCCATGGACCGGTACTGGACAGCCTCGGCCAAATGGTCGGCGCGGACGCCGGCGCTGCCCTCCAGGTCGGCGATGGTCCGGGCCACCTTGAGGATCCGGGCGTGGGCCCGGGCACTCAAGCCGAACCGCTCCACCGCCTGCTCGAGGACCCGCTCGCCGGAGGGGTCCGGAGCGGCGTGCTCCCTCAGCAGCGGGCCGTCCATGGCGGCGTTCGTGTGGATCGGCGTTCCCCGGAACCGTCGCGCCTGGATCCCCCGCGCCTCCAGCACCCGTTCGAGGATCTCCCCGGAGCTCCGGCCGGTCGCCCCTCCCTTGAGGGCCCGGTACGGGACCCGGGGGACCTCCACCTGCAGGTCGATCCGGTCCATCAGGGGACCGGAGATCCGCGCCCGGTAGCGGTGCACCTGCTCCGGAGTGCAGGTGCAGCTTCGCTTGGCGTCCCCCAGGTAGCCGCAGGGGCAGGGGTTCATGGCGCCGACCAGCATGAAGTCCGCGGGGAAGGTCACGCAGGAGCTCACGCGGGAGATGGTGACGGCGCCGGTCTCCATGGGCTGCCGGAGCACGTCGAGCACGCTTCGCCGGAACTCGGGCATCTCGTCCAGGAACAGGACCCCGTGGTGGGCCAGGCTCACCTCGCCGGGCCTGGGGTTGTGGCCGCCCCCCACGAGACCCGCGTCGGAGACCGTGTGATGCGGGGCACGGAAGGGACGCTCCGTGACCAGGGACGTCCCCTCCGGCAGCAGCCCGGCCACGCTGTAGACCATGGAGGTCTCCAGGGCCTCGTCGAAGTCGAGCTCGGGGAGGACGGCGGGGAGCCGGCGCGCCAGCATGGTCTTGCCCGACCCCGGGGGACCCACCAGGATCGCGTTGTGCCCGCCGGCCGCGGCCACCTCCAGGGCCCGTTTGGCGTTTTCCTGGCCCCGGACATCCAGTAAATCGCCGTTTCCTCCTCCGTTCATCCCCTTCCCGACCCAGAGGGCGGGCACGGGCACCGGATCGCTCGCTCCCACCAGGTTCTCCACGGCCGAGGAGAGGGTCTCCACCGGGTAGACCGCGATCCCCTCCACCACGGCCGCCTCCCGGACGTTGGCCCGGGGCACGTACAGGCCGCGCAGGCCGGCCTTCCGGGCGGCCGCGGCCAGCGGAAGAACCCCCGGGACCGGGCGAACCCGGCCGTCGAGGGAGAGCTCCCCGGCCACGAGGTGGTCCTGGAGGGCCGCCGGAGGAATCAGGCCGGCGGCCGCCAGGATCCCCAGGGCGATGGGAAGGTCGAACCCCGTTCCTGTCTTTTTCACGTCCGCCGGGGCCAGGTTGACGGTGATCCGGTCCGAGGGGAACTCGTAGCCGGCGTTCCGGATGGAGGCCTTGACCCGGTCCTTGCTCTCGCGCACCGCCCCCTCGGGCAGGCCCACCGTCGAAAACGCGGGGAGTCCCGAGGAGATGTCCACCTCCACGTACACCAGGTGTGCCTCGATGCCGATGACCGTGCCGCTCAGGACTTGAGAGAGCATGAAGGATTCCGGTTGATTTTTCTCTTTTCCGCTTTACATTGGAAATCGGAAATGTTAGAAAGTAGGGTTTATTCCATCTGCCGCCGAGACGGATAGGAAAACCCCATTCAGGAGTGCGAAATGGCTCGAATCACCGTAGAGGACTGCCTGCAAAAAGTAAACAACCGATTTGCCCTGATCCACATGGCGGCAAAGCGGGTGAGACAGCTGAGAAAAGGCGCCGATCCAACCATTTCCTCCAAGAACAAGGACGTGGTGGTATCCCTCCGCGAGATCGCGGCCGGCTCCGTGGTCAAGGCGACGCCCGTCGACCCCGATGCCCTGCTGGAGTCGCGTCCGGACTCCCTGGCCGAGGAGCTGCTGGCTGAAGCGGAGACCGACGACAGCGAAAAGGCTGAAAAAGACCAGGAAAGCACTGAAGGGGGCAAGAAGGAAGAGCCGGAAACCGATTAACCTTTTCAAGCCTTCCGTCGACCCGGGCTGTACCGGAAGCGGCCGGCCGGCGCCGGGGTCGACAGGAGCCGAGAGCGAATGCGAAAGCAAGACTACTACGAGATCCTGAGCGTGTCCCGGGACGCCTCCGGCGAAGAGATCAAGAAGGCCTATCGGAAGCTGGCCATGAAGTATCACCCGGACCGGAATCCCGGGGACCAGGAGGCGGAGGAGCGGTTCAAGGAAGCGGCCGAGGCCTACGAGGTTCTCCGCGACCAGGAAAAACGGCAGGTCTACGATCGGTACGGACACGAAGGGCTGGCCGGGACCGGCTTTCAGGGGTTCAGCGGTTTCGAGGACATCTTCTCCAGCTTCGGGGACATCTTCGAGGACTTTTTCGGGTTCGGCACCCGCGGGCGCGGCCGGAGCCGGTCCCGGCAGGGCAACAGCCTCCGGTACGATCTGGAGATCACACTGGAGGAGGCCTTCACCGGCAAGGAGGACGAGATCGTCTTCCAGAAGGAGGACCTCTGCGAGACCTGCTCCGGGACGGGATCCAGGCCGGGAAGCGAACCCCGGGTCTGCTCCACCTGCCAGGGGCGGGGCCAGGTGGTCCGTTCCCAGGGCTTTTTCCAGATCAGCACGGTCTGTCCGACCTGTCGCGGCGAGGGTCGCGTCATCACGGATCCCTGCGACTCCTGCCACGGTCAGGGTCGGATCCGGGCCGAGCGCAGGATCACGCTGAAGATCCCGCCCGGTGTGGATCACGGCTCCCAGCTCCGGCTCCGAGGTGAGGGGGAACCGGGAGAGAACGGGGGGCCTCCCGGGGACTTGTTCGTGGTGATCCACGTCCGGAAGCACGAGTTTTTCACACGGGAGCGGGAGCATCTGTTCTGCGAGGTCCCCATCTCCTTCGTGCAGGCGGCCCTGGGGGGGACCTTGGAGATCCCGGTGCTCGGGGACGAGGACGCCGAGGAGCTCGCCGTTCCCAAGGGAACCCAGCCGGGCGATGTGCTCACCCTTCAGGGCGCGGGCATGCCGGCGATCCGAGGCCAGAGGCGGGGGGACCTGTTCGTCAAGGTGAATGTGAGGGTTCCGAAGCGGCTCAATCAACGTCAGAAGGAGCTGCTGCAGGAGTTCGCCGAGCTCGAGGGGGAGAAGGTCACCCAGAAGGCCAAGAGCTTCTGGAAAAAGATCACCCAGTGAGGGTTGCTCCCGCAACCCGGCTGGTTTTTGATCACCACCACGATGAACCGGAGGATGGATAAGGAAACATGGTGAGCAAGAAAAAAATGGAAAGCTTCAGAAAGCTGCTGGACGAACGGCTGAACGAGCTCGTGGAGCAGGCGTACGAGACGGTCGACGACATGAGCGACTACAAGGAGAACCTTCCCGATCCGTCCGATCGGGCCACGCTCGAGTCGGACCGGAACTTCACCCTCCGAATCCGGGACCGTGAGCGAAAGCTGATCGGCAAGATCAAGGACGCCATCGAGCGCATCGAGAACGGCACCTACGGGATTTGCGAAGAATGCGGTGAGGACATCTCCGAGAAGCGGCTGCGCGCCAGGCCGGTCACCACGCTCTGCATCGACTGCAAGAAGAGGCAGGAATCGGACGAGCGAATCCGCGGGGTCTGACCACCGGTCCCTCCCGTCGCCTCTCTCGCGGCACGATCGCCGTCCCGGGCGGCACGCTCTCGCCCGTCCCCTTTCCGGGATCGCCGTTCTTCGGACGGCCCTTCACGGTCCTCGCATCTTCACCGCCGGCGAAGGCCCGCACCCAGCCTTCCGAACCCTAACTCCTGACCGGTACGGGCTCATTCGATCATGTCCGAGAAAGAGAAATCCGGGGATCCAGGCGCCCGACCAGACGGCCGCCACACCGAGGTCATCACGACCCACGTCAACGCCGACTTCGACGCCCTCGCCTCCATGCTGGCCGCGAGCAAGCTCTACCCGGAGGCCACGCTGGTCTTCCCGGGCAGCCAGGAGAAGGGGCTCCGGAACTTCTTCATTCACACCGCCTCCTACGTGTTCAACTCCACCAAGATCCGTCATGTTGACCTCGAGGGCGTCCGCCGTCTGATCCTTGTGGACACGCGACAGAGGAGCCGGATCGGCCGGTTTGCGGAGATCGTGGACAACGACGAGGTCGAGGTCCACATCTACGACCACCATCCCGACTCCGACGACGACATCCACGGGGACGTGGAGCTGGTTCGAGAGGTGGGGGCCGCCACCTCGCTCCTCACAAAGGTCCTGCGGGAGAAGGAGATCGGAGTGAGCCCGGACGAGGCCTCCATCATGTGCCTCGGCATCCACGAGGACACGGGGTCGTTCACCTTTTCCTCGACCCGGCCCGAGGACTACCGGGCGGCCGCATGGCTCACCGAGCAGGGGGCGGATCACAATCTGATCGCGGATCTTCTCACCCGGGAGCTCACCGCCGAGCAGGTCCACCTGCTGAACGACCTGGTGCAGGAGGCGTCCACCCACGTGATCAACGGCGTGGAGATCACGGTCTCCGAGGTGATCCGGGACGACTACGTGGGCGACTTCGCCGTGCTCGTCCACAAGTTCATGGACATGGAGAACCTGGACGTCCTCTTCGCCCTCGCCCAGATGGAGGACAAGATCTATCTCGTGGCCCGGAGCCGCATCGAGGACGTCAACGCCGCCGAGATCGCACTGGCCTTCGGCGGCGGCGGGCACCCCCAGGCGGCCTCGGCCACCATCAAGGACAAGACGCTGATCCAGGCCAAGCGCTCCCTCATGGCCCTCCTCCGGAGCCGGGTCAACCCCCGGAAAACCGCTCGGGACATCATGTCCTCCCCGGTCATCCGGATCGGTCCCGAGAAGAGCATCCAGGACGCCGCCACCGTCATGACCCGGTACAACATCAACGTGCTCCTGGTCTCCGGAGAGGACGGCCGCATCCAGGGCTACGTGACCCGCCAGGTGGTGGAAAAGGCTGTCTTCTTCAACCTGGGACACCTCCAGGTCCGCGAGTACATGAACATCGAGTTCTCCAGCGTGGGGCCGGAGGCGTCGCTCAAGGAGGTGCAGGACCTCATCATCCGGAACCGGCTGCGCATCCTCCCGGTCCTGGAAGACGGGCGGGTGGCGGGCGTGATCACCCGCACCGATCTCCTCAACATCCTCGTGGGCGAGCCGGTCATTCGGGATTTCACATACGAGTCCCGGCACGCCTCCCAGTTCATCCGCAAGAAGAACATGTCGTCCATGCTCAAGGAGCGGCTTCCCAGGAAGGTGATCCGGGACCTCAAGGAGTTCGGCCGGATCGCGGACCTTCTCGGGTACAACGTCTTCCTGGTAGGGGGCCTGGTCCGTGACGTCTTTCTCAAGCGGGACAACCTGGACGTGGATCTCGTGGTGGAAGGCGACGGGATCGCGTTCGCCCAGGCCTTTGCCGAGCATCGGGACGACGTCCGCGTGCGAACCCACCGCAAGTTCCGCACCGCCGTGGTGGTGTTCCAGGACGGGTTCAAGGTGGACGTCGCCACGGCCCGGATCGAGTACTACGAGTCGCCGGCGGCCCCCCCCATCGTCGAGACCAGCTCGCTCAAGCAGGACCTGTTCCGGCGGGACTTCACCATGAACACCCTGGCCGTCAAGCTGAACCCCAGGCACTTCGGGACCCTGGTGGACTACTTCGGCGCCCAGAAGGACCTCAAGGAACGCGTCATCCGGGTGCTGCACAACCTGAGCTTCGTGGAGGACCCGACGCGGGTCCTGCGGGCCATCCGGTTCGAGCAGCGCTTCGGGTTCAAGATCGGGAAGCTCACGCTCTCGCTGATGAAGAACGCCGTCACCATCAACACCTTCAAGGAGATGTCCGCCCGGCGCCTCTTCCTCGAGCTCAAGCTCCTGCTCATGGAGCAGAACCCCATACAGGCCGTCGAGCGGTTGGACAGCTTCGACCTGTTGCCGGTGATTCACCCCGGGATCCGGCTGACGTATGAGCTCCTCGACCTGCTCCGCGAGGTGGACGCCGTGCTCTCCTGGTACGAACGCCTCTACCTGGAGGAGCCTTACGAGCCCTGGAAGGTGTACTGGCTGGGCCTCACCTCGCAGCTGGACGCCGCCGCGCTTCGCGAGCTGGCCGAGTCCGCGCAGATGTCCGACCAGGAGGGCCTCGGCCTGGTCCTCCAGCGCCGGACCGCCCGCGACGTCCTGGACCGGCTCTTCCGTCTCGACGACGAGAACCTGTACGGCATCTACGACCTGCTCTCCGACTACGACACGGAGATGATCCTGTTCCTGATGGCCAAGGCGAACAACCGGAGGATCAAGCGGCAGATCTCCCTCTACTTCACCCGGCTCCAGGGCATGAAGACCTTCCTCCGCGGCCGGGACCTGAAGGAGCTGGGCATTCCCCCGGGGCCGGTCTACCGGGAGATCCTCAACCGACTCCTGGCGGCCCGGATGAACGAACGGATCCACACCAAGGACCAGGAGCTCCGATTCGTGCTCGAGAACTACGCCGACCTGTTGAACGGAGGCGCCCGGGCCGCATCCGCCGAGAAACATCTTGAATAATTTCTGGTTTTTCATAAGATGGGTGGCTTTTGAGTGCCTGCTTCGACCAAGAGGGATACGAAGGCCGTAAGGGAAGAACAGCCAAGGAGATCAGACGGATGAACCGGAAGCGAATCGTCAGCGGCATGAGACCCACCGGAAGAATTCACCTCGGACACGTCCACGGCGCCCTGGAGAACTGGAAGAAGCTCACCCGGGACTACGACTGCTTCTACTTCATCGCGGACTGGCACGCGCTGACCAGCGACTATGCAGACACCAGCGGTATCCGGGAGAACGCCCACGAGATCATCATCGACTGGATCGCCGCGGGTCTGGACCCAGACGTCGCCACCTTCTTCGTGCAGTCCCGGATCCTCGAGCACGCGGAGCTCTATCTCCTCTTTTCCATGATCACCCCGCTCCCCTGGCTGGAGCGCAACCCCACCTACAAGGAGCAGCTCCGCGAGCTGACCCAGAAGGACGTTTACACCTACGGCTTCCTCGGCTACCCCGTGCTCCAGGCCGCAGACATCCTGATCTACAAGGCCAACGGGGTGCCGGTGGGCGAGGACCAGGCTCCTCACGTGGAGCTCACCCGGGAGATCGCGCGGCGCTTCAATCACGTCTTCGGGGAGGTCTTTCCCGTTCCCGACCTTCTTCTGGCGCCGACCTCCAAGCTCCTGGGCCTGGACCGCCGGAAGATGAGCAAGAGCTACGGCAACGCGATCTTTCTCTCGGACAACGCCGAGACGGTGAGCACCAAGGTGAGCCGGATGGTCACGGATCCCCAGCGGGCCCGGAAGAGCGATCCCGGGGACCCGTCCATCTGCAACGTGTTCGCCTTCCACGAGTTCTACACCGACCCCGGGACGGTCCGGCAGATCGAGGCGGACTGCCGCAAGGCGGAGATCGGGTGCGTGGCCTGCAAGAAGCGCATGGCGGAGAACCTGAACCGGGCCCTGGAGCCGATCCGGGAGAAGAGAAGGGCCCTCGAGGCCGAGCCGGACACCGTCCGGGCCATCATGGCCCGGGGCACGGAAAAGGCGAGAGGCCTCGCCCGGAAGACCATGGAAGAAGTCAGGGAAAAGGTCAGGATCTGACCATGTCCGAATCCGGGGGATACGAAGTCAGGCTGGAGGTGTTCGAGGGGCCCCTGGACCTCCTCCTGCACCTCATCCGAAAGAACGAGATGGACATCTTCGATATTCCCATCTCCATCATCACCGATCAGTATCTCGGGTACCTGGACATGATGAAGGCCCTGAACATCAGCGTGGCCGGGGATTTTCTGGTCATGGCCGCCACGCTGATCCACATCAAGTCCAGGATGCTCCTGCCGCCCAGCCCCGGGGAGGAGGAAGAAGAGGACCCGCGCATCGAGATCACCCGGCCCCTCATGGAGTACCTCCGCCTGAAGGAGGTGGCCGGCGAGCTCTCGGAGCGGGACATGCTGGAGCGGGACATCTTCACCCGGCGCATCGCGCCCGACGACCTGGCACCCTACCGCGAAGAGACGCCCCTTCCCAGGGCCAACCTGTTCCAGCTCATGGATGCCTTCAAGCAGGTCCTCGAGCGGCAGTCCCCCGGGGCGGAGCTGCAGTTCCGGACGGAGGAGTGGTCCCTCAAGGACAAGATGACCTACATCATGGAGCGGCTCAGAGAGAGGGCCCTCTCCTTTTCCGAGCTCTTCGCGGACGATCACACCGTCTCCGAGCTGATCGCCACCTTCCTGGCCCTGCTCGAGCTCGTTCAGACCGGACTGATCCGGGTCCGCCAGCCGAACCAGGAGGAAGAGATCGTCCTGGAGGCCTGCTTCGAGGACGTGGAGGAGACCGCCCGTGCCTAAGTCGCTGAAGCTCATCGTCGAGGCCCTGCTCTTCGCGTCCGACCGACCGCTGAGCGTCAAGGACATCCGCTCCTGGCTGCCCGACGCCGATCCCGCCAACATCCGCAGCGCCCTCAAGGTGCTCGAGTACGAGTACGAGGCCATGGGGCGCAGCTTCGGCCTGCGGGAGGTCGCCGGGGGGTACCAGTTCAGAAGCCGCTCCGACTTCGGGCCCTACATCCTCCGCATGCTCCAGACCACGCCTGCAAGGCTGTCCCGGGCCGCGCTGGAGACCCTGGCGATCGTCGCCTACAAGCAGCCCATCGTCCGGCACGAGATCGAACGGGTCCGGGGCGTCGAATCGGGCGGCATCCTCCGAAACCTGCTCGAGAAGGACCTGATCCGGATCATGGGACGCAAGGACCTCCCCGGCCGCCCCTTGATCTACGGCACCACCCGCAGGTTCCTGGAGGTGTTCGACCTCGACAGCATCGATTCCCTCCCCAAACTGAAGGAAATCAAAGCATTCGGAAGCGAGGACCATGGCACGGAAAACCAAGCGCCCCTCCAGGAGGAAACCCTCCCCCAGGCCGGGGCGGCCCCGCAGGAAGCCGAAGGCGAACGCGCCCCGGAGCAGAGCCCCGTCGACCCGGAGGCCGGCCAAGACCGGGACGACTCCGGCTCCGAACCGGCCCCCGCAGAAGACGAGCCGGAGCGAGAATCCCCCCCCGGGCCCCCGGGGACCCCTGAGGATCAATAAGATCCTCTCCTCGGCCGGGGCGGCCTCCCGGAGGCGTGCGGACGAGCTCGTCGCGGCAGGACGCGTCATCGTGAACGACGAAACGGTCCGCACCCCCGGCGCCACCGCGGTGTGGGGGAAGGACCGGATCCTCGTGGACGGCCGCGAGATCCCCGGACCTTCGCACCGGCTCTACCTCATGCTGAACAAACCGTTCGGTTACATCTCCGCCTTGAAGGACCCCGAGGGGCGCCCGGTGGTCACCGACCTTCTCCGGGACCTGAACGAGCGGGTCTATCCGGTGGGCCGCCTCGACTTCGACAGTCTGGGTCTGCTCCTCCTCACCAACGACGGTGAATGGGCCCACCGCATGACCCACCCCCGGTATCGGATCCCGCGGACCTACAAGGTCACCCTGGAGGGCCGGATCGAGCCCGAGGAGATCGAGCGGGTCCGAACCGGCGTCCCGCTCGAGGACGGTTTCAGCGGACAGGCCGGCGTCACCCTGCTCCGGAAGGACGCCGGGCGGAGCATCCTTCGCATGACCATCCACGCCGGCCGTACCCGGATCGTCCGCCGGACCTTCGACGCGGTGGGGTTCAAGGTCCTCCAGCTCATCCGGATCGGGTTCGGACCGCTGGTCCTCGGGGACCTGAAGGTGGGGGCGTACCGGCACCTCTCGGAGGAGGAGGTGGCGACCGCCAGGCGTTCCGTGGGGCTGGGTTGAGCGAGGTGAGGAATTTTCTGTTTACATCCCCCGGATTCTATTGTATGGAGTGGGTCACCTGAAGATCGGTGCAGACACACGGGCGGTTAACTCAGCGGGAGAGTGCCATCCTCACACGGTGGAAGCCCCGGGTTCAAATCCCGGACCGCCCACCACCTCAACAAAAACAGCATGTTACATAAAGAAGGGTCGCCTCCGGGCGGCCTTTTTTTTTGCCCGAAACACCGTCCCTGGACTGTCCCCCGCCGTAGTCTGGGGGTCTGGGTGGACGAGTCCAAGACGATGGTCGGCCATGAGATCAGCTTCAATCGGTACTTCTACGAATACACGTCCCCGAGGCCGCTGGCGGACATGCTCGCGGAGGTGACGGAATGACTGAAAACCAGCCCGTTGCAGGCGATTCCAAGATGCTGATCTATCAGTCCGATTCCGGGAAAACCCGCCTTGAGGTGCGACTTCAGGACGAGACCGTCTGGCTGACGCAAAAAATGATGTCGGAGTTGTTTCAGAAGGATGTCCGCACGATCAATGAACATATCAAAAACGTCTATGAGGAAGGCGAGTTGGAGCCGGAATCAACGATCCGGAAATTCCGGATAGTTCAAACCGAGGGAAACAGACAGGTAAGCCGCCTCGTTGATTTTTACAATCTGGATATGATCATTTCAGTGGGTTATCGGGTGAAATCCGTTATCGCCACCCGCTTTCGACAGTGGGCCACGGCCCGGTTGCGAGAATACATTGTCAAGGGCTTCACCCTCGACGATGAGCGGCTCAAGGGCGGCAAGGGCCTGGTGGACTACTTCGACGAACTGCTTGCTCGTATCCGCGAGATTCGGGCCAGTGAGGCCAGGGTTTACCAGCGGATTCGCGAGATCTTCGCGCTGGCCCGTGATTACCGGGAGGGGGAGAAAGAGACGCAGGTCTTCTTCGCCACCATGCAGAACAAGATGCACTATGCCGCCACCGGCATGACGGCTGCCGAGATTGTCCGCAGGCGAGCAGACGCCGCCGAGGCCAACATGGGATTGACAGCGTGGAAAGGCGGGCGGGTGCTGAGACGTGACGTGGGAACGGCGAAAAACTATCTTGACGCCGAGGAAATCGACACGCTCAATCGGATCACGGTGATGTTCCTGGATCAGGCCGAGTTCCGCGCCCAGCGGCGGCAGGATATCCGCATGCAGGATTGGGAGGTGTTTCTCGACCAGTTCCTGCGGAACACCGAGTTACCGGTGCTGGGAGATGCAGGATCGGTCAGCCACGAAGCGGCCCTCGAATGGGCGGAGGGGCAATACGATGCCTTTGCCGAGAGGCGGCGGCTGGAAGCGGAATCCGAGGCCGAGACGCGGTACGTGGAAGACCTGCGGACCTCCGCGAACGTCCTTGAGGAGGAGCGCAAGAAGAAGCCCCCAAAGCGAAAGCAGGCAAAGACGAAGAAGACAGGTCATAAAGGCAGGCCGGGCAAAGGGGGCGGATCATGAAGAGGCCTGCCGTCAATTCAGGCAAGCGAGCAGAATACCCCGGGTTCAAATCCCGGACCGCCCACCACCTCGAAATCACAAGAAAAAAGAGAGCCGGGGCTTTCCCCGGCTATCGCTGTTTCAGGGTGATAAGAAGGAATGAAATCCGGGTTGTCACCTCTGGAGAATCGACCTCTCGATCCCCTCTCCCTCTTCCCGGGTGCGATCGTACTGCTTGAAGTCGTCACTCGTGAAGGTCCTGCTCTCCTGATCCACCCTCCCCGAGCGCCCCAAAGCGCATCCCGTCCTCTTCTCGATCGAGAGATCGCTCTTCACCCGGTTGACCCGATACGTTAGCGTGTATAGGGTGACCCTGGGAAAAGGACGGAGGGATCATGAAGGTCAATCCACACGTTTTTTTCGTTTCCGCGGCGGTCATCCTCTGCTTTGTCTTTCTCGGCGCGGTCTTCACCGAGCCCGTCAACCGTTTCTTCGGTGTGCTGCAGGACGGGATCGCCCTGAACCTGGGTTGGTTTTACATCCTCACCGTCGGCGTCTTCCTGTTCTTCGTCCTGTGGCTCTTCATCACCCCCTACGGCCGCATTCGGCTCGGAAAGGACCACAACCGGCCCGAGTTCAGCAACCTGAACTGGTTCGCCATGCTCTTCAGCGCCGGCATGGGCATCGGCCTGCTTTTCTACAGCGTGGCCGAGCCGGTCATGCACTTCAGCCGGCCTCCCGCCGGGGAAGGCGGCACGGAGGCGGCCGCCAAGCAGGCCCTGATCCTCACCTTCTTCCACTGGGGGCTTCACGCCTGGGCCGTTTACATCGTCGTGGGACTGTCCCTCGCCTTCTTCGCCTACCGCTATGACCTTCCCCTCTCCATCCGTTCCACCCTCTACCCCCTCCTGGGGGAGCGGATCCACGGTGCGGCCGGAAACGCCGTGGAGATCCTTGCGGTCTTCGGCACCCTGTTCGGCGTGGCCACCTCCCTGGGTCTGGGCGTCCAGCAGGTCAATGCGGGTCTCGACTACCTGGGGCTCGTGTCCCAGTCCGAAGGAAACCAGCTTCTGCTCATCGCCGGCATCACGGTCGCGGCCACCCTTTCGGTGGTCTCCGGGCTGGACAACGGCATTCGACGGTTGAGCGCCATGAACCTGTTCTTCGGCCTCCTTCTCCTCCTGTTCGTTCTGGCGACCGGCCCCACGGTGTTCCTGCTCGGCTCCCTGGTCCAGGGCATGGGTCGCTACCTCCAGGAGCTTCTCGGGATCACCTTTCAGACCGGCGCCTATCGGGGGATCGAGTGGAAGAAGGAGTGGACGCTCTTCTACTGGGGATGGTGGATCTCCTGGTCGCCGTTCGTGGGGATGTTCATCGCGCGCATATCCAGGGGGCGCACCATTCGCCAGTTCATCGGGGGCGTGCTGCTCGTGCCCACTCTGCTGACCTTCGTCTGGCTGACGGTTTTCGGAAACACCGCCATACACCTCGAGCTCTTCGGCAGCGGGGGCATCGCCGACGCCGTGTCGAGCAACCTCCCCATTGCTCTTTTCGCCCTCCTGGAACGGCTCCCGCTCTCCGGCATCAGCGTCATCCTGGCCACCATGGTGGTGGCCACTTTCTTCGTCACCTCGTCGGACTCCGGGTCCCTGGTCATCGACATCCTGACGTCGGGGGGCCACGCGGAGCCCCCGGTGGGACAGCGGGTCTTCTGGGCGCTGACCGAGGGGGCCGTGGCCGCTGTCCTTCTGGTGGCCGGTGGACTCACAGCCCTGCAAACCGCGGTGCTCACCACAGCCCTTCCCTTCTCCGTGATCATGCTGATCATCTGCTTCAGCCTGGTGAAGGGCCTGCGGGCCGTCCCGGCCGCGAGCTATGTCCAACGCTCGGCCCCGGCGGAACCGACCGCCGAGGAGACCCAGAGCGCGCACGCGCACGCAGAGGGAGGCTGAAACCATGAACAACTGGAAACGCAGGCTCCAGGACCTCGTCACGAAAAAGCAGGAAGGCGGCGGGAAAGAGGAAGGCGGGGGGTCCAAGGAAGAGCGGAGAAGAAGGCTGGACAGCTTCTTCAACGAGACCGTGATTCCGGCCTTTCGTGATATCGAGGGCCAGCTCGAGGGCAGCCACCCTGACGTGCAGGCGCGGGTCGACCGGGAGCCGTACCAGGTCACCCTGTCGGTCTATCGCAACGACGAGCGGGAGTTCTACTACACCATCCGGGAGGTCCGGCAGCATGCCAGGACCTTCGCGTTCCCCCAGATCGTGCGCCGCAGCGAAACCAAGGACTGGCGGGTGCAGGTGGTCCTGCCGGGCAAGGAGAGAAAGGTCCGGAACCCACAGGAGTTCACCAGGAAAGGCCTGATCGACGACTTTCTAAGAGAGTACGAGCAGTGCCCCGGGCTTTGAACGCACCGGCCCGGGCGAAGCGGATGCATGAAGACGAGGGGACGGAGATCTCTTCAGCGGATGGTCAACCGGTACCCGGAGAGCTCGCTCTTCAGGCTCACCAGGTTGTCGATGATCTGCCGCCGGATCTCGCGGCCGGTGAGGTGCCGGATGCGATCCTCGACCGTGAGCATGTGATCCGTGGTGAACAGGGTGATGCTCCGGGTGAACTCCCGCACGTGGTTGCGATCCCCGTCCTGCAGGTCCAGCTGGATCACGAGGTTGTGATCGTACCCCACGACCCTCCCCGTGCCTTCCCCCGCGGTTTCCCGCCTGGGTACGTTCCACTCGATCACCCACTGCTTGTCCCAGGCGTACCGGATTTCCGGTCCGAGCTTGGCGCTCAAGGAGTCCGTCCTCCCTGCCCTTTCCGCTGGATCAGTGAAGGATCGTAGACCTCCGGCTTCTCGAAGCCGAGGAGGTTCAACAGGGTCGGGGCCACGTTGGAGAGCCCGGCGTCCTTCACGGGCGCCATCTCGTACTCCCCCCGGTAGCCGGAGTCATCGATGACGAAGGGAACCGGGCTGAGCGTGTGGGCGGTTTTGACGACCCGGTTCCCATCCCGGTCCCGGGTGAACATGACGTCCAGGTTGCCGTGATCGGCCGTGACCACGGTGATTCCCCGGAGCTCGCGGTTCACGGCGAGGAGCTCCCCCACGCAGGCGTCCACGGTCTCCGCGGCGGTCACGGCCGCCTCCATGACGCCCGTGTGGCCCACCATGTCCCCGTTGGCGAAGTTCAAGCGACCGAACCGGTAGGACCCCTCCCGAAGCATGGAGGCGGTCCG
This sequence comes from uncultured Desulfobacterales bacterium, assembly GCA_964443135.1. GTDB lineage: Bacteria > Desulfobacterota > DSM-4660 > Desulfatiglandales > HGW-15 > JAIPEI01. The sequence continues at coordinate 21,742 of CAYUBQ010000020.1, read as the reverse complement.
CTCCGTGATCTCTTCGGCCTTCATGCGGGGGGCCCGGTCGAACCGGATCCGGTCGCTCGGGATCTCCACGTAGGTCTCGAGGTCCGGGTCGATGTAGCCCGACCGGTTGCCGTTCCAGAAGTAGGTGACGTGGCCGTACTTCTGGGTCTCCGAGATGGCGAACATCCGGATCCCCTCGGCGCAGAGGTACTCGCTCACGGTGTTCCGGATCACCGGCGGCTCCACCAGGTAGTCGGGCGGCAGGCCGGTGTCCTCGTCGTACTGCATCATACCGGCGAAGAACGCGTCAGGAACGCGGCCCCGGTCGAATCCCCGAAAATCCTCGCGGGTGAACGCCTCGGAGATCTCGATGGCCCGGTCCCCACGGAAGTTGAACAGCACCACGGCGTCGCCGTCCCGAACAGGACCCTTGGGGTTCCCCTCCTCGTCCACCACCACGAATGCGTCGATGTACTGGTCCGTGATGTCGGGATCCTCCTCGTAGTAGGTCCGCACCGCCTCCTCTGCGCTGCGGAACGGCCGGCCCTTGCCGTGAACGTGTGCCTCCCACCCCCGCTTCACGATCTCCCAGTCCGAGTAGTACCGGTCCATGGTGACCGTCATGCGCCCGCCCCCGGAGGCGATGGCGAAGTCGAGGCCGTGCTCTCGGCTCAGGCGCGCCAGCCGGTCCTGCGTGGGGACGACATAGTCCAGGGCGGAGCGCTCCCCCACGTCGCGGCCGTCCAGGAGGGCGTGAACCCGCACCCGGGGAAATCCGGATTCGGCGCAGCGGTCCAGGAGCCCGTAGAGGTGACCGATGTTGGAGTGGACGTTCCCGTCCGAGAGCAGCCCGATGAAGTGAACCGTCCCGCCGGACCGCGCCCGCTCGGAGATGGTTTTCCACGCCCTCGTCTCGAAGATCCGCCCCGACGCCAGGGCCTCGTTCACGAGACGCGCTCCCTGGGGAGACACCCTCCCGGCGCCCAGGGCGTTGTGCCCCACCTCGCTGTTTCCCATGTCTTCGTCCGAGGGGAGCCCCACGGCCGTCCCGTGGGCCTGGAGCTCGGTGTAGAAAGGGCTCTGAAACAGGGCGTCCAGGTTCGGGGTTTTCGCAAGAGAAAGGGCGTTTCCCTCGCCTGGGGGGGCCGCCCCCACCCCGTCCATGATGATGAGGAGCAGCGGGCCCTCGCGCCCCCCGAACCAGCTCAGCTTCTTCAGCCTCTCCATGCGGCTACTCCACTTCCCGCACCACCCGGAACCCGAGCGTGTCGTGCTTGATCGCCGGATGGCCCATGTTTCGATTGGCGGACCGGCAGTACCAGGGATACTTGTACCAGCTCCCGCCCCGGCGCACCCTCCGGTTTCCTTCCCCCGGTCCCGCGGGGTCCTTCACTTGCGCCTCGGGGTACTCGCCGTACCAGTCGCTGCACCACTCCCAGACGTTTCCGTGCATGTCGTACAGGCCCCAGGGATTGGGGTCGTAGGTTTTCACCGGTGCGGGCCGCCCCGGCTCGAGCCCCATGGACTCGACGTGAGGGATGCAGGCCTCGGACTTGAGCGGGTTGTTGCTGTACATGGCTCTGGTGCAGGACGGTTCGTTTCCCCAGGAGTAGGCGGTGGTGGTGCCCGCCCGGCAGGCGTACTCCCACTCCGCCTCCGTGGGCAGCCGGTAGGTCCCTTCGCCCCGTCCGTTCAGCTTGTCGATGAACTCCATGCAGTCGAACCAGGACACGCTGACCACGGGCGAGTCGGACCGGCCTTTCCGTCTACCGAAGAGCTTCTTCCCCATCACCGCCCACCACTGGTCCAGCGTGACTTCCGTGGACTGGAGGTAGAACGGACGGGTGATGGTCACCTCGTGCTGCTTTTCGTCCTTGTCGCGGTGCTTCTCGCTCTCGGGGCTCCCCATGGTGAACGTCCCGGCCGGGATCAGCACGAACTCCATGTCGAGGGAGTTGACGAACCGCTCGGACCGGGCCGAGCTCTCCGACCCCGCGACCAAAATCACAACGGCCGCGGCCAGGAAGGCCGCGGCAACGATCAGCGCTTCCCTGCAATGAAACGGTCTCATACGACCTCCTTTCCCCCTGCATGACAAACGGCGGGAGGGCCGTCCTTTTCCGGAGCGAACTGCCCCGGCGAAGGAACGGGGGCGGCTCCGACCTATGGGCTGTGCGGGTGGGACTCCAAGCCGGACGGCGCCGGCGGGGGCTGACTCGACGGCTCACTCCCGGAATCGTGCCCGGACTCGAACGGTTTGTCGATCTGAAGCTCCTTGGCCTCCTCCACCTGGTCGAGCTGGCGCATCATGTCGTCCTGCTGCTGCTTGCCGGAGTCAGCGGGCGCCCCGGATCCGGACGAGGGCGGCGGGACCTCTCCCCCGGACCTCATGGGCCCTTCGACGCCCTCCATGAAGGTCCGGACGGCTTGCGGGTCGTACTGCACCGGTCCCAGACCGGAAGGGCCTGCCTCCAGGACCTCGTTCTCCCTCAGGGTCTGGGACGCGGGGGCCACGCTGGAGGTCACGCCGACCAGTCCCTGGGCGACGAAGACACGCGTCAGCAGCCCGGCGGGCGCCTGGGCGATGCGCACCGGCCCCAACGAGGCGACCTCGATCCTCCCCTGCGCCTTTCCGCTGGAGGGAACCTCCGCGATCTCGGTCCCGAACTTGGTGCCGCGAACGCCCACGGTGGCCGTGGGTGTTTTCACGTGAAGCCTCACGTCCCGAAAGCGAAACAGGCGGATGGCATAGAACACCGCCTTTCCGCGCGTCACCTCGAAGAGGGACCGCTTCACCCCCCGGGCACTGTTCAGAACCACCTCGTCGATGAGCAGGTCCGAGTCCGGCGCCATGGTCACCAAGTTCTTGTCCTCGAGCAGGATGCGGCAGCGGGCTCCGTTCAGCGTGTACACGGCGTCGTTCTCGTGGACCGGATCCTCCACGGAGGCGTAAAACGCCTTCTTGTCCGCACGGTGAAGCACCACGACCCGTCCGTCACCGGCGATTCGTTCGATGCGTCCGGCCTGCTTGAAGTCCGACGGAGCGTAGTCGCTTCCGATGGAGACGCCCGCCAGGGCCTCGGGACGTTCCCGGCCCAGGACGGGGGTCGGCAGGAGCAGGGCCAGGACCGCGATCCATGCGCCGCTCTTCACCATCCTCCCCAAGCACCTGCCTGAGGTCATCGACCAGCCTCCGCTTTGATGTCGTTCGGCATTGTCCAGCGTCATCCATCATAGGAAGGAACGTGTGGGTTTGCAAGCAATTCCCCGGAACGACACGGACTCTGTGCCTTGACCGGGCGGCGTCGCTGAGATAAAAGGGATCATCGCCGGGTCACGGGACGAGGCCGCAGCCACCGGGGGGAGAACGCCATGAAGATCGCCCAGTACCGGGAGTCCGGAAGGACGCGCCTGGGACTCGTCTCAGACGAAGCCCTCACACCCTGCACCTTTACCGGGGACCTGATCGACCTGATCGAGCAGGGGGTCGAGCCCGCGGCCGCCGGACCGCCCGTACCGCTGGAGTGCGTCGAGCTCGCTCCGGCCGTCACCCGGCCCTCCAAGATCATCGCCATCGGCTTGAACTACATGGATCACGTCCGGGAGAGCAAGGGAACGGTTCCCGAGGCGCCGCTGGTGTTCGCCAAGTTCCCCAGCAGCCTCGCGGCCCACAGGGCGGCCGTCACCTGGGACCCCGCCGTCACGGCAAAGGTGGACTTCGAGGCGGAGCTCGCCGTGGTCGTGGGCCGGGAGGCCTCGTGGATCCCCGAGGTGGACGCCCTGGACGCGGTGTTCGGCTACACGTGCGGAAACGACGTCAGCGCACGGGACCTCCAGTTCGGGGACGGGCAGTGGGTGCGCGGGAAGTCGCTGGACACCTTCTGCCCGCTGGGGCCCTGGGTGGTCACGGCCGACGAGATACCGGACCCCCAGGACCTGGACATCCGCTGCCGCGTGAACGGGACGATCATGCAGGAGAGCCGCACGGACCAGATGATCTTCCCCATCCCCGGGCTCTTGAGCTACCTGTCCCGGCATTTCACACTGCTTCCGGGCGACGTGATCCTCACGGGCACGCCCCCCGGGGTGGGCGCCTTTCGCGAGCCTTCCGTCTACCTCCAGAACGGGGACGAGGTGATCGTGGAGATCGAGCGGATCGGGGCGCTCGCCAACGCGTGCCGGACCCTCTCGAGAAACGGGGAACCCCTCCCCGAACCGGCCTGAACCCACGCCCCGTCCTCCGGGGACCCTTATGAACCCATCGCCGATCGCATCTTTCTCGTCCCCGGGGCCAAGGGCGGCGAGGCTTACGCGAGGGCCCGCTGACGCCCTTTCCGTTTGACTTACCCTCCCGCCGTTCATATCTTGTACTGCAGAGAACCACGGACGTGGACCGGGCCGTACCGCGAGTCACTACGGAAACGGAGATCCCCATGCGCAGGATCACCCGAAGGCAATTCATGAAACAGGTGGGCGCCGCCGGCGCGGCCACGGCCCTGCCCACCCTGCTCATCCGGCGGGCCGAGGCCGCATGGTCTCCCGGCTCGCGGTTCCACCCGAACGTGGGCGACCTGCGCGTGGTCGGGCTTTCCGACGCCGCCATGACCCGGCCCGGCATCCCCGCGACCTGGTCCGGCCAGGAGGATTACGTCCACCGCGAGATCGTCTGGGAGAACCTGGACCGAATGGCCTGCGCCCTGGCAGGCACCCGTCCGGCGCGGGACGCTTGGCGGGCCCTGTTCGTCAAGCCGCCGGGGAAGAGCTGGGCCGACACCACCGTGGCCGTCAAGACCAACCAGATCGGCCGCCAGCACGCCCGGAGCGCCGTGGTGAGCCGGGTGTGCCGCACACTGGTGGAGGACGTGGGCGTGCGCGCCTCCTCCATCCACCTCTACGACGCCTGTCACGGCGGGGACATGGCCCGGACGACCCCCTTCGCACACCTCCCCCCGGGGGTCCGGATCGCGGGCGACTGGGGCGGCAGCAGCGCGGAGACCCGGATCCCCTCCATCTGGCCCGGGGGAGGCACCACCCGGTGTCTGGAGCCCCTGGTGGAGGGACGCGTGGACGTCCTGATCAACGTCGCCGTCTGCAAGGGCCACAGCTCCCGCTTCGGCGGCTTCACCATGACCATGAAAAATCACTTCGGGACCTTTTCCCCCGGCCCGGGTCACGACCACGCCGGGTTGGAGTACCTCCTGGCCATCAACCAGAGCCGGGAGATCCTGGGGCCCGTGGATCCCAAGTCCGGCCGGGTGGTCACGCCCCGGCAGCAGCTCTGCATCGTGGACGCCCTCTGGGCGAGCGAGGACGGTCCCGGGTGCCTGCCCCAGGCCCAGCCGAACTTCCTGGCCATGGGGGTGTTCTCGCCCGCGGTGGACTACGTCGTGGCGACGGCCTTTCGCGAAGGGATGATGGGGTGGCCCGTCAACCGGAAGGTCGCGGAACGCATGCTCGACGCCTTCGGGTACCGGCCCGGCGACCTGCCCAATCGGGGGCGCCTCATCGAGCCGTGATGGAGCCTCGAGAAGCCTCGAACCGGCGAACCGCCTTCTTCGTTTCAGCGACCCAAAGCCGGCCCGGCGGCGGCTGAGCGCGATTCTGCGAGGCCGTCAACCCGGGCACCCACAGGAAGCTGCCATGAAAGCAATCCCCCCGGCATCCGTCGCCCTGCTCGCTGTGCTTTTTCTCCTCGGGGCCTGCAGCCCCCGGGCCTCGGTCCACCCCCTCCTCCAAGGGGGAGGCCTGGACGGGTACGAACAGGTGACCCCTCTGACGGTGTACGGCCCGGATCATCTGTTCCGGTACATGAACGGAGAGGCCGAGGTCTATCTGCCCCACGGGTTCCGCCTGCTCTACACCGCGACCTACGGGTCACCGGAGGGCGACGCCCTCCTGACCGTGGAGGCCTTCGACATGGGCTCCGCCGCCGGGGCCGGGGCCCTGCTGGAGCGGTACTCCGGGGGAGAGGGAAGTTCCGTACCGGACCTGGGAGCGGTCTCCTGGACCGACGGATGGGTGGTGCTCTTCGTGCGCGGGGCGTATTTCGTGCGCGCCTGGGGGGCGCCGGAGACGCCGATCGCCCCCTCGCCGGAGGAGACCCGTGCGCTGGCGCGCCTGGTGGACGAGGCCGTGGCGGCCGGAGATCGCTGACCCCGGGGCAAGGGGTGGTGCCCGCCTTCAGTCCTCCCGCAGGCCGAGAACCCCCAGGAGGAGGGAGAGGACCCGGTCGTAGATCTCCGGGTCGTTGCTCGCCCGGGGGCCGGCCACGTTGAGGATGCCCACGCCGTTCTTCTCGATCCACGTTCGGACCCCGGCCACGGCCTCCTCCATGGCGACGACGCTCAGGTCCACGTGGAGGCAGGGCCGGCGGTTCTTCCTGGCAAGCCCCAGGGTGAGCCGGGAGCCGCCGGTGAGCGGACCGCGGGAGACGATCAGCGTAGCGTCCGAGTCCAGGACGTTCTTCTCGGTCCGGTCCGCATACCGGAAGGACGGCATCTCGCGCAGGCGGTAGCGCGCGGGGATGCGCCCGTCCTCCGCCACCCTTCCCCGGGGGACCCAGCCCCCCTGCTCGACGCCGGCCCGGACGGCCGCGTCCAGGGCGGCCCGGTCCGCGCCGGTCTGTCCGCCGGAAACGATCTTGCGGATCATATTGTCCCTCCCGCCCTCGACCCGTCGGGCTGCACCACCCGCACGCCCTGCGAGGTTCCGCCCCCGAAGGCTGTGACCGCCTCCTCGGCCACCCGGAGCCCGTGCAGGAGATGCTCGGAGGAGACTTCGGGCACGCCGTAGGCATAGAACAGCACGTTCTTCGTCTCTTCTCGGACCCGGGTCTTCTCGTCCGCGCCCTGGCAGAGGACGCAGACGATCCCGGCCTCGTCCCGGAGCACGATCTCGCCTTCCCGGGTCTGCATCTCCCGGGCGCCCATGCCCGGACAGATTTCTCCCTCTTCCGCCAGGTCCAGGGTCAGCCCGCCTTCCATCCGGTCGAAGTCCGTCACCGCCACCAGGATCCCGGCGCACATCTCGGCCATGAAGTGGGCGTCCACCAGCAGGTTGTAGCGGGGAAATCCGCTGTTCACGGTGCGCTCGAGGTGACCGGGAAGCGGGCAGTCCCGCCCGAAGCCGGAGAAGAACCGGTCGTAGGTCGCGATGCGGTCCGTGATCTCGGCCAGGGTCTCCCGCTTTCTCATTCGGCGCAGGAGCTTCCGCTTGTACGCGTCGAAACCCTCCGGGTTCTCCGGGTTTTCACTGCCGGTGACGAGCACCAGGCCGAACCCGACCTCCGGGTACCGGGACCGGTAGCGACCGGACATGTGGAACGAAACGTTCATCGCTGCTCCTTTCCGGGCCTCGCCGCTCTCAATCAGCCGCCCCCACCGGCTCCGCCGCGGGCGCAGGCCCCATGACCGCCATCGCGAACGCCGCCAGGACGAAAAAGGCGCCCAGGTACCCGAACACGAGGCCGAAGTCGCCGCCGGTCCGATCGAGGATCGCGCCGCTCGCCCAGGGCCCCAGGATCCCGGCCGTGAACCCGTAGGCCGTGAAGATCAGCCCGAACACGGCCCCGAAGTTCTCGAGACCGAACCGCTCGCTCGCCAGCGGCCCGGAGACGGCGAACAGGGTCCCGAAAGCATAGCCGACCACGGCCGCCAGGAAGGCCCACCACGCCGTTCCCTGCACCCAGGGCAGCGTCCAGTAGGCCAGGCCGGCGGCGGCAAAGGAGATCCCCATGACCCGCCTGCGCCCGGCCCGGTCCGAGAGGTACCCGCTCGTGAATCGCCCCAGCCCGTTGGTCAGGTTGAAGGCCGTGAGCAGGACCACCGCCTCCTGGACCGTGAGCCCGCGCGACGTGCCGAAGTCCGTGGAGAGGATCACCATGCTGATCCCGCCCGCTCCCGCCAGCGACCAGGTGAACCAGAGGCACCAGAAGGCCCGGGTGCGAACGCTCCCGGCCACCGTCAGGGGCGCTGAGGATGTCCGGACCGCACCGGGGCCTTCGACCTCGGGCCGCTCCTCCCGCCCGGGCCCCCGGAGCAGGGGGGCCACGGCCAGGCCGCAGACCAGGGAGACCGCGCCGAACACCACGGTCAGGCGGGCAGGCCCCAGCAGGGGAAGCAACCCCCCGAACACCGGGGACATCACGGCGGCCGAGAACCCGAAGCAGAGGTTGAACAGCCCGGACACCAGCCCCCGGCGCCCGGGAAACCACTGCTGGACCACGGTCAGCCCCGGGAGGTAGACAAAAGCCGATGCCGCTCCCACCAGGAACGCCCAGGCGTAGACGCCGGAGACACCGGAGACGCTCCCCAGGAGAATCGTGCTCGTCCCGGTGAGAAGCCCCCCCACGGCTGCGAGTCGCCGCGTACCGATCCGCACCTGGAACCGGCCCACCAGGAACATGAAAGTCCCGGCGCCCGCGAGGACAAAGAACAGGCTTCGCCCGACGTCGGCGCGGCCGGCCCCGAACAGCTCCTGCCAGCTGCCCCCGAGAACGCCGGGGAGGCTGAAGATGAAGGCGCCCGGCCAGAAAATGGCCGCACAGGCCCCGGCGACCGCCATTCGCGCCCTGCCCTTGCGCGTCACGGCTCTCCTTCCCCGCCCGCCCGGAGAACGTCCCGGATCTCCTTCATGCGACGGATGAAGGGGGTCTCCTCGACGTACGGCACCACCAGCTCGTAGCGCGCGCGGGTCAGGGCCACGTACAGGGTGGCCCGCACCTTCCTCCCGGCCGCCTCCGGCGGCACGATCCGGTCCATACCCACCAGGTAGACGCGGTCGAAGTCGAGCCCCTTGGCGCTGTGGATGCTGATCACCACGACCGGGTCCCGGCCGGGTCCGTATGCCCGCTTGGATCGGGCGTCCCGGGACACCCATGCCGCGCGCACCCCGACCTGGTCCAGCGCGCCGAGAATGCGCATGGGCATGGCGCGATTGTCGTAGGAAAAGCGGTCGCGCCCGTAGATCTTGTCGTCGTAGACGACGGCGATCTCCTCGTCCCGCCCCTGCGCCTCCAGACGGGAGCGGATCTCCCCGGCCGTTGACGCGAGCAGCTCGTCCGCGCTCTCGAACCGCTCCAGCACGGGGAGGGGTCCCCGGAACGGCCAGGGATCGGGGAGTACGGCCGGCTGTCGTCTTCTCTCCGGCAGGTGTCCCAGGAACCGGCGCCCGAACTCGAAGACCTCCGCCGTGTTCCGGTACACGTGTCGAAGCCTCCGCGTGTGCCCCCGTGCCCGGATCCCGAGGTTCTCCCAGGAGGAACGGCGGCCGTACAGGTCCTGGGACGCGTCCAGGGCCACCACCAAATCCCCGCCCGGCCGGATGGTCTCCGTGACCACCCGGAGCATCCCGTCGCTGAAGTCCTGGGCCTCGTCCACGAGCACGGCGTCGAAGACGGGAGCGCCGCCGTCCTTCCGCCGGATCCGCTCCAGGGTCCGGGCCGTGACGTCGCGATAGAACGCATCGTCCCGATTCTCGAAGGGGACGTCCTCGCCCAGGATCCTCCGGCAGAGATCGTAGAAGTGGGTGACCAGCACGCCGTCCGCCGAAGGGGTCAGGCCGCGCTCCCGCACCAGGCTCTCCAGGTATCCCACCAGGGCGATGTTGTAACAGACCAGGAGGATGCGGCCGAACCCCGAGCCGTAGCGGGAGAGAAAGGCGCACCGATGCACGAGCACCTGCGTCTTGCCGCTCCCGGGCGGCCCCGTGATCACCTGGTGGCCGGGGGAGAGCCTCAGGGCCGCCCGCGCCTGGGCCTCGTCCAGGGCGCTCACCCCTTCCCGAAACCGGGCCCTGCGCTCGCGCCCGCCCAAAGGCCTTCGGATCGAGGCCTCGGGGTGGAGGGCCTGGAGGATGCGGTCCATGCAGCCCGCGGTCAAGGCGACCGGCCTCCGGGGGAACGCCCCGGAGATTCGCTCTCGAAAGCGCGTGCCCGAGACGTCCCGGTCCAGGTCGTCCTCCGGTTCGAAATCCTCCCGAAACAGGGCCCGTTCCAAGGGAACGAACCAGTGAAACCCCCGCCGCGCGAACTCGGTCCGCGTCATGTACGGGAACGCGACGGCGTGGCCCACCGTCACGCCCGTTTCCACCCCCGCGCCTTTCAAGGCCTCACGGATCTCCTCCGCCCTCTCCCGTCCCTGCCGATCGGGGTTGAGTCGCTTTCTCCGTTCTCCCCCGCTCGACAACCGAAACGCACCGGGGGTCGCGGACACCAGCTCCTCCGTGATCCACGCCCGCACCGGGATCACCAGCAGCCCCGTCCTCCGTCCCAGGAGCAGGACGGCGCCGCCGGAGCGGTCCTCTTCCGGGTCGATCCAGCACACGTGCTCCGCGTGCGGCCTTGCCAGCCGGGCCAGGGACGACCGGACCGCCCCCACCGCTTCCCGATCCCGATCCGGCGGGCCTTCCCTTTCCCTCAATGGATTCGACTCGGCCATGACCGCGCCTCGCTCCCGGTGGCCTCTCCCTGCTTCAACCCCTGCCGGGGTCGTTCTTACCAGAAAACGGCCGCCAACGGTAGGCCGGATTTCGGCTTCGACCCGCGGCTCCCCACCGGTCCCCGGAGCCGTCCCTTTCGGCGGCTCGAGAAGGCAGGGCGCGCCGTCAAAGGACGAGCCGGGCCACGGCCAGGTACTTGAGGCCGAAGGCGAACTTCACCACCAGGCAGGAAAGGAGTCCCCGGGAGACGAAGACGGCCCCCAGGACCAGGTTGGACAGGAGGGACAGCAGGAGCTGGACCGCGATCAAGGCGCCGGAGAGGTTCTCCAGACCGAGGAAGCGAAAGGACTTGAATCCCAAAAGCGGCGCGAGCAGTGCGATCACCAGGACTCCCGCCCAGTTGCGCCTGAACACGCCCGCGGCGACGGTCACCATGCAGAGCCGGAGAATGATCTCCTCGGTGAGAGCCGTCTTGAAGGGGATGGAGAGGAGCACCAGCGGGCTCCGGGGATAGGCGGCGGGGGAAACCCGCGCGAACCACTGGTCGAACAGGATGAACGAAGCCGCTCCCAGCACGGCGCCGATGAGGGCCAGGCCCTTCCACTCCTCCCGGAGAGCGCCCGGGCTCCCCAGCCCGGGCAGACCCCGCCGCGATGCGAAGGAGAGACCCACCATGGCCGAGAGCACGCAGACCAGCAGGAGCAGGGAGGCCTGTCCCGCAAGCAGGGCCCAGGGATCGGTCTGCCGGGCGGCGGTTCGGGACGCGGAGAACACCAGGAAATGAAAGTAGGGCAAGGCGGAGAGGGTGGCCGCCGCCCCCAGGAGCAGGGATCTCCGCACCACCGCTCCCGGTGCCGCACCGCCGGTCAGGGAACCCGAGATCTTCTCCCTGAGCTCTTTCATTCGTGCCACCGGTATCGGCCCTCCGCACGCGCGTTCCACCCCGGACGACGGCGGGCGATCCCGTCAAACCCGGTTCAGGAGACCCTGGAACGCCTTGATCGCCTCGACCCGGTCCTCGAGCGGGACCTGGTCCTCGAAGACGAACTCCAGCAGGAAACGCAGGCGATACTCCACGGCGGAGGTCTCGTAATCGCGGCTGGGGGTCACCTTGATGTCCTTCAGACGATCGAACCGGTCCGTACCCATTTGCTCGGGCCGCCGGAGGATCAGGCGAATCCCCTCCAAGGCGTCCTCCTCGCCCTCGACCACCAGCTCGATCCCGTCCAGCTTCTTGACGGCCTTGACGATCTGCTCGTCGTCCACCCGGATCTTCATGTCGCCTCCGCTTGCCTGCAGCGCTGCGCAGACAGGCTCATTTCCCGGCGCCGCCCGAAACCTGCTCGGCCGTCCTCAGCCAGCCGATCATCTCCTGGATGTTCTTGGCCATGTACCACCGCCCGTTCTCGAACACCCCGTAGTCCCCGCCCATCATGGCTGCGGCGTACCGGGTGGAGTTGGCGTAGAACAGCCAGTGCTCCGACCACTTCTTCTCGATCGCCTCGTTGAACGGGCTGTCCCCCCGGTCGAGCCCGTCGGCCAGGCCCAGCTTCCAGGCCCTGGACAGGATCTGCGTGGCGGCCAGGGTGGAGTCGTTGGTGGTCTTGATGGTGCGGTCCAGGCGATCGAACTGGGTCTCCACCCAAGCCACCCCGTGGCAGGCGAAGCAGACCCCCTTCATCGCCTCGTTCCGGCGGGCCTGCTCCTTCTCGTCGATGAGACCGGCGGGGGCGGGCCGGCCGTCGAGCTCCACCGGGAGCGGGAGGCCCGCCCGATTCTCGAGCTTCGAGGTGTCCGGCGACGCCGGGTGGGGGTGGGCGTACACCCCGAACAGGCGCCACGCCAGCCGGTCGTTCATCCGGTGGGTCCTCTCCGCGATCACCCGTCCGTCCTCTGCCGCGCAGAGGCTCATGTGGCAGACGGCGCAGGTCGGGGCGGTGAAGTCCCGGCCCGGCACCCAGGGCACCGCGTCGAACGACCAGCCCTTCTTGGAGGAGGCGTAGATGTTGCCGTGCTTGCTCACCTCGTACACCTTGTAGCCGGGCACGTCCGGACCCTTGTGGCACTGGGAGCAGGTGTGGGGCTTTCTCGCCGTCTCGATGGAGAACTCGTGGCGGGCGTGGCAGGCGCTGCACGTGCCGAGCGTGCCGTCCGGGTTCACCCGGCCCACACCCTGGTTCGGCCACCCGGAAATGACCGGGAAGGTCATCTCTCCGTGCACGGTCTCCCGGGATGCGAACCCATCGACCCGGAGCCGGGTGCCGTGGCAGAAAAGACAGGAGACCGCCTCCGTGGCCGGGTCCGGGGGCTTCAGTCCCGCCTCGTTCGCCTCGGCGTCGTACACCGGGAGCCCGTTGATGGTCGAGGCCAGGTCGCTGTACACCGGGTTGTCCATCAGGTTGCCGTACGCCCGGCTCATGATGTTCTCCCCGTACTGGTCCCGCTCATCCGGGTGACAGGCGGCGCAGTCACCGGGGCTCACCACCACGTGAACGGTGTAGCCGTTGTGCTCGAAGGCATCCGTGTGGGACTCCGGGTTCATGGTGTGGCACTCGGCGCAGCCCACCGTGCTCCGGCGCAGCCGATCCGGAATGCTGGACGCGGAAACCCTCCGCTCGAGCCCGGGCTTCTGCATCGCCTCCTCGGGACGGGACCTCGCGTGGCGGCTCCTCTCCCAGTCCCCGACGATCCCGGGGTGGACCTCCCGGTGGCAGTCGATGCACACAGCGGTGTCGGCGCTTGGTTCCGGGGGTTCCGCAAGGGCGGGATGAACGGCCAGCAGGACGGCGAGGACCGTCAGCCATGTTCGCATGAGAACCTCCTCAGCGGCAGGGAAAAGGCGGGCCGGCCGCGCGGCCGGCTCGAGCCGAGGCGCCCGAGGGCTTACCCCCCGGCCAGCGGTTGAAACACACCCAACTCCGAGCGGTCACTCAGGACCGCGTCTTCGGCCAGGATCCGCCCCTCGGAGATGACCACCCCCTTGCTCGTCCCGGCAAGGTTCAACCGGTCGAGCAGATCCTTTACGACTGCTCCATCCGGAAGCTCTACCCAGAATCCGTCTCCCGAGCCGCCTTCATCCCCTGAAGGTCTCGAGGTTCCGTACAATCTCACGTGGAGCCTCATGTCGCCGACTCAGAAATCGAAGGTGGCGTCCAGGTCCTCGTCGGTGATTCGGACCGTCACATCGTGGGGAGGCAGCGGCTCCTCGTAAAAAAATCGAGGCAGGCGGTCGTCCTCTCGGGTGAACCCCGCCTTTCGATTGAACTCACGCTCCTCGCGCAGCACCCTCTTGCCGAGCGCAGGAAGATCCTCCGGCCCGAGCCGGGTCCCCATCCTGGCATTGGCGGCCCGGAGAAAGGCCTCGCCCCCCTCCGGTGTTCCGAGCGGGAAACCGGCGAACAGGCAGAGGCCTGTGCAGTCCAGGGCCGCTATGGCGATCTGGGTGTTGCGGGACGCTTCCACCTGACCTTCGGCGGCCAAGGGATCGAGATTTCCGCCGAGGTACTCCCCCACGAGGTTTCCGGCCGTGTGATCCGCACCCATGGGAGATGTGGCGTAGGTCACGGCGTTTCCCTGCATGGCGCGGGGATCGTAGGCCGCGATGCTCTGTCCCTTGACCACCGGAACCCTCTCGTGGCCGAAGTGCTCCCCTACGGCGACCGGACCGTTCCCGACAACCCTGCCGAACGCCGTTCCTTCCCGGATCTCCTCCATCATCTCCAGGGCGCCCTCGGCGTCTCCGAACGCCTTGTACCCCGCGTCCATGGCCACCGCCAGGGCCACGCCCGTGCTCATGGTATCCAGGCCGAGGTCGTCGCACAGCCGGTCCAGACGTGCAATCGTGTCCAGGTCGTCGATGCCCGTCATGCCGCCCATGGACCAGAGGGTTTCGTACTCCAGAGAGCCGGTCGTGAAGTTGCCTTCGGCGTCCACGAACTCGTTGGAGCAGCGGACGATGCACTGGGTGCAGCCCATGTGGGTCGTTTTGCCGCCACGTTTCTGGATGAGCTCGGCCATGGCCTCTCCGCTGATCTTCTCCCACTCGGCGAACACGCCCTTGCGGGCGTTGTAGGAAGGAAAGGCCCCCAGGGAGTTCACCGGGGCCACCAGCCCGGCGGTCCCGAGGCTGGGCATCATCCGGCCGCTCATGGGGTGCTCCTTCACGATACGGGCGAACTCCCCGGCGGCCTTCTTGAACGCCTCGGGGTCGGCCAGGGCGTCGGTCCGGCTCCCACGCTGATCCACCAGCAACGCCTTGAGCCCCTTGGCCCCCATCACGGCGCCCATCCCGCCCCTGCCGGCAGCCCGGCAGGGACGCCCGTCCACGTCCGAGGACTGAATGGAGGCCGCGAGGAGACGACGCTCCCCGGCCGGACCGACGGCCAGCACGGCGGTCTTGTCTCCGTATGTACCCAGCATCCGCTCGGTGAACGCGTAGGTCCCCATCCCGGCGAACTCGTCGGCCGGAGCGATCGAGACGCCGCCGTGCTGATCGATTCGGAGAATGAACCATTCGTCCTCGGGTGCGGCGCCCTCCACGACAACGGCCGTAATGCCCAGCTTGCCCAGAGCCGTCCCCGCCGTTCCCCCGACGTTGCTCTCCTTTACGGTACCGGTCAGGGGGCTCTTGGCCCCGACAGAGACGCGGCTCGTGTTGATCAGGGCGGTCCCGCTCATAAACCCGGGAGCGAAAATCAGCTTGTTCTCCGGCCCGAGAGGATCGCAACGGGGCGGGACCTCACGGTTGACCATCGTGGAGGTGAGCCCCCGTCCTCCCAGCCCGGCGTAGATTTCGGGCACATCCTCGGTTTTCACGGTTTGACCGGTCATGTCGACGCGAAGGATCTTCATGGCATACCCCTTTCCTGGCTTTCCAGGCTTGCAGGCTCTCGATTCGACGGCCCCGTTCGGGTTCAGCCGCCATTCTGAACGTGTCCGCGATGAGCGGAGTGTAGCACACGGCGGAAGGCCGGCACAAGCGGCTCCATGGCGGGTGGTGGTTCACCGCCCCTCGGGCGATCGGAAATCCAGCTCCTCGAGCGCCGGTACGGCCACCTGCCTGTACAGC
Source organism: uncultured Desulfobacterales bacterium (assembly GCA_964443135.1). Classification (GTDB taxonomy): domain Bacteria; phylum Desulfobacterota; class DSM-4660; order Desulfatiglandales; family HGW-15; genus JAIPEI01. Next base: position 6,258 of record CAYUBQ010000020.1, on the reverse strand, counting down.
TCCTGAAAGGGAGCCGCATTCAGACGGGCTGCGGTCTCTCGGGTCTTGTCTCCGGGCGGATTCCTCTCGACGAAAGTGTACCACACCGCCCCGGGCGGCCCCCCCCGGCCCGCGCTTCGCCGTTGATGCTCCAGACTGGTGCCGGGAAAGGGGGGACCGTACACCCGATCCTGCATCCGGAGGGCGTCCAGAACCCCGTCCCCGTCCAAATCCTCCATGACCACGTGGCCGTAGACCTTGTCCCGGTAGGAGACGAAGATCCGGTCGACGCAGAGGAGTACGGCGGTTTTTTCGTTGCTGACCCGCATCGACACGTAAACATCCACCATGTACTGCTTCCCGGATCCTTCGTCCACAGCCAATATGTTGTAGACAACCTGATTGGTGTTCGGGACGGCCTTTTTCGACTTTATCTCCGTGACGATCTTGTGCACAATGGAACCTGCCAGCATCAGCGTACAGCCGGATGCCGTCACAACGATCATCCAAATCGCAATGACGCAGGAAGCTCTCAAGGCCGGACCATCCGCTCGACTCTCCTCAGGGCTTGTGAGTTCTTGATGGAGTCGTTCAAAGCCCCGGGCCTCGAGATCTGCCCGTGGCATATCCATCGTATATATCGTTTCCAGCGGCGGGTGAACGAGGGTTTTCGCAAATCCGGAAATTTTTGAGGAATCCCACCAGCAAGTCAAGGCGCTTTTTGTAAAACCGTTCACCCCAGCCAAGGAGAATGCAATGGACGCACCCCAGAAGTCGTGGAACGAAAAGACGTCTGCGAAAATCGTACAGGCCCTGGAAAAGCGGCGCATGGAGGGTTCCTATGCGGAGACAGCCGACCGGGCCAAATCCGAGATTCTCGCCATGATCCCGGAGGGATCCACGGTCTTTCGGAACGGGAGCATGACCTCGGTCGGCATGGGGCTGTGGGAGGAGATCGCCGATCTGCCCGGGGTCACGGTGATCGATCCGTACCAGGCCGGCCTGGCGCCCGAGGAAGGGCTCGAGCTGAGGCGGAAAGGCCTCACCGCGGACGTGATGATCGCCAGCACGAACGCGATCACCCTGGACGGGAGGCTGGTCAACCTGGACGGGATGGGGAACCGCGTGGCGGCCCTCTGCTTCGGCCCCCGCAAGGTCATCCTGGCGGTGGGGATGAACAAGGTGGCCCCGGATCTCGAGAGCGCCATGGCCCGGGTCAAGCATTACGCCGCACCGGTCAACGCCATTCGCCTCGGCCTCTCCAACCCCTGCGTGGAGGACGGCCTCTGTCACGACTGCCGCTCGGATCAGCGCATCTGTAACATGTGGAGCATCGTCGAAGGTCACATGATCAAGGGACGTATCCACGTGAAGCTGATCGGGGAGTGCCTGGGCTATTGAGGAGAGAAGGCGGCGGGAAGCGCGTGGCCCGGGTCGCCGGCGGCCCCGGGTCCGGGTGCTAGAACACGATCTCGCCCCGCCGCACGTCGTAGACGCCCGCATAGGTCAGCCGCAGCTGGAGCACCGACGTAAAGGACAGGAAGACCAGCGTCCACAGCGGGTTGTCCAGATCGCTCCCCATGGAGCGAACCGTCTGGTTGAGCAGGCGGATCTCCTCGGCCAGCTCGGGCACGGAGCGGGTGGAGCAGACGCCTGCAACGGGCAGGGGAACCCGGGCCAGGACCCTGCCCTTCCGGACCAGGGAAACGCCTCCTCCCCCGGACAGGGCGTCCCGGGCGGCCGCAGCCATGTCCCCGGGCTCGCTCCCCACCACCAGGAGCCCGTGGGTGTCGTGGGACACCGTGGAGGCCAGACCACCCACACCCCGTGCAAACCCCTTCACCAAACCCTTTCCAATCCGGGTTCCGTCCCGGCTGATCAGGACCGCCCGGAGCAGTTCATCCGGCGGGTCGTAGCAGCCCTCCCTCACGGGAACCTCCAGGTCCTCCCGCCCCGTCACCGTGCGGTCCACGATGGTGATCACCGGGACGGGGCCGCTGCGGCCGTTCCGCTCGATCCGAAAGACGCCCTCCTCGAGAGGCCCCACGCGGAACGGCCGGCTTCCGGTCTCGGGCTCGGTCTGGGGGAAACCGTCGATGGTCAGCCTGCCTTCCTCGGCCGCCAGGACCCCCTTGCTGAAGACGGCACGCGGGGTGGGCCGTTCCAGGGAAGGCGCCACGAGGATGTGGGCGAGCCTTCCCGGCGCCACGGCCCCGACCCTGTGGTCCATGCGGAAGTACCGCGCCGGGTTCAGGGTGGCCATCTGGATGGCCCGCACGGGATCGAGGCCGCATCGCACGGCCTCGGCCACCACCCAGTCCATGTTGCCCCACTCCAGAAGGTGATCCGCGAAGATCCCGTCGGAGACCAGCATGACACGGCTCGTGTCGAACCTCTCCGCCGCACGAAGCGCCTCCATGTATCGATCCATGTCCTGGCGGATGGAGCCGTGCCGGAGCATGACGTGGAACCCCAGCCGGAGCCGGTTCATCACGTCCTTCGCGTGCAGGGCCTCGTGGCAGGAGAGCACGCCCCGGTACGCCAGGGCGTTGAGCCGGTCCCAGCTCGCCCCCGTGGTGTGCCCTTCGATGAGCTTCCCCTTCTCCCGGGCGATCCGGAACCGCTCCAGCAGTCCCGCGTCCCCCTCCGCGATCCGCAGGTAGGAGACCGTTTCGCTCACGGACCGGATGAAGTCGCGATCCATGGCCTTCGCGAAATCATCCCGGGACCAGAGGTCCTCCCCTTCCACGCCGGGATAGGGCGGCGTCGCGGCGGGGGCGCCGCTCAAGACGGTCATCACCCCGTCCTGGAGGCGCTCGAAGATCCGCAGAAACCCGTCCACCCCGATGGCGGCGGCCAGATCGTGTCCGTCGTTGAACAGGGACGTGGTGCCTCGGGTCAGGACGTACTGCGCGTAGGCGGCCGGGCCGTAGAACAGGTCCATGTGGGCGTGGGCGTCGAAGAACCCGGGCAGCAGGTAGTCCCCGCCGGCGTCGTACCGCTCCGTATCCGGACCGGCCAGGCGGGCGCAGTCCCCCACGTGAAGAACGGTGTCCTCCAGCACGGCCACCTCGGATTCCGTGACCTCCCCGGTGTACACGTTGACCAGCCTGCCGTTCTCGATGATCCTGTCTGCGTGCATGCCCTCTCCTTTTCAGATCGTCCCGCCTTTCCCGATCGACGGTTCCCGGGCCGCGGCCGTCGAAACCGGCCGAGGCACGCAGGGTACCCTTTCCTCTCCTGTTCATCAAGCCGAACGAATCCACTCCTTTTCGGCCCGACATACAGGATCCCCCCCATGGACCCGGGCGAGGAGATCCCCGACAATGGCAGCCAGCATCGGCGCCGCCCCCGGCGGGCGGGCGCCCACAAAGGAGGTGACACCATGGCCAACTGCGCGGAGATGAAACCCGGGGACCGTTTTGTGTGCGAGAACTGCGGCTTGGAGCTGCAGGTCACCAAGGCCTGCTCGTGCGGGGCTGGAGAAGAAGGGGCCTGCACGGTCCCCCTCGAGTGCTGCGGCAAGGACATGACCAAGCAGTAGCTGCAGGCCCTCCCAACCACCGGCCGTTGCAGGCCCGCGAGGCGCTTCCACACGCGGGGCCTGCAGCGGCCTCAGCCCGTTCCCCCTGCCGTCCTTCCCCGGCGCCTGGAGCGACCACCGGGTTGATCCCCCGTTCCGCGGCACAAAACCATGGAAGATGCTGGCGCACGAGGTCCCGCAGGTGGTAGGATCCCTCCCGGGAGGGCAGGCGGGCTCCCATGAACCCACACGGAGGAGGCGTTCGCCGGTGACGGAGATTCGGGGGATCATCGAGCGGGGATCAGGACAGGGGGCCCGGTTCACGGCCGTGGACTGGGTCAGGGAGCAGTGCCGGCGCGAGCTGGGATACGCGCCCTACCCCGGCACCCTCAACGTCCGGGTGAAGGAGGAGGATCTCGAGCGCCTGGACGCCTTCCTCCGTGACCCGGACTTCGAGCTCGTCCCCGACGATCCCTCCTTCTGCTCCGCCCGGGTCAGGAAGGTGACGGTGAACGGCGTCCCCGCAGCCGTCGTCCTCCCGGCCGAGGAGGTGCGGATCCACGGGAAGCGGGTGATCGAGATCCTGGCCGCATCGAGCCTCAAGGCGTCGCTCGGCCTGAAGGACGGGGACACGGTGAGCGTGGCCCTCGGACCGGCCCCGGATCCGGGAGGGGCCGCGCCGCCCGCGGAAGGGAGCCCCATGAACGCGTACCGGGAGATCTACGAGTTCGCCTCGTCGGCCGGGGCGCTGGAGGGATACGTCTACCCCGGGCAGACGCGGGACATGGGGTACCTGGGGGACTGGGTCGGAAACCTGGTCGCGCAGTACGCCGACCTGCCCGAAGCGGTTCGGGAACAGGTCCAGGACGGTGTCGACCGGACCGTGGGCCGGGCCCTCCTCTCCCTGGAGCCGGTCCTCGGCAGGGACCACTCCCACGTACGGGCGCTCCGGTCCCTGGTGAGGGGGCCGCTTCCCGACTCCCCCCACGACTTCGAACGGGAGAAGACGGAAAAGGCGGAGCGTTACGGGAAGGACGGAGACCCCGGCTAGAACAGGGGAAGCAGGTCCTGGACGCCCGGGACGATCGCGTCCGGTTCTTCCGCGGCCAGGGTCTCGTAGTCGTCCACGCCGGTCAGCACACCGGCGGTGTACGTGCCGGCCCGCTTTCCCGCCAGGATGTCCACGTCCGCGTCCCCCACGAAGAGCGAGCGGTCCACCCTCACGCCCAACCGGTCGGCACAGGCCGTGACCGGCTCCGGGGAAGGCTTCATCTCGGCCGTGTCCTCGATCGCGATGACCGTCTCCACCAGGCAATCGAGCCCGGCCTCCTTCAGGGGGGAAAGCTTCCTATCGATGTAGTCGGCGTGGGAGGAGGAGACAATGCCGATCCGGATCCCCGCATCCGCCAGGCGACGGAACAGCTTCCCCGTTCCCGGGATCAGGTCGACCGATCCCGGGAACAGCCGCTCGGAGATTCTCTTCCCCGCCTCGAGAAAGGCCTCGACGAGCTCCTCCCTCCGGTGGCTCATCTCCTCGGGAATGAGGTGGTGGAACCCGGAGAAGCCGCCCTTGAGGGCGGCCGAAACGGCTTCCCGGGTCGCCGGCGGCAGGCCCAGGTGATCGAGCACGGCGGCGACGATTCTGACGTAGGTGGGGATGGAGTCGATCAGCGTCCCGTCCAGGTCGAACATCACGGCCTGGAGGTCCCCGATCGCACCCTTCAGGCGCGGGGAGATCTCGATGCCCGGAGCGGCCCCTGTCTTCCTTTCCCCGCTCATAAGCGAACGGCTTCCCGGAAACCGAACCGGATCCGGTTGTCCGTGTAGTAGACGAGGTCGGGCTCGAACCGGTAGAACCGCACCCGGAACCGCTTCCCGAACCCCTCCAGGTCCAGCTCCTGCCCGGGATCGAAGAACTCCCGGGTGAAGGGGTACTTGCCCACGTAGGCCCGCACGGCCTTCACCGCCCCCAGCCCCGGCCTCGCCTTGAGCACACGGCCCGACATCTGGATCCCCCGGATCTCCCGCCACGAGTCCACGAACGGGTAGACCGCGGCGGAGGCCCGGCCGCTCTCCGTCGCCTCCTGGATGTGCCTCGAGTCCGGGGCCGAGAAGAACCAGAACGCCTTGTCGAAGAAGACGTAGTAGACGGGCGCGGCCCACGCCTCGCCCTCCCGGGCGGTGGCCAGGGCCATGGTGCTCTGCTCGTCGATCAGGTCTCTCGCGAGACGTTCCGGGTCGTGCGCGTCGGTCATGGGATCTTCCAGGTCGAAAAAAAAATGGCTTTGGCCCAACCCGGACCCTACACGAAGAGGACGCATTTGAAAATCCCCTTCGCGGCGCACGCGTGCAATTGAGGTGGGGCCGACGGGCTCCTGATCAGGGTGTCCTCGATGCGGTCCGCGGGCTCAACGAGCGAAGGTCCCGAAACAGGTGGGCCACGTTGGAGAGGCAGATGGGAATGCAGAGCGCGGCCGCGAAGCTGACCGGGATGGTCACCCAGATGCGGGGGAGCCCGAGCCCCCTGGAGAGGGTCTGGATCTGGCCGAGGCTCAGTTCCAGCGCATGGGGAAGCAGGTAGAGGAGGAACGTGAGAATCGCGAGCTCCACAAATATTCCCAGGATTATGCGTCCCCTTCGGGTCAGCCGTTCCTCCAGCAGGTGCATCTGGATGAAACCCTTCTCCCGGTATAGAACGGGGACCACGAACATCACCGAGTAGACGAACAGGATGAGGGAGATCTCCAGGATCCAGT
>CAYUBQ010000019.1:43599-64391 GCA_964443135.1 uncultured Desulfobacterales bacterium | reverse complement strand
CTCAAAGGGGCGGCCCTGGTCATCGCGGCGACCGACGACGCCGAGGCCAACCGGCGGGTCAGCGCGGCCTGCCGGGAGCAGGGAATCCCGGTCAATGCCGTGGACCAGCCGGCCGACTGCACCTTCATCGTGCCGGCCGTGGTCCGCCGGGGCGACCTCCTCCTGGCGGTCTCCACCTCGGGGCGCAGCCCGGCCCTGGCCCGGGCGGTTCGGGAGGAGCTGGAGGCGCGGTTCGGTCCGGAGTACGCCGACTTCCTCGCCCTCATGGGGAGCGTGCGGGAGGAGGTGCTGGCCCGCGGCCGGGAACAGAAGGAGAATCAGGCCCTGTTCCAGGAGCTCGTGCGGTCGAACCTCCTGGACGCGGTCCGCAGAAAGGACTGGTCCTCGGCCGCCGCGGTTCTCACGGAGATCCTGGGGACGACCTGGCGGGAGGCGGACGTGCTCTCGAGGCTCGAGAACGACGAAAGGCGGACGCAATCATGGCGCTGATGCTCTACTGGCTGGCCCTTTTCCTCATCCTCCTGGCCACCGGGGGGATGATCGTGTTCATTGTACGCCAGCGGAAGGTGATCTTCGTCTGGTCCTACCGCGTCCTGGTGGCCGGGTTCGTCGTCCACACGGCCTTTCTCGCGTACCAGTACGCCGCCCTCGGGACCGCCCCGGTGCTGAGCCTCAAGGCCTCCCTCGGCTTCTTCGCCTGGACCATCACCGGGGCCTACCTCCTGTTCCAGCTGCGATTCCGGCTGATGGTCCTCGGCTCGTTCGTGGCACCCCTGGCAGCGGTGCTGATGATCGTTTCCACGTCCATTCCCGCAGCCGAGGCCGTGGAGGTCAACCCCCTGTTCAAGAGCCTCTGGCTCACTGTGCACGTGGTGACGGTCTTTGCCGGAGACGGCATCTTCGCGGTGATGTTCGGGGCCGCCGTCATGTACCTCCTCCAGGAGCGGCAGATCAAGCGGAAGCGGTTCGGCTCCCTCTACACCCGGCTGCCGTCGCTGGAGACCCTCGACGCCATCAACCACCACGCTCTGGTGATCGGGTTCCCGCTCTTGACCCTGGGCATGGTGACGGGTGCGATTTACGCCCAGCAGGCCCTCGGCAGCTTCTGGCGGTGGGATCCCAAGGAGGTCTGGTCCCTGATCACCTGGTTCGCCTACGCCGTCCTGCTCCACGAGCGACTCACCGTGGGGTGGCGGGGCAGACGCGCGGCGATCATGTCGATCCTCTGCTTTCTGCTGCTGGTCTTCACCTTCGTCGGCATCAGCCTCCTGTCGAGCGACTATCACAGCTTCGAGAGCATCGAAGGGCGCAGCCTGCCATGATGCGCATCGTCACCATCGGGATGAACCACCAGACGGCGCCGGTGGAGCTGCGGGAGTGCCTGGCTCGGGACCCGGCGAACGTGTACCGGGCCCTCTCCTCCATGCGGGAGCACCCCGCCATCCGGGAGGGCCTCTACATCTCCACGTGCAACCGCATCGAGGCGGTCTACACCACCGATCGCCCCGATGAGGCCCGGAGGGAAATCCTCGGGCTCCTGTCCGCCCTGGGGGAGATGCCCGCGGATGCCTTCGCTCCCAGCCTGTACACCCTCGAGGATGCGGAGAGCGTCCGGCACATGTTCGAGGTGGCCTCCAGCCTCGACTCCATGGTGGTGGGCGAGCCCCAGATCCTCGGGCAGATCAAGGACGCCTACTTCCAGGCGACCCAGGCCCGGACGTCGGGCGTCATCGTGAACCGCCTCATGCACCGCGCCTTCCACGTGGCGAAACGGGTCCGGACCGAGACCGGCGTCTCGGACGCGGCGGTCTCCATCAGCTACGCCGCCGTGGAGCTGGCCAAGAAGATCTTCCACGATCTCACGGGCAGGAAGGTGCTTCTCATCGGGGCAGGGGAGATGGCGGAGCTGGCCGCGCGGCATCTGCTCGGCCAGGGGGTGGGGGAGATCATCGTGGCCAACCGGACCTTCGACCGGGCGGTCCAGGTGGCCGGAGGGTTCCACGGAAAGCCCGTCTACTTCGAGGAGATCGGGAGTGAGCTGCTCGAGGCGGACATCGTCATCGCCTCCACGGCCTCGGCCGAATACGTGATCCGGCACGACCAGGTGAAGCGGTCCCTGCGCAAGCGCAGGAACCGCCCGCTCTTCTTCATCGACATCGCGGTCCCCAGGGACGTGGAGCCCCGCGTGAACGACCTGGGCAACGTGTACGTGTACGACATCGACGACCTCCAGGGGGTGGTGGAGATCAACCGCGCGCAGCGGCAGGAGGAGGCGGTCAAGGCGGAGCGCATCGTGGAGGAGGAGGTCCTTCGGTTCCAGGGTTGGCTCAAGACCCTCGGGGTGGTCCCCACCATCGTGCGGCTCAAGGAGAAAGCGGAGGAGATCCGGCGGGCCGAGGTGCGGCGGAGCCTCCCCGGCCTGGGAGACCTGACCGAGGAGCAGCAGAGGGCCCTGGAGATGCTCACGCGATCCATCGCCGACAAGATCGTCCACGATCCCATTCTGATGCTGAAGCGAAAGGCGGACCGGTCGAGCCGGGACCAGGTCCTGGACCTGACCCGGCAGCTTTTCCGGCTGGACGACGACGAAAACAAGATGTGAGCTTACCGGTGAACAGGAGGGCGCCATGGGCCTGGAGCAGATGATCGACCGTCTCCGCAACCATCCCGATTCCCATCGGATCGGTATGATCGCGAGCCATTTGGGGGTGGTTCGGGGCACCAGTCTGAAGGGGTTCCGGGTGAGGGGAATCGACGTGACCTACGACCCGAATCGTGTCAGTGAGATCATTAGTCAATCAAAACGCTTGGATGGCATTGTTGATATCCTGGTTGAGACTCGGGAGGGCCACTTGGAGGTGGGAGACGAGATCCTGGCCGTGGCCGTGGCCGGGGAGACCCGGGAGACCGTGTTTCCGGTCCTGATCCAGACCGTGGACCGCATCAAGGCGGAGGCGGTCCGGAAACGGGAGCTTCCGGCGGACGGGGACCGTCCATAGGGACCCTGTCCGGAGAAAGGGAAACGTCATGGGAATGATCGACGTGGGCGAGAAACCGGTCGTCCTCCGGGAGGCGGAGACCTACGGGAAGATTCACCTCTCCGAGCGGGCCAGGGAGGCGATCCGATCGGGGCGCGTGCGCAAGGGCGACCCGTTCGCCGTGGCCGAGGTGGCGGCCATGCAGGCGGCCAAGCAGACCTCCCTGCTCATTCCCCACTGCCACCAGGTCCCGCTGGACCAGGTGGAGGCCCGATTCGAGCTGAAGGACGACGGCGTGGAGGTGGTCTGCCGGGTCCGGGCCCGGGCTAAGACCGGGGTGGAGATGGAGGCCCTGGTGGGCCTGGCCGCCGCCCTGAACACGGTCTGGGACATGGTGAAGTACCTGGAAAAGGACCCCGAGGGCCAGTACCCGGAGACCCGGATCGTGGACATCCACGTGGTGCGCAAGCAGAAGGGGGCCTGAGGCGGCAAGGGCGGCTCAGCCGGTAGAGCACCGCCGAGAAGGCCGTCTTCTCCTCTCCCTTCAGCCTTTCCATGTAGGAGACGTCCACCACGAGGCAGGCCGCGTCCTCGGGTGAGCGGATTTTTGCGAATGCGTCCAACCCGGAATCGAACCGGCTGGATGCGCTCGAGCTGTTCCGGGGGGATCCGTACAGGTTCGACGCTGTGATCACGGACATGACCATGCCCGGAATGAGCGGGGACAAGCTGGCGGCCGCCATGCTCTCCATCCGGCCGGACCTGCCCATCGTCCTGTGCACCGGCTACAGCCACAGGATCTCGGAGGCCAGGGCCAGGGAGATCGGCATCGGGGGCTACGTGATGAAGCCCATGACGGACAACGAGCTGGCCAATGCGGTACGAAGGGTCCTGGACGGGTCCGAACCGTGATCCCCGGGTCTTCGACCCGCTGTCGCCCCGAACGGCCGCGGCCTCAACCGGAGTCGCGCTCGAGTATCTTCGCATCCTCGGAAACGGACACACCCGCCGTCAACCCCCACTGCAGGGCATTTTCCACGCTCATGTCCAGTCGCTCGACCCGATCCCTGGGAACGATCAGCGAGTACCCGCCGAGCAGGTAGCTCATCTGCAGGTAAACCGCCAGGAGTCCTCGGCCGCGGCCTCCCCCAGGCCGTTCGTGCCTTCCCGCGTCAGGAAGCCGAAAACGCCTCCCTGCGCCCTCATTCGGTCTGGTTCGAAGAGGTCTGACCGTCGCAGGACAGAGAGGGGGGGGAGAATACAGGATGGACCCCATTACGATCTTGTTCCAGATGTTCTACAATGGCTCTCATAGATTACACAGGGCTCTCGGAGCAAAACGAGGAGGTCGAAATGAATGAAGCGAACGGTTCCGGCGATCGGTTCAAGTATTTCATGGTTGGCGGTGCGATCGGCGCCCTGGCTGCGCTTTTTTTCGCGCCCAGGTCGGGGAAGGAAACCCGGGAGTTGATTGCGCACAAGGCGCAGGACGGCAAGGAGGCGATTGGGGAAGGGGCTAGAAAAGGCAAGGAGAGGATTGTTGAAAAGCGGGACGAGGTGGCGTCTGAGGCCAAGGAGCTGATCAACAAAGCAAAAAACATCTCCAGCAAAGAAAAAGAAATCGTCCTGGAGGCCATAGAGGCAGGAAGGAAGGCATATACCGAAGAGATCGAGTCCTTGAGAAAATAGGAGCGATATGTTCTTGGAAACCAATACGTCGATCACGATACTTATCTTGATACTGGCAATTCAGACCATGGCAATCCTGGTCATTGCCTATTTCGTTTATAGATCGTCAAAGAGCGTTTCCAGAACCGTGGATGAAATAAACGATGCGATGGTATCCATACGCCCCGACGTAGAGGATACCGTTGAGAGCGCAAGGAATATCGTGAGCTCTCTGCAGGAGACATCCGTTCATATCAAAAATATCTCTAACGAAATCGAGGATTTTTTTGAGAAATTCCAAGAAACGAGTGAAGATGTGTTCGGTGTGGCTGAGGACGCGGCCGTACGGGCAGAGCATCATGTGAGCCGGGTGGACCATCTGCTCACCGAAGCCATCGATAGAACGGCAGAATCAACTGAATATGTCACGCGTACAGTTTACCCGCAAATCGTGGAGCTTGCTGCACTCGCAAAGGGGGTTTGCACAACCATCGAGTACTTGAAGAAGAAGAGACGGTTTCCCATCGCTTCCTTTACCCGGAGGTGAGCATCCTATCGTGGACCATGCGTGCGCCTGAATCCTGATGGCGTCGTACAAAGCCGGTAGCCTTGAGATTCGCAAAAACTCGCTCACACGCCGCTGGGGACGATATAAGCTGTTGAAATCTCAGGGGCAGATCTCGAGGATTCGGGCTTCTTGCGACTCCCTCAATGATTCACGCTTCGCTCATTTGACTTTCAGCAGGTTGTTGACGTTCCTGACGCCGCGAACTCCGGCGGCCACCTCGGTGGCATGAATCTTCTCCCCCACGGTGTTCACGGCGCCGGTCAAGGTGACCTCGCCTTCGAAGGTGTCCACGCCGATGGCAAAGCCGCTCAGCTGCTCGTCGTCGAATAAGGCGGCCTTCACCTTGGTCGTGACGGTGCCGTCATCGATCACGTCGCCCGCCGATCTCCCCGCGGGGGTCGTGCAGGCCATCAGTCCGAAGATCAGGATCACTCCCATTACGGGCACGAGCTTCTTCATCGCGTTTTCTCCTCTCGTTTCGCGGGTGCGGCCTCCAAGAGATCCGGAGCTCTCATTCCTGCCGCCTTCCTCGAGTCGGATTTTTGGGGGTTGCCCACGTCCTTGGTGCGCCGCCGAACCGTACCGCGCGACCCACCGGGAATCCTGCTCTCCAGCATACCCCAATCCTCCTCCGGGAGAATGCGGTGGAGCCTGTATGCGGGGGACAAAACCCGTGTATGTTGCCTCCTCCTGAAGCGCACCCGGGTACCCCTGGACATCCCGCAGCACCCGTGTCCCTGTAGGGCCTGCCCGACCGACGTCCCGAAAACCCGTCCGGCCTCCTTCTCCACCTTCCTTGACACGGGGGAAACCCTCTCCCTATACTGCCCGCACGCTCGTCCGGGCGCTTGCCTTGCCGCGCCCGTTTGGCGATTGCTCGCACAACGCCGGGACCGGGGCGCGTGAGAACGTCGAGGAGTGGTGATGGATCCATCCGAACTGCCTTCCAGGAGGGCCTACCTGGAGCGACAGAAGGAGCATGGCCGCCGCGTCGTGGGCGTGTTCCCGGGACGATACCCCCGGGAGCCCTTCTGGGCCGCGAACGTCCTGCCCGCGGAGATCTGGGATCCCCCGCACACGGGACGGTCGAGCGCCCACCTCCAGCCCACCATCTGCTCGGTGGTGAAGGCGGGGCTCGAGCTGGCCCTGGAGGACGGGGGGCGGCTCCTGGACGGCTTTGTCTTTCCCCACACCTGCGACTCGATCCAGAACCTGGGCTCGCTGGTTCGGGACTACCTCGATCTGGGCCGGCCCTGCCTGTTCTTCTACCCGCCCAAGGCCCCTCACGGCGCGGCGGCGAAGGGCTTTCTCCGAAGGGAGATCGAGCGGCTGCAGGGCGAGATCGAAGGGATCTGCGGTCCCGTCGACCCGGGCGAGCTGGAGCGTCGGGTGGGGCAGGGGAGGGAGCTCGCAAGGACCCTCGCCGCACTCTACGCCCTGCGGGCGGAGGGACGCCTCGCCGCGTCGAACCTCGAGTTCTACCGGGTGGTCCGCTCGGTCGAGTACCTGCACCCCGACGACGGGATCCCCGTCCTGCAGGGGTTCCTGAAGGAGCGGGAGCGTTCGGATCCCGAGCCGGGCCTGCGTCTCGTCCTGAGCGGGGTGCTGCCGGGTCCGGAGGGACTGCTCTCCCTCCTGGACGAGCTGGGCGTCCGTATCGGCGACGACGACCTGCTCGCCTGCGGGAGGCGGGTTCCCGGCGCGTTCGAGGCGGGCGGGGACCCCGCGGAGGAGCCGGCAGGGGCGATTGCGGCCATGCCGGCCTGCTCCACCGTCAACAGCCCGATGCGCGAGCGCCGGGAGCAGCTGGTTCGGAGAGCCCGGGGCTGCGGGGCAACCGGGGTGCTCTTCAACGTGATCAAGTTCTGCGAGCCCGAGCTCTTTTACCACCCCGGGCTGAGGGAGGCCCTGCGGGAGGAGGGGTTCTCGACCCTGCTCCTGGAGCAGGAGGTCCAGGGGGACGTCTCGGGCCAGGCTCGGACCCGGATCGAGGCGTTCGCTGAGATGATGATGGTGTCTGAAAAGCCGTGAACCTCGAGATCCGTCCCCGAAATATCGATAGGTTATCGCGGTTCCCGCGACGGGTGAACGGGTTCTTGCGAATGCGTCGAACGATCGGGCATGGGGAGGGCTGACGGTGTCGCTCGCAGCACGAGCCAGGTACGGATTCATGAAGGAGATCGGGGCGCCCGTCCTCATGGGCGCCTCCCGCACGCTTCGCCGGAGGCGGCGGAGGCCTGCGCGTCCGAACCCCGCCCTGGGTGCGCCGCTCGCCTGCAGCGAACGGCTGCGGGAGATCATGACCCGCCACTACTTCCTCTCGCGCTACGCCGAGGGGGCCCGACCCGTGGCCTGGGTCACCAGCGGCGCGCCGGTGGAGCTCCTGCGGGCGTTCGGGTTCTACACGGTCTACCCGGAGAACCACGGGGCGCTCTGCGGGGCCAAGGGCATGGGATCCGAGCTCTGCCGCACGGCCGAGGAGAGCGGCTACTCCCAGGATCTCTGCTCCTATGCGCGCATCGACCTGGGGTCGGCCCTCTCCGGGAGGACCCCGGCGGGGCGGCTCCCCCGGCCGGACCTCCTGTTCGCGTCCAACAACATCTGCCAGACCGTGGCCTACTGGTACACCGTGCTGGCGGACTGGTGGGACGTCCCGCTCCTCATGCTCGACGCGCCCTTCAACCACGCGGGGGAGCCGGGGCAGGCGGAGGTCGACTACATGACGGCCCAGCTCGAGGCCATGATCCCCATCCTGGAGCGGGTGAGCGGCCGGGGGTTCCGGACGGACCGCCTGCGGGACGTGCTCTCCCTGTCCAAGGAGACGGCCGAGACGTGGGGGGAGATCCTCGGGACCATGAAGGCGACCCCGTCGCCCATGACCATCTTCGACACGTTCGTCCACCTGGCGCCGGTGGTCTCCCTGCGGGGCCTGCCCGTGGCCCTGGCCTACTACCGCACCCTGCTCGAGGAGCTGGAGCAGCGGGTGGCGCGGGGGGAGGGCGGCATCCGGGAGGAGCGGAAGCGGCTGATGTGGGACAACATCGCCATCTGGTACAAGGTGCGCGACTTCTCCACCCTGTTCGCGGAGCGGGGCATGAACTTCGTCACGGCCACCTATACCAACGCCTGGGCGGAGACCGCCCCCTACATGGACGCCGAGCGGCCGCTCGAGTCCATCGCCCGCACTTACGGCCGGGTCATCCTGAACAACAGCCTGGAGCACCGGCTCCGGCTCATGGAGGAGCTCATCCGGACCTTCCGGGTGGACGGTCTCGTGATCCACTCGGCGCGGAGCTGCAAACCCTACTCCGTGGGCCAGTACGACCTGAAGCGGCTCCTCATGGAGCGGTTGGAGGTCCCCTCCGTGGTGATCGAGGCGGACATCGCGGACGAACGGGCCTACTCGGAGGAGCAGGCACGGACCCGGCTGGAGGCCTTCTTCGAGCGCCTGGAGCAGTGAGCGGGAAGGCGCGGCCCGCGGAAGAGACGACAACCCTTTCAGGTGAGCCCGGAGGAACCCCTTGGACTTCGTGGCCGGAATCGACGTCGGATCCCTCAGCACGGACGTGGTGATCCTGAACCGGGAGGCCCGCATGGTCTCCCACGGTATCGTGCGCACCGGCGCCAGCAGCACCCGCGCGGCCGAGGAAGCCCTGGGACGGGCCCTCGCCTCGGGCGGTCTCTCCAGGGACGACCTGAGGAACGTGGTGAGCACGGGGTACGGCCGCTCGAGCGTCGCCTTCGCCCACCGGGCGGTGACGGAGATCACCTGCCACGCCCGGGGCGCCTGGTTCCTGTTTCCGGACGCCGGCACCGTGGTCGACATCGGGGGCCAGGACTCCAAGGTGGTCCACGTGGGCCCGGGAGGGCGGGTGCTGGACTTTACCATGAACGACAAGTGCGCCGCGGGCACCGGCCGCTTTCTCGAGGTGATGGCGGAGAAGCTCCAGGTGGGGCTCGAGGAGATGGGAGACCTCTCGGTCCGGGCCGCGGGGGAGGTCACCATCAGCAGCGTCTGCACGGTGTTCGCGGAGAGCGAGGTGGTCTCCCTGGTGGCCCGCGATCACCCGCCCGAGGAGATCATACGCGGTCTCCACCGCGCCATCGTCGGGAGGATCCGGTCCATGGTCCGCTCGCTCGGCATGAAGGGGGAGCTCTTCATGAGCGGCGGCGTGGCCAAGAACCGCGGCGTGGTGTCCCTCCTGGAGGAGCGGCTGGGCAGGGAGGTCCACGTGCCGTCCGAACCCCAGATCGTGGGCGCGCTCGGAGCGGCGCTCATCGCCCTGGAGCAGTGAGGTCGTGCGGGAACACCTTCCGATCCGTTTCAAGAAATCCCTCAGAAAAGCCGTTGTAGGGAGATGAAGACATCGACGGGAGAGGTCTGCCTGATCAATATGTCGGAAAAAAATAAGCTATGATCCGGGATCCCGTCGAAATGAATTTTTCCTTTACAGCAAAAGGGAATTGCGTTATATGTTCCAATCTTCACAAGGGTCATGGGAGAGCCGGGAGCCTTGGGCCGCTGAAGAAGGAGGGGACGGAGATCGTCTTCGATTTCAAGAAGCACGGCCACTGGTACGACGAAATCGCCATCGTCAGTCAGCTCGGCCTGACCATGGCGGGCTCCATCCTGCTCTGTCTGGCCGTGGGATACGGGCTCGACAAGTGGCTCGACACGAAGCCGCTCTTCATCATCGTGTTCATCATCCTCGGAATCATCGGGGGCGGCGTCACGGTCTATCGCCAGATCATGAAGGTGCTGGACCCGAAGAGGGACGATTCATCCGAAGCGGAACAGAACAGTGACGGAAGCGGTTAGGTCCATTCAGAAGAAAACCTGCTCCCGGGCCATGCTGGCGGCGATTGCAGGAGCCGTAGCGCTGATGCTCTTCGGGGAGAAGGCCGTCGGGAAGGGCCTGGTGCTGGGAACGCTCTTCAGCGCCGCGAACTTCGTCGTCATGGCGCACCTCATTCAGCGCACCCTGGCCGGCTCGCGGGCGAGGTCGACGGCGGCCGCGCTCGGATCCATTCTGTTTCGTTTTTCCCTGCTGGCCGTGCCTCTCGTCATTTCACTCCGCACGGACGCCGTTCACTTTATCGGTGTGGTCATCGGACTGTTCATGGTACAGCTGACCCTGCTGTTCGACTCGTACCTGCAGAGTCGCTCCTCCCCCACCGGAAACACCTAGAGCGGATCGCATGTTATGGACGAACTGACCCATCTGCCGCAGATCGACTTCAACCTGTTCGGGCTTCATCTCGTCGTCAACACGGAAACCGTGATCATGACGTGGATCGTCATGGGGCTGATCGTCGTGTTCGCCTTTTTCGCGACACGGAACCTCTCCCGTCTGCCCAATCCATTCCAGATCCTCGCGGAGCTGATCGTGAGCGCCTTCTGGGGACTCACCAAGGACGCCCTGGACGAGGGCATGGCCCGGAAGTACTTTCCCCTGATCTGCACCCTGTTCCTGTTCCTCCTCCTGGGCAACTGGCTCGGGGCTTTCCCGCACCTGTCGGAACCCACCAAGGACCTGAACACCCCGCTCGGGCTCGGGATCATGGGATTTTTCATCGCACACTACGCCGGGATCCGGACCAAAGGGTTCAGAGCCTACGCCAAGGAGTACTTCGAGCCGATCTTCTTCATGGCGCCGCTGAACGTCATTGGGGAGATCGCCAAGGTGGTCTCCATCTCCTTCCGTCTCTACGGCAACATCATGGGGGGCGCCATCATCGTTCTCGTGGTTTCCCACCTGGTCTACAGCCTGCTTCTGCCTCCTTTTCTGATCGCGTTCTTCAGCCTGTTCATCGGAACGATCCAGGCTTTCGTGTTCACCATGCTCACCCTGGTCTACATCTCAGTGCAGGTTAAATAGTTATGAATGTCGCCGAAACCATCGAGCTGGCCTCTTACGTGAGTGCGGGACTGTGCATCGGACTCGGAGCGATCGGTGCGGCCGTGGGCGAAGGGTACACGGCCGGCTTTGCCAACCGGGCGATTTCCCAGAAGGAAGCGAAGTCCGGCGATATCATGAAAACCATGCTGGTGGGACAGGCCGTGGCGGAGTCCGCGGCGATCTTTGCCCTGGTCATCGCCATCCTGCTGATCTTCATGGACTTCCCGGGCCAGAGTCTGCTGGGGGCCGCATCGCTCCTGGGCGCCGGCCTCTGCATGGGGTTCGGCGCCATCGGGTCCGGGGCCGGATCCGGTTTTCCCGGCGGCCAGGCCTGCCTGGGCATCGCCCGGCAGCCCGCGGTGGCCGGCAAGCTCACCACGAACATGCTGATCGGCTCCGCCGTCTGCCAGACCCCGGCCATCTTCTCCATGGTCGTGGCGCTCATGCTGATGTTCATGAGCTTCGACCATCTCCCCCTCGTCCCGACCTGGGCGGCCCTTATCGGTGCGGGGGCCAGCACGGGCCTCGCGGCCATAGGCTCCGGCTTCGGAGGAGGGCTGGCCGCGGGATCTAGCTGCGCGGGCATCGCAAGGACGCCGCACACCGTCGGGCCGGTCACCACGACCATGCTCGTGGGGCAGGCCGTCTCGCAGACGCCGGCGATCTTCGGCCTCCTCGTGAGCTTCATCCTCATGTTCAAGGCGTTCCCGGAGTCGTCCAGCCTGGCCGCGGCCATGGCCCCCCTCGGCGCCGGGCTGTGCATGGGGTTCGGGGGGATCGGTCCCGGCATCGGCAACGGCTACACCGCCGAGAAGGCGGTGACGTGGATTGCGAGGAACTCGGAAGCGTCCGGCATTCTGACGCGGACCATGCTGGTGGGACAGGCGGTCTCCCAGTCCACGGCGATCTACGCCATGGTGGTGAGCCTGGTCCTGATCTTTGTCATCTGAGGGTTGGGTTTGAACCGATTCTTTATTTTTTCAACGAAAGGTACGGAGGAGAGACATGGAGATTTCAGGTGCGGACATCATTCAGGCGGCAGCATTTCTGGGTGCCGGTCTGGCCATGGGGCTCGGCGCCATCGGACCCGGAGTGGGCGAAGGGTTCGTCGGTGGAAAGGCTTGTGAAGCGATCGGGAAGAAGCCGAACGAGGCCGGTCTGTTGACGCGGACCATGCTGGTGGGTCAGGCGGTCTCGGAGTCCACGGGGATTTACTCCCTGGTGGTGGCTCTGCTGCTTCTCTTTGTGGTCTAATCCTTCACTGAACGGTGCTCGATTATGATTAGCATCAATGCGACCCTGATCGTTCAGGTGCTTCATTTTCTCCTGCTGATGTTCGTCTTGAATCGTCTCCTGCTGCGCCCGATCATGGATCAGATTCACGGCCGGGAAGAGTACATGAGGAAGGCCAAGCGCGACTCGGAGGAAATGGCGGCCGAAGCGGAGCGGATTGCGGAGAAGCGCCTTGCCATGGAGCGGGAAGCGAGGCAGAACGCGGCTCGCGAACGCGCCGGGCTCAAGGAGCAGGCGATGGCCGAGGCCGACGGCCTCTTCGACGAGAGCAGCCGGAAGATCAGGGACATCCGGGATCGAATTCGGGCACAGGTCCGGGAGCAGGTGGAGCAGGCACAACAGGGACTGGATCAAGAGGCGGCCGCACTGGCCGATGAGATCGTGGAAAGGATCGCCGGCAGGAGGGTTGGTCGTTGAGACGCATGGCTTGTCGTACGCCGTTAATCGGTATCCTGATGATCGCCTTTGCGGGCTTTCTGCTCTGCCTGCTGCCTGTCGACGTCCAGGCCGCTCAGGAGGTCGGCGAAGGCCGGAAGATTTACGACACCATCATGAGGTGGGTCAACTTCGGCATCCTGGTCTTCTTCTTTCTGAAGTACGGAAAGCCGGCCCTGTCCAACTTTCTGAATGGAGAGCGGAACCGGGTGCAAAAGGGGCTTCACGAGATCGAGAAGGGTCTGAACCTGGCCAGGATGCGGGTGGACGAGGAGTCGAAGCACCTCGAAGGCATCGAGGAGTCCCTTCAGGAGGTTCGGCGGAGCATCGTCGAGCTGGGTGAGAAGGAAAAGGAGCGCATCATCGCCGGCGCACGCAGCAACGCGGAGCAGATGATCCGGGATGCGGAGAAGGAGATCGACTTCAAGATGGAGGAGGCCCGAAGGGCGCTGAACGACCGCCTGGCCGAGCAGGCGGTGGCCCTCGCCGGAGAGAAGCTCCGCGGGGCCTTCACGGAGCAGGACAACGAGAGCCAGATCAGCGGGTTCATCGGAAGACTGGACCGCGTGAAGAGCGAAGAGGATCTGAGGATGTAAGCCCGATCTGATCCATTCCCTTCGAGCTTGGAGGCCCGGCCGGACGCTTTCACCGTTCGGACGGGCTTTTTGCTGCCTCCCGGGGGATGCCGTACCGCTCCATCTTTTCGTACAGGGACTTGCGGGAGATGCCCAGCTGCTTGGCGGCCAGGCTCTTGTTTCCCGCGCAGTTCCGGAGGGTCGCGCGAATCAGCTCGGCCTCCATGCTCTTCAGGGTGACGCCCGTCTCGGGCAGGTCTCCCAGGAGGCCCCCCGTGCCGCGCCCCGCCTCCGGGCTTCCGCCCGCCCGCACGCTCTCCGGCAGGTCCTCCAGGGTGAGCAGGCCGCCCTTGGAGAGGATCACCGCCCGGGCGAGGCAGTTCTTGAGCTCCCGCACGTTCCCCTTCCACGGGTTCTCCAGGAGAAAGGCCATGGCCTCCGGGTGGATGCCCGGCACGTGGCGGTCGTACTGGCGGGCGTAGTGCCGGATGTAGTGGTCGGTCAGCAGGGGGATGTCGTCCTGGCGCTCCCGCAGCGGGGGGACGCGGATGGAGATCACCTCGATCCGGTAGAGGAGGTCCCGCAGGAAACGGCCGTCCTCGATCATGGCCTGCAGGTCCAGGTTGGTGGCGGCGATGATGCGGACGTCCATCTGCCGGGACTCCACGCCGCCCACGGGCTCGACCCGCTTCTCCTGGAGGAACCGGAGCAGCTTGCTCTGGAGCCGCGGGCTCATGTGTCCGATCTCGTCCAGGAACAGGGTGCCCTCGTTCGCGGCCTCCAGGCGCCCCTTCTTCCCCGTCACCGCCCCGGTGAACGCGCCCTTGACGTAGCCGAACAGCTCCGCCTCCAGGAGGCTCTCGGTGAGGGCCGCCGAGTTGATGCAGACCAGGGGCGCTTCCCTCCGCGGGCTCTCCAGGTGGAGGGACCGGGCCAGGAGCTCCTTGCCGGTGCCGGTCTCCCCGTAGATCATGACCGAGGCGTCCGTGCCTCCCACGGTGCGCACCATGTCGAAGATGTCCCGCATCTGCGGGCTCGCGCCGATGATCCCGTGGAAGGCGTTCTCCTCCCGCGCCGCCCGCTGGAGGTCGGAGAGCTTCCGGGAGGTCTCGTGCTCCCGGATGGCCTTCTCCGCCACGATGACCAGCTCCTCGAAGTCCAATGGCTTGATCAGGTAGTTCGTGACCCCGTCCCGCATGGCCTGGACCGCCGACTTCACGGTGCCGTAGGCGGTCATGATGATGAAGGGCGGCATCTCCCGCACCTCCCTCATCCGGTTGAAGAGGGCGATGCCGTCCATGCCGGGCAGCTTCAGGTCGGAGAGGACCAGGTCCACGTCCTCCCGCTCTTCATACAGCCGGAGGGCCTCCCCGCTCTCATCGGCCTGGAGGACCTCGTACCCCTCGTCCCGGAGGATGGCCGAGAGCACCTTCAGGGTGTTCTTCTGATCGTCCACGAGCAGGACGGTCTTCACGCTCATCTCTCGCCCCCCGGGCCCGCACCGGCGGCGCCGGCCTCCTCGGATCCCCGGTCGCCGTACACCGCGGGCCACTCGATGGTCAGCCGCGTACCCCAGCCTTTCCGGCTCTCGATCCGGATGGTCCCGCCGTGGCTCTCCACGATGCCGAGGCTCAAGGGGAGGCCCAGGCCGGTTCCGACGTCCTTGGTGCTGAAGAAGGGATCGAACACGCTCTTCAGGTCGCTCCTGGGGATGCCCGTGCCCAGGTCCCGGATCACGATCTTGGCCAGGGCCGGTCTCTCCGCCGGAACCCCGTCTCTGGACAGGCCCGTGGAGGAGCGGATCTCCCCGCCCTCGGGCATGGCGTCCATGGCGTTCACCATCAGGTTGATCACCACCTGCTCCATCTGGTGGGGGTCCACCAGGAGCGGGGGCATGTCCGGGTCCAGGTTGTTGTGAAAGACGATCCGCCGTTCGCGGGCCGGCTCCTCGAAGAGTTCCTGCGCGGACAGGATGATGCGGTTGACGTCCGTAGGTACGCGCTTGGGCGCGGACTGCCGGGCAAAGGTGAGGAAGTCCGTCACGAAGGCGTTCAGCCGGTCGATCTCCTCGGACACCAGCCCGGTGTACTCCTGGATCAGCACATCGTCGGCACGGCGTCTCCTGAGCAGCACCACGGCGCCCTTCATGGCGTTGAGCGGGTTGCGGATCTCGTGGGCCACGCCCGCGGAGAGGCGTCCCAGGCTGATCAGCTTTTCCGAGCGGACCAGCTCGTCCTGGATGCGGGCGAGGTTCCGCACCATGCGGTTGAAGGCGCTCGTGAGATCGCCCAGCTCGTCCCTGGAGCTCACCGGGATCTCCTGGCTCAGGTCGCCGGCCGCGATCCGGTGGGTGGCGCTCACGAGATCGCGTACGGGCTTCAGCATGTAGTAGGAGAGGAGGCTCACGCCGACGATCGAGCAGAAGAGAATGAGAAGCACCACCTGGAGGACGCGTGTCCGGATCACGCCCACCTCCTTGGTGAACTCGCTGCTCGGGATGGTCGCGGCCAGGGACCAGCCCATGCCGGGGATCGGCCAGAAGGCCGCCAGCTTGTCCGCGCCTTCGTACCGGTACGTCTTCCATCCGGAGCCACCGCGGTTCATCTCGCGGACCAGGCCGGCGATGCTCGGGTCGGGGTAGTTCCCGAGGCCGAGCTCGTAGGGCCCAAACTGCGGGTGGGCGACGGTCCGGCCCTCGCCGTCCACGAGAAAGGCATATCCTTCCTCGCCCACCTGGATGCTGCGCACGATCTCGCGGATGGCCTCGTAGTCCACGTCGATCACCACGATCCCGACGAACTCGTCCCACGCCGTGAAGATCGGCCTGGCCCAGTGCATGAGGTACCCCTGCCTGGCCCCGGAAAAGGTGATCTCCGAGACCTGGATCTCCTCGCTCCCGGACCCCCGCACGCCCTCGAAAAATCCACCCTGAGCAGTCTCCAGCAGCGGCCCTGTCTCGCCGCTGGCCCGGACCTTGATCCGCTCCACACCCGAGGGATCGATGAAGCGGATCTGGAAGTAGCTGTGGGCCCTCTCGATGAAGTCCCGGAACAGGCGCACGATGCTGTCCCGGCTGAACTCGGCCTCGGCGCTCAGCCGGAAGGAGCGCGCCAGGTGGTAGTCGTTGAGCACCGGCAGGCTGGAGATGGTGTTGAGATCCAGCCTGCAGGTGTAGAAGATGTCGTCGATCCGCGCGGCCGTGGCCCGCACCT
Organism: uncultured Desulfobacterales bacterium; assembly: GCA_964443135.1. Lineage (GTDB taxonomy): Bacteria > Desulfobacterota > DSM-4660 > Desulfatiglandales > HGW-15 > JAIPEI01. Next base: position 47,762 of record CAYUBQ010000019.1, on the reverse strand, counting down.
TGGCCATCTGCTCCTGGCGGACCAGTCGGTTGACCCGCTCGACCGACGCCCGGTAAGAGAAGTAGCCCACCGTGGCGATGGGGAGGCAGACCAGCGGGAGGATGAGCAGCAGGAGCTTGAAGGAGATGGAGAATCGAAATTTCATGTTCCCCGGTCCGGGTGTGGGGCAGAAACAAAGAGAGTAGGACAGGCCCCGAAGGGTGTCAACCTTCACCTGCTTGGGCTTGGAAGCCATGTGTGGTATAACGGCTGCAAAACACCGTGTTCTCCTTTTGCCCCAAAGGATTCCCCATGAGACGCCCCCTTCGAACCGGTTTCCTCCTTCTCCTCACGGCCGTCTCTCTCTGCCTCTCCCCGGACCGTGCCGGAGCCGGGGACGAGATCGTCCTCGGCGTGGCCACCTCCCTGGGCACGCTGGAAGGGCGGGAGAGCCACATGGCGGTCCAGCTCGCAGCCGAGGAGATCAACCGGGCCGGCGGGGTCCGGGTGGGCGGCCGCCGGCTCGATATCCGGGTGGCTGCGGTGGACCTGGAGGATGCCTATCCCGCCACCCCTATGGACGAGATCCTCCAGAGGCTGGAACGGTTTCTGACAAGAGAGCCGGTGGACGCCGTCGTGGTGGGGTTCTTCCGCTCCGAGGCCCTGCTGGCAGGCATGGATCTGATCGCCCGCCACGGCGTACCGCTCCTGGGCACCATCGCCATGTCCCCGGCCTCCGAGGCCAAGATCCTCCAGTCCCCGGCATACCGCTCCGTGTTCCGCCTCTGCCTGAACTCGCGGTACCTGGTGGAGTATCTGATCCAGACCATGAAGTTCCTCCGGGAGCGGTTCGACGTGGGCCGGGTCTACATCCTGAACCAGGACGTGGCCTGGACGCGGACCACGGTCTCTCTCATGATCAAGCTCTACTTCGAGCAGGCCGGCTGGGAGGTCCTGGGCCTGGACATCTATCCCACCGGAGCCTCGGACTTCACCAGGAGCCTGGAGGAGGCGCGCCGGCTCGAGGCCGACGTGATCCTCCCCATCTTCGACATGCCCGAGAGCGGCGCCCTGGTGAGGCAGTGGAACCGGATGGGCAGCCGGGCCCTGCTCTGCGGCTTCATCTCCCCCCTGGGCGGGCCCGGCGCCTGGGAGGCCTTTGACGGGGGGATCGCCGGAGCGCTCAACGTGATCTTCGAGCTGGGCAACGTGCCCACCCAGGCCTACGGTCCGGCCGAGCAGTTCTATAATGCCTTTAAGAGCCGATACGGCAAGGAGATCGAGGCGGCCCACGGTCCGGCGCCGGCCTACGAGTCGGTCTACGTCCTGGCCGAGGCCATCGAAAGGGCGGGGACCCTGGACCTCGACCGGGTGGTGAAGTCCCTGGAGGGGACCGACCGGCAGGGGGCCATGGGGCGCATCCGGTTTCACCGCAGCCATCAGGTGATCTTCGGGGAGGACCCGTGCGAGGAGGCCCTGGCCTGCGTGATCCAGTGGACGGCCCAGGGGGAGCGGAGGGTGGTGTACCCGCCCTCCATCGCCGAGGGCGAGATCGAGCTTCCCGGGACGTTTCCCTCCCCCTGAAGAAACCCTTGCATCTCAGGCAAACTCGGCAATCGCTCAATTCCGGTCCATGGAGACGCAGGAGACAGCCGGGGTGTCACCATGGGTAACAGTTTCGATTCCGGTCCGGAATCCGCGATCCATGGGGTTCTCCAGTCTTGATGCGGAAAATGAAACAACCCGCTGTAACCAAAGGTAACAGCCTCTTCCCGGCCGGCAAACCCGCCAAACAATAAGTACCTGGAATTGGTGTGTTTTATCAGTCCCAACCTCCAGGCATGCCCCTTGCACGATCTGAGGGCGCGCGAAACCCCACCACTCCAACCTCATAAAGAATAAAGAAGGAGGACCATGATGAAACGCTTCCTGTCCCTTTCGGTTCTCGTGCTTTCCCTGGTCATTGTCTGGGGAGCTCCCCTCAACCCCGTCCTGGCCCAAGAAGACCCCATCATCCTGGGGGTGCCCACCGCCCTCGGGTTCCTGGAAGGGAAGGAAGGGCTCTTCTGCGTGAACATGGCGGTGGACGAGATCAACCAGGCCGGCGGCGTGGACGTGGGCGGCACCAAGCGGATGTTCGAGGTGGTGCCCATCGACGCGCGCGGCGCAGAGCCGGGCGTCCCGGTGGCGGACGTGATCCGCGCCCACAAGAAGCTCATCCTGGAGGATGATGCCGACTTCATCGTGTTCGGCTCCTTCCGCTCCGAGGCGGCCATCGCCTGCATGGACGTGGTGGCACAGTACAAGACCCCCATGATCCTGGGCACGGCCATGTCCCCCGGCATGGAGGCCAAGGTGAAGGAGGACTACGACAAGTACAAGTACACCTTCCGGACCTGCCTGAACGCCGTCTACCTGATCAAGTACCTGGGCGGCACCATGGCCTACCTGAACGAGCAGTTCGGCTTCGATAAGGTGTTCATCCTGAACCAGGACGTGGCCTGGGCCCGGAAGACGGGCGACCTGATGATCAAGATGGTGTTCGAGAAGATGGGCTGGGAGGTGGTCGGACGCCAGGCCTACCCCACGGGCTCCTCGGACTTCTCCTCCTCCCTCATGAAGGCGAGGGCGGGCGGCGCCCAGGTGATCCTGCCCATCTTCGACATGCCCCAGAGCGGCATCCTCGTGAAGCAGTGGAAGGCCATGAAGGTGCCGGCCCTGATGGCCGGGTTCATCTCCCCGCTGGCCGGCCCCGGCTCCTGGGAGCTCTTCGACAAGAAGATCGACGGCGCCATGAACTGCATCTTCGAGGTGGGCAACATGCCCGTACCCAAGGTGCCGGCGTCCGTGGAGTTCTGGAACAAGTACAAGGAGCGCTACGGCACCCCCATCGAGGCGGGCCACTCGCCCGCTCCGGCCTACGAGATGGTCTACGTGCTCAAGGAGGCCATTGAACGGGCCGGGAGCGTGGACGGCGACGCCGTGGTGGCGGAGATGGAGAAGACGGACCGAATGGGCGCCATGGGCCGGATCCGCTTCAACGAGGGCCACCAGGTGATCTACGGCGAGGATCCGGCCGAGACCGCCCTGGGATGCATGTTCCAGTGGCAGGACGGCGAGCGCGTCGTGGTCTACCCCGAGTCCGTGGCCGAAGGGAAAGTTCGACTGCCGGAGGGCCTGAAACCGGCCAAGTGAGCGCTCCGGCGCCTTTTCACACCTCCCGGCCGCTGCGCCGGCCGCTTGAAGCGGCCTGCGCAGCGGCCGGGACCTCCACCGGAACAGGGGGCGATTCATGCTTGCGGGCACCCTCGTCTATGGGTTCGTCAACAGCGCCATCCTGGCCCTGGTCGCGCTCGGGTTCAACCTGACCTTCGGGATCAGCGGCGTGGCCAACTTCGCCTACGGGGCGCTGTACATCTTCTCGGGCTTCCTCACCTGGATCCTCCTGAACTCCCTGGGGCTTCCCTACCTGGTCTCGGTGGCCGCGGCCATCTTCTGCTCCGGCCTCCTGGGTCTCCTCATCTACTACGTGGTGATCCTCCGGGTGAAGGGCCTGGCCCTCTCCGAGGTCATGGCCACCTTCGGCCTGGGGCTGGCCATCATGGAGCTGTTCCGGTACTTCGACTTCGTGGGGTTCCGCTACACCCTGCCGGTCTTCTTCGACGGCAGCCTGGTGATGGGGCCGGTCTACATCGACTATCAGCGCCTCATCATCGCGGGCATGGCCGTGGCCCTCACCGTGTTCCTCTGGTGGTTCACCCGCCATACGAGGATCGGGCTGGCGTTCCGGGCCATTGCCCAGGACGAGCGCACCGCGCTCACCTTCGGGATCGACTCCGACAAGATCGGGGCGCTCAGCATGGCCTTCGGCGCGGCCCTGGCCGCGGTGGCGGCCATCGTCATCCTCCCGCTCGGCACCATCGCCGTGGAGGGGGGCTACGAGGTGCTCATCAACGCCCTGGCGGTCTGCATCGTGGGCGGGCTGGGAAGCACCGTGGGCATCCTGGTGGCGAGCGTGATCATCGGGTTCGCCCAGACCTTCACGGCCAACTACCTCGAGCCCCACTGGATGTTCCTGGTGAGCCTGATCGCCATCGCCGTGGTGCTGGTGATCAAGCCCTCGGGCATCTTCGGAAGGCAGAAGGAGCTCGAGGAAAGAATTTAATGCGGAAAGAGCGGAATAG
>CAYUBQ010000019.1:9972-43499 GCA_964443135.1 uncultured Desulfobacterales bacterium | reverse complement strand
TTCGGAAGGCAGAAGGAGCTCGAGGAAAGAATTTAATGCGGAAAGAGCGGAATAGCGCATGAAAAAGCGTAAGGAACGAATCGACCGCGGCATCAAGGCCCGCTCCGAGGACATCTTCGCCCTCACGAGCTGGCGGGAGATGCTCTACCTGCTCGCACCCCGCGCCATCCCCGTGGTGGGGCTCCTGGTGGTCATCCCGCTGACGAGCCCCTACTGGCAGGAGGTGTTCATCTCCACGGCCGTGTACGCGCTCCTGGCCATCAGCTGGGACCTCCTGATCTCCGCGGGGCTGATCTCCCTCGGCCAGGCCCTGTTCTACGGGGTGGGATCCTACATCGCCGGCTCCCTGAACTACTACTGGGGCCTCGGACCCCTCTGGACCCTCCCCATCGCCACCGTGACCGGGGGCTTCGTCTGCACGGTGATGCTGCTGCCGGTCCTGCGTCTCCGGGGCATCTACTTCGCCATGGTCACCCTGGTCCTGCCCCTCATGTTCCTCCGGCTGGTGGAGGCCACCCGCATCCTGGGCGGCACCGAGGGCATGACCGGGCTCACGCCCTTTCCGTCAGCCACCTTCTCGCTCTACGTGATCCAGCTCGCGCTTCTGGTCTCGCTCTTCGGGTTCCGCCGCCTGATGGGATCGGACTACGGCCTGGTGATCAAGGGCATCAACGACAGCGACCGGGCAGTCATGAGCGCCGGCATCAACATCTACTGGCGCAAGACCCAGGTCCTGTTCCTGGGCTCCTCGGTGGGGTCGTTCGCCGGCGCCTTCGGCACCCATTTCGACATGTTCGCGGGCATGCCCGGGTTCGCCCTGGACTACTCCATCATGCCCGTGGCCGCGGCCGTGGTGGGCGGCATGGGTACGTTTGCAGGCCCCCTGGTGGGCGCCTTCATCCTGGTGCCGCTCTCCGAGCTGCTCCGGGCCCTGGGTGCGCTCCGCATCGTGTTCTACGGTCTCTTCCTGGTGGTCTTCGTGGTGGGCGTGCCCGAGGGCATCTTTCATTACGTGCAGCGGAAATATCATCAGTTCGAACGATGGGTGGTGGTGGAATGAACACGGAACAGGGCCCCCTGCTGAAAGTCTCCAACCTGACCAAGTCCTTCGGCGGCGTCATGGCCGCGTTCGACATCAGCTTCGAGGTCGGGAAGGGCGAGCTCCTGGGCGTCATCGGCCCCAACGGCTCGGGCAAGACCACGCTGGTCAACCTGATCACCGGCTTCGTCAAGCCGGACTCGGGCCGCGTGGAGTACCAGGGCCGGAACATCACGGGCTGGCCCCCGTACAAGATCGTGAGCCTGGGCGTGGCGCGGACCTTCCAGATGGTCCGCCCGTTTTACCAGCTCCCCGCCTTCAAGAACCTGATCGTGCCGCTCTCCTCCCCCCGGGTGAAGAAGCTGGCCGGGGGCAAGTACGGGCACCGGGACGCCGTGGCTCTGGACCTCCTGGAGGAGGTGGGGTTCGAGCGGGACGCCCGGGTGGCCTACAAATCGGCCGGCTCGCTCCCCCAGGGCTATCTCAAGCGGCTGGAGCTGGCCAAGGGCATGGCCCTCAGGCCGGACCTGATCATCCTGGACGAGCTCTTCTCCGGCCTGAGCCTCGCCGAGGTGGCGAGCATCGTGCCCATCATCGAGAAGCTCATGCTCCAGGGAAAGACCATCATCATGATCGAGCACCGTCTCAAGGAGCTCTTCCGCATCGCGGACCGGGTCATGGTGCTCAACTTCGGAGAGAAGATCGCAGAAGGGGCCGGCACCGAGGTCATGGAGAGCGACGCGGTCAAGCTGGCCTACCTCGGCAGTGAGACCTGACGCCCATCATCCCCGACGCAAAAGGATACGCTATGCTTTCCGTGAACAACCTGATGGTGTTCTTTGAAAACGCCCTCGCGCTGAACGACTTCAGCATGGAGGTGAAGGAGGGCCAGATCGTCGGCGTGATCGGTTCCAACAGCGCCGGCAAGACCACCCTCATGAACACCGTCTCCGGGCTGATCATCGACATGCGGATCAAGGAGAACCGCCGGGGCGGCGAGCGCATCAACGTCTACGGGGAGATCGTCTACCGGGGCAAGGACATCACCCAGGTCCGCCCGAACCAGCGCGTGCGCCAGGGCATCGTGCTCTGCCGCGAGCGGCACCCGATCTTCCCCGAGAGCGACGTCATGGAGAACTTGAGAATTGCCGGCTATCTCCGGTCCAGAGCTGAGAAAAAAGAGGGCGTAGAGCAGGCCTTCCGGCTCTTTCCTGCGCTCAAGAAGCTCAAGACCCGAAAGGCGGGCTTCCTGAGCGGCGGGGAGCAGCAGATGCTCGCCATCGGCATGGCCCTGGTGGTGCGGCCCGAGCTGCTCCTCCTGGACGAGCCCCTCCTGGGGCTCAGCCCCATGATGCAGAAGCTCCTGGTGGAGGCCATCGTGGCGCTCCGGGACGACACCGGCATCACCGTGGCCCTGAGCGAGCAGTTCGCCCGCCCGGTGCTGCCCATCATCGACTACGGGTACGTGATCGAGAACGGCATGCTCTCCCTGACCGGCACCGGGGAGGAGCTCATGGACAACTCGGAGGTCAAGGCCGCCTACTTCGGCGTTTAGGACGGAATATGAAACGGGAGCTTCCTTTTCCAAACACGTTCGAGGCCTTTCGGGCCGCCGCGGAGAAGCACCGCGACAAGACCGCGGTCGTCTACCTGGGGACCCGCTACAGCTACGCCCGCATGCTGGAGATGGTGGAGGGCTTTGCCTGGTCCCTCCGCGAGCAGGGGATCGGCGAGGGCGACCGCGGGGTCCTCTACCTCCCCAACTGCCTCCAGTGGGTCATCGCCTGGCTGGGCACCCAGCGGGCCGGCGCCGAGGTGGTGCCCATCACCCCCATCTACACGGTCCACGACCTCGCCTACATCGCCAACGACAGCGGGTCCAGGTTCATCGTCTGCGCGGACACCAACTACGGCTACGTGAAGCAGGCCCTGGACGAGACCGGCCTCACGACCGCCTTCGTCTCCCGCCTCTCGGACCTGCTTCCCTGGTGGAAGCGTTTCTTCGGCTGGGCCTTCGACAAGGTCCCACGCGGAAGGGCCTCCTGGAGGGAGGGGGAGACCTTCTCCTTCCGATCCATGGTGCGCCGGGGGAAGGGCAGGGGAAAGGACCTGCCCCCCCTCGAAAAGCAGGAGACCGACACCATGGAGATCCTCTACACCGGCGGGACCACCAAGTTCCCCAAGGGCGTCCCCATCTCCCACGGCCTCTACCTCGAGAGCGCCCTCGAGCAGATCGTCTGCTCCGACCCGCTCTTCCCCGCCGAAAAGGCCGTCGTGATCGGCACGGTGCCGCTCTTCCACATCCTGGGCCAGACCACGGCCCTCAGCACCCTCCTCATGGGGGGCACCATCGTGCTCATGCCCAAGGTGAACCTGGACGCCATCTTCAACGCAGTCCAGCGCTACAAGGCCACCACCCTCATCGGCGTGCCCACCCTCTACCGCATGATCCTGGAGCACGACCGCCTGGACATGTACGACCTGAGCTCCCTCGCCTACTGCTTCAACGGCGGCGACGTCCTCCCCGTGGAGGTGAACGAGCGCTGGAAAAAGACCTTCGGCCGCCCCATCTACCAGGGCTACGGCGCCACCGAGACCTGCGGCGGCGTCTCCATGTGCCCCACGGACCGGGAGAACCCCGTGAGAAGCATCGGCCAAGTGGTCCCCAGCAAGGAGATCCGCATCGTGGACACCGAGACCCTCGAGCCCGTGGAGCCCGGCACCCCGGGCGAGCTTCTGGTCCACTCGGACCGCATGGTGCGCGCCTACTGGAACAAGCCCGAGGAGACGGCCGAGGCCTTCATCGAGATGGACGGCAAGCTCTTCTACCGCACCGCCGACGTGATCTCCCAGGACGAGGAGGGCAACCTCTACTTCGTCGACCGCACCGTGGACACCATCAAGCACAAGGGCTACCGCGTCTCCTCCTCCGAGGTCGAGTCCGTCCTCCAGGAGCACCCCTCGGTCATCGGCGCCTGCGTGGTGGGCCTCCCCGACGAGAAGGCGGGGGAGCGCATCAAGGCGTTCGTCGTCCTCAAGGAGGACGTCAAGGGCATCACCGGCTACGACCTCATCCGCTGGTGCCGGGGCAAGCTCGTGAACTACAAGATCCCCCAGCACATCGAGTTCCGGGACATGCTGCCAAAAAGCAAGGTAGGCAAGCTGCTGAGGAGGGAGATCCGAAGCGAGGAGAAGCGGAGGGCGGAGTCGTAATTCGTTACGTATAGCTTATCGAAGTACGGAAACAATGAAGGTTGCAAAATTGCAGGCATCCCAAATCAATGCCTGAATTCAGACAATGGCGAAAAGGGCTTCCAATCCCCATAGCCCATTACATGGATCTCGGAATGATTTACTCGGGTTCAGAGGAGGTATTTAACCTGTTCTGAATCTTCGAAGGTTCCTGCCGGCAATCCAGAAATCGCCCATATACTGACCGTATCATCATTGACCTTGTAGTACACAGCGAAAGGAAAGCGCTTCGACAGGAGCCGATAATATCCGAAATGGATCGAGTGAATTCCCCCGTAGAGATGAAGAGAATCGATGTCGGAAAACGGTGAATTCAAGAAATAGTCACCTAGTCCTGCTTCACGCGCCTCATAGAATTGAAAACCGTCGATGAGATCTTGCTCGGCCTCGTCGAGGATCCGGATGTTCATTTGGTGCGCTCGCGAATCCTGATGGAGTCGTATAAAGCCCTGAACCTTGAGATCTGTCCAAGGAATATCAACGGGTTATAGTGTTTCCAGCGGCGGATGAGCGGGTTTTTGCGAATCCGTCAATCCTGGCTTTGGCGTCTGTCCACTCTCTGAACTGCGAAATGCCCTCTTTTTCCCGGGCTGCTCGAGTACGCAGGACGTCTCCATGCCAGGCTGGAGCAGGGACGTCCTCAGGATGCCGCTGAAGATCCGCCCAGATCTCCTCCATGGCCCGAAGTTTGTCAGCCGTCGTCATTCTGTCCAATGGTACGCTTGTTTCCATGATGCTTCTCCCGAATGCTTCCAATCATAGCTCTGGGTTGCCTCAGATCATACGTCTCGCCACCCAATCCCGGACCTCACCATGCGATATGGTTTGCCCTTCATCGGCCTGCTGAATTCCCCTCTCAGCCTTGGCCAGAAAAAGCAACCGCTCCATCGCATCTTCAATCGTGGCGTCTGCAGGGAGTTCTCTCAAAGCTTCTAGCATTTCTTCTTTTATGGTCATAGGATGACCCTCCGAATCCATGCCTCCGCTGGGAGCCCGAATCGCATACCATTCAAAGGCGAATACCGGCTTTTTTGAACCAGCTTGATCATAGCACGGGATTCGAGGAAAATGAACCACCTTCACGGCCTGAAGCCGTGCCCCACACAACCCGACTCAAGGAGGTTTTCGCCATGAACGTATCCACGGCCGTAGAACGCTTCTTCGAGTACCAGAAGGCCAACTGCAAGAAAAAATACCGTCCGGAATTACCACTTCTTCCTTCCCAAGTTTGAAGCCCAATTCGGCAGCCGCGAACTGAAATCCCTGACCACTGACCGGCGTTTTCCCGGCCTGAAATGGGAACCCCCGATTTCTTGGCGCGGAATCCGGAAAACCTTGCCAAAATCAACGGATCGCAGTAAGTTCGATCCAGCATATCGCCTTCGTTTCGCAGCGTATCGAATGCTTTGAGACAGGAGCGAGGCTCGGTCAAGAACGGCTTCGAGGACCCAGGTGCAGCGCAGCAAGGTCCCCCGACGGTGCTCAGACGATCGTCCTTCACCCTTCCATTGATCCTGGTCATGCCAAGGTCGGCGGCCGTGTGTCATGGACCCGTTATCGGTAAAAATCACCCGCCCGCGGGCCGGCGGGCTGGTTTCCAGAGAGCGGCTTTTTCGCCTGCTGGACGGCGAGATGGAAAAGCCCGTCATCTGGGTCTCCGCCCCGGCCGGATCGGGAAAGACCGCCCTGGTTTCGAGCTACCTGGACGAACGCGGGTTGCCGTGCATCTGGTATCAGTGTGACGAAGGGGACGCCAACCCCGCCACGTTTTTCTACTACATGGGGCTCGCTGCAAGGAAGGCCGTCCCGACCTGCAGGGACCCCCTTCCCCTGTTGACTTCGGAGTACCTCGAGGGCATTCCCGCCTTCACCCGCAGATACTTCGAGATCCTCTACAGCCGGCTGGCGTCCCGGTACGGGTCGAGGAAGCCTGGTTCGTCCTCTCGTTCGAAACGAGGCGGGGCGCCGAACGTGGCCATCGTCCTGGACAACGTTCAGGAGGTTCCCGACGACTCAATGTTTCACGAGATGGCGGCCCACGGCCTGGATGTCATCCCCGAAGCGGTCATCGTGCTGGTTCTGAGCCGGGGAGATCCGCCGTCACCGCTGGCTCGTCTTCGGGCCGGCGGAAAGATCGGACGGGTTGCGTCCGGCGAGCTTCGCTTTTCGGTGGAGGAGTCCAAGGCCCTCGTTCGTGCACGCATGCCCGATCTGAAGACGAGCCGCATTCAGGAGATGCACGAGAAGTCCGAGGGATGGGCCGCCGGGATCATCCTGATGCTGGAGCGGATGCGGATTCAGGGGCCCGGGTCCGGGTCGACGGGGAGTGTGGCCTACGAAGGCGTATTCGACTATTTCGCCGGCGAGATCTTCAACAGGAGCGATCCGGACGTTCAGGACATCCTGCTGAAGACGGCATTCTTTCCCGTGATTCGTGTGCCTTTCGTGGAGAAGATGACCGGGGTCTCCGATGCAGGACCGGTCTTCGAGACCCTGGTCCGGCGCAACTACTTCACGGAGAGGCTCTCCGGCGATGGAGAGGACTACCGGTACCATCCGTTGTTCCGGGATTTTCTCCTGAACCGCGCGAGGATCCGATTCCCTCCGGATGCACTGGCGGCGATCCAGCAGGAGGCCGCCCTGCTCCTCGAGCAATCCGGCGAGATCGAGGCCGGCGCCGATCTCTACTGCCGGGCCGGGGACTGGGACGGCCTCGCCCGCATGGTGACGCGACATGCCCGGGAGCTCTCGAGGCAGGGCAGGGGCGAAACCGTGAAAGCGTGGATCGAGGTGATTCCCGCCCAATGGATGGAGACCGCCCCCTGGCTTTCCTACTGGGCCGGGATGTGCTCGTTTCCGCTCGATATGCGGGGCGCCCGGAAGCATCTGGAAAAGGCCCTGGACGCCTTCCGGGCCACGGGGGATGCATCGGGCAGCTATCTCGCATGGGCGGGCATTGTGGACACCTACGCCTTTGACCTCGACGAATGGAAGCATCTGGACCGGTGCATCCAGGTCTTCGAGGACCTGAGGAAGGCCCATCCCTCCTTCCCGTCCAAGACCATCGATCTCATGGTTTCCTCCAGGATGCTGATCGCCCTGACGCTGAGAAAGACAGACCGGACGCAATGGATCCACGAATGGCTGGAGCGGGTGTCCGGCCTCCTGCAGCAGCACCCTTCCTTTGACATTCAGATGGACACCCTCTTCTGCATGGACCTCTACTATCTCTGGAAAGGGGCCTATCACAAGAACGCCGTTCTGCTGGAACGGGCGGAGGCGGCCATCCGTTACCACAGACCGCCCCCCTTTGCCGTCATTCGCGTCAAGCTGATGAAGGGGATTCATTCCTGGGTGACCGCGGCTTACGAGGCTGCATTGAAGGGGTTGTCCGAGGGTCTGGAGATCTCCCGTGACAGCGGTGTGCACGTGTTCGACTCCCTGCTGTGGAGCTTCAGGGCGGCGGCGGAAATGGCCTCCGGCCGGATGGAGGCTGCGGAGACCTCCCTGGAGCACCAGATGACCTGCCTACTCGGCGCGGAACGGACGCTGGACCGTTACTTCTATCACATCAATGCCGCCTGGTATGCCCTTCTCGAGGACCGCCCGGCCCTTGCCGCTGAGCACATGGAAACCATCGCCCCCATGGTCCAGAGGATGGGGACCCCTTATTACCGCGCCCTGTGGGAGATCGGCATGGCTCAGGTGGCGTTTCTGCAGGGACGATCCGCGGATGCAAAGACGCATGTTCACAAGGCCCGTCGAATCAGCCTGAGGATCAAGAGCCAGGTGCTGGAGTGGTACAGCCTCCTGCACGATGCCTACTTCCGCCTGACGACGGGCGAGGAGGGGGAAGGGGAGGAGGTGCTTCACCGCGCCTTGTCGCTGGGCCGGATGCACGACTTTGTCCATCTCGAGTTCTATCAACCCAAGTTCATGCGGATTTTGTGCGCAACGGCCCTGCAAAGGGGGATCGAACGGGAGTATGCGAGAGGGCTTGTTCGAACCCTGGGGCTGACGCCTCCGCATCCCGCCGACCCCGGGCCCCCGGGGTTCTCGCTGGAGGACTGGCCTTACCCGATTCGCATCTACACCCTCGGGAGGTTCGAGATCCTTCGGGAGGATGAGCCGCTCGCGTTTTCCGGAAAGGTGCAGAAGAAGCCGCTGGACATGCTCAAGGCGCTGATCGCCTCCGGAGGGAGGAATGTGCCGGCCGAGCGGTTGACCGATGCGCTCTGGCCGGAGGCGGAAGGGGACCTCGCACACAAGTCCCTCGAAACCACGCTGCGCCGCCTGCGTCACCTGCTGGGCGACAACCGTTTTGTGACCTACCAGGGCGGTCAGCTGGGCCTCGATCCCCTCTACTGCTGGGTGGACAGCCTGGCCCTTCAGGCCCTCTTCGACGAGGTCAAGAGGGTCCCGGAGGATCGGGTTGCAGCACTTTGCGAAGCGTCTGCCGGGCTCTATGGAGGTCCTTTCCTTCCCTCCGACAGGCACCTGGAATGGACCGTGTCCATGCGGGAGATGCTCAAGGACCGTTTGCTCGGCACCCTGGTCGCGGCCGGCCGCGCGTACGAGCGAACCGACCGCTGGGAGCAGGCAGCGGCGATCTACCGGAACGGCCTGGAGGCGGATTTCCTGGTCGAGGCCTTTTACCAGCGGTTGATGGTCTGTCACGGGAAGCTCGGCCACCCGGCGGACGTGGTCCGGACCTACCGCCGCTGCTGCACGGTGCTTCAGGCCGAGCTCGGGGTCGGCCCTTCCGCTGAAACCGAGGACGTCTACGCGTCCATCCTGTCCAGGCATTGACCCCCTTCCTCCGCTTTTTTTCCAATCTGTGGGCCATCTGTGGGTCTTCTCGCGGTAGCATTCCACCATCATGATGGAACGCCCCGCCCAAAGCAGCTTCATCGTTCGCATCTACCGGGTCGATTTGGAGGACCACCGAAAGCTCACCGGTCTGGTGGAGGTGGTGGATTCCGGGAAGCGCGTGTCGTTCAACGACATCGACGAGCTGGGCGCGATCTTGAACCGCACGGCCCTGGCCGGCGGGAAGAAGGAGCGCGGTCCTGTGTAAGGGGCCGTGCTTCGATGGAGATGGTCCACCCCTGAGGCAAGGAGACCTCTTGCCATGTCCCTCCGAGAGAAGATTCGGTCCGTACGGAAGGTCATTTTTCGAAAGCCCGCCTCCCCGCATTCAACCCCTCCGCGGCGCAGGATGCGGTTCGAAACCCTGGAAGCACGGCTGTTGCTGTCCGCGGACCTCCCCGCCTTCGCCCAGGATCCGGAAATCCCGCCCGATGCGCTCGGCGACGTTTCCCCCGCCGTGGTGTCCGAAGAGCCTTCCGAGGCGGCCGGCCCGGAGAGCGAGGCACCGGAAGCAGAGGATCTCCCCGCTCCGGAGGCCGGCTCCACCGACTCGAAGCCGGAGGCCGTCGAAACCGGTGAAGAGGACGACGAGGAGGGGAACCCGGGGAAAGGAGAAGACGGCGAGAGAGCGCCTGTCCCCGAAGGCCGTGCGGAACCTGAGGCACGGGCGCCCGGTCCTGTGCCCGAAGCCCCTACCGGCTCCGGGGACGGCTCCGTGGCCGCGGGGGGGCAGGCGTGCCATGCCCTGAATGCAGAGCGGATCCCGGTGCAGGCCGTGGCACTGACCTCGCAGCATCCGGCGCGGGAGATCATCGTCATCGATCCCTCGGTTCCCGATCACGAAGGCTTTGTGCGGATCCTGGCCGGGCCGGGAACGGATCGGCGGGAAGCCCCTGAAGATCGGCCTCGAACCCCCGATGCGACGGAAGCCTTCGACCGCGAAGGAGATCGAAAGGAGATCCGGGAGGTCGCTCGACCGGAGACCGGCTGCACAGAGCTCCAGGCCCCCGAGGGGGCCTTGGACGCCGAATTCCCGTCCGGAGAGGGAGAAGAGGAGGAACAGGAAGGGGAGGTTGTTTACGAGATCGTCGTGCTGGAGCCCGACCGGGACGGGATCGAACAGATTTGCGAGATTCTCGAGCCTTACGGGGGGGTCCGCGCCGTGCACGTCGTCTCCCACGGGGCCATGGGCATGCTGCGCCTCGGAAGCACCCTCGTGGACCGGGAGAAGCTGAACGCGTCCGCCTCGATGCTCGCATCGCTGCGAACGGCCCTGACCCCGGACGGGGACCTCCTTCTCTACGGCTGCAACGTGGCCGGGGGAGAGGCGGGTCTTGCCTTTGTGGAGCGGCTCGGGGATCTCACCGGAGTCGATGTGGCCGCATCGACAAACCCCACCGGCCACCGGACATGGGGCGGCGACTGGCACCTGGAGTACAGCACGGGGCCGATCGAATCGGGCCCCCTGTTCAGCCGAGGGCCCGCCGAGTACCCGTACCTGATGCAGGACATCGTCAGCACCTCCGACGACGAGACCCTCACCGGAACCGACGCGGGCGACGCCTACCTCTTCTTCGACGACTGGGGCAGGGACACCGTCAACGAGGCCGGCACGACCGGTGTGGACACCCTGGACTTCTCGGCGGTCACCAAGGGGCTCACGTTCACGGTGCGCTCGGACGGCACGGTCACCGTGACGGACGGGGACAACGTTTTGAGCCCGGTCGCCGGCATGGAGAGGCTCATCGGAGGCCAGGGGGACGACCGGTTCGTCTTCGAGGACGGTGCGGTGTTCTCGGGGACCATCGACGGTGGGACCGGCACCAACACGGTGGATTACTTCCATTACACCACCGCCGTGAGCGTGGACCTTGCCGCCGGGATCGCCACGGGAACCACCGGTCTGAGCCGATTCCAGAATGCGACGGGCGGCCTGGGGAACGACCTCCTGACCGGGAATCAGGAAGACAATGCGCTCAACGGCGGCTATGGAGACGATGTGCTCACCGGCGGCGAGGGGGACGACGTGCTGGTGGGCGGCGCAGGCATCGACCGGGTCTCCTATGCGGGGGCCTCGTCCGGTGTGACCGTGGATCTCGGCTCCAAGATCGCCCAGGACACGTCGGGCGCTGGGACGGACACGCTTTCCGAGATCGAGGACCTGGAAGGCTCGCTGCATGACGACGTCCTGACGGGCAGTGTCGAAAACAATCGAATCCAGGGGCTGGATGGAAACGACACCCTCATGGGAGGCGCAGGGGACGATACGCTTCTTGGAGGGGCAGGGACGGACACGGCCACCTATGCAATGGACGGCGCAGGTGTCGAGGCGGACCTCGGGCGGAGCACGGCCACGGACGGCACCGGGAACACGGACACACTGTCCTCCATCGAGAACCTGATCGGCTCCGGCTACGACGACGTCCTCACCGGGGATGCCGGGGAGAACCGGATCGAGGGCGGAGCGGGCAACGATGAGCTGTACGGCGGGGGCGGCGCGGACCGCTATGCCTTCGAGGACGCCTGGGGCCGTGATGTCGTCGCGGACTCTCCGCTCGGGTCCCATGACGGCATCCGGAGCACCCTGGACTTCTCCGGGGCGATGCAGGACCTTCTCTTCACCCTGCACGCCGATGGAACGGTCTCCGTGCAGGACGGCGAACCGGCAGCCTCGAACCTGAGCTTCGTTCCCCAAGGCAGCCTCGAGCCGGCCGACGGCATCAGCCGGCTCGTGCGGGTCGAGCGGGTCGGCGGGCTGATCGGGGGGGGCGGGCACGACGCCTTCGTGCTCGAGGACCATGCGGTCTTTGAGGGCTTCATCGACGGCGGTCCCGGAAGCAACACCCTCGACTGCGCGCGGTACAGCGGGGAGGTCGAGGTCGACCTGGCCGCAGGCACGGCCACGGGCATTGCGGGCGGCATCACCCGCATTCAGGTCGTGGAGCCGGGAATGGGGGCTTCCACCCTCACAGGCGGCGGTCAGAACGACACCGTCTCCTTTGCCCGTGCCGCGGGGAGCGTTTTCGCCTGTCTGGCCGACCTGGCGGGATTCAACAGCCTGATCGGCTCCCCCCACGCAGACCGTCTCGAGGGGAACGAGCGAAACAACGTCCTGGACGGCGGCGCCGGGGTGGACGTCCTCGAGGGGAAGGCGGGGGACGACACGTATCGGTTCCAGGACGGGTGGGGGAAGGACACGATCGTCGAGAGCGCCGGAGGAGGGTTCGACACCCTCGATTTCTCCAGGGTGACCGCGGACCTCACCTTCACCGTCCACACGGACGGCACGGTGTCCGTGACCGATTCCGTGAACGTCCTGAGCCGTGTGGCCCACGTCGAGCGGCTCGTCGACGGTCTGGGGGACGACACCTTTGTATTCGAGGACGGGGCCGTTTTCCAGGGCGAGATCGGGGCGAGCAATGTCTGGCTCCAGCTTCTCGGCCTGGAGGAAGCCGGGGGCGGAACCAACACGCTGGACCTCTCCGCGTACAACACCGCCGTGTCGGTGGATCTGGGCATCTCCATCCCCGAGACCGGTGTGGTCGTGCTGGAGCACGCAGGGACCATCGACGGCTCCCGGAACTGGATCGCTTCCATCATCGGCGGGTTTTCCAACCTCCACAACGTGATCGGCGGTGCCGGGGATGACGTGATTCGAGGCGGCGCCGGGAACAACGTCCTGAAGGGCGGGCCGGGAAACGATGTCCTGGTCGGACGCGAGGGCCTGGACACGCTGGCCGGCGAAGCCGGAGACGACACCCTGTACGGCGGCTGGGAGATCGATCTCCTGGGACAGGGGGACACCGCCTCCTATGCCGACGCCGGGGCCGGAGTCCAGGTGGATCTGGGGATCACGGGACCCCAGGACACCATCGGCGCGGGCCGCGACACCCTGGTGGGAATCGCGCATCTCATCGGGTCGGCGCACAACGACCGGCTGACCGGCAACGCTCTGGACAATGATCTCTTCGGAGGCGCAGGGGATGACGCCCTGGTCGGGGGGCTCGGGGCGGACACCCTCGAAGGCGGTCCGGGAGACGACCTCCTGGACGGCGGGGAAAACCTCCCCCTCCTGGGCGATACGGCCTCCTATCAGGGGGCCGAGAGCGGGGTGCGGGTCGATCTGGCCCTGACCGGACCCCAGGACACCCTGGCCGCCGGCAAGGACACCCTGATCCACATGGAAGGCATTGCAGGGTCGGAGCACGACGACGTCCTGTGGGGCGACGACGGGAACAACACCCTGAGCGGCGGCGGCGGTGACGACATCCTCGAGGGCGGTCCCGGGCTCAACAGGATCATCGGCGGCGCGGGCCTGGACACGGCCTCCTATGCCCGAGCCGGAGCCGGAGTGACGGTATTTCTGATCGACCCCCTCCCGCAGGTCACGGGCGGGGCGGGGACGGACGCCCTCTCGGAGATCGAGAACCTCACGGGTTCGGATTTCGACGACACCCTGGTGGGCGATTTGAGCGCCAACGTGCTCGCCGGCGGCAAGGGCGGCGACCTGTTGAACGGCAAGGAAGGCTCCGACACCTATGTGATGGATCCGGACTGGACGTCATCGGATCGAATCCTCGACGACTCGACCCTCGGGATCGACAAGAACCTTCTGCCCACGGATGCCTCCATGGGCGTCGCCGACACCCTCGACTTCTCCGGCGTCGCCTCCGCGCTCACCTTCACCGTCCACGCAGGGGGCCTGGTGTCGGTCACGGACGGGCACCGGTCCCTCAACCGGCTGACCGGTCTCGAAGCCCTCATCGGAGGCTCGGGAGCGAACACCTTCGTCTTTGAGAACGGGGCGGTCTTCGACGGGACCATCGACGGCGGAACCGGCCCGGCGAACACGCTGGACTACGCCTCCTGGACCGCGGCCGTCCGCGTGGATCTGTCGGCCGAGGACGACCAAGGCTTCGGCGCGGCCCAGGGGACCTCCGGGGTGAAGCGCATCCACAACGTGACGGCCGGGGCCGGGGACGACGAGATCCGGGGAAACGGACTGGACAATGTGATGATCGGCGGTCCCGGAGACGACGTGATCGAAGGCATGGGCGGAGCGGACCTCCTTCAGGGGGGCGACGGGCGCGACATCCTTCGGGGCGGCCTGGGCGGGGACACCTTGGACGGGGGGACCGGCAACGACACCCTCCAAGGCGGGGGCGGCGACGACTCGCTCCTGGGGGGTGCGGGCGACGACGTGCTCGAGGGGGACGAAGGCTCGGACACGGCCTCCTTCGCCGGCGCATCGGCGCGGGTGACCGTGAACCTGAGCATTCAGGAAGCCCAGGACACGGGGTCCCAGGGAAGGGATGTCCTGAAGGACATCGAGAACCTGGTGGGGACCGACCACGACGACATCCTGATCGGCAATGAAGAGGCCAACCGGCTCGTGGGCGGGTCCGGCGACGACGAGCTGTACGGGCGAAAGGGTGAAGACATCCTTCTGGGCGGCGAGGGCGACGATCTCCTGAGCGGCGGCCAAGGGAACGACACGGCCTCCTATGAGGACGCCGGGGCCGGGGTCTTCGTGGACCTGAGCACCGAGTCTCCTCAGGACACGCAGGGGGCGGGCACCGACACCCTGGTCAGCATCTCGGACCTGAGGGGCTCGGACCACGGCGACCGGCTGACCGGAAGCGCGGACGTCAATGGGATCTACGGGGGCGCGGGTGACGACATTCTGGACGGAGGAGGAGGCGATGACGCCCTGTTCGGTGAGGAGGGTGCGGACCACATCACCGGCGGCGCCGGCGATGACTTCCTGGACGGGGGCGCGGGACATGACGAGCTCTTCGGCGGCGAGGGGGACGACACCCTCGAGGGCGGCGACGGCGACACGGGCGGGGACGACCTCCTGGACGGCGGAGCCGGTGCGGACACGGCGGCCTATGCCAACGCCCGTGACGGGGTGACCGTCTCGCTCGCCGTTCCCGGTCCGCAGGACACGGGCGGCGGCGGCCGCGACACCCTTTGCGGCCTCGAGCATTTGACGGGCTCCCGGTTCGACGACCGCCTGACCGGGAACTCCGGGGACAATACCTTGAGCGGTCTGGGAGGCGACGACGTCCTGGAGGGCGGCGGAGGCGACGATCTGCTGGACGGAGGGACCGGGAGCGACACGGCCTCCTATGTGAACGACGCGGCCGGGGTCCGGGTGGATCTGGCCCTGGGAAAAGCGGAGGACGGGTTCGGCGGGGAGGACCGGCTCTCGCTCGTGGAGCACGTGGAAGGCTCCGCCCACGACGACACATTGGTGGGAGACGACGGCGACAACCGCCTGACCGGCGGCCCCGGCGACGATCGCCTGGACGGAGGCGAGGGGAACGACGCCCTGGAAGGGGGTGAGGGCGACGACGTGCTCCTGGGCGGCGGAGGCACGGACACGGCCTCTTACGCCCACGCGGCTCTTGGGGTCACGGTGAGCCTGACCCTGGGTGCGGACACCGAGGAGGCGGCCACAGCCCAGGACACGGTCGGGGCCGGTCTGGACACCTTGGTCGCCGTGGAGAACCTGGAAGGTTCCAGCCGTGCGGACAGGCTCACGGGGGACGACGGGGACAACGTCCTCACGGGCGGCGCCGGCGATGACGTCCTGGAGGGCGGCGCCGGAAACGACCTCCTCGACGGGGGGTTGGACGACGACCGGCTGGACGGGGGCGCGGGCGTGGACACCGTGTCCTATGCCGAGGCGCTTCGGGGGGTTCGGATCGACCTGGGTCTGCTCGGAACGCCCCAGGTGATCGACGAGGAGAGCGGTGAAGCGGACGCCCTGCTGGGGATCGAGCACCTCGTGGGCTCGGAGCACAACGACGTCCTCGTGGGCGACGGCGGCGCCAACACCCTGACGGGTCTGGGAGGCCACGACCTCCTCCAGGGGGGCGGCGGGGACGACTTCCTGGAGGGGGGCGATGGAAACGACCTCCTCGACGGTGGTGCGGGGAGCGACACCGCCTCCTTTGCAGGCGCCACGGCCGGGGTGAGGGTCGACCTGAGCATCCCCTGGGCCCAGGACACGCTCGGTGCGGGCTGGGACCGGATGAAGGACGTGGAGAATCTGGAGGGTTCCGCCCATGACGACATCCTGATCGGAAACGAAGCGGCCAACCTCCTGAACGGCGCGGCCTGCGACGACACCCTGATCGGCGGGATCGGGCCGGACACCCTGATCGGCGGGGAGGGAGCCGACACGGCCTCGTTCGTGACGGACGGGGCGGGTGTCGTGGCCCGCCTGTCCACGGGAATCGCCACGGACGGCTTTGGCGACACGGACGCCCTGCAGGGCATCGAGAACCTGCAGGGATCGAGCTACAGCGACACCCTGATCGGGGACCACGGGGACAACGTGCTGGCCGGAGGTGCGGGCAGCGACCGGCTGGAAGGCGGCGAAGGGGAGGACGTTCTCCTGGGCGGCGAGGGCGACGACCGGCTGGACGGGGGAGGGGGCGATGACCTCCTGGCCGGGGGTCTGGGAGACAACGCCCTGATCGGCGGTGCGGGCACGGACACGGTCACCTATGAGGACCTGGAATCGGACGGGGACGCCACCGGTGTGAGGGTCGACCTGTCCCTGACCACCCCGCAGGACACGCGCATGGCCGGGATCGACAGCCTGACCGCCGTGGAGAACCTGGTGGGCTCGCCCTTCGACGACACCCTGACCGGTGACGACGGACCCAACGTCCTGCAGGGCGGTGAAGGGAACGACGTGCTCACGGGCGGCGCCGGTGATGACACCCTGGAGGGGGGCGGTGGAGACGACCTTCTCGACGGTGGTGCGGGAAGCGACACCGCCTCTTACGCGGACGCCGAAGCGGGGGTGACGGTCGACCTCGGGATTCCAGGTGCTCAGGACACCGGAGGAGACGGAACGGACACTCTGGCGGGGATCGAGCACCTGGTGGGCTCCGGGTATGACGACATCCTCCTGGGGAACGGCGACGCCAATGTCCTCGAGGGTGGACCGGGAGATGACCTCCTGCAGGGCAACGCGGGCGACGACACCCTGATCGGGGGCGACGGCGACGATCGGCTTCAGGGGGGGGCGGGCTCGGACACCGCCTCCTACGCGGATGCAGCCTCCGGCGTGACCGTGGATCTCGGGAACGGCGGCGCCCAAACCACCGGGGGTGCAGGGGAAGACACGCTGACCGAGGTGGAGCATGTGATCGGATCCGGTCATGACGACGTGCTGACCGGCAGCGTCGGTGACAATCGGTTGCTGGGCGGGGCGGGGGACGACCTGCTACGAGGAGCCGGCGGGGACGACCTCCTGGACGGCGGGGCCGGGGTGGACACGGCCTCGTACTCCGAGGTGACCGCGGCGGCGGCGACCGGTTACACCGTGGCCGTGGATCTGCGCCTGGTGGGTGCGCAGGACACCGGCCCTGCCACCGGCAAGGACACCCTGGCCCGCATCGAGAACCTCATCGGCTCGGACTTCAGCGACCGGCTGACCGGCGATGATCAGGACAACTGGATCATGGGCCGTGGCGGGGACGACGTCCTGACGGGCGGTGACGGCACGGACACCGTCTCGTATGCCGAGGCCGGGTCCGGGGTGACCGTGGATCTGTCCAGGGGTCCTTCGGGCCGTTCCATTCTCCTCGAGGGCTCCACGCACAACGGTCAAACCCCCTTGACCATCGAGGCGGCCGACGGTCGCGTTCTGTTTCTCGAGCGCGGCTCCACGGTGCTTTCGGAGACCATCCACGGTTTCCTCACCATCCAGAGAGAGGTCCTGGTCGAGGACGAGGTGGTGTTTCAGCCGGCCACGGCCGCCGGCCCCGCCACCATGCATCGCAGGGACGGGGACTGGCTGAGCGACGGCCTCCGGCGGGGGCAGGGGATCACCATCAGCGGCTCGGCCTCCAACAGCCAAGTGTTCGTCGTGCAATCCGTTACCGCAGAGGTGCTGGAGCTGGCCCCGGGTCCCTCCGTGGTCGAGGAGACCGACGAGGACGGCCTGAAGATCACCATGAGAACGCTCGTCCCCGGTCCGGTGACCGTCTTTCCGGAGCAGGGTGACGACCTCGCCAGGATCGTGCGCGGGACCGGGAGCTGGCTCGCCGAAGGCTTCCCGTGCGGCCAGAACACCCGGGGCGCCGGCATCGATGTGCTGAGCGGCTTCGAGAACGTCATCGGTTCCGTGCACGACGACGTCCTCACCGGAGGCCCGGGTGCGAACCTCCTGGACGGGGGGCTGGGGGACGACATCCTGATCGGCGGGGCCGGAGACGACCTCCTGGACGGCGGGGCCGGGGTGGACACGGCGGATTACCGGAACGCGGGCGCCGGGGTGACGGTCGACCTGGCCGTGACGGACGCCCAGGACACGGTCGGGGCCGGGGTCGACACCCTGGTCGGTGTGGAAAACCTCTCGGGATCGGACCGGAACGACCGCCTGAGCGGGGATGACGCGAGCAACGTGCTCGTCGGGCGGGGCGGCGACGACCGCCTCCTCGGCGGGGCCGGGACGGACACCCTGATCGGCGGGACCGGGAACGACCTCCTGGACGGCGGCGACGGCGCGGACACCGCCTCTTATGTCCATGCGCGGACCGGCGTGGCCGTCGACCTGAGCCGGACCACGGCCCAGGACACGGGCGAAGGCATGGATGCGCTCGTCCGCATCGAGAACCTCGTCGGCTCGCAGCACGACGACACCCTCGGGGGGGATGCGGGTCGCAACGTCCTGATGGGCCTGGGCGGTGGCGACTCACTCTTCGGCCGTGCCGGGGACGATCTGCTCGACGGGGGCCCAGGGAACGACCTTCTGGACGGCGAAGCCGGCGCGGACACCGCCACCTATGCCCGGGCGGAAGGCGCGGTGACCGTGGACCTGAGCTCAACCGCCCCCCAGGACACGGGCGGTGCCGGGACCGACACCCTGTCCGGCGTCGAAAACCTGGAAGGCTCGCCCTGGGACGACGTGCTGACGGGCGATGACGGGTCCAACCGGCTCTACGGCGGGCAGGGGAACGATCGGCTGGAAGGCGGCGCCGGGTCCGACGCCCTGTTCGGCGACAGCGGGGAGGACGTGCTTCTGGGAAACGGCGGGGATGATCTCCTGGACGGCGGCCTGGGGACGGATACGGCCTCCTACGAGAACGTTCCGGCGCCGAACGGGGTGACCGTGGATCTGCGCCTCGAGGGGCAGCCCCAGAGCACGGGCGCGGACGGCACGGACGTCCTGCGATTCATCGAGAACCTCCGGGGGTCGTCTTGGAATGACCACCTGATCGGCGACGACCGGAACAATGTCCTGGAGGGGGGACCGGGCGACGATGTCCTGGACGGCGGGGACGGCCTGGATTGGGCCTCCTATGCCCACGCCCCGGCCGGGGTCCGGGTGGACCTCGGCCTCCAGTGGATGCAGCGGGACACGGAGGGCGCAGGGAGGGATTTTCTGATCCGCTTCGAGAACCTTCGCGGGTCCGCGTTCGACGACCACCTGACCGGCGACGACCAGGACAACCGTCTGTTCGGGGACGCCGGCCGGGACGTGCTCTCCGGAAACGGGGGGCGGGACGAGCTGGAAGGCGGCGCAGGCCCGGACGTGCTGTTCGGCGGCCCCGGCTCGGACACCGCTTCCTTTCGGCACGATCCGGGTCCGGTGACCGCGGATCTGGGGACGGGCTCGGCCACGGACGGGACCGGGGACACGGACACCTTCATGGAGGTGGAGAATCTCCTCGGTTCCGAGCACGACGACATCCTCACCGGCGATGCCCACGACAACCTGATCTACGGAGGCGGCGGGAACGACACCCTGCGGGGGGGCGGCGGGAACGACACCTTTTCGGGCGGGACCGGAGAGGACGCCTACGACCTCTCCGGCGGCCTCCAGTCCCTGACCCTGGTCGATCCGGATCCGGTGGTGATCGACCGGAACTGGGCCGTGCCGGGCCACATTCGGGTCGTTTCCGGACACGCGGTCACGGTGCGGGAGGGCGTCACGGTCTCCTCCCGCCACATCTCGGGTGCGGATCCGTTGGACAGCCCCTCTGCGGGCGACTCCGGCCGGATCACCCTCGAGGCGCCGGCCTTGGTCGTGGAGAAAAGCGCGAGGCTCCTGGCCCATGTGGAGACGGCCTCTCCCCATGCGGCGGGCGACATCACCCTGGCCGCCCGGGACACCACCGAGGCGGGCGTGTTCGACGCGCTCCAGGGGGTTTTTCCCCAGTGGATCCTGGACACGGCCTTTTTCTTCGCGCCGCTGGACTGGGAAAGCGCTTCGGTGACCTTGACAGGCGCCCTCATCAAGGGGGCGGATCTCTCACTGACCGCCGAGTCCGGACGGGAGCGGCTGCTGGAGGACCGGCTCGCCCTGTGTCCCCTGCCGGCGGGCCTCGATGTGGACCGGGACAGCCTGCGTTTCGAGTCGCCTCATGGTTTTGAAACCGGCGATCTGATCACCTACGACGCCGGCGCCGGCATTCCCATCGGCGGACTGGAAAACGGATCCACCTATCACGCCGTGGTCGTCGACCCCGTGACCATTCGGCTGGCCGCCACTAGAGAGAACGCCGTGTCCGCCGTCCCGGTGACCGTGGATCTCACACCGGGTGCTGCGATCGGCACCCATCGCTTTGCAGCCGAGGGCTCGAGCCTGGACACCGTCACCGAGTTCCTGGGGTTCGATCTGCTTCCCGTTGCCGTCTCCATCGCCTCGTCCTCGGTGCTGGTGGGGGAGAACACGGTGATCGAGGGGAGTTCTCTGGACATGGGGGCCGCGGCCCTCACTGACGCCACGGTCAAGACCCGATACCTGCCCAACTGGGCGGGCGTGGCCGTATCGGTGCCCACCGCCCGGGTGCTCGTGGCCGGCGGCGCGGAGGTGACCACCACCGGTTCCGTCTTCATGGACGCCTCGGCCCACAGCGCGGTGGACGCCTCGGCCAAGTCCAGTGGAAACCTGGTTCTGGACAAGATCATCCTCGACGCCCTGGTGGGAAAGGCGGTCGGCCAGACGGGAAAGGAGGTCTTGAAGCACTTCCCGTCCATCGTCACGGCGGTCGGCGTTGGGGTGGCCACGGCGACGTCTCAGATCGCGTCCGGGGCGACGGTCCGCGCCGGCGGATCCCTGGGCGTCACCGCCGACGTGACCAAGGATCAGTCCGTTCTGGCCTCAGCGAGCGGGGAATGGCTGTCCGTGGGCACCGCGGTCTCGGTCTTCAGCGGCACAGCGCGGGCCTTGGTGGCGGGAAACGTCTCGACGGTGGACGACCTGGAGATCACGGCCGACATTCACGGGAAGGTGGATGCCGACACGCAGAAGGTGTCGGCCAACCGCACCAGTGCCTCCTCCTCGGTGGGGCCCGGCGGGTTCACACAGCTGTTCGAGCTGTTCAAGAAGCAGAAGGACCCCGAGGACAAAGGCCCGCTGCTCAATGGGCTTGCCCTGTCCGGTTCCACGGCGGCGACCGTCCATGTGGCCGACAGCCTGGCCGAGATCGGCGACGACGCGGTGGTGGTGTCGAAGCAGGGGGACATTCGCATCGTGTCCCGGGCCCGCGAGAAACCGCAGGTGTTTGCCTCCAACACCATCTTCTCCAGCTTGACCGGCGGCGAGGAGACGAGCAGCACCCGGAGGAACGCCTTCAGCGGAAGCACCACCGTGGGGATCTTTGTGGACAAGGCCACGGCGCGGATCGGTCGAAACGCCGCCGTGGACGCCGGGGAAGGCATTCGGGTTTTCTCCGAGACCGCCTTGCCCTGGGACCAGACCTGGATCCGCGTGGAGAAGATGAAGGATCTCGTGAGCGGTGTCGTGGACGGGTTCACCGTCAGCGACAAGTTCTTCGGGTATCTCGGTCTTCGGGGGGGGTTGTTCACCTCGTGGGCGCAAAACGCCGGCCGAGGAACCGTGAAGGCGGTTCAGGGGACGGTGAATGTGCTGGTGGGCGTGCACACGAGCCAGGCCGTCATCGACGAGCACGCGAGGATCAATCAGGACCTTCGATACCGCTCCGCCGCACAGCACGTCGTGGTCGAGGCCCGGAGCGACATGACCACATTGAACCTGTCCGGCGTCATTCCTTCCGGTGATGTCCTGGACTTCTGGTTTGTCCTGGCGGGCAGCACCGCGGGCGGTCTGTCCGGCGGACTGACCGCGCTCACGGACACGTTTGTCAACGAGACCACGGCGGAGATTCGAACGGGGGCCCGCGTTCACGGGGAAACCCTCCAGGTGTCGGCGGACACCGTGGTCAACCAGGTCTCCATCGCCCCGGTGGTGGGAGGGGCCGACGCCAAGGTGGGCCTGAGCGGCAGCATTGCGGCCGTCACCGTGGTCAACCGCACCCTGGCCCGGATCGACGGGGGCGCCGTGGTGGTCACGGGCGGTTCCGTGATCGAGGGTACGGACGCCTCCCTGCTGGTTCGAGCCCTGGACGCCGTTCATCTGATCAACCTCGCCGGCGGGGTGAGCGCCGGGCAGAATGTGGGGGCCGGGCTGACCGTCGGGGCGAACGTGGTGATCCGGGACACCCAGGCCTCCATCGGCCGGCGGGATGCGCAGGGCGCCGAACGGACGAGCGTGTCTTCCCAGGGGAACATCCGGGTGCATGCGGCGAACCGGGGCGGTGTGCTGTCCGTCTCCCTGGCAGGCACCAAGCAGTCCAGTGCGGGGCAGCCCCCGGGCGCAGTGAGCAAGTTCTTCGAGAAGATCGGGGACGGTCTGAAGAAGAAGGTCGGGGACCCGGTTTCGGCCTGGGCCAAGAAGGCAGGCAACCAGGTTCAGGACTGGTTCTATCGGAATGTGACCGCCACCAAGACCTACGACTTCCTCTCCAGCATTGCCAAGGGCGTCTTCGACATCGGAAAAGGCTGCTACACCGTTGTCAAGGGGTTTTGCGATACTGTGGGCGAGTGGATCGGGGATCAGAAAGAGGCGCTGGATGACCGGCTCTCTCCGGTGACGGAGGCGCTGAAAAAGCCCTTTGTCAAGGCCGGGGCTTGGGTCGGCAAGCTCTTCTCCAAAGGATCGAAGGCCCCGAGCAAACCCGCGAAGGAGTCGCCCGAGTGGTTGAAGAGCTTCAGCCTGGCGGCCGGGATGGATGTCTCGAGCAACGTCCTGGTCCAGAACACCAGGGCCTTCGTGGCCTCCACACAGATCACGGCGGCCCGGGACGTCGAGGTGACGGCGGACGATGCCACGTGGAGCTTCGCTGTGGCCGGGACCGGGATGATGGCCTCCTCCTACAAGAACGAAAGCGCCGGTCTGCTGGGGGGGCTGGCCGGAGCCGCCTCGTTCGGGCTCAACACCTTTGTGGGCGCCGCGGAGGCCGCCATCGACGCGTCCACCGTGAGCGTCTCCGGGGACGTGAAGGTGGAGGCGCGGACCCCCTCGGTGATCGTCGCTGCGGGAGCATCGGCGGCCAAGGCCTCGTCCAAAAAGGTGGTCAAGGATCCCGACGAAGACCCGGAGGCGGATTTCTGGGAGCTCGGGTTCTGGGACCCGGACCCGAAGCCCCCGGAGGAAAGCGAGAAGCTGGATCTTTCCGCCGGAGCCGTGGGCTCCGGTGCGGTGAACGTGGTGGTCCACGACACCGGCGCATCCCTGAACGACAGCACCGTGACCTCCTCCGCCGGGTCCCTGGTCTTGAAGGCCGACAACCTGAAAGTGATTCAGTCCGTCGCCGGGTCCGGCATCTACGAAACCGGGAGCGCCGGAATGGGGGCCTCCTTCGCCTTGAACGTGGACGCCGGGTCCACGGGTTCCACGATCACCGACTCCCACGTGGACATGGCGCGGTCCGTCGCCCTGACGGCCGCCGATCGGCAGATCATCGGTGCCCAGGCCGTGACCGGATCCGTGACCGAGGGGTACCTGTCCCTGCCCTTCTCCGTTGCGGTCAACGTTCTGGTCGGAGACACCACGAGCTCGATCACGAGCACGTCCACAGAGACCCCGCACACCGTCAGAGCGGGTGACGACCTGGTGCTGTCCGCCTCGGACCGATCCGTGGGCTGGAGCGTGGCCGGCTCGACCGGCGTTGCTTTTCAAAAGAGCGGTGCGGGCAAGGACGCCTACAAGTGGACCGCGGCGGGCGGCGCGGCGATTGCGGTCAACGTGGTCGTCGGCGACACCAATGCTTTTGTCCGCGGCGCCGACCTGGCGCTTCGAGTCACCGACCTGGGCGGCGGCGTGGTGAACGCGCAGGAAGACACCATCGACCTCGGTTCCCCGCACGGCCTGGAGACCGGGGACAGGGTGGTTTACCACTGCGGCGACCTCACGCCCGTCGGCGGCCTCGAAAGCAACCGGACCTATCACGTCATCAAGGTCGATGAGACCAGGATTCAGTTGGCTGAGACCGCATCCGACTCCCTGGCCCACTGCCCGAAGATCATCGATCTCTCGGCACCGGCCGAACCGGGATCGGGGCATCGCTTCCGGTTGGTCAACCAGGTGGCGCTCGAGGCCGACCGAGGGGCCGTCCTGACCACCGTGGCCGCAGCGGGGACCGGGGCCAAGAACGCCTCGATCAGTGGAGCGGTGTCCGTGACATCGGTGACTTCCAGCACAGAGGCCCTGATTCGAGACGCCTCGGTCACGGTTCCCGACAGCCTGTCCCTCCTCGCCGCGGATCGGTCCGTGGTCACCACGGTGGCGCTTTCCGGGCAGGCCGCACTCCCGGAAAGGGGCAAAAAGGACAAGCATTCCCTGGGGGCCGGCGGGGCCCTGGGTGTCGGCGTGATGGTCAACCGGGTGCAGGGGCGCCTGGACAACGTGTCCGTGGGCAGCCCGGAAGGGATGCCCGGCGGCATCGCCATCCAGGCGGCCAACGAGGCCGTCCTCAGCACCCTGGTTCTGGGAGGACAAGGAGCCTTCAGCGAAAAGAGCATGGCCGTGGGAGGCTCCTTCGCGTTCAACACCGCGGTCCAGGAGACCGATGCCTCCATGGCAGGATCCACGGTTCTCGCCGCCTCGGGGGGCGTTCACCTGGAGGCCGTGGACCGCTCGGTGACCACCGCCGTTGCGGGCTCCCTGCAGGCGGCCGGGACCGCCGCGGCCGGCGCGGCTTTGGCTGTGAACACCATCGTAGGTGCCGCCACCTCCAGAATCGAGCAGAGCACTGTCACCGCGGGCCGAGACGTCTCGCTGAGCTCGGGCCAGGTGTCCGTGGTGGCCGGTTTGGCCGCAGGCGCGCAGATCGCGGCCAACAAGGAGAAGAGCGGCAGCCTGGGCGGTTCCGTTGCGGTGAACACGCTCGTGAAAACAACCGAGTCCGCCGTTCTGGGATCCTCGATCACAGCCGGCGGCCACGTGGACCTGTCCGCCTTCGACAGCACGTGGGGCGGCAACCTGGCCGGCGCAATCCAGGGTGCGGGCTCCGGCGCCGGTGGGGCGGCCGTCGCGGTCAACTCGGTGGTCCGGGACGTGGGGGCCTGGATCGACCGGAGCCGTGTCGAGGCAAAAGGGCGGGTGTCGCTTACCGCAAAAAACGCCGCCGGCATCGGCGGCCTTTCTGCGGGGCTCCAGGTCGGGACCCGGTTCGCCATCGGGGGGTCGATCGTCGCAAACACCCTGGTCGATCGCACGACGGCGTTCATTCGCAACAGCCCCATGGTGCATGCAGGGGGAGACATTCGAATCGCTGCGAGCGACCTGTCCATTGCGGGCGCCCTGACGGGCGGCGTGCAGGGTTCCCAGGGCGGCGCCCTGGGAGCGGCCGTGTCGGTGAACACGATCGTTGCGCCGGTCGAGGCCGTTGTGGACGGCAGCACGCTCGTGGCCGGCGGCCGGGTGGCCCTGGAAGCGGATAACCTGTCCGTTGCGGTGGGTGTGGCCGCCGGCGCCCAGATCCAACTGAAGCACACCAAGGATTTTCGAGGCACCCTGGGCGGATCCGCCACTGTGAACACGCTGGTGGAGACCACCACCGCCGGGATCCGGAACGGCGCCACGGTGGACGCGTCCGGCGGTGTGTCGCTTCGGGCCGGGAACGCGTCCTACGTCTTTGCAGCCTCCGGAGCCGTGCAGTTCTCACTGGGAACGGCCGCTCTGGGCGCGGCCCTCTCCGTCAACACCCTCGTGCAGACCACCCGGGCCGTCATGGACGGCTCGGCCGCTACGTCCGGCGGGTCCATAGGGCTTCATGCGCACAACCTCAGCGTCGTGGGAAACCTGGCCGCGGGCGGTCAGGTGGCGGGTGAGCTCGCCGCGGGCGGTTCTGTGTCCGTGAACACCCTGGTCAAGACCACCGAGGCCTGCACCACCGGCACCGCGGATCACCCCTCCCTCCTTCGCGCCTGGGACGGCATCGATCTCAGCGCCGGGGACCTCAGTGTCGTCGTAAGCGGTGCGGGGTCGCTTCAGATCAGCCAGGGATTCGCAGCGGCCGGAGCCGCGGTTTCGGTCAACACGATCCTGGACTCGGTCTTGAGCCGTTCGGAGCACACCGGCATGCAGTCCGGCCTGCTCCGATTCGATCCCTCCGCGACCGTGGAGGAGGCCACGGACACCCTTCGCTTCGCATCGCCCCACCACCTCGCGACCGGCGATCGAATCGTCTACCACAACCCGGGATTCGAGGCATTCGGGCTGACGGACGGCATGGACTACGTCGTCACCCTCGTGGACGAATACGCCATACGCCTGTCCCCGATGCCCGGCGGGCCGGCGGTTCCCCTGACCAAGCCCGGCGTCTCCGCCCAGCACAGCTTCACCCGGCCGGTGCACCGGCTCGAGTTCGATCTGTGCTCCGTGGCCGTGGATGACGCACGCGACACCCTGCAGCTCGACGGGCCGCACGGCTTCGAGCGGGGGGACGCGGTGCACTACACGAACGAGGACGGGTCCCTGGCGGGACTGTCCCATGGTCGCACCTACTACGCCATCCCCGTGGACGATCGCACCCTCCAGCTGGCCGACTCCTCAGCCGCGGCCGAGGCTGGAGCGGCGGTGGACATCGCCTTGGCCCAGGGCGGCACGCCTGCGCTGGTCAAGACGGACACCCTGGTCTTTGACGACGCCAAGGTTCACGATCCGGGTGACACCATCACCTTCGATGCCCCCCATCGTCTCCGGACGGGCGACGAGGTGCTGTACGCCAACGGCCCGAATGGAACCGTCGAGGGTCTGCGGCCCATGCGCACCTACTTCGTCATCGCTCTGGATGAGGTCACGGTCCGGCTGGCGAAGACCCGAGAGGCCGCCCAGGCCGGGATCGCCGTGGACATCGCGGCACCGCCCGAGGCCGGAAAGCAGAGCCTCCAGAGGGTCCGCACCCTGGCCTTCGACCCGCCCGCCGCCCTGGACGAGGACTCGGGCACCGTCAGCTTCAGCGTACCGCACGGCCTGGAAAGCGGCGATGCGGTCGTCTACAAGGGCAACGGCGCCTGGAGAATGAAGGGTCTGTCCGAGGGCCGCACATACTACGTGGGGGTCCTCGACGACACGAGCATCCAGCTGTTCGACACCCCCGCCGAGCTGTACATGGATTCTGCCGAACCCGTGAACCTCCACTGGGAGGGGTCGCCCGCCGGCTCGGGGATGGTGCTGGAGACGACCGCCGGAGACATCCGCCTGGAGTCGGGCCACCTGAGCGTGGTGGAGAACCTGGCCGTGAGCGGTCAGATCGCAAAAACCCTGGCCGCGGGAAGCTCCTTGTCCGTGAACAGCCTGTCTCGCAGGGTGGAGAGCTCCATGACCGCCTCCCACGCCTTTGCAGCCAAGGACCTGACCATGAAGGCCAGGGACCTGTCCGTGGTGGGCGGCCTGGCAGGGTCTGTTCGGGGCTCCAAGTCCTTCTCGGCGGGTGCCGCGCTCTCCTTCAACACGGTGATGGACACCGTCTCGACCCGCATCGCAGGGTCCACGGTGGAGGCGGGCCGGGATCTTCGGCTGGAATCCGGGACCATCCTGGTTGCGACCAACCTGGCGGCCGGCGGGGCCTATGCAGAGAACTTCGCGGCAGGGGGCTCCCTGGCCGTCACCACGGTGGTGGACCGCACCGAGGCCGTGATCAGCGGATCGAGTGCCTCCGCAGGGAACGATCTCCGGCTGTCGGCGGCGGACGCATCGGTGGTCGTGGGAGCGGCGGGCAATGTTCAGGGATCCAACGGTCTGGCCCTGGGCGGGGCCTTTGTGGTGAACACCGCGGCGGGCACCGTGTCCGCGCGTGTGGAAGGGGACAGCGAGGTGGAGGCGGGAGGATCGGTCGCGCTCGGTGCCCTCAAGGCCACGGTCCTCGCCTCCCTTGCGGGAAGCGGTCAGCTGGCCCAGTACTTCACCGCCTCCGCCTCGGTCGCGGTCAACACGGTGCTCGGATGCACCGAGGCGATTGTCGAGGGGTCGACGGTGACGGCGGTTGGCGGGGATCTCTCTCTCACCGCGGTGGACGCCTCCGTGGCGGGGAGCATGGTCGGCTCGGTCTCGTTTTCCTGGGGAGGCGGTGTGATCGGCGCCGCACTCGCGGTCAACACGATCCTCGACGAGACACGCGCCTGCGCCGAGGAAAGCGACCTGCGCGCAGGGGGGGATGTCCTGCTGGCCTCCAGAAACACCGCCGTGATCGGGAACCTGGTGATCAGCGGGTCTGCAGGTCCCTATCTGGCCCTCGGCGGGGCGACCGCCGCGAACACCATTGTCCACACCACGGAGGCGTTCATCGCGGGCGGCGATTCCTCCCGAGCCGTCATTCGGGCGGGGAAAGACCTCCTCCTCTCGTCGCAAAATGCCTCCGTGATCGGCACCGTGGCCATCGGGCTGAGCGGGAGCCTGAGTACGGGCGGCGCGGCCGGGCTCTCTGTGGGGACGTCCCTGGCCGTGGGTGTGGTCAGCCAGACCACCCGTTCGTATGTTCGAAAGGCCGAGGTCGTCGCCCAGGGGGAGATCGGGCTCGAGGCCCAATCCTCCTCCCTCATGATCGCCGTCACCCTGGCCGGGGCGGGCGGGGTAGTCACCGGAGGCGGAGGCGTGCTCGGAACCGGTGCGGGGGCGGTCTCCATTCATGTGGTTCACAACACGGTGGCGTCCTTTGCGGCCGACGACACCGAGATGATCGCCGGCTCGGGTCCCATCCATTTCAAGGCGGCGGATCGGTCGCTGATCGTGGCCGTGGGCGGGGCGTTGAGCCTCGGGTTCGCCATCGGCGGGGCGGGCGGCGGCGGCCTCACCGTGGGGGCGTCGGCTGCGGTGAACCTCGTGTTTGGAACCGTGGGTGCCTCCATCTCCGGCTCCACCGTGACCTCCCGGAACGGCGTGATTCTGGAGGCCTCTTCCGAGTCCCTCGTGAGGGCGGTGACCGTGGCAGGGTCCGGCGGCGGGGCGGGGGGAAGCACCGGGGGCGTGATCCTCACCGGCGCGGGCTCCGTATCGGTCAACCGCATCGAAACCACCGTTCAGGCCTTTGTCGACGGCGGCACCATCATGAGCCTGGATTCTGGAGCGGTGCGGTTGACGGCGTCGGACCACTCCGGAATCACCGCCGTGGCGGGATCGCTGGGTGCGGCCGGTTCCGGCGGCAGCGTGGGCGGGGTTGTGGTGACCGCGGGTGCCTCGGTTGCGGTGAATCACGTCCTGAGCACCGTTCAGGCCTTCGTGTCCGGATCCACCGTCACCTCCAGGGGCTCCATCGAGCTGGCCGCGGAGAGCTCCTCCCACATCGTGTCCGTCACGGCCGCCGGCGCCGGTGGAGGCGGAGGCGGCGCTGTCGGGGCAGTGGTGGGGTCGGGGTCGGGTTCCGGTTCCGACAACCGGGTCCAGAGCACCATCGAGGCCTTCATCACCGACGACGAGAACCGGGGCAAGAGCGTGGTGACGGCCCTGAACGGGGCGGAGGTCCTCCTGTCGTCCGTGGATCACTCCCGGATCGAGGCGGTGGCGGGATCCGTGGTCGCGGCCGGAGGAGGGGGGGCCGTGGGGGCCGTGGTCCCCACCGTAGGTGCATCCGCCGCCAACAACGTCATCTCCAATCGGACCCGATCCTATGTCCAGGGATCGGATGTCTTCTCGGAAGGGGTGGCCCCGGGCGCGGACGCCATGAGCTTGGATCTCTCGACCGGGGGCGGTGTAGATCCTGCCTGCGACCTCATCGATTTCGGTACCCGGCACACCTTCAGGCCCGGGGACGCCGTGATCTACCAGTCCGCCGCCGGAGGCATCTCCGGGCTCACCAGCGGCGGGGTCTACCATGTGATTTCGGTGAGCCACGAGATCGATGCGGACGTCCATGTGGACGACACAGCGGGGGTGGAGAGCATCCGCCTGGATGCCGATCATGGCTACGCCACCGGGGACGCAGTGACGTATCACAGCCACGGAGGCCGGGAGATCGGTGGTCTCACGGACGGGGACACCTACTACGTGATCGCCGGAACCTCCCACCTGCAGCCGTTCAGCCCGGTCCAGGACGTGCTGGATGCCACCGACGAGATTCGGCTCGGCGTGGATCACGGGTACGCCCTGGGGGACCCCGTCATCTACCGCGGCGACGGCATCGGAACCCTCGTGGACGGCGGCATCTACCACGTGATGGTGGACAGCCGTTCCTTCGATCCCGGGAACGGCGTGGATTCCGGCCTCGACACCGTGGACCTGGGAAGCGGGCACGGATATGCCACCGGCGATGCCGTGATCTACGGCAGCCTGGGCGGCGACGAGATCGGGGGCCTGAAGAACGGGGGGACCTACTACCTCATCGTGTCCGGAGACCAGGCCAGGCTGGCCGGATCCAGGCAAGACGCTGTGAACGGGACCTGGATCGACCTGGACACCGCATCCGTACACACGACCACGCCACAGCGTCTGGTTTCCGCCGACAAGATCCGCCTGGCCGCCACCGCCGAGGAGGCGGTCGCAGGAAACGCACTGGCCCTGGACCACCTGACCGATACGGGGAACCCCCACAGCCTCGCCTCGGCCGACAAGATCCGCCTGGCCGCAACCCGCGAGGATGCCCTGAACCACCTGGCCGTGGATCTGGACGCCTCCCGAAGCACGAGAGGAGCTCACCATCTGACCTCGGCCACCAAAATCAAGCTGGCCGGGACCCGGGCGGACGCCCTGGCCGGGCGCCCCCTGGATATCGGACGGGATCAGAGCACCGGCCATGGGCATACCTTTACCAGGATCCACGAGACGGCCGTCACAGCCGCATCGGATGCCTCCATCGTGGCGGTGGCCGGCGCAGGGGCCATGAGCGGGGGGGGAGGCGCCATCGGGGCCGTGGTGCCCTCGGGGGTGGGGGCTGGATCGGGAAACACGGTGGAGAGCACCATCGAGGCTTGCGTGGCAGGGAGTCGCATCGGAACCACGGATCACTCAGTCGTGCTGTCGGCTCTGGACAAGACATCCATCACCTCCGTCTCCGGCGCGGCCGTGGCGGCCGGTGCCGGCGGTGTGATCGGCGGGGTGGTTCCGACCGTCGGGGCATCGGTGTCCTGCAACCACGTTGGCAACCATGTCGCGGCCAGGATCTCGGAGTCCACCGTGGACTCCGGCGGGGACATCGCGCTTTCAGCCGCCTCCAGGACCGACCTCTGGGCCCTGTCCGTGGCCGGAGGCTTCTCGGGGTCCGGCGGTCTCCTGGGCGTGAGCCCTTCCGGGGCCGGGTCCGAGGCCGAGAACCGGATTCACAACACCGTTCGGGCGACGATCGAGGACCTGGACGACGCCCCCGGAAGCATCACAGCCGCCCATGCCGTCACCCTGTCCGCCGGGGATGCATCCACGATCCGGGCCTACGCGGCCTCTGGGAGCCTCACCTTCACCGTGGGCGCCGTGGGTCTGGGCTTGTCCGTCGGGGCCTCTGTCGCGGACAACATCATCGAAAACACCGTGGACGCCCGCATCTCCGGGGCCGACGTGACCGGCGCTTCCGTGAGCCTGGCCTCCTCGAGCGAAGCCTCGATCGAGGCCCTGGCCATTGCGGCCGCCATATCCGCCAATGTCTCCATCGCCAGCCTGGGGTTGGCGGGCGGCGGCGCGAGCGCGACGAACCGGATTCACAACACCATCGAAGCCGGGATCGACAGCTTCGGTGCGGTGACGGCCGGGGGACCGGCGGGCATCGGAAATGTAGCCCTTTCGGCCGACGACGCCTCCTTCGTGGACGCGGACGTGGGTTCGGGCTCGTTCGCCATGGGCCTGCTCGCCGCCGCATCGGTCGGGGTTTCCATCGCCGAGACCGTGGTCGAGAACAGCGTCAAAGCCTGGATCGGTGATGCCGTGGTCACCGCGACCCACGGGGACATCCTTCTGACGGCGGAGTCCGAGGCTGTGACGGACGTGCTGGCTGTGGCCACCTCCGTGGCGGTGAGCTCCCTGGGCCTCGCGGGGGCGGGCGGCCGTGCCAAGGCCGACATCCGGAACCGCACCGAAGCCGGCGTCGGAGCCGGCGGCGTCTTGTCCGCAGGAAACGACGTGATGGTCTTTGCGCATTCCGACACGGAGGATACCGCCGTGGAGTGCGAAGGCATCGGCGGGGCCGTCTTTGCAGCGATCGGTGGGAGCGTCGCCGAGATCGACATCGGAGGGGCGACCATCGCGCGGGTGGAAGGAACCGTGACCGATGCCCGCGACCTCCGGATCACGAGCGCGGCTTCGAGCAGCCCGCACGCCAGGGCGGTTGCGGTGGCCGGGGGCATCGTCTCCGGGGCGGGGGCGGATGCGGCGGCGCGTGTGAGCCCGGAGATCCTGGCGGGTACCGGCACGAAGGACATTCAGGTCCGGGGCGAGGTGGTGATCACGTCCCTGTCCGAGGTCGACGCCCTGGCCCACGCCGTGGGGGTGGCGGCCGGGGGGGTGAGCGTGGGCGTGTCCCTGGCCGAGGCCGCGATCACGCCGGACGTCCGGACCGTGGTCGAGGGCGGGACCCTCACCGCGGGGCAGGGGATCACCCTGGGAGCCTACCACAACCGCACGCCGTCCGGAGATGTGCTGGACCAAAGTGCAAAGGCCTGGGCCATCGCCCCCAGCGGCGCCCTGGTCGGAGCCAACGGAGCGGAGGCCGGTGCGAACGCCTCTGCCGCACTGGAAACCTGCGTGGGCTCGTCGGCCGCTCTCAGCGCGGGAGGGGACGTGCTCATCGACGCCCTTTCTCACAACGCCTCGGAGGCCCTGTCCATGGGCATCACCGGCGGCGCGGTCTCCGTGGGGGCGGCCCTGTCCCATGCCGCGGCCGGAGACGCGGACTCGTACACCCGAGCCCTCCTCGATGGAGCCGTTCTCAACGCGGCGGATCTCCGCATGGTTGCAAGGTCCGTGAACACCGCGAGCGGGGTGGCGTTCGCTTTGGCCGGGGGCGTGGCCGGCGGGGCCGGCGCGGATGCCGGCGCCCACGTCCGCCCCACCGTGAGCGCGGTGACGGGGAGCAACGACATCTCCGTCAGCGGCAACGTGACCATCGAGGCCGAT
>CAYUBQ010000019.1:0-9872 GCA_964443135.1 uncultured Desulfobacterales bacterium | reverse complement strand
GGTGACGGGGAGCAACGACATCTCCGTCAGCGGCAACGTGACCATCGAGGCCGATTCCGAGGCGAGCTCCAACGCCGATGCGACGGGGGTCTCGGCCGGAGTTGCGGGCGTGGGCGTCTCCCTGGCGGACGCCTCCCTCCACTCGAACGTCCGCGCGGCCATCGGCGGCGGGAGCGTCACGGCGGGCGACGACATCGTCCTGGGGTCCTATCAGAACCGGAGCGGTCGCAGGGCGCTGACCTCACACGCCAATGCCTCTTCGGGGGCGTTCCTGGCGGGGGTCGATGGAAGCCGCGCGACCGGCAGCACGGACTCCAGTGTTCTCACCGAGGTGTCGTCGGGATCCAGGCTGGTCGCCGGCGGAGACGTCACCGTCACCGCGGACGGCGCATCGACCATGGACATCCAATCCCTGGGCCGATCCGACGCGGCCTTTGCCTATGGCGCCGCGATCGCCCATGCGGCCATGACGGAGAGGACACGAACCAGCCTCGGGGGCGGGGTGGTGATCGAGGCCGGCGGCCACGGGGCCGTCACGTCACGATCCTTCGTACAACCCTCGGTCTACTCGGAAGGAGGAAAAGGCAGCCCCTACGTCAATGACGTGTTCAAGGCCTTGATCAGCGGGAGCATCGCCGACTTCTTCACCGCCGCCACCTCCATCCCCAGTCTGCACGCGGCCGGCGGCAGTCACGTCACGATCACGCTGGACACCGAGACGTGCACGGAGATCAGTCCCTCGGCCGCTTTGGCGTTCCAAGGGGACCTGACGATCGCAGCGGATTCCGTGGTGAACGTCCCTGCAACGGCCGTGATGAAGAGCGGCTCCCTGGTCGGACCGTACGCCATCGCCGTCGCCGACATCCAGATCGACGCCGATGCCGTGCTGGTCGTTCAGGACGGTGCGCAGATCCTGGCCAACAACCTGACGCTCTCCTCGGACAACCAGATCGATGTGGGTCCGTACAGCGGGCAGACGGTGTTGGCGGATGCCAGCGGCGACTCCGACATTGCCGGGGCCTTCGGCACCGCGATCTCCAGAGTGAACGTCGGTTCCTCCGGCGACCAGGTTCTTGCCCACGTGCTCATCGGAGATCACGTGCTGCTGGGGGCCGCAGGAGAGCTGACGGTCCACGCCCTGAACCACTCCAAGGGGACCTCGCTCCAGTCCCTCTCCCGTGCCCGCGCCGACACGGGGACCTTTGTGGCCGAGGCCACGGCCTCGGCCGAGGGGAGCGTGTTCGCCGATGCGCTTGTGGAGATCGGCGGGCTCCACACCGCCATCCGCGCCCATGACGCCGAGGTGCGGTCGGAGTCCACGCTGAGCTTGTCCAGAGGGCCGGATGCGGCCGCGGGGGGGTTCATTACCCACACGGACAAGGTGGTCCGGCAGATCGTCGACGAGGTCGTCACCTATCTGCCCTGGCCCCTGAACTGGATCGTCAGCGCCGTTTCCACCGTGATCCGGGAGGTCGTTTCCTATGTTACCTGGTTCGAGTTCAGCGACGCGAACGCTTACACGAACGGCACGACGAACAACAGCAATGACATTGTCATGAACGGCACGCTCCACATCGGCTACGGGGACTCCAGGAAGCTGCTGATTCACGCCGACGGTTCCGTCGATCCGGTCAGCAACGTGGGCGTCGTCATCGGCGGGGGCAGGGCGGTGGTCGAAGACGTGGAGCGGTCACCTCTGGGAAAGCTGTCCCTTCGGGCGCAGGACGGAACGATTTCGGGGACCGCAATGGTTTTTCTGAACAGCGGAGGGGGCGGTGTGCTCCTGGAGAACCACTCGAATCACGACCTGGTGGTCGGTGTGGTGGATCTTCTCAGCGAGCGGACGAACGAGCCCCAGTTCTCCACTGTGGGCTCATACAACGACAGCTTCACCATTCAGTCCGGGACCCTGGAGAGCCGCCTCGAGATCCTGAACCACGCGGGCGGGAAGGTGGAGCTGACCAACCGGATCGACAACCGGCCCGGCACCACCACCATTCACAACAAGGGCGGTTCGATCCTCGCCACCGGCGCCGCAGCCCTGATTCAGACCCGAAACCTCGATGTGAAGAGCGATCAGGGCGACATCGGGACTGCGGAGGGACGTCTTCCGGTAGAGCTCTACCAGCGGAACGCCGATCTCACCGAGCTCCGGCTTCGCGCGGGCGGAGACGCCTGTGCCGACATCAAGGGGATGATGCTCCAGCAGAGCGGAACCGCCGATGTGCCGTTTCGGTCCCTTGTGCGGGACCTGTCCGTGGATGGACGGGCCGACCTGCGCTTCATCGACGGCGGCAGGCAGATTTTCGAGATGTCCAGCGACACGGTGATCCGCCTGGGCCTCCGAAACGCCGGCCAAGGCCGGGTGGACCTGGAACCTGCCGCGACCATCCTGGACGGCACCAGCCTGGTCACCGGCACGTTCACCCCGAGCGTGGACGTCTCCTTTGACCCGGACGACGTGCTGGAACGGGCCCTGTTCGTCGTGCAGGGAGGGGGCACGGACCTGGTGTTCGCTCAGGACCATGGCTTTGCCACGGGAGAGAGGCTCGTCTACCAGGACGAGGGACACGCAGCCATTGCCGGGCTGAGCAGCGGCGGAGCCTACGTCGCGGTGGTCCTGGATGCGCAGACCATCCGGTTGGCGCGGTCCGCACACGAGGCCCGGGGCGAGACCTTCGGGAGCGACGGCATCGACGGAACGGCCGACACCATCGACCTCGGCTTCGAGCACGGGTTCATCACCGGGGACCAGGTGACCTGCTCTCCGACGAACGGCGCCGGAACGATCCCGGGCCTGGTGGACGGCGAGACCTATTTCGTGCAGGCCGTCACCCCCACGACCCTTCGGTTGGCCCGGTCCAGAGAGGAGGCCGAAGGCGCACTGTTCCCGGCGGGGTACGACGACGGCCGAGGGCACAGTGCGGCCGGGGCCGTGGATCCGGTCCAGGACACCATCACCTTCGATTACGAGCACGGCTTCCGGACCGGTGACGCCGTTTTGTACGACGCCGGAGGCTCCACCCCCATCGGAGCCCTGACCTCCGGGGCCACCTACTCCGTGGTGAAGATCGACGAGGACACGATTCAGCTGAAGCACGCCTCCACAGACCCTGCGCCCGTCGACCTCGCCCTGCCGGATGTGAACGACCCGGCCACCCATGCCCTTCGGCTCGACATCGACGCCGCGGGGCTGACCGGCACCGAGCGGTATGCGGTCCGTCTGGCCTATGACCAGGCCCCTGCCGCCGGCACGACCCAGAGCCTCACCTCCACGGAACGCATCACCCTCGGATCCCCCCACGGCTTCGTCACCGGCGAGGCCGTGGTGTACCACGACGGCGGACACTCGCCCATGGGAGACCTGGTTGACGGCGGCGTGTATCATGTGGTGGCGGTGGATGCGGACACCCTTCAGCTGGCCGCATCCCGGGACGACGCGGTTCACGGCCGGGTCCTTTCCCTGGATCCCACGAAGGGGACCGGGACCGGCCACAGCCTCAGCTCGTCCACCCGCATCGACCTGGGTGCCGTCCACTACTTCAGGACCGGCCAGGCCGTGGTGTACAACCACGGCGGCGGCGCCAACCAGGCCATCCACGGGCTCACCAGCGGGAGGACCTACTACGCGGTCAGCGTTCCGGGGAACAGCCATGCGCTTCAGCTGGCCCTCAGCCGGGACGACGCACTGGCGGGCCGCGTCATGGCTGTGGACACCCATGTGTCGGCCGGGGAGACGGGTCACAGCTTCGGGCTCTTTTTCGACCCCACGGCCGGCGGTGTGGACGGCGTCGAGGACAGCATCCGTTTCGAGTCCCGGCACGGACTGCAGACCGGACAGGCCGTGGTCTATTGGAACGGAAGCGGGAGCGGTGAAGAGGTCGGGGACCTGGTGTCCGGGCGCACCTATTACGCGGCGGTGGTCGACGAGATCACCGTGAAGCTCACTTCGTCCCGCGCCGATGCCCTCTCCCTGCTCGACCCGGTGGAGGTCGTGATCGACAAGCAGGACCTGGGGGAGGGCTCCGGACCGACCGTGGGGGTTGCGGGCAGGACGGTCACCGTGACCCTGAACACCCACCCCTCCCGCCCGACCACGGCCCAGGAGCTGGTGGACGCCGTGAACGGGTCCGCGGAAGCGGGCGCCCTGCTCGAGGCCGAGCTGTCTCAAGGGGCCGGCTCCATGATCGTCGCCGACAAGTACTTCGGGGACCCGCTGAGCCTTTCCTCGGTTCGACTGTCCTCCCAGTGCGGAAGCTATGTGTTTCGCGATGTCACCCTCACCGATCAGCAGGCCGAGCCGGGGACCTTTGTCCTGGAGCAGGGCTCGGGGGTCGGACGGGTCCAGGTTCAGGGAGGAGACCACCAGATCGAGCTGACCGGTCTGCTCGACTATGCACAGGGTTCCGTGGCCGTCCACACCCTGGGCGACATCACCCGATCGGATTCGGGTCAACGGATTCATGCCGGGGACATCTCCCTGGTTTCGTTCACCGGGGGGGTAGGGGAGGAAACCCGCAGCATCGAGATCCGTCAGGAGGGGGGCGAGCTGGATGCCTTCGCAGACGCGGGGGTGTTCATCGGGGCTGGGAGCGGGGACATCCGGGTGGGGGAGATCGAATCGAATCAAGGGGTTGAGCTGAGAGCAGGCGACTCGATCCTCTGCGGCGAAGGCGACGGGAGCGCCGACCACATCACCGGCACCCATCTGACCCTCACGGCGTCGAACGGCGGTGTGGGAGCCCCGGGAAAGCCTCTGAACATCGACTCCACGCTCCTCTCGGTCCATGGGCAGGAAGACGTCTGGGTCCAGGAGACCTCCGGCGACCTCCACCTGGAACGCGTGGTCTCCGCCGCGGGCGATGTGGACCTCGGGGCCCATGGATCCATGGTGGATGCCTACGGCGATGCAGACGCCGACGTTCTCGGGAGCCGCATTCGATTGATCTCGACCCACGGCGCCGTGGGTGAGGACGGAAACCACCTCGAGGTGGACACCTCGGCTGCAGCCGCCGGCGGGTTCGGCGCCTCGGCGGTGCAAGGCGTGTTCGTCGGCGAGGTGAGCGGCGCCCTGCGTGTGGCCCGGGTCGAGGCTTCCGACGGGGATGTCCACCTGACCGTTCCGGACACCGCCGAAACCGGAGAGGACTTCCTGCTGGAGGCGTCGGGAGGGATTCGGGCCGGAGGGGGCGTGCGGATTCGGGTGGGAGACGACATTCGAAGCCTGGGCCCCATACAAGCGGTGCAGGCCGTGGTGATTCAGGGTGATGAAGGTCAAGCGGACGCCTCCGGGACCACCATCGATCTGGTCGGCGACGTGACCGGAGCCGCCGTGACCATCTTGGGCGGGCCGGACGACGACGCCGTCGGTCTCGTGCATCTGAACGCCGGGGCCGCATGGGTGGACACCGGTGCGGGCAATGACACCGTTGTGCTGGGCCGTTCCTTCACGGGCTCGGCCGGGGACGGTCTGCTGGGCGGAATCAACGCGCCCTTGACCGTGGACGGGGGGTCTCAGACGGATGCGGATCGTTTGATCCTCGACGGCTCGGCCGACGCCGCGCCCAACCGGGGGACCGTGACCCTGGACGCCATCACCGGGTTCGGCATGGGGGACAACGGCCGGGTCGCCTATCGGGACATCGAAAACCTGGTGCTCGACTCCGGACGCGGAGACGACACGCTTCTCGTCCAGTCCACGGCCGCCGGCACCGTCACCTGGCTGAACACCGGCGCCGGAGACGACGGAATCCACGTCTCGTCCGATGCCCCGGCCGGCCTGGGCGACCTGACCGGCCTTCGAGGCGTCCTTTACATCGACGGTCAGGCCGGAGACAACCTCCTGGAGGTGAGCGATGCGGGGAGCTCGGCAGCCGACCCACAGGCCGTCCTCACCGAAAGCGAGATCACCGGTCTGGGGCCG
Organism: uncultured Desulfobacterales bacterium; assembly: GCA_964443135.1. GTDB lineage: Bacteria > Desulfobacterota > DSM-4660 > Desulfatiglandales > HGW-15 > JAIPEI01. The sequence goes on along the minus strand of CAYUBQ010000019.1, from coordinate 3,949 downwards.
GAGGCCATCCACTACGCCGCCACGGGAGGCACCTTTGGGGGCGGCGTCCACGTCATCATGGGAACCGGGGACGACGGTTTGTCCGTGGTCAGCCTTCGAGGCGATGCGGTGACCCGAGTCACGGGCAACCCGGGGAATGACCGGATCACGGTCGAGGGAACCGTCACGGCAGGGCACCTGGAGATCTACGGGGATGCGGGGGACGATCGAATCGATGCATCTCGGGCGACCCGCGGAGCCGAGCTGGCGCTGGTGGGAGGGGAGGGGAAGGACACCCTGATCGGCGGCGACGGTGACGATCTGATCTTCGGCGACGTGGGGGTGATCACCCGCAAGAAGGACGGCACCCTCGTGCAGGCCGGGTCCGGCGGGGCGGATTCAGGGGACGACGATGTGGTGACGGCCGGCAACGGTCGAAATATTGTCATCGGAGGGCCCGGAAACGATACGATCATCACTGGAATAAACGATGATATTGTGTTCGGGGATCAGGGCTGGATTGTCTATGGGAACCCCTTCCCGAGCAGTCTGGTCTCCGCCGGTTCCTCTTCTGGCGGGGCTGACGCCATCGATGCAGGGGACGGGGACAACACGGTCTTCGGCGGCGGGGGCGACGATGCCCTCACGGCCGGGAACGGAGGGGATATCCTGCTCGGGGACCATGGCCGAATCACCCTGGTCCTCGGCGTTCCCACCCGCATCACCACCGACGGGACCGGGGGCGGCAACGACGCGCTCGCGGGGAACGACGGAAACGACGTTCTCCTGGGGGGCCCCGGCATCGATGCCCTGACGGGCGGGGCGGGCTTTGACACCCTGCTGGGCGACGGGGGCACGGTCCTGCTCTTCGGAGGCGGGTCCTGGACCGCCCTCAGTTTCGCTCAGCCGGGCGGCGCCGCGGACACCCTGAGCGGTGGACCCGGCACCGACATCCTCATCGGAGGAGAAGGCGAGGACACCCTGATCGGGCAGGCCCCCGAAGACATCCTCATCGAAGAGCACGGGCAGGTCGTGGTCCAGGGGGGCAGGATCGTCCGCATCGTTCCGCCTCTGAGTCTCTTCCTGACGAACCCCCAGTGGGTCGAGACGCTCGGGGACCTTCCCCTTTTGCCGCCTGGGGCCTTTTTCACGGCTCCGGTGGCCGGGGGCGTGTTCACATGGGGGCCGTCCATTGGGACGGGGGTTGGTTTCGGCGGAGGATCGGGGCTCGGACCGGGATTCTCCCATGGCGGCTCGTACGGGAGGCAGGGCTGGTTGCGCTACGGAGGACCCGGGGGAGGGGCCGGGATCGAGAGCCTCGACGGACTGGTCCCCCAGAGCCCCCTTCTCTTCACCCGAACCCTCTCCGACGGCACCCTGGAAAGGGTCTATGGGAACGGCACGAAGGAGACCGTTGCGCCGGACGGCACCGTCACCATCACCCTGGCCGACGGCACCACAACCGTCATCGCCCCGGACGGGACGACCGTCATGACCACGCCCGACGGCCTGGTTCGCATCCTGCTGCCGGACGGCACCCTGATCACAAAGATGCCCGACGGGACCACCATCACCACCGCCCCGGACGGCACCGTCACCACGATCCTGCCGGACGGCACGACCACCACCACGCCCCCTGCACGGACGACCTCCTCGACGCCGGCGGTGGCTCGTCTGCTTCGATCCCACCTGAGGGGCGAAAACGGGGGGGGCCTCTGCGGAAACGACATCGAGCTGGGGAGCCTGGTGGCGGGTCTGGCCGAATGGCGCCTGGCCTCTTCATCCCGTTCCAGCGGCCCGTCGCGCCTGAATCGAGAGGGGTTCAAGACGCTCGACGAGAAAAACAGGCTCAGGCGGTTCAGGCGATGGAGGGATGGTGGGTTCGAGGACCGGCGGGCGGGGGCTCATGAGCCGATATGCGGCACCTGTCGTTGGGAATTTCAGGTTATGAAGAGACACTGACCAGCAGGCGCATTTGCCCCTCCGGCCCAAGCATATTTTATGCGGCCGCTTCTTCAGGAAGCTCCCAACCCGGAAAAACGAGAACTCCTGGATGGACCTTCAGGGCAGTGGCCAACACTTTCGCACGTTCGACGCCCAGCTTGACACGATCATTCTCGATTGCCGAAACGGTCGACTGGGGAATACCGGTCAGCCCCGAAATCTGATGGAGTCGCAAAAAGCCCGAATCGTCGAGATCTGCCCCTGAAATTTCAACAGGTTATATCGTCCCCAGCGGCGCGTGAGCGGGTTTTTGCGAATGCGTCAAAGCTGATTTTGGCTATATCGCCAATCATTCCGACGCCGAGTTCAGCCACAGCCTCTGCCCGGACTGCGCCAAAAAACACTACTCGGAATACCTCGTGGAAAAAGACGAATAAACACGATTTCCTTCGCTTCCCTGGGGCGAATCCTTGAACCAGTGCCTGGCCGGCACACCTTGAGGCGTTGACAACACCTCCTCAGCGTTCAACCAGCTCCACGCGACGGTTTTTTGCCCTTCCTTCGTCGGTTCTGTTCGAGGCGACAGGGCACGCAAAAGACACCCCCACGGGGGTAAGGCGGTTTTCAGCAATTCCGTGTCGACGAACCAGTGCGTGCACCACCGAGTTCGCCCGTCGTTGCGACAAGTCCATGTTGAACGCGAACGTTCCCACATTGTCCGTATGTCCGACGACCATCAGGTTCATGCCCGGACGGTCCTGCAGAAGCCTGGCGATCTGCACCAACGTAGGCTCTGATTCGGGTTTGACCTCGGCCTTGTTGAAATCGAAGTAGATTCCGTAGAGAGCAATGCTTCCCGTGGTGGAGATTTGCCCGGCCATTTCCTCGGCCTTTACGGTGACCATTTTCTGCTCGCGCGTTTCAGACCGAACGATGTCCACGGCGGCAACGGTCCGCCCTTTGAACGCCCTGCAGGAATGGCCGGGCTGAACCGTGTACGCCAGCACGGAGACGTAGGCACCACGCTCGCCCAGGGTTCCTGCGGTATAACGCTGATTGGAAATGCGTTCTCTCTGCGCGCAGGAGCCGGGTGAAAAGGCCTCGTCTTGGACCTGTTCGTCAGGCCGGAGAACCATGGAAAGGCTCATGTCGCCGCCCCCGCCGCTGCTTCCCCGGTTCGGATCGCCCCCGCACTCCATCTCCTTGCACTCGTAGGCGATCTCCCCGCCTTTGCGCTCCATCTCCTCTTGATAGTTTCGTACGACCTCCAGGGGTGACACGCCCTCAGGCATCAGATAGACCAGACGCCAATGCTCGCCTTCCACGGTCTTTTTCCGCTTCGGTTCGAAATAGATATTGTTGTGAGGGTCCCTCTTGCCTTCGACCCGCTCGAGTGCGGAGAGCGGCATTGCGAACTCGTCGAAGTCTTTGTGTTCATAGGAGACCAGGATCGAGCCCTCGTAGCGTCCCAACAGAGGGCTGTCCTCGGCGCCCTGCAAATCCGCCGTGGGCACGGATGTAGCGGCAAGGGAGGTAGAGACCAATGCCAACATCAACGCGATCGCGGAAAACGACTTGACCATGGGTATTCTCCTTTTGGGGCCCTTTCCCCTGGATTCGGGGTTTCGTGGGCATCCAACGGGTGGTTACGATGCCGTCAATCTCGACAGCACGGTCTCGGCAACCTCTTGGGAAAGGCCAAGATTCTGTTTCTCATGGGCGGCATCCATGGCTTCGCGGTTGGTGAAGGAACCCTCCAGCACCGAGTGGACGGTAACCATGACCAGGATGTTCCCCTTCAGGACATACAGGCTGGTCCCCTCCCAGAACGCGTCATCGCCCAGGCCCTGAACCTGCCTGCACTTCTTCGGAGCATGAGCGCTTGACTTCCGCGCGTTGACCTGCCGATGGAAGACATCTTCAGCGGAGTCGTGGATGCCCTCCTCGCGTATGGCCCGGGTCGTGGAGACCTTCACCGTGACCCCGAATACGCTTCCATGCTTCCTGAAGGTGTACCGGCAGCTCT